>JAYQTA010000001.1:0-22141 GCA_038147155.1 Candidatus Australimonas brisbanensis
GCGCACTCGGCCGGATAAATGTGTTGCTCGGCTAGATGAGCGCAGCGGTCCATGCCCACTTCGCTCAGTGGAGGGTGGCATTGAGCGCACACGGGGGGCATGGGGCCCTCGGCGGAGGGCCTGGCGGGGTGGGTGTAGAAACGCCGGCCCCCGCACCTGCGGCATGCCCAGCCTTCCTCCATGAGCTCCAGCGCACGGCGTAGCTCGGGCTTGTTTGCCCTGAGGTACTCGCGTTGAGACTCAGTGAGGGGCTTATCAGATGGGATGTGTGTCTCGATTTCGCCTTCGACCGGGAGGTAGGCCACGAGGACGCCCGCCCGCCGGAGTTCGAGGATGAAGTCGTAGGGCAATAGAGGCGCCATCAAAACACCTCCCTCACCATGGATGTGTCAGCCGATGGCCTCGATGCGTCGGTACTGACAGATGTGTCGGCGCCCGTTTCCTGCGCCGTGGCCCTGTCCGCGTCTCGCACTGACAGATACAGACGCGAGGTTTGGGTATCTCCTGCTATCTCCTCCCTACGCGTAAGAACCCCGGAAGTCGTGTCGGCTGACACATCATCCGTCAGTGAGGGGGCATCGCCTGGTTGCCGCAGCCGGAGATTCTTCAACGCGCGGGTACCGCCGGCGCCGACACGGGTCAGTTCATGCCCGCGGTTGGTGAGTAGCTGCGAGAACCTCTTCACGCTGATGGGGTGGTCGTTGCCCTCCGCCTCCTCGTGCAACTTGAAGTCCTGGTAGAGGGTGGCAGTGGGCGTATTGACCATCGGCACGCGCACCGCGCGGGCCTGGTACCAATCGGCGATGGGGTCCGACGATTGCTTGAAGTCGGCGGTAGCCGCTGCCACCGACTGCGGGGCCCTAAGGCCCTCCTCGCGCCAGGCGGCAAGCCCGCGGAGCATCCAATTGAGAATGCCCGGTAACTCTCGCTCTAGCTTCTCCTTCAGGTGCGGGTCCCGCTCCTCCGGCGGGATGGTGACCGGGTAGGGGACCTCACGGACACGCGACCAGATGCCCTCGTCCTGGCCCCTGATGTTGGGCCGGTGGTTGCTGGCGAGATGAATCTTGAACGAAGGCTTTAACTCGAAATGTTCTTTATGCAAGAACCGGGCCGTAATCACGTCGCCGCCGGTGAGGTTCTTGATGAGCCCTTCGTCCAGGCGGGTCCCTTCGTTGCCTTCCTGGGTTGCCACGAACCGGACGCCCGCAAGCCGGGCGATGTCATTGCGTGGGCCGTTGTCATTCTCACGGTGGGAGAAAGTACGTATGTCCGCGGTGGCGGCGTATTCGCCCATGACCGCCATCACTGCGCGAATCTCGGTACTCTTGCCGTTACGCCCGGCACCGTGTGCTAGGACGAAGCATTCCTCACCGGTCTGCCCGGTCAGGCAGTAGCCGAACCAGGTCTGCTTGAAGCCAAGAGCTTCCGTATCCCCGCCTGATATGCGCTCCTCGAACGCCTCGAAGCCCGGGGCCGTCGCGTCCAGGTCGTACTCCACTGGTGCGATTCGGGTGAGGTAGTAGCTCGGGTCCTGGGGCAGTAGCTCAACCTTTAGCCGCCCGGTCTGGGGGTCGATGTAGGCCGTCTCAAGGTCGAGTACACCGTTTGCCACGTTGAGCAACATGGGGTGCCGGTCGAAGTCCTCGACGCGCTTGGGTAGGCGCCCCTTTGCAAGCTCGACGGTCGCGCTGACCTTCCCGGCGCTCTGGGACTGCATCGCCCACTGGGCGGCTTTGTTCACCTCCTCCTGAGACCCCTCGTCCGCGGCCTCGCGCAACATGTCGCGCGTCATCTCTTGGGCCAGGAGCTTGATGGGGGCATCGTCCTCGCAACGTTGCCACCGCTGGCCATCCCACTTAACCCACCCCCAGTTGGGCACCCACGCGACCAGGTCGCGGTACTTGTCAGCGAACCGCTCGGCGTTGCCGGTATCGGTTCTCTCGTACTTCTTGAATGGGCGGGCTAGGGAAGGTAGCTCCCCCTGGGTCCACTCACTGAGGTTCTGGGCGGTGGCCCCGCGCCCGATATGGTCATCCACGCCTAACTTCGACCCATCGTCCGCGTCCGGCATGACCAGGACGTTGACTAAGTACGCTCCCCTTCTTATGAGATATGCGCGTAACTCGGTGAGCGCCCGGTGGACCTGGGGCTTGGTGAGGATGTCCGAGTCGAAGGCCAGAACGAACACGTTCCCCTTGATGGAGATGTCGCTCCAATCAGTAAGGGCGGTGTGGCCGCCGGCCTCGTTCTTGCCTCGCCAAGAAGACACCCCGGCGAGCGATATGGCGGGGAGCTTAAGGGTGGCGAGAGCGTCCGCCTTCTTTGCCCCCTCGGTGATGAAGATGGCCTCTTCGGGCTGGCGCACCTTCTCAAGCATCCCCGGAGGGATGTCACAAATGTTCCGCTGACCCTTAGGGGTCTCGTACTTGATGGGCTTGCCCGCCGAATTGTTGCGGGGCCGGTCCGGCCTAAGCTGGTAACCCTCTTGCTCCCCCCATACGTTCCACCGGGGGACGAGCAGTCCGGGGCGTGCTTGGTACTTGGTGAAGCCCAGGGCCATTAGCTCGTCTGGTTCATTGACCGTCTTGTAGCCGCGGGCGGCGGCCACCTCCTCAGTGATGCCGGATGCCTCAAGCTGCGCTTGATGGTCGGCGGATAGGCCCGGCCACTGGTGCGTCATGGCTTCACCCCCGTTGTTGATCGGGGCGCCTGGGGGATGCCGGGCATGGGGACGTCAAAGATTCTGGAGAGCTTGGTCAGAAGGACGAACCACGCCTCCGGGTCATACGCGCCGTCGTTCTCGACCTTGCACGTTGCGGCTATGGGGGAGGGGCGGCGGCGCTTACTCATCGCCGCTCTCCGAGTGGATGTCAGCGCGCAGGTCCCGCGCCAGGGCGCGCGCGGCGGCGGCGGCACCTTGTGACTGCTTAAGCCGGAGCGCGCGGATAAGCCGCTCGGTCTCCGTGAGCGAGCGGTCTGGGTCCACGGCATCGAACAAGGAGACCCACCGAGCCGCACGGGCCGGGAGCGTGTACTCCCTGGGGTCGTGGAGGGCGGCCGTGGCTAGCCCGCCAGCGCGGGCGCGCATCTTGCGAAACTCAGGGGACGAGAGAGGGTTTTTGGGCACAACGCTCACCATGCCCCCTCTCTGTGGAGGCCCGGCAGCGCTGGGCTTCAGAGAGCGGTTCTGGTGGAGCGGTGCTCCGAGTTAATCCATAGTGCAACCGCCGTACTCGGATTGCAACTACCTATTGCCAGGGAAGCGCTAGAGCCGCTCGCCGCTCAGCGGCCCCGCGGTGACCACCAGCCCTAGCTGGTCGTTGGGGCGTTTGCGAATCAGCCGCGCCCTCTGGCTGTGCGGGTAACTCATCGTCCCCCCTCGCCCGGTGAGACGCAGGCTGGTCTGCCCGGTCGCCACCGCCATCAATAGCATGATGGCCAAAATCGCCATGGCCGCATACAGCGGCAGAACCAAACTCAGGCCCGTCCCCATCGCTGCACCCCTGACCGGTCTGTTTGTGCGGCAAGACCATCATCGCTCCGGGGTGTTGAGCCGGTGTTACGGCCCCGTTACCGCTCTGTTACGGCTGCACCCTAGCTCGGCAGGAGGGCCGCCCATGGCACAGATGCTTACAGGCAGGGTGGCGCTGGTGACGGGAGCGGGGAGCCCCCGTGGCCTGGGGCGGACCATGGCGCTCGCCCTGGCGCGAGCGGGCGCTCAGATGCGGCGGCGGCGGGGTGGGGCAGGGGGCCTGGCAGGTTGTGCGATGTGAGCAAGCTTCGTTTCTTCTTCGGTCATGGCTTCACCCCGCCGCCTCGGTATTTGCCTTGACCTACCCCTGGGTGTATGCCCGTCTAATGATGCGTATTCCCTCAGTTTTTATCGCTGTGGGAATCTCGATATTCCTCGTTGCGGAGCTTTAGTTTTTCGTCATTTTCCTTCCAATCACGCTTCTGATAATAGTCGGTAGCAAAATGAGAAATGAGAACTAATAAAGAAAATACCAATGATGCCCCAAACCATGTCCTCATAAACGGGTCTGAAGTAGAATGCGCGAAGCATGCTCCCAAAAATATTGGTCCCACAAAATACTTAATGAATATTCTGGTCCATTTCGCATCGTCTTGGCCCCTGCAGTGTTTGCCACTTTTTTATCACTATTCATTGGTTTCTCTATTTATATGAAAAGAGTTCTGTCCTAGTAATCTTTCGTGATGTGTTCAGATACTGGAGGAATAAGCGGTTCTGGTGGAGCGGTGCTCGAAGTTAATCCATAGTGCAACCGCCGTACTCGGATTGCAACTACCTATTGCCAGGAAGCGCTAGAGCCGCTCGCCGCTCAGCGGCCCCGCGGTGACCACCAGCCCTAGCTGGTCGTTGGGGCGTTTGCGAATCAGCCGCGCCCTCTGGCTGTGCGGGTAACTCATCGTCCCCCTCGCCCGGTGAGACGCAGGCTGGTCTGCCCGGTCGCCACCGCCATCAATAGCATGATGGCCAAAATCGCCATGGCCGCATACAGCGGCAGAACCAAACTCAGGCCCGTCCCCATCGCTGCACCCCTGACCGGTCTGTTTGTGCGGCAAGACCATCATCGCTCCGGGGTGTTGAGCCGGTGTTACGGCCCCGTTACCGCTCTGTTACGGCTGCACCCTAGCTCGGCAGGAGGGCACCCATGGCACAGATGCTTACAGGCAGGGTGGCGCTGGTGACGGGAGCGGGGAGCCCCCGTGGTCTGGGGCGGACGATGGCGCTCGCCCTGGCGCGAGCGGGCGCTCAGATGCGGCGGCGGCGGGGTGGGGCAGGGGGCCTGGCAGGTTGTGCGGTGGGTGCGGGCCTTGTTCCTCTCCGGTGATGGCTACCCAATCGTGTATAACTCCCCCATCGGTTCATCTGGGAGGGAGCGATGAGGTACTTGGCCCTTGCTATCATGTTTGCCCTGGTGTTGGTTGGCTGCGGTCAGCGGCTAACTGAGGAGCAAACCAGGTCTATCGCCCGCGAAGAGGTTCTGGCTACCACCAATCAGATGGGTACCGAGCTTGAGGAGCTTGCGGTAAGAATCAATCTTGTCGAGGAGCAACTTTTTGAGCTCGCCGTCCGGCTCAATGTGGAAGTTGTCGCTTTGGAGAGTCAAACTGCTACATATATTGGCGAGATACATGACGAACTGGAAATGAATCTAGTTCGCAAACTCCCGCCAGACTCGACCATAAACGTGCCTACTCACATCCAAAGACTTTATTGGTGCGTGGGCTCAATTGCAGAAAGCATTACTGGTGGTGTCCCACCCAGTGGCCTAAGCCTTAGCTACTGTGACCTAGGAAATGCCTCCAACGTCTATGACTATGGCGACCCAGGTATTTGTTACAAGCAAGCCGTATTCCAGGAACGATTACCCGAGAGTTGTTTGGAGTAATTCGCCCAACTATTTTTTCATCTTTGGAGATCCGGCAATGTCCGAGATGCAAATCGCTTTCTTGCCAGTCGCTCTTCTTTTCTTCGCCATAGCGGCGGCAGGTTGGTATTTGTCGTTCAAGTACAGTAGCCAAATTCTCAAATGGGGTGCGATTGCGCTGGGGGGGGTGTTGGTACTGGTCATTGTTGCTAGCCGACTCAACCCAGGCCCCGGGCCTTGTGACAACCTCCCGGACGAGGAGTTCGTGGCTTGCTACATTGCCGAAGAACAGGCTCAGCGCGCGGACGATTACGAGTTTTATAAGCGGTGATTGTGTTTCGGGGGTCGGGCAGGGGGCGTGCCGCGCCGGTAGCGGCGGTGCATCATGACGATGGCCCCCGCGGGGCTACGCCATGTCTTCTTCTTTTCTATCCAGCGCCCCGTCCTCCGGGTCATCCGCCCACCACTTTCCCGGTGTGGGGGATGTCCACGGTCGGGTCGAGGTCCCATGGGTTCAGCGTCAGATAGCCTTCCGGCTTGAAGCCGTCCGGCCTCATGCCTTGAAGGATGCCGGTCGCGGCCGCCTTTATCTGTGTGTCGTAGACGATATGAAGCGTGTCGTAGAGGACGTAGTCCAGCGTCCCGTAGTGGGCCTGGTCCTCCCACCACGCGTTGGGCGGCGCCATGTACTGGCCCAACACCATCTCCAGAGCGGGACGGCCGCTGCGGTCTGACTTGGCCCTCGCGCCGGCGTTGGTCATATCCAGGACGTCAATAAACAGGTCCACGTCGATGACCTGCGGCACTGCGCACCACCAACACTCCACGATAGCCGGCCGATACTTCGACCGCTCCAACGTTACCGGGGAGATGAGCTTCCGCCCTCCGTATGCCGGCGGGGGGGCGTCGAGGTTGAGCGTAGCGTTCGGATTGTGGCCCCATTCTGCCGGTAGGCCCCAGACGGCAATCTCTTTGGGTAGCGCCCGCGCGTCGCCGGATTCCTTAACCCTTTGCTCGATGATTCGTGCGCGGCGAGCGCGAGCACCTGCGCTCACGGTCCACCGGCCCAGGTTCGCGTTGAAGTTGTACCCCCAATTGAAGACGAAGTGCGGCAACCACGTGGGGGTGAGGCCACCGTGGCCATCGCCTGCGTACGCGAACGAAAGCCCGACGCGGCCTAGCTCGGCGCCTCCCCGGCCCGATACGCGCCCCTCGCACTTCTCATTGCCGCAGATGACACGGTTCCAGACGGGGACCCGGTATGCCACGCGCCAGTCGAGGCCCTCTCTCTTTACCCAGGCGTCGCTGACCTCAATGTAGTCACCCCGTCGCTTGGCGGGCTGGGGCTCTAATTGGGCGCGCAGAGAGGGCGCCTTTGGCCGGAAAGTTTTGCCGTTAAATAGTGCGCTCATTACCGGGCCATTTTGCGCCTCGGAAGCGGCTCCGTGGCGATGTTTACGAGTAGACTTCCGTCCCCCTGAAGGGTACATGCCCATGTTCGTCCAGTGGTAGCCCGCTAGGGCCCGCGAACCGCACGCCAACCACAGAGGCCCCGCCCACGGCGGGGCCTCTGGCTGTGCGCCACCCGTCTGCTTCCGCACCCGTGATGCCTGGCACCGCCAACCCCGCGCGCCCTTCGATGGCGGTGTGGCGCACCGCAGGCGGGCCGGGAGCGTGGCGTGGGTCTGATGAGCCGTGCGTCGGGTGGCAGGGCGGTGGGCTGGCTGGCGGCGCTGACGCTGGCGGCGCTCGCGGGCTGCGTGTCGTATCAGGAGCCCACGCCGCTCCCGCCGCGCCCCACGCCTACGGCGCGCCCCACGCCCACGCCGACGCCCCCGTGGACCCCACCAGCGAGGCGGCCCTGCGTGCGGAGATGGCCCGGCTCAACCGTGAGTTGGAGGCCAAACGCGCATCGGTGACGGCGCTGCTGCTGCAATACTGCGGTTCACCCACCACGGAGTGCGCATTGCCACCGGGTGCAACCACGACGCTGTACCGCAACCTGGTGCAGGCCGTGGATGAGCTGATCCGCCAGCTCGATGCGGTGACGCGCACCTATTGGCTGCTGTACGGGCAGCCCTAGGCGGGTGCCTCTGCTACCATCGCCCCCAACACCGCACGGGAGCCTGCCATGCCTGCCTACCTGTTCGCCGAGATAGACATCCGCGACCCTGAGGGGTACGAGGAGTACCGCGCCGGTGCGCGGGTGGCCACGGAGCGGTACGGCGGGAAGGTAATCGCCCGGACGGGCGCTGCCGAGGTGCTGGAGGGGGAGGGGCCGGGGGTGCACGCGGTGGTCATCGAGTTCCCCTCGCTGGAGGCGCTGCACGCCTGGTACGACTCGCCGGAGTACGCGGGGCCTAAGGCCATCCGTGAGCGCACCACGGTGAGCCGGGTCGTCGCCCTGCCCGGCGCCTAGCGCGTCTCGGTGAGCGCGGGCCCCATGCGGATGTCGGGCGTGGCGGCGATGCCGCCGGAGACCACGACCTGCATGGCCTGGGGCACGGTGAGCCCGCAGGAGCGCACCTGCGCCAGCGGCAGGATGGCCACCCAACCGGTCTGCGGCATGGGCGCTGAGGGGATGTACACCACCGCCATGCGCTCCCCGGCTGCGGCCGTGGTCATGCCCGTCAGGAAGCCGATGGCCCAGGCTCCTGCGCGGGGGTACTCCACCAGCACCACCTGCTTGAAGCCGTCCTCGCGCTCACCGGCGAAGGCCTCGGTCAGGTCACGCAGGCTCCCGTAAACGAAGCTCACCAGGGGTACGAACCCCAGCGCCCGCTGCCCCCCGCGGATGACCCACCGGCCCGCCACGTTGGAGGCGATGAGCCCCAGGACGTAGGCCAGCGCCACCAACGCCACCAGGCCCACGCCGGGGAAGGAGATGCCGAGGGTCTTGGTGAACAGGGGCAGCAGCAGCCCATCCAGCGCGTTGAAGGCCACGCGCAGGATCAGGTAGGTGGCCGCCAGCGGCACCAGCACCAGCACCCCGCGCACGCCCGTGCGGCGCAGGTGGCCTGCCAGCGCTAGCAGGAAGCCTGAGGGAGACGAGTTGGGCATGGCGCACCTCGATGGTCGACCCGGCACCATCAGGCTACGGCGAGTGCGAGGGCGCCTCAAGGCCCCGCAGGCCCGCTGGTTGAGGGCTGACCCGCAAGCCACGCCCCCGCCCGCGCTCGGGTGACGGTGGAGGGTGAGGCGGACCTGCTGGCCCAGGTGGACCGGCACAAGCTGCGCCAGGTGCTGACCAACCTGGTGGAGAACGCCCTCAAGTATTCGCCGGACGGGGGGCAGGTGAGCGTGCGCCTGCTGGACGCGGTGGAGGGCGAGGCGTGGGTGTGCGTGGAGGACCAGGGCATGGGCATCAGCCCGCAGGACCTGCGCACCCTGTTCAGCCCGTTCCCGCGCATCCAGCGTCAGGAGACCGTGGGCATCCGCGGAACGGGGCTGGGCCTCTACCTGGTGAAGACCTATGTGGAGCAGATGGGCGGGCGCATCTGGGCAGAGAGCGAACTGGATCTGGGCTCCCGCTTCTTCGTGGCGCTGCCCGTGGCGCCGCGCTCCTGAGCAGCCCCTTCACGCTCCCTTCACACCCGCCCCATGGGCATTCACGCTCACTGCACGCATAGTTCGCTAGCCTGGCACAACCAACGTCGGGGAGGCCATCCCTGGCGCGCCGGGTGACCGGCGAATCCGTCACTGGAGGCGAGCGCCATGCTGAGCGTGCAGGAGAACCAGAAACTGGCCCGTGTGGGCAAGGGCACCGTGATGGGCGAATACATGCGCCGCTTCTGGATGCCCTTCCTCCTCTCGACCGACATCCCCGAGGCTGACGGCGAGCCGGTGCGCGTGCGCCTGCTGGGCGAGGACCTGCTCGCCTTCCGCAACACGGACGGGAAGGTGGGCCTGGTGCAGCGCAACTGCCCGCACCGGTGGGCCTCCTTGTTCTACGGCCGGAACGAGGAGAATGGCATCCGCTGCTCCTACCACGGCTGGAAGTTCGACATCGACGGCAACTGCGTGGACATGCCCACGGAGACCGAGGACTCCAACTACCGCAACAAGGTGAAGATCTCCGCCTACCCCGTGATGGAGAAGGGCGGGAGCCTGTGGACCTACATGGGCGACCCGGCCAACCAGCCGGAGTTCCCCGACTTCGAGTTCTTCCGCGTGCCGGCGGAGCACCAGTACATCTCCTGGAACCGCCAGGAGTGCAACTTCGCCCAGGCCATCGAGGGCGGCATCGACTCCGCCCACTCCAACTTCCTCCACTCCTCGCTGGATGCCTACCGCATGACGGACGCCTGGAAGGCGGAGGGCAAGCGCACGGGCAAGCTGCGCGACCTCTACCACGCCCGCGACCAGCACCCCAAGTTCTTCGCTGAGGACACGGACTACGGCGTGGCCACGGGCGCGCGGCGCGAGACGGGGGAGGGCACCCACTACTGGCGCTACAACCTGTTCCTGCTCCCCTTCTACACCATGCCCCCGTCTGACCCGAAGCAGAAGTTCGTCCACGCCTTCGTGCCCCTGGACGACGGCACCAGCGCCCGGTGGTCCTTCGTGTGGAACGTGGACCGGCCCATCCCCCGCGCCGACCGCGCGCTGTGGAACCGTGGCTACGGTATCCACTCCGAGGTGTTGCCTGGCCCTGAGCACCGCCCGGTGCGCAACGAGGAGAACGACTACCTGATCGACCGCCGGATGCAGAAGGAGATCAACTTCACCGGCATCGCGATTCTGGCGGACGAGGACTACTCGGTGCAGGAGTCCATGGGGCGCATCGAGCCCCGCGAGATGGAGCACCTGGGCACCACCGACGTGGGCATCATCAAGACCCGCCGGCGCCTGCTGCGCGAGGCCACGGAGCTGGCGGAGGGCAAGGCGCCCCACGCCGCGGCCAACGGCAAGGTCTACAGAGTGCGCGCGGGCGACGTGATACTGCCCACCGACGCTGACTGGCTCAACGACCAGAAGGTGAAGGACGTAATGAAGGCGACCTGGTAGCCCTTCCGTCCCTGACTGTGTTCCCATCTGGGGCCCCCGGTAACGGGGGCCCCGCTGCGTTCGGTGTGCTAGCCTGCCAGCCATCACGGCGGCCCACAGGGGCCGGGAGGAGCGCCATGGCACGGTTGCGTCACATCGCCATCGCAACGGATGACCCCGAGGCGACGGCGCGTTTCTACCGCGAGGGGCTGGGTCTCGAGGACGCGGGTAGGGTGGACTCACCCCTGGCCGACGGCTACTACCTGACCGATGGGCACGTGAACATCGCCATCCTGCGGTTCAAGGACGAACTGGCCGCCACGGTGGAGGGTGCCCCGCGCTACGCGGGCCTGCACCACCTGGGGTTCGGCGTGGACGACCTGAAGGGCGGCATCGAGCGCATCCAGGAGGCGGGAGCCCGCTTCCACCCCATCCAGGCCCAGCACCCTGAGGCGCTGGAGGGCCGGGGGGCCAACGTGGAGGTGAAGTTCACCGGCCCCAACGGGGTGATGGTGGACCTGTCCGGCGTGGGCTGGGCGGGCGCGTCCTAGTCCCGCTGCCCGAAAGGACGGTCAGGTGCCCAGCCACAGCCCGTGGCGGTGCGCTCAGTGGGCGAGTACAAAGGTCGTAGGGGCATGCCCCTGCGGCCTATGAGAACCATCACCTCCACCTCCACCGCCGCCCCCCTGGCTCTGGCTGCGATGCTTGCAGCGTTGGCGTGGGCTGGGACAGGCGCAGCCAGCACGGCACCCGTGGCGCAGGACTTCGCTCCTCTGCTGGTGAGCGCGCGCTCCACTGACTACCTCGATGCGCAGGGACAGGTGTGGCTGGCGGACCAGCCCTACACCCCAGGGGGCTGGGGCTACGTGGACGATGGCGATTCGGTGGGCTTCGACCGGCTCAACGCCAACCCCACTCTGGACATCCAGGGCACCATCGACGACCCGCTGTACTCCACCGGTCGTGCGTTCATGGACGCCTACCGATTCGACCTGCCTGATGGGGTCTACGCCCTCACCCTCCACTTCGCCGAGACGCTCCGGGGCAACGATGGCACCGGCGTGCGGGTGTTCGATATCACCGTCAATGGACAGCTGGCCTGGGACGACTTCGACATCCTGCGCCACGCCGTCACGCCCAACACCGCCACCACGGTGACGCGCGAGCCGCTGGAGGTGTTCGGCGGCTCGCTCACTGTCGGGTTCCACTCCCGCACCGGTGGGCCCACGAACAACGTCCCGGCGCACACTGCGCCGGAGGTGTCGGCGCTCCAGGTGCGAACCTACGTGCCGCCCCCCACGCCCACCCCCACGCCCACCCTCATCCCCCCCACGCCCACGCCCACGCCGCCACGTCTCGGCTCCCTGGTGACCCCCACGTCCACCGGGCCGACGCCCACGCCCACACCGGCGCCTGTGGATGGGCCCGCCGCCGTGCGCGTGTGGTTGGAGGCCGCGCCCTCGCCGGAGGGGCCGGTGCGGGTGGCGGTGCACCTCTCGCATGCTGATGGGGTGGCCTCCGCTGCGTTCACCGTGCGGTTTCCTGCAAACGCGTTGGGCGTTGACCCGGAGGCGAGCGAGGCCGCCGCAGGCCTACACTGGGAGGTGGCGGGGACCGGCGAGGCGGTGCTGCGTGGCGTGTTTGCCACCGGCACCGCGCAGGAAGGGGCGGTGGGCACTCTGGTGCTGACGCCCCGCCAGGGCGTGCGTGCACTCCCGGTGCGGCTGTCCGTGCGCGGCGCGCTGGTTCGTGGGGCCGATGGCTCCCCCGCTCAGGTCGGGCTGGGTGATGCCCTGGTGGCGTATCTGGGCCTACTGCCCTGGGCCGACGTGAACGGCGATGGGGCCGTGGACGGCGCCGACGCTGCTGCGGTGGCCGCTGCCTACGGCACGAACGATGCGCGCGCCGATGTGGACGGCGACGGGGCCGTTGGCCTGCGTGATTTGGCGCTGGTCGGGGTTGCCCATGAGCGCTACAGCGCGTTCCGCGGGCGCCAGGGCCCTGGTTGCGGGACTGTTGTTGCTGCTGACGGTGGCCTGTGCTGGCGAAGGTACGGCCACGGCCACCGCTACGTTGCGTCCGGACCACAACCTGGGCGTGGGAGGAGCCCCCACCCCGGGCGGTCCGGACGCACTAGCGGAGCACGGTGGCCCCTCAGTGACGCTGACCGTCGCTGATGGCGTGCTGACCGTGATCATGGACTCGGCAGGCCTGCCGGTGCGCGCGGTGGAGCTGCGCCTCACGCTGGACGGCGAAGGGGTGCTGACGCTGGCGGCCCCGGGCGATGTGCTGGGCCCCGGCGCGCTGGCCGAAGCCGTCCCGGTGGAAGGCGGCCTCACGCTGGCGCTGGCGCGTGTGGGCGTTGACCCCTCCGGCCCCGTGGACGGTGTGCTGGCGCGGGTGCGCGCTGCAGGGACGGGAGCGGTGCGGGTCGCGGCGCAGGTGCTGGACGATGCGCTGGAGCCGCTATACGCCATCGCCGCCGCGCAGGTGGCGCTGGCCCCCTAGGGCTGCGCCTCACGCAGTCGGGCGGGCAGGGGGGGCTTGCGGGAGAGCACGAAGGCCGCCGTCCCCGCGGCGGCGATGCCCGCCACCACCAGGAACGCCAGGCGGTAGTCCCCCTGCACGTCGTAGAGGGCCCCGGCGATCGCCGGGCCCGCCAGCGGGCCCATCATCACGATGATGTTGGAGTAGCCCATGATGGTGCCGAAGGACCGGCGCCCGTAGAAGTCGGCGCGGATGGCCATCATCAGCGGCCCGCGCACGCCCCACGCCAGCCCGTGCACCATCGCCGCGCCCACGATGAGCGGGGTGCTCTCGGCTAAGGCGAAGATGAGCATGGCGCTCCCGTGGCCCAGCATGCAGAAGGCGGCGAGTCGCGTCTTGGAGAAGCGGTCGCCCAGCCAGCCGCCGCCCACCTGGCCCAGGATGCTCGTGAGCGTCACCACGCTGAAGAGGCCCTGGGCCGTGGTCTCCTTCCAGCCCAGGGAGCCGGACAGGTGATTCACGATGTGCACCATCACCGCGAACACCGACACCAACGCCAGCGCGTGACCGATGGACACCAACCAGAAGGAGCGGTCGGCCAGGGCCTCCCGCACGGTGAAGTCGTGGTCGGTGTCCACGGTGCCCGGCCGGGGGGCCTGGCCCTCCACCGGGGCGGCATCGCCGTCGGGGCGCATGCCGTAGTCCTCGGGGCGCCCGCGCAGCAGCTGGGCCAGGGGCACGCCGAGGAGCAGTACCGCCAGCCCGGTGCCGAAGGCGGTGGGCCTCCAGCCGTGGGTGACGATGGACCAGGCCACGATGGGGGCTATCGCCCCGCCCACGCCCTGGCCCACCGAGCCGATACCCATGGCCAGCGCGCGGCGGCGCCGGAACCAGCGGGCGATTGCCGTGTTCACCGTGAGGAAGCTGGAGAGGCCTGCGCCGATGGACAGGCCCATGACCGCAACGATGAACACCCAGAAGTGATGCGTGGCCGAGAGGAGCAGGAAGGAGGCGGAGAGAAGGATGAACCCAGCGCGGCTCACGGTGCGCGGGCCGTACCGGTCGATGAGGGCCCCCTGCACCGGGCTGATGAGCCCCTGGACCAGCTGGGAGATGGAGAAGACCGCCGAGATGGCGGCCACGCTCCACCCCAGCCCCGATTGGAGCTGGCGCAGGTACTGGCCGAAGGTGAAGGTGAAGGAGGAGGCGATGGTGCCGTGGCTCAGGGAGCCGGCCAGCACCACCCACCAACCGTAGAAGGGCCGGGCGAGCGCTCGACGCGCCCACCCGGCCCCTCCCTTGCCTGTAGGGACGTTCAACCTAGCCTTCGAAGACCAGGGACTTGACCACCACCGGAACGGCCTCGACGGACTCGATGGGTTCGCCCAGGTCCACGAAGTTGAACTCGCCCACCGTGATGCCGTCCACCACGATGACGTCCTGGGCCACGTCGTACTCCTGCTTGAGCATGGAGCCCACCAGCCCCGCCACGTCGGCGGAGAGGATGATGGACCACGGGTGGTCGGAGAGGGGCTTGAGGGCGTCGTAGATCCCGTCGCACAGCGCCTTGATGGAGTCGTACGTCGGGATCACCGGCCCCACGATGGCCAGGGCGATGGCCCGGCCCAGGTCGTGGTGGGCGATGTCCAAGCGCTCGAAGCCCTGGGCGATCGCCGCGTCCACCGACTCGCGCGTCAGGTCGTTGGGGTTCTCGGGCAGGTAGGCCGGCACCACCTGCAGGTCCAGCACCGGCAGCAGCGAGAGGTTGGAGACGAAGACGGTGGAGGTGGAAACCTGCACCGTGTACTGGGAGGCGCCGATCACCGTGGCGCGGATGCGCTCGGCGGAACCGGCCAGGGGGATGCCCAGGGAGGGGAGGCGCTTGCGGACAGCGGCACCCAGAAGCGGGCCCATGTCTCCGTAGTCCTCCTTGGCGTAGTCGTACACGTACTCGGCCACGCCACCGGAGAAGCCCACCTCGTCGATGGGCCCGTCGTACTCCAGGGGGGTGGTGATGAGCAGTTCGGAGGAGAGGGGCGAGTAGGTCCTGCGGCCGATGGCGTCGAACAGCACCTCGGCCAGGCGGTCCGCCGTGTCTGCCTTGGCCTGCTCGCTGATCACCTGGCCCACCTTCACCTCGTGGCCCATGGCGCGGGCGACCACGCGCCCGGCCTCCTCCACGCGGGTGACCACGTTGTCCTTGTCCCAGGCGATCAGGCGCGCGCCCACGTTGATGGCCATGGAGTCGGTGACCTGACCGTTCTGGACGATGGCGATCTTGGCGGTGCCGCCACCCATGTCCACGTTCATCCCGGCGCGCAGCTTCTTGGACCGCTCCGCGGCGCCGGAGCCGTGGGCCCCGAGGATGCCCTCCAGGTTGGGGCCGGCCGTGGCGCAGACGAACTTGCCGCCCTTCTCCGCCAGCACGCGGATGATGGCCTCGGAGTTGTGCTTGCGGACGGCCTCGCCGGTGCAGATCACCGCGCCGGTGTCCACGTCGTCGTGCTCCAGCCCGGCCTCGACGTAGGAGGTGGCCACGAAATCACCGAGCGCGTCGGCGTCGATGGTGTCCGGGTCGGCGTAGGGAGTGAGGAGGATGGGGGAGCGGTAGATCACCTCGCGCGCCACCACCTCGAATGCCGAGGACATCTCGGTGGACCGGCGGCGCATGATGAGCTTGGAGAACATCAGGTGGGAGGTGGAGGAGCCGATGTCGATGCCCACGCTGGTCAGACGCAGCCAGTCCGGGTTGATGGGGAACCCGTCGTCGGCGATGGAGCCGAAGACGGCCTCCAGGTCCTCGCCGTAATGACCGTGCTCGAAGGGATCGTCGTGCATGGGTGAACCTGCCGTGGGCTGGAGTGCCGGGTTCGCGAGCGCGCCGAACGGGGGCCGGGTGGCCCTCCGATGAGGCTCGCGCGCGCGTTCCGGGTGCCCCGATGATGGCCGAGCGGGCCCGCGACGTCAAGCGAACCACCCCCGTGCCCCGTTCCTTGACGCTCCTGGGGGCCGATGGTAGAAGGGTGAGGCGCGCCCCACCGGGCGCGCGCCGGTTTTGAGAGATCGAACCGCCCCGCTGGGGGTTGGAGGAGGAGCGAGCATGCCGGACCTGAGCGCCAGGCCAGAGATCAAGAAGGACCAGCAGCAGATCACCAAGAAGTACTGGTACGACGAGTTCATCAAGCGTGAGGGCATCCCCAACATCACGGGGTTCGCCATCGATGACCTCAAGACCGTGCCGGTGAAGCCCTGGGCCCGCATGGACTGCCTGGGCACCTACATCAACCTGGACGGCACCGGCCGGACCAACGACGCCTACGTCGCCGAGATCCCGCCGGGTAAGAAGATGGCCCCGGAGAAGCACATGTTCGAGGAGGACATCCTGGTGGTCGCGGGGCGCGGCGCCACGCTGGTGGGCGACCCCAAGAACCCCTCCTCCTTCGAGTGGAAGACAGGCTCCGTGTTCTCCGTGCCCTTGAACCAGTGGCACCAGCACGTGAACGCCTCGGGCACCGAGCCCGCCCGCTTCCTGGCGGTGACCACCGCCCCGCTGCTGATGAACTACTTCCACAACGAGGAATTCATCTTCAACAACCCCTTCGTGTTCGAGGACCGCATCACGGACACGCGGGAGTACCAGGGTGAGGGCCGCATGTGGACCGGCTACACGGGCCGGGTCAACGTGTGGGAGACCAACTTCATCCCCGACATCGAGACGTTCCAGACCTTCACCTGGAAGGAGCGCGGCGCGGGTGGCTCCTCGGTGATGTTCGAGCTGGCCCACAACACCCACGCGGCGCACGTCTCCCAGTTCCCGGTGGGCACCTACAAGAAGGCCCACAAGCACGGCCCCGGCGCCCACGTCATCATCATCTCCGGCACGGGTTACTCGCTGCTCTGGCCGGACTCCGGTAAGGTGCCGGAGGATGTGATCCGCGTGGACTGGAAGCCCGGCGCCATGGTGGTCCCGCCCAACGGCTGGTTCCACCAGCACTTCAACGGCGGCAACGACCCGGCCCGCTACCTGGCCTTCCGCTGGGGCTCCCAGCGCTACGACTTCTCCCTGGGCGTGGTGATGGAGGGGGAGGCCGACATCTCCGTGAAGCTGGGCGGCAACCAGATCGAGTACGAGGACGAGCACCCGTGGATCCACGACACCTTCCAGGCGACGCTGGACAAGGTGGGGGGCAAGTCCAAGATGGCCGACTTCATCCCCCGTCTCAAGAAGTAGGCACATCCCGCTGACCCACAGGAGGGGGCCCCCCCCCCCGGGGGGGGGCCGGGGGGGGGCGCGGGGGGGGGGGGGGGGCGCCCCCCCCCCCCCCCCCCCCCCCCCCCGCCCCCCCCCCCCCCCCCCCCCCCCCCCCCCCCCCCCCCCCCCACCCCCCCCCCCAACCCCCCCCCCCCCCCCCCCCCCCCCCCGCCGGCCCCCCCCCGGGGGGGCGCCCCGCCTCTCTCGTTCTCCGGCTGTGCGCTTGCCTGCGCCCTGCACGCGCGCTAGCCTCACGGCGAAGCACCCCCCCGGAGGCCCCCATGGACGCGCAGCGCACGTCTGAACTGACGGCGGAACTGAATGCCACCGCAGAGCGGTTCTGGGCCGCGGAGGCCTCCATCGCCCGCGCCTTCTTCTCCCGCTCGCGCACGGCCGATGAGCACGCCCGCTGGCTGCGGGTGCAAGTGTTCAAGGAGATGTACGGCTCGGGCCTGTTCCCCGGCAGCGGCGGCATCATCATGGAGATGATCGAGGGGATCCGCTCGCGCCTGGACGGGGTGCGCACCGTGGCGGACCGCGCCGCGTTCGAGCGGGACCTGCGGGTGCTGCGGGAGGAGTTCACCCACTACCGGCTCTTCGCCGATGCGCTGGAGGAGATCACGGGGGAGCCCATGGACCGTGCGTCCATCAAGGGCTGGCAGCCAGCCCAGGACAAGCGCCTGGCCGAGGTGCGCCGGGCCTGCCGCGAGCGCGACGCCCATCTGGGCGCGCTGGCGGTGGGCTTCACCGAGGGGGGTGGTTCCTCCCTGTTCGCCGAGGGACGCAGGGCCACGGGCGGCCCCGCCGACGCGCGCGCGGCCCAGGCGTGCGAGGTGGTCTACCAGGACGAACTGGAGCACGCCGAGCACGGGGCCAGTGGGCTGGTGGCCGACCTGAGCACGGAGGCCGAGTGGGCCAGCGTGCTGGGCATGCTGCGAGAGGTGTGCGAGCAGCGTCTGCGCATGCGCGCGGAGATGTTCGGCCTGCCGTTGGACGAGACGTGGGTGGCGGGGGTGGCCGGCGGGGCCAGCGGCCTCTACGCCGGCTAGGCGTCCTGCGCGGGCTGCCCGTCCTCGCTGAGGCGCCCCGTCTCCACCAGGTAGCGGGCGAACTCCAGGCGGCGCTGCTCACGCACCGTGGGGCCGGTGCGCAGGGGCGGGCGCGGCACGGGCACGCGCTCCCCGTCGGCGACCATGCGGGTGATCATCCGCACGCGCAGGGCGTCCACCTCGTCGATGATGCGCACGACCTCATCGCCCTCCACGAAGCAGCCGGGCAACTCCGGGTAGGAGGCGCGCCGGTGCCAGTCGCCGTCGGGCCCCTCGAACGACTCCACCAGCAGCCGGTAGGGCACGCGCAGGTAGTCGTCCAGGGTCAGCTCATCGGCCGATGTCTCGCTCACTGCCCCTCCCCGCTACCGGCCGCTGAGGGCGGCGGTGATGCCCTCATGATGCCCGCCCTTGCTCACCGGCGCCAGCCCCGTCACCACGGCCTCCCAGGTGGCTCCGGCATCGGCGCTCCAGTACACCTCGCCGCCGGTGGTGGCGGCGAAGATCTGGGTCATCAGGGGCGATTCCTCCAGGGTGAACGCCTCCACGGAGTGGGTCAGCCCGTCGATGAGCGGGGCCCAGGTGCGTCCGCCGTCCGCCGAGCGGGAGATGCGGGTGCCCACGTCCCCGTCCTTGCCCCACCAGCGGGGGGTCTTGCGCCCGGCGCACACATACATCACCGCCGGGTCCGACGGCAGGTGCGTCATCTGGTCGGGGTAGCCGCCCACCGGGTCCTCGCGGGGCACCCACACGTCCCAGTGGTCACCACCGTCCTCGGTGACGTACACGCCGCCGGCGCCGGTGATGGAGATGCGGTCCGGGTCCTGTGCGGGAATCACCGTGCGGTGGACGTCGGCGTTCATCCCCGGCACCTCCTCCCACGACTCGCCCCCGTCGCGTGAGCGCAGCAGCGCGCCCTGCTCCACGGAGGCGTAGATGGTGTCCGGGTCGGCGGGGGAGGTGTTGAGATGCTTGAGGTGGGCGATGTGGGGTGGGGCGGGGAAGGTCCACCCGCTCATGTCCACCTCACGGAAGGACGGGCGCTCGCTCCAGGATGCGCCGAGGTCATCGGACACGAAGAAGTGAGCGGGCTCGGTGCCGGCGAAGAGGCGCACGCGCCCGTCCCTGGTCACGGCGGCCAGGGAGTAGACGTCGCGCTGGGTGAGCCCCGCGTCCGAGGGGGCCCAGGTGTGGCCGTCGTCGCGGGAGACCTGGATGCCGCCGTGGGAGATGCCCGCCAGCCACAGCCCGTGCTCCGGGACGTGCAGCAGGACGTGGACGTGCTTGCCGGGCAGGGTGCGCTCGGCCACGCGCCAGTCGGAGCCGGTGCGCTCGATGCGCACCACCCCGTCGATGGTGCCCACCAGCACCTCGTTGGTGGGCTGGGCTGCCGTGAGGGCCGTCAGTCCCGCGTGAGAGAGTCCGATGGTCATGACCGCCTCCTGTGTGCCGACAGGGCCGCAGCGCGGCCCGCTATGCCCGAGCGCCCACCAACCCCTCGAAGTGGTGCCCCTTGGAGATGGGCGCCAGACCCTCGACGATGGTGCGCCACGAATCGCCCAAATCGCCCGTCCACAGCACGGACCCACCGGTGGTGGCCGCCAGGATCTGGGTGGCCCCGTCGGCTGCCTCCTCCAGGCACATCGCCTCGATGGAGTGCGGCATGTACTGCGGCAGGCCGCCGGTGAGCACCGTCCACGTCTCACCCGCATCGTGGGTGCGGGAGAAGCGCGCCTGCGCCGTCTCCTCGCGCCAGGCGGGGGGCGACTTGCGGCCTGCGGAGACCACCATGGTCTTCGGGTCGGAAGGGCGGTACACCAGCTGGTCTGGGTAGCCGCCGTACTCGGAGCCGCGGGTGAAGATGTTGTCCCAGTGCGCGCCCCGGTCACGGGAGAGCCAGAGGCCCTGGCCGCCGGTGATGAACAGGCGCGCCGGGTCGGCGGGGGTCATGATGACCCGGTGCACGTCGGCGTACATGCCGGGTATCTCCGCCCAGGTGGCGCCGCCGTCCTCGGAGCGGTAGCACCCGCCCTGCTCGATGGACCCGTACACCACCTGCGGGTTGCTTGGCTCGAAGGAGATGTGCTTGAGGTGCGCGTCGTGCGGCGGGGCAGGGAAGCGCCAGCCGCTCATGTCGTTCTCCCGCAGGCCCCCCAGCTCGCGCCAGGACGCGCCCAGGTCGTCGGAGCGGTAGGCGTGGGCGGGCTCGGTGCCCGCGTACAGCACCACCTTCCCCCCCTCCTCTACCGCCGAGACGGAGTAGATGTTTTGCTGGTCAACGCCGCTATCGCGCCTGGCCCAGGTCTTGCCCGCGTCGGTGGAGGCGTAGATGCCGTCCTTGCGCACCCCGCAGAACCAGGTGCCCGAGCGCGGCTCGAACACCAGCGCGTGGATGTGCTTGCCCTCCAGCATGCGCCCGGCCACCGCCCACGCACCGCCGGTCTGGCGGATGCGCACGATGCCGTTGGTGGTGCCCACCCACGCCTCGTCGGAGAGGGTGGGGGAGGAGTAGACCGTCTGTCCGCCGCCGTGGGAGAGGGAGAGGGTCATGCGCGCCTCCTTGCTCATGCGAGCCCCGCGAGGGGGTGTATCGTCGCCGTAGGCTACCCGTTGAAGGGGACCACCTCTTCGGGAGTCACCTTGTAGACGGCATCATACTCCTGCGGCATCTCCATCTGGTGGGTGAGCTCGATGCTCCTGTGGGTGCGGGTGGACTCGTTGATGGCCATGATGACCTCCAGCGTCCCCATGCCCCACTCGCCAGAGTGGAAGACCGGCTGGCCCTTCACCACCGCGTTGTACAGCTCCACCAGCTCCTGGTCGCGTCCGCCCGCGCCACGGGAGAGCTTGATCTCCCGCGCCCCGGCGTCGGAGTAGACGTACAGCCCGTAGGGCGCCTGGCGTATCTCGCCCTTCTCGCAGGAGACCAGCACCAGCCCCGCATCGTACGGGCCGATGACGCCCTGGCCCGCGAACCCGCCGGGCTTGCGGAAGATCTCCCGCTCACGCTCACCGCCGATGCGCAGGGAGAGCTTCTCGGCATCCTCCTTGCGGGTGCCCGCGCGCATCTGGCGGCGGATCTCGGTGCGCTCGGCGGCGGTGAACTGCGGGCCGCGCGAGTGCCCCCAGTGGGCGAACTCGGAGATCATCAGGTAGCCGTACCCATTGTGGATCGCCACGGCGGGCACGCCGTTCTCGAACTCCATGTAGGCGGCGTAGTAGCCGGGGATCGGCCGCTCCTTCATCCACTGTCCGTAGGCACCGCGCACCGACTTGAGCCGCCCGCCGCCGATGAGCCGGATGGTGTCCACCTGGTGGGGCACCTGCCGGTAGACCAGCCCGCCGCCCTGGGCGGGGTCCAGCTCGTCAGCGGTGCGGGGGCGGATGTCCCAGTCGGTGTAGGAGACGGCGTTGATGGCCCCCAGCGCCCCCAGCTCACCGGAGCGCACGATCTGGCGCATCAGCCGGAAGTGGGGCTGGAACGACTGGGTGTGCCCGGCGACCAGGTGCACCCCGTTGCGGTGGCACGCCTCCACCATGGCCTCGGCCTCGGCCATGTTCAGCGCCATGGGCTTCTCCACCACCACGTGCTTGCCGTGGTTGGCGGCCAGGATGGTCATGGGCCCGTGGAAGCGGTTGGGCGTGGAGATCCACACGGCCTCCACGTCGGGGTCGGCCACCAGCTCCTCGGCGGTGGCGTATACCTTGGCGTTGGGGTAGCGCTCGCCGAAGCGGCGACGCACGTCCGGGTCAACGTCGGCCCCGGCGTACAGGTCGATGTATTCCGCGCTCTCCATGGCGGGGAGCATCTCCGCCGCTCCCACGCCCACGCCGATGACGCCGAGTTTGATCTGCCGGGTTGCCATGCCTGCCGCTCCTTGGTGATGGGTGGTAAAGACACGACGGCCCCGGTTTATGCCGGGGCCGTCGCTTGCGTATTACAGGTCGACCTTGCGCTCCTCGATGATGGGCAC
>JAYQTA010000002.1:0-394769 GCA_038147155.1 Candidatus Australimonas brisbanensis
AAGCGCGTGGCGGGGGGGGGGGGGGGGGGGGGGGGCGCCCGGGGGGGGGGGGGTGTGGGGGGGGGGGGGGGGGGGGGGGTTTGGTGGGGGTGGGGCACCCGGGGGGGGCACCGGCGCCCCCCGGGCGGGGCGGGGGCGTCGGGTGTGCGGTCATGATGGGCGAGACGCCCGGGACTAGCGGTTGTTCTGGGAGCGGTGCAGGTGGCTGCCCTCGGACTCCCAGGAGGTGATCTGGATCGAGTTCTTGAACTCGCGGATCTCGCCGCACCTGCGGCACGTGCCGGTGCTGGTGGGGCCGTTGGGGCTCTCGATCACCCAGTGGTGTCCGCACTGGGCCGCTGCGGCCGCCGCCTGCTCGATGCTCTCCGTGGTCATCCGGGCCTTCCCTCCCTGGGTGCTCTCGCGGGAACCGCTCGACTAGCCGCGCTGGTCGATGGGCACGTACTTGAGGTCCATGGGACCGACGTAGTTGAGCTGCGGGCGGATCAGCATGTTGCGGTCCTGCTGCTCCAGCACCTGCACCGCGTAACCCGGCACGCGGGCCACGGCGAAGATGGAGATGAACAGGTCCTCGGGGATGCCCAGCAGGTAGTAGACCGACCCAGCCCAGAAGTCCACGTTCACGCAGATGCCCCGCTCGGCGTAGGGGCGCATCAGCTGCTCCACCTTGGAGAGGATCTGGAACCACTTGGGGTCGCCCTTCTTCTCCGCCAGCAGGCGCGAACCATCGCGCAGGTGACGGGCGCGCGGGTCCTCGGCGCGGTAGACCGCGTGGCCGAAGCCCATGATGCGCTCCTTGGCCTCGCGCTTCTTGGCCAGGTAGGCCTCGGTGTTCTCCACCTCGCCGATCTCCAGCGCCATCTTCATCACGCCCTCGGCGGCGCCGCCGTGCAGCGGGCCCTTGAGGGTGGAGATGCCGGTGACCACGCACCCGTGCAGGTCCGCCAGGGTGGAGGCAGTGACGCGGGCGGCGAAGGAGGAGGCGTTGGAGCCGTGGTCCAGGTGGACGATCAGGTCCTTGTCCATCAGGCGAGCGGTGTCTGCGTCGGGCTTCTCGCCGAGCAGCATGTAGAGGAAGTTACCGGCGTGACCCAGGGAGTTGTCCGGGGCGATGGGGTCCTTGCCGGAGCGGATGCGGTGGTGCGCCGCGACGATGGTGGGCACCTGGGCACTGATGCGGATGCCCTTGCGGAGCGTCGCCTCGTGGGACACGTCCGCCACCTCGGGGTCGAAGCCCGCCAGCGCCGAGACGGCGGTGCGCAGCACGTCCATGGGGTGGGCGTCCTTAATCTGGCGGATCACCTCCACCACCGGCGCGGGGATCGCGCGAGCGGCCTTGAGGCTCTTGTCGAAGTCGGCCAGCTCCGCCTTGGTGGAGAGCTTGCCGTGCATCATCAGGTAGACCACCTCCTCGAAGGAGGCGTTCTCCGCCAGGTCATGGATGTCGTAGCCGCGGTAGATGAGCCGCCCGATGTCGCCGATGACGAAGGACGACTCGGTGTTCTCGAAGTAAACGTCACGCAGACCGCGCTTGAGCTCGACGTCCGCCATGCACTCCCTCCGTTCGTCGCACCGCGGGGGTATCGCTGGCGGTGCGTCCGTACTCCGGCTGCCCTCCGGCGGACCGGGGGCGGGTGCGCAAGCGGCGTCCTGGGCGAACGCGAACCCCTGGCCGCATGGCCGGGCCCGTTCCATCCTCCACGAGGTACGCTCATGCACCGCGCCAGGTGCCTGCGGCAGGCGTGCCTGCACGCAGGAGAGCCGTGACATAGTACATCGACCCCAGAATGGGTGTCAAAAGCGCGCTGGCACGGGCTCAAAGGGGAGCGGCGACCCGTGAAATCGGCCACTCCAGGCTTTGACACCCCCCGAAGGGGACGCGTATCCTAGCCGGGCTGCAGACGCCCGCCCGGGAACGCCCGCGCGGGTCGCACATCCGGGGCCCAGCGGGAGGATTACTGGCGATGGCCAGACAGAGCGAGATCGTCGTCCGATTCGCAGGGGAAGGAGGTCAGGGCGTCGTAACCGCTGCAGAGATGCTGGCCCGTGCGGCCACCGGCGTGGGCTACCACGCGCTGACCTTCGCGACGTTCCCCTCTCAGATCCTCGGCGGCCCCACCTGGACACAGGCCCGCGTGGGCCGTGAGCTCGTTCAGAGCCCAGGCGATGCCGTGGACATCCTGGTGGCCTTCAACGACTACGCCTACCAGGAGCACCGGCCCGAGGTCCGCCCCGGTGGCGTGATCCTCATCGACCCGGCGGTGCACCCCGACCCGTCCGACAAGGACCACCGGTGCATCACCGTCCCCTTCGACGAGCTGGCGAAGCAGACGGGTGAGTCCCGCGCCGCCAACATGGTGGTGATGGGCGGCCTGTCCAAGCTCATCAACATGCCGCTCGCCTACTTCAAGGACTTCGTCTCCAACCGCTTCACTGGGCGCGATGCCATCATCGCCGCCAACCACCAGGCCCTGGATCTGGGGCTGGCGCATTTGGCCGAGGAGCCTTCCATCGCCGACCTGGGCACGCCCAACAAGCCGGCCTATCCCCAACTGTTCATCAAGGGGAACGAGGCGGTGGCGGTGGGCGCGATGCACGCCGGTATCGAGGTGTACATCGGCTACCCCATCTCGCCGGCCACGCCCATCCTGGTCTACATGGAGCGCAACCTCACCGGCGAGGGCAAGGCTGCCTACCAGTGCTCGTCGGAGATCGAGGCGGTCACCTCCATCCTGGGGGCGGGCTTCGCGGGCAAGAAGACCATGACCGCCACCTCCGGCCCCGGCTTCACCCTCATGGGCGAGGGCATCGGCCTGGGGTGGATGGCGGAGATCCCCTGCGTCATCGTGGACGTGCAGCGTGGCGGGCCCGCCACGGGCTTGCCCACCAAGACGGAGCAGTCGGACCTGCTGACGGCCATCTCGCCCGCTCACGGCGATGCGAGCATGCCCGTCATCGCCCCCGGTACGGTGGAGGAGTGCTTCTACGCCGCCGTCGCCGCCTTCAACTGGGCCGAGCGCTACCAAGGCCCGGTGATCCTGCTCTCCGAGCACTCCCTGGCCGAGCGGGCACAGAACGTGCGACGCCCGGAACTGGGCACCGTCCCCGTTGAGAGCCGCGAGGTGTACACGGGCCCCGAGGGCTACCTGCGCTACGACGCGTGGGAGCGCTCGCCCATGCCGGTGCCGGGCGGGCCCGGCGCGTACGTGGCCAACGGCTCGGAGCACGACTCCTACGGTGACACCACCCACCTGCCCGGTCGTCACATCCAGATGACCGAGCGGCGCTTCTCCAAGCTCAAGTTGCTGGAGAAGGAGCCCTACGAGGCGGAGAACACCAAGGCCAAGGTGGCCGTGATGACCTGGGGCGGCTCCAAGGGCTCCACCCGCGAGGCGTACGACGCCCTGCGTGAGGAGAAGGCGGACCTGGCCTGGTACTACACCATGTTCGTGAACCCGCTGAACCCCGAGCTGCTGGACGAACTGCGGGCCAAGGATCTGGTCATCGTCCCTGAACTCAACTTCCAGGGGCAGTTCGCCTCCGTGCTGCGCTCCAAGGGCGTCAACGCGGTGGCGCTGACCCAGTACACTGGCCTGCCCTTCAAGTCGATCGAGCTGGCCAAGCGCATCAAGGACGCCGCATCTGGCGGCACGGCCAAGGCCAAGAGCACCTCCAAGGCGGTGAAGGCGTGAGCGCGAAGAACCCCGAGTACGATTTCAATTGGTGTCCCGGCTGCGGCGATTTCGGAGTGCGCCGGGCCCTGGAATTCGCTCTGCGTGACTACTCCGCCAAGCACGAGACGCCCATGGCCGCCAACGCGGTGATCGCGGGCATCGGCTGCTCCGGCAACCTGGTGCACCTGCTAGAGGGCGAGCAGCCCTTCGGCTTCCACGGCATCCACGGGCGCGCGCTCCCCATCGCCTTCGGCGCCAAGATCGCCCGCCCCGACCTGAACGTGGTGACGGTCACCGGCGATGGCGACTTCCTCTCCATCGGCATGGAGCACATCGCCCCCCAGGCCGCCCGCAACATCAACCTCACCGCCGTGGTGATGGACAATGGCGTCTACGGCCTGACCAAGGGCCAAGCCTCGCCCACCACAGCCATGGACGTGGTGACCTCCTCCACCCCCTTCGGCAAGTTGGAGATGCCGGTTCGCCCCCTGGACCTGTACCTGAGCCTGGGCGTCACCTACATCGCCTCGGGCTACTCCTCCAAGCCGCGCGATCTGGCCCGGCTGATGCTGGCGGGCATGGAGCACGAGGGCTTCTCAATCGTGCACGTGGCCTCCCCCTGCACCTCCTACAACGACACCTACGAGTTTCTCAAGGGCAACAAGGCCCAGGGCATCGAGCCCGGCGGCTGGGTGATCCCCGAGGACCACGACGCCTCCTCCGTGGACGCGGCGCGCGCGCTTCTGGCCAATGGTGGCGTTCCCCTGGGCGTGGTGTACGAGAACACCTCCCGCCCCTCGTTGGACTCGCGCCTGGCGGACATCCGCGAGCGCAACTCCCCCAAGAGCGTGGACAGCCTCATGTCGGTCTACGCCATCTAGGCGGCTCATCCCACCAACGAACAGAGGGCCCCGCGCGCGGCGCCGGCGCCCTTCTGGTTGAACGGGAACGGTGTTCAGCTCTCCTGGCGCTGCGCCAGGTACGGGCCCAGCGCCTCACGTAGGGCCACACGCCCTCGGTGCAGGCGCGCCTTGAAGGCCGCAACGCTCACTCCCACCACGTCGGCGGCCTCCTCCGTGGACAGCTGCTCCACATCGCGCAGCACCACGGCGGTGCGCAGGTCGTCGGGCAGGAGGGCCAGTGCCGCCTCCAACCGCTCGCCCAGCTCGGCGTTGATGGCGTGGGCCTCGGGGCCGGGGCCACGGTCCACCACCACCACGTCCTCGATATCCGCGGCCTGGGTCTGCTGGGGCTTCCGCTCCTTGCGCACCTTCTGGAGCGCGGCATTGACCACGATGCGGTACAGCCAGGTGGTCACCTGGGCATCGCCCCGGAAACGCTCCCGGAAGCGGTAGGCGGAAAGAAACGCGTCCTGCACCGCGTCCTCCGCGTCAGCGGCGTTGTTCAGCAGCCGGTACGCGATGTTGTACGCGTAGTCGGTGTAGCGTTCGACGATGGCGCTGAACTCGGCGTCGTCCACAGGTACTCGCGGGCCGGCGGCTGCACCGGCGCAGGGGACTGCCGCATCGAAGGAGACGTGCGGGGAAGTCGAGTGTAGCCCATGCCCCGCACAGGGGCCAGACGAGCCGGTTGCACGGGGCCGGAAAGCCTGCCTAGAATGGCCGCGCCTCGCTGATGGGGCGCACGGAGGCAAGCGATGGGGATCTTGAACTGGTTCCGGCGTCGCGCCAGCGGCGCGCAGGACGACTGTACGGACTGTCACGGCGTGCAGGAGCATTGCTCCGAGTACGTGGACGGAGAGCTCTCCCCCACCCTCGCCGGTCAGTTCCGCGGCCACATGGACACCTGCCCCGACTGCAACGGCTTCGTCGCCACCTTCCGCGCCACCGTCCTCACCCTGCGGGACCTGCCCCGGCGCTCCCCCTCCTCATCGCTCCGTGAACGGCTCGGCGCCGCCATCGCCAACGAGCGCCGCGCGCGCTAGCCCCGCTCGCTGCGCTCGCTCATTCAGGGGACTCCCCTGCGCGCCTGCGGCGCTACCCCGTCTCCGCTCGCTCGGCGCTCGCTCATGGCAGCAGGCCCAAAGCCTGCTCGCATACAACGCTGACTAGCCGCGATGGCCCGGGCTAGAGGGGTGCAGAGGGAGCCGGGGGCAGCGGGGCCGCTAGAGCCGGCCGAAGCGCTCCTCTGCCCACGGCTCACCGCGCATGTGGTAGCCGTTGCGCTCCCAGAAGCCGGGCTGGTCGGCGGTCATGAACTCCACGCCCGTGACCCACTTGGCGCTCTTCCACCCGTAGCGTGAGGAGACCACCACCCGCACCGGCCCTCCGTAGTTGGTGGGCAGCGGGGCCCCGTCCAACGTGTCGGCGAAGAGCGAGTCGTCCTCACCCAGCACGTCCAGGTCCACGTTGGTGGTGTAGCCGTCGGCCCCATGGAGCATCACCCAGCGCGCCTCAGGCGCGGGGCGCACCAGCCCCAGCACCGTGCGCGCCAGCACACCCGACCAGCCCACGTCCAGCCTGCTCCATTGGGTGACGCAGTGGAAGTCTGCGGTGAGGCTGACACGGGAGAGGGCCTGCAGGTCCTCCCAGCGCAGGATGCGCTGCTCCTCCACCGCGCCGAAGAGGCGCAACCCCCACTGCTCCTTCTCCACGCGGGGGGTCTGGCCCAGGGTCATCACCGCCATCTTGGGGGTGACGGTCTGGCCCGGCGGCACCCGATCCTGCGCACCTGGCCCATCGCTCCCTGCTGACCTGCGGAACAGTCCCATGGCTCTCTCTCCCGTTCGCTGCGCTCGCTCGTTCAAGGGGGACACCCCTGAGCCCCAGTGTGCCAGGAGCGGACGGCGGGCGCATCCCCTATCATGGCCCAGCGCCATGAGCATCACGCCCGCATCTGCATCCGCCCTGCCCACCGAGGCGCTGGCCCTGGAGGGCGTGCGCAAGCGCTACGGGACCACTGCGGCCCTGGCGGGGGTGGACCTGCGCCTGGGCTGGGGCCAGGTGCTGGGGCTGTTCGGCCACAACGGCGCGGGCAAGTCCACCCTGCTGCGGGTGCTGACCACCCTGGCCCGACCCGACGCGGGCTCGGTGCGCGTGGCGGGGCTCGACCCGGTGCGCCAGGCCGCCGCTGTCCGAGCGGCCATCGGCTACGTGGGCCACGCCCCGCTGCTGTACGACGACCTCACGCCGGCTGAGAACCTGGCCTTCGCGGCCTCCCTCTACCGGGTGGCCGACGCCCAGGCGCGCATCGGCGCGCTGCTGGAGGAGGTGGGCGCGAGCGCCTACGCCCACCGGCGGGTGCGCACCCTCTCCAACGGCATGGCCAAGCGCGTGGCGCTGGCGCGCGCGCTGCTGCACCGCCCGGCGCTGCTGCTGCTGGACGAGCCGGAGACGGGGCTGGACGCCGACGGGCTGCGGCTGCTGGAGCGGCTGATCGGGGCCGTGGCGCAGGCGGGGGGGACGGTGGTGCTCTCCACCCACGACCTGGAGCGTGGCCTGCGCGTGGCTGACCAGGCGCTGGTGCTGCGCCGCGGCGCCGTGGCGCTGGCCGCCCCCACGGGCGCACTGGACGTGGCCTCGCTGGAGGCAGCGGTCAGCGGAGAGGCGGGCTGATGCGCCAGAGCCTGCGCGCCGCCTGGGCCATCTACCGCAAGGACCTGCGGGTGGAGCTGCGCACCCGTGAGACGGTGGGCTCCGTGCTGGTGTTCGCCGTGGTGACGGCGTTCATCTTCAACTTCGCCTTCGACCCCTCCCCCCAGGTGCTGGGGCTGGTGGCCCCGGGCATCGTTTGGGTGGCCTACGTGTTCACGGGCATGCTGGGGCTCAACCGCACCTTCCAGTTGGAGCGTGACCGGAGCACCCTGGAACTGCTGCTGCTGGCGCCAGCGGGGCGCGAGGCCATCTACTGGGGCAAACTGGGAGGGGCGCTCACGGTGATGCTGGTGGTGGAGGCGCTGATGGCGCCGGTATTCCTGTTCCTCTACGACCTCTCGCTCTTCAGCCCGCTACTGGCGGCCACGGCGGTGCTGGCCACGGTGGGGTTCGGGGCCGTGGGCACGCTCTTCGCCGCCATCGCGGTGCACACCCGCTCGCGCGAGGTGCTGCTGCCAGTGCTGTTCCTGCCGCTGGCCATGCCGGTGATTGTGGGCGCGGTGGGCGCCACCACCGCCCTGCTGGCGGGCGGGGGGCTGGCCCAGGTGAACCCGTGGTTCCAGCTCATGGCGGCCTTCGATATCGCCACCCTTGTGGTATCCTCCTGGGCGTTTGAGCACGTGCTGGAGGAGTGAGGTTGCGCACCGCGCGCATCGCCCTGATGCCCCTGGCGGCCGCGATGGTGGCCGTTGACCTGGTGCTCATCTTCGCCTGGGTGCCCACCGAGCAGGTCATGGGCATCGTCCAGCGCATATTCTACTTCCACGTCCCCCTGGCTATCACCGGCTTCGTCGCCTTCTTCCTGGTGGCGGGGGCCTCGGCCGTCTACCTCATCAAGAAGGACCCCAAGTGGGACCGGCTCGCCTTCAGCGCGGGTGAGGTGGGCGTGGTCATCATGACTCTCGCCATCATCACCGGCGCGCTGTGGGCCAAGCCCGTGTGGGGCGTGTGGTGGGTGTGGGACGCCCAGCTCACCACCACCTTCATCCTGTGGGTCATCTACGTGGGCTACCTGATGGTGCGCGCCTACGCCCCCACCAACGAGCGCGGGCGGCGCTGGGCCGCGGTGGTGGGCATCGTGGGTGTGGTGGACATCCCGCTGATCTACGTGGCCGCCGAGCTATGGCGCACACTACACCCGGACAAGGTCGTCGGCCCCGCCGCCGATGAGGGTTCGCTGGAATCAGCCATGGCCCTCACGCTGCTCTTCTCCATGATCACCTTCCTGGTGCTCTTCGCCTGGCTGCTCACCGAACGTCTCGCCCTGCGGCGCGCCGAGGAGGCCCTGGCGGCCCTGCGCGCCGGGGAGCGCTAGGAGCCGATATGCCCGCACTCGCCCTCATCGCGGTCCTCATCACGGCCGTGGCGGCCATCGCGGCGGCCCCTGCCGCTCCTGCGGCCCAGGAAGCCGCCGGTGAGTCCAACCTGGGTTACCTGTTGGCCGGGTTCCTGGCCGTGTGGGCGGGGCTGTTCGCCTACGCCTTCTACATGGGCCGCAGGGGGCGCGAGCTGGAGCGCGAGGTTGATGAGCTGCGCCGGGGCGGCCCCACGGCCTAGCGCCGCGCCTGGGTTGCCCGCACCTGCGGGGGCGGATAGTCTTGCCCCCGTCCTCACCGCCATGACCGGAGGCTGCCTGATGAGCGACGAGATCGCCTTCAACCCCTACTACGGGGTCTTCCCCTACCGCGACTTCATCAAGGCGGAGGGCGTCCCGGTCTGGGAGGGCTATGCCGTCGACTGTCACACCGTGCCCGTGGAGCCGTGGGAGCGCCTGGGTGGGCTGGGCACCTATGTGCACGTGGCGGGCAAGTCCGACTACCTGTCCGCCTACGTGGTGGAGATACCGCCGGGCGGCCACCTGAACGTGGAGCAGCACATGCACGATGAGCTGATCCACGTCATCTCGGGCCGGGGGGCCACCTCCATCGAGGGCCCGGACGGCAAGAAGCACACCTTCGAGTGGGGACCAAGCGCCATCTTCGGCATCCCCATGAACGCCAAGCACCAGATCTTCAACGGGTCGGGCTCGGAGCCCGCACGCCTGTGCGCGGTGACGGACCTGCCCATCATCCTCAACATCTTCCACGACCCGGCCTTCATCTACGACAACCCCTACACCTTCCCGGTGCGCGCCTCCGTGGAACGCTACTTCCAGGGCGAGGGCGAGTTCCGCGAGGTCAAGCCCGGCCGGCACCAGTGGGAGACGGTGTTGGTTCCTGACCTGGTGAACTTCGAACTGCCGCCCTGGGCGGCGCGCGGGGCGGGCGGGAACAACATCCAGTTCCTGCTGGCCGACTCGTCCATGCACTGCCACATCTCGGAGTTCCAGCAGGGCACCTACAAGAAGGCGCACCGGCACAACGCGGGCGCGCACATCTTCTGCGTCACCGGCGAGGGCTACTCGCTCCTGTGGCGCGAGGGCGAGGACCCCACCGACACGGTGCGGGTGGACTGGAAGCCCGGCACCCTCTACGCCCCGCCCGACGGGCCCACCTACCACCAGCACTTCAACGTCTCGCCGGGGTCATCGCGCTATCTGGTCTTCGGCTTCGGCGGGGCGCGCTACCCCGTGCTGGAGACGAAGATGACCTCCTACGAGAACATGGACAAGACCACCAAGGACGGCGGGAACCAGATCGAGTACCAGGACGAGGACCCGCGCATCCTGGACCTGTACGAGGACGAACTGGCCAAGCGCACCCTCAACTCCAAGATGCGCGAGTTCATCCGCAACCGTTAGCCACTCAAGACCCAGACCCGGAGCGTGCCATGAGTGACGAGATCGCCTTCAACCCCTACTACGGGGTCTTCCCCTACCGGGACTTCCTCAAGTCCGAGGGCATCCCCCTGTACGAGGGCTACGCGGTGGACTGCCACACCGTGCCCGTGGAGCCGTGGGAGCGCCTGGGGGGCCTGGGCACCTACGTGCACGTGACCGGCAAGGGCGACTACCAGTCCGCCTACGTGGTGGAGATACCGCCGGGCGGACACCTGAAGCCCGAGCAGCACATGCACGATGAGCTGGTTCACGTCATCTCCGGTCGGGGGGCGACGGCCATCGAGGGGCCGGACGGCAAGAAGCACACCTTCGAGTGGGGGCCCTCTTCGATCTTCGGCATCCCCATGAACGCCAAGCACCAGATATTCAACGGGTCGGGCTCAGAGCCCGCACGCCTGTGCGCCGTCACCGACCTGCCCATCATCCTCAACATCTTCCACGACCCGGCCTTCATCTACGACAACCCCTACGCCTTCCCCGCCCGCTCGGCGGTGGAGCGCTACTTCCAGGGCGAGGGGGAGTTCCGCAAGGTCAAGCCCGGCCGTCACCAGTGGGAGACCAACTTCGTTCCCGACCTGGTGAACTTCGAGCTCCCGCCCTGGGTGGAGCGCGGCGCCGGAGGGAACAACACCCAGTTCCTGCTGGCCGACTCGTCCATGCACTGCCACATCTCCGAGTTCCAGCAGGGCACCTACAAGAAGGCGCACGCCCACGGAGCCGGGTTCCACATCTTCTGTGTGACGGGCGAGGGCTACTCACTCCTGTGGCAGGAGGGTGAGGACCCGGTGGACACGGTGCGGGTGGACTGGAAGCCGGGCACCCTCTACGCCCCGCCCGACGGGCCCACCTACCACCAGCACTTCAACGTCGCCCCCGGCTCGTCCCGCTACCTGGTGTTCGCCTTCGGCGGGGCGCGCTACCCCGTGCTGGAGAGCTCGATGAAGAACTACGAGGGGATGGACAAGTCCCAGAAGGACGGGGGCATCCAGATCGAGTACGAGGACGAGGATCCGCGCATCCTGGACCTGTACGAGTCGGAGCTCGCCCAGCGCGGGCTCAATTCCAAGATGCGTGAGTTCATCAAGAACCGCTAGCCGTCACCGGCGCACCGCCGGACGCACCTGACACACAAGGCACACAAGGAGTGAGCGATGAGTGACGAGATCGCCTTCAACCCCTACTACGGGGTGTTCCCGTACCGCGACTTCATCAAGTCCGAGGGCATCCCGCTATACGAGGGCTACGCCGTCGACTGCCACACCGTGCCCGTGGAGCCGTGGGAGCGCCTGGGGGGTCTCGGCACCTACGTGCACGTGACCGGCAAGGGCGACTACCAGTCGGCCTACGTGGTGGAGATCCCCGCCGGAGGGCACCTCAACCCCGAGCAGCACATGCACGATGAGCTGATCCACGTGATCAGTGGGCGCGGCGCAACCACCATCGAGGGACCGGACGGCAAGAAGCACACCTTCGAGTGGGGCCCCAGCGCCATCTTCGCCATCCCCATGAACGCCAAGCACCAGATCTTCAACGGCTCCGGCACCGAGCCCGCGCGCCTGTGCGCCGTCACCGACCTACCCATCATCCTCAACATCTTCCACGACCCCAACTTCATCTACGACAACCCCTACACCTTCCCGGCGCGCTCGTCCGTGGAGCGCTACTTCCAGGGCGAGGGGGAGTTCCGTGAGGTCAAGCCCGGCCGTCACCAGTGGGAGACGGTGTTCGTGCCTGACCTCATCAACTTCCAGCTCCCCCCCTGGCACGCGCGTGGGGCGGCGGGCAACAACACCCAGTTCCTGCTGGCCGACTCCTCCATGCACTGCCACATCTCCGAGTTCCAGCAGGGCACCTACAAGAAGGCCCATGCCCACAACGCGGGGGCGCACATCTTCTGCGTGACGGGTGAGGGCTACTCGCTCCTGTGGCAGGACGGGGAGAACCCGGTGGACACCGTACGGGTAGACTGGAAGCCCGGCACGATGTACGCCCCGCCCGACGGGCCCACTATCCACCAGCACTTCAACGTGGCGAACGGCCCGTCGCGCTACCTGGTCTTCGACTTCGGTGGGGCACGCTACCCCGTGCTGGAGACGAAGATGTGGACCTACGAGAACATGGACAACTCCGCCAAGAACGGCGGCATGCAGATCGAGTACGAGGACGAGGACCCGCGCATCCTCGAGCTGTACGAGAACGAGCTGGCCAAGCGCGGGCTGGGCTCCAAGATGCGTGAGTTCATCAAGAACCGCTAGCGCACCGGCACTTCGCCACCACCGAGGGCGCGCCCGCACGGGTGCGCCCTCGTGCGTTCCCCGCCCCTGGGCGCTGGTGCGCTATCATGAGCGCACGGGCATCCGCCCCCGCACCCCGCGCGTAGTACAGAGGGACATGGACTACACCCCCGCAGGCATCCCCACGCCCGAAGAGGCTTCGCCACCGCGCTCGGTGCTCACGCGCGGGCGCAAGCTGGCGCTGGTGGCGCTGGTGGTTCTGCTGGCCTTCGGCTACTTCGGCTACACCGCATTCCAATCGGCCACGGCCTTCTACCTGACGGTGGACGAGCTGGTGGCCCAGGGCCCGGACGAGGCGCAGCTGATCCAGGTGAAGGGCACGCTGGTGCCCGACTCCTTCGCTCGCGCCGGCACCACCTCCACGCTGGCCTCGTTCCTGCTGGCAGAGAACGGCGCGCAGGTGGAGGCCACCTACGACGGCGTGCTGCCCGACCTGTTCTTCAACCCCCACTCGGAGATCGTGCTGGGGGGCGTCTACCGCGACGACGGGCGCTTCCACGCTGACCGCGTGTACGTGAAATGCCCCTCCAAGTACCAGGCGCTTCAGGTGGAGAACCCCTCCGTGGTGCCGCCCGCCATCTGATGGGCTCCCCGCCGCAGCAGCCCGCGGCACCTGGTGCGCGACGCGCGCTGGAGGCCGCCTGGCTGGCCCACCTGGCCGCGGGCAATCCGCTCCCTGACCCCAACGACATGGACGCCACACCCACCTGGGCGCGGGCCATCGCCCTCACCCAGGCCGAGGAGCCGCACGCGGCGCACGAGGCGTGGGAGGCGTGCTGGCGCGATGCGCCCTACCCCCAGCGCCTGCTGCCGCTGGCCCTGGCCAAGCTGACCGCCGCGCAGGTGCTGGACGCGCGCGGTGAACGCTCGCGCGCGGGGGCGGCGCGCCTGCGGGCCGAGGCTGCGGCGCTGCTGGCCCCCTTCCCGCCCGCCTACGCGGGGCTGGACATCGTCGCGCTGCGGGCAGGGCTGCCCGCGCTGCGGCTGCGAACGTGCTGAAAAAGGAGCGCCCCGCCGGTTGGCGGGGCGCTGATGCTTGGTGGTTCCACCGCGACGGTTAGGCCGCGGCGTCCTTGGTCTCGCGCGTGGCGCGCACGGGGGTCTTGACCGTGACGCGCATCTGCTTGGCCGGCAGGTCGACCGTGTGCCCACACTGGACACACTGGTTGTAGCAGCCGTACAGGTCGCTGGACTCGCGGAGGTCTCCACCACACCGTGTGCATGCCCGGAACAGCATCTTCATATCACGCCTCCTTTCGTCCCAGACTGCTCTGTCTGCGGGTGCTCCACCCCTCGGTGGAGCGTCCTGTATATGAGATGACGTTTCGTCCCCAAAGGTGTCAGGGTCATGCCCCAAATCACCCTGGGTGCTGACACCCAATTATGAAGGAATCACCTACATTGACACAAGTCGTATCAGAGTGATACCTTCTGCCAACGCCGAACGGGCACACCGGAGGGTGTGCTCGCTTCGTCCATCGGAACCACTGCCAGCGGAGGAGAAGCGTGCAAGCAGGCGATCGCAGCAATCAACGCCGCGTTTCCGCACTCTTCACTACGATGGTGACGGCCACCCGGACTTCCGGCCATCCGGCGCAGCGCGCTCGGCCGGTACAGCAGACGCCCCCTCAAGAGCCCGAGGGCCAGGAGGAGGCGGGACTCTATATTATCAGTGTTGCGGCCCGCATCCTACAGATGCACCCGCAGACTCTGCGCAAGTATGAGCGGTTGGGGCTGGTGCAGCCCTCGCGCACCATGGGCATGCTCCGGCTCTACTCCGAGCAGGACATCGCCAAGCTGCGCATGATCAAGCACCTGGTGGAGGAGGTGCGGCTGAACCTGGCCGGTGTGGAGATGGCCCTGGCCGTCTTCGACCGCATGGTGGCCGCCCGTGAGCGCATGGAGCGCACGGCGGCCATGAACCGCGCCTTCGAGCAGATGATGGACGATATCCTCACCCTCTTCGCGGGCCGCTAGGCCGCTGGCCTCGCGCTGCCCCACAGGACTAGCATGAGCACCGACGAACAGCAGCAGGACGCGCCCGCGAGCGAGGTTCCCCAGGACCGGCTGGAAGCGATGGCCGCCGAGCGCGACCAGTTCAAGGCCCTGGCCCAGCGTGCCCAGGCCGACTTCATCAACTACAAGCGGCGCACCGATGAGGAGCGCCCGAACATCGCCCGCACGGCGGTGGGGGGCCTCCTGGCCCGCCTGCTGCCTGCGGTGGACGATTTGGACCGCGCGGTGGACGCCCTGCCCGCTGACGCCCCGGCCTCCTGGGCCGAGGGGGTGCGGCTGGTGCGTCAGAACCTGGACGCGCTGCTGGAGGCAGAGGGGGTGAAGCGGTTCACCCCCGCACCTGGCGAGACGTTCGACCCCGCCCAGCACGAGGCCATCTCGCAGTTGCCCTCGGCGGAGCAGCCCGCGGGGACGGTGCTCACCGCAGTGCGCTCCGGCTATCGCTACGGCGAGCGCGTCCTGCGGGCGGCGCAGGTGGTGGTGGCGCGCGAGCCGGGCTAGGGAACAGACGACCCATCCACCGCCCCACGGGGCGGACCCACACGGCGGCGCTGCCGCCTGACACAGGAGGAGGAGACGATGGCGAAGGTGATCGGTATCGACCTGGGCACCACCAACTCGGCCATGGCCGTGATGGAGGCGGGCGAGCCCACGGTGCTGGAGAACACCGAGGGCGGGCGCACGACCCCCTCGGTGGTGGCGGTGAATCCCAAGAGCAACGAGCGCTATGTGGGCATGGCCGCCAAGCGCCAGGCCGTGACCAACCCGGAGAACACCGTCTACTCGGCCAAGCGGCTCATCGGCCGCAAGTTCGCCGAGGTGAGCAGCGAGATCCGCTCGCTCTCCTATGAGGTGAAGGCCGGCAAGGGGGGCGATGCCGCCATCGTCATGGGCGGCAAGGAGCACACCCCGCCGGAGATCTCGGCCATGGTGCTCCAGAAGCTCAAGGCAGACGCCGAGGCCAAGCTGGGCGAGCCGGTTACCCAGGCGGTCATCACCGTGCCCGCCTACTTCAACGACTCGCAGCGCCAGGCCACCAAGGACGCGGGCACCATCGCGGGGCTGGAGGTGCTGCGCATCATCAATGAGCCCACCGCCGCCTCCTCGCCTACGGACTGGACAAGAAGAATGACGAGGTCATCGCCGTCTACCGACCTGGGCGGCGGCACCTTCGACATCTCCATCCTGCACATCGGCGACGGCGTGTTCGAGGTGAAGTCCACCAACGGCGACACCCACCTGGGGGAGCGATGACTTCGACCTGCGGGTGATCGAGTGGCTGGCGGACGAGTTCAAGAAAGAGCAGGGCATCGACCTGCGCTCCTGACCGCATGGCCCTCCAGCGCCTCAAGGAGTCCGCCGAGCGCGCCAAGATCGAACTCTCCTCCGTGCAGCAGACGGAGATCAACCTGCCGTTCATCACGGCGGACGCGTCGGGCCCCAAGCACCTGACCAGTCACCCTCACCCGCGCCAAGCTGGAGCAGCTCACGGGCGATGCGTGCAGCGCACCGGCGGGCCCCTGCGAGCAGGCGCTCAAGGACGCGGGCGTGTCCAAGGCCGAGGTGGACGAGGTGGTGCTGGTGGGCGGCATGACCCGCATGCCCGCGGTCATCGAGCTGGTGAAGAAGCTGTTCGGCAAGGAGCCCCACAAGGGGTGAACCCCGACGAGGTGGTGGCCGTGGGCGCGGCGATCCAGGCGGGCGTGCTCCGGGGCGAGGTGAAGGACATCCTCCTGCTGGACGTGACGCCCTCTCCCTGGGTATCGAGACGCTGGGCGGGTGTCCACCGCGCTGATCAAGCGCAACACCACGGTGCCCACGGCCCACACGGAGACGTTCACCACCGCGGCCGACGGGCAGACCAGCGTGAGATCCACGTGCTCAGGGCGAGCGCTCCATGGCCAAGGAGAACAAGACCATCGGCCGCTTCACCCTGGACGGCATCGCCCCCTCACCGCGCGGGGTGCCCCAGATCGACGTGACCTTCGACATCGACGCCAACGGCATCCTGTCCGTCTCGGCCACCGACAAGGCGACCAACAAGGCCCAGCGCATCACCATCACCGCCTCGTCCGGTCTGTCCAAGGACGAGGTGGAGAAGCTGGTGCATGAGGCCGAGGCCCACGCCGGCGAGGACGCGGCGCGACGCGAGCTGGTAGAGGCCCGCAACCAGGCGGACAACGCCATCTACCAGGCCACCAAGACGCTCAAGGAGTACGAGGACAAGATCACCCCGGAGCTGAAGGGGCAGATCGAGACGGCCATCGCCGACGTGAAGGCCAGGCACGAGGGTGAGGACCCGGCGGCCATGCGCGCGTCGGTGGAAGCGCTCACGGGCGTGCTCACCCGATCGGCGAGCATGTGTACGGCCAGCAGCAGGGGGCGAGGGCGAGACGCCCAACCCCGAGGACCTGTTCAACGCCGCCGGGCAGGACGGGAGAAGAAGGACGGCGACGACACGGTGGAGGGTGAGTTCCGCGAGGTCTAGCCCGCCGCCATCTCCCGCTCAACGTGAAGGGGGCGCCTCCCATCCCGGAGGCGCCCCCTTCTGTGTTCCCGTTCGCCGGCCTGCGGCTCGAACGCCCGTAGTCGTCCTCCAGGCGCACCACGTCCTCCAGCTCCGGCGTGCTCACCTCCAGCACCAGCGCTCCGTCCGCATCGCCGAAGGCCTTGCCGCCCAGGCGATGCACCGTGCCGGGGGCGATGACGTAGGGCTCACCGGGCTGCATGCGGTAGTAGGAGTCTATCCCCGCCACATCGCGCAGCATCAACTCGGCTCTGCCCGAGACCAGCATCATCGTCTCGTGCTTGCGCTCGTGGTACTGGAGCGAGAGGCGCGCCCCGGTGCGCACGAAGATGTGCTTGATGACATAGCGCTCGTTGCGCTCCAGTATCTCTTCCCAGCCCCAGGGCTTCTCGATGCGTGCGTTCGGCATGGGCAGATTCTACCGGGCGACCGGGGCGAGGGGGCACCGGGTGCGGATGCGCGCTAGGCCAACCCGTGCAGGGGGAAGATGCGCCGACGCACCTCGGCGAACTGCGCGTCGGCGTAGGCCTCGGCCTGGGCCACCAGCTCATCGTCCACGTCGGCGAACCCGTCACGCAGGTGGAGCGAGCGCACGAAGGCCTCAGCACCAGGAGGCAGCGCATCGGGCAGGTCGAGCCCCCGCATGTGCGCATACGCCAGCGTCCACAGCCGGGGGACGGCGTCCAGGTCGTACCCGCCGCCACCGAAGGCGAGCCACGGCAGCCCCAGGGCCGCGAAGCGGGTCACCAACGCCTCGTAGCCGCGCGCCGAGAGCGCCAGGTGGGTGAGCGGGTCTCCCACGTAGGCGTCAGCCCCCAACTGCGTGGCCAGCACGTCTGGCTTGAACGCCTCCAGCAGCGGGGGCACCACCGCATCGAAGGCGCGCAGGTAGACCTCATCCGGTGTGTAGGGGGCCAGGGGCAGGTTCACCGAGCAGCCATAGCCCCCATCGATGCCCATCTCCGCCACCTCGCCGGTGCCGGGGAAGAGCCAACGCGGGCCCTCGTGGACGGAGACGGTGAGCACGTCCGGGTCCGCGTAGTAGGCGTGCTGCACGCCGTCACCATGGTGGGCATCGATGTCCACGTACGCCACGCGCAACCCCCGCGCCCGCAGCGCGTTGATGGCGATGACCGGGTCGTTGAAGATGCAGAAGCCCGACGCCCGCGCGGGCTTGGCGTGGTGCAGCCCGCCCGCGGGGGAGAACGCCACGCGCGCCCGGCCCTCGGCCACCAGCTCGGCGGCCACCACCGAAGCGCCGGTGGACAGGCGCGCCGCCTCGTACATGCCGATGTGCACCGGGTTGTCGCCGAAGCGGGCGAATCCGAAGCGCTCCGCCGCATCGTCCCTTCCCGCCGAGAGGCGGCGCACCGCGTCCACGCAGGCTGGCTCGTGGAAGGTGAGCAACTCCTCCACCGTGGCGGGGCGCGGCTCAGCCACCAACGCGCCGGGCCCGTCCAGCGCCCCATAGGCGCGCGTCAGCGCCGTGGTGTACGCCAGGCGCACCGGGCGCATGGGGTAGCCCTCCGCCAGCACGTGCTGCGAGAGGGCGTCGGCGTACACGTAGGCGGCGGGCAGGGACGGGTCGCGGGCTAGAGCCACTTGCGCCTCACCAGGAAGGCCATCAGCCCCGCACTCATGGCCGCCATGAAGGCCAGGATGGCCAGCGCCGTCCAGCCCGTCCCCTCGAAGGGGAGCGGTACGTTCATGCCGTAGAAGCCGGTGACCACCGTCAGCGGCAGCATCACCGAGGCGAACACCGTCAGCACCCGGATAACCTCGTTGGTGTGCTGGTTGGTGAGTTGCGCGTGGGTGTCCTGGAGACCCTGAGCAACCTCCTTCAGGTCCTCCAGCTCCACCCAGATGCGGCGCACCTGGTCGGCCAGGTCACCGAAGTAGACGTCCATGTTCAGGTGCAGGAAGGGGTACTTGTTGGACTCAAGCGCCTCCAGCACCGGTATCTGCGGACGCACGATGCGCCGGTAGGCCAGGATGTCCCGGCGCAGAAACGCCAGGTCCCGCAGGATGGTGGAGGAGGCGCCCTCGAACAGCACCGACTCCAGCCCGTCCACCTGGCCCATCACCTTGTTCAGGATGGGGAAGGAGTGATCCACCAGACGGCTGAGGAGCTGGTAGAGCAGGAAGCCGGAGCCGAAGCCCATGTTCTCCTGTCGCACCTCCGTTGCGTAGGTACAATCCTGGAGCAGCTTCACCAGGGGGCGCAGCTCCCCCCGGTGGATGGTGACCACGTAGGAGGCGCCCACGAAGATGGCGATCTGCGAGGCGCGCGTGAGGCGCGTGCGCTCGTTGAACACCGGGAAGTGGAGCACCAGGAACAGGTAGGCGGGGTACTCATCCAGCTTGGGAAGCTGGAGGCGCGAGGTGGCGTCCTCCAGGTCCAGCGGGTGGAAGGGGAAGTGCTCCTGGATGTAGGCCATCTCGGCGGTGCCGGGGTTGCGCAGGTCGTACCAGGCGAGCCCCTCGTGCTCGACCAGCTCGATCTTCAACTGCTGGCCCGACGCATCCGCCATGGTCATGGCCCATCCCCCCGCCTGCGCAGGGCCAGTCTATCAGCCGCTCCCCTCACCCTCACAGGCTCTCACCGGGCGGGTTCGGGGCGCCCTTGGGCCTCAGGCCAGCACATCGCCCAGCAGACGGGCCGCGATCGCCTTGTCCAGCGGGGCGTTATTGTTGCCACACTTGGGCGACTGGATGCAGGAGGGGCACCCCTCGGCACACCTGCAGGCCTCGATGACCTCACGCGTCGCCGTGAGCAGTTCCCTCAGCACCGTGTGGCCGTGCTCGGCGATGCCCACCCCGCCCGCGTGCCCATCGTAGATGAACACCGTGGGCTCACCCGTGTCCGGGTGCAGGGGGGTGGACACCCCGCCGATGTCGTTGCGGTCGCACAGGGCGAAGAGCGGCAGCACGCCGATGGCCGCGTGCTCCAGCGCGTGCAGCCCCCCGGCGATGTCCGCTCCCTCCTCGGCAAGCCATCGTTGCGAGCGTTCGGGCAGGCCGAACCAGAGCGCCGTGGTGCGGAAGATGCGCGGGGGCAGGTCCAGCGGCTCCTCGGGCGCATCGGCCCCGCCCAGCAGGTCGGGCTCGGCATCGGCGGCCTGGGGCGCGCCGTAGAAGCCACGCTTGCGGAAGGAGACCACGTGCCTGCTCACCTCCACCTCACCGAAGCAGGCCGTGGTGGCCCCGAAGGGGCGCTGGGCGAGGGTGGAGAGGACGCGGATGTCCGTGAGCACGCGGGCCTGGGTGAAGTAGTCAACGTCTGCCCGCTCCACGGCGGCCACGCCCGCGCTGGTGTCCAGCTCCCGCACCAGGTACGGGTCGCCCTGGTGCAGGTAGACCGCCCCGGGATGCAGTTGGGAGAAGGCGGCGCCCTCGTCCACATCCTCCAGCACCCGCCCGGTGCCCACCTCGGTCACCACGTACTGACGCCGGTCGACGGAGCGCACCTGCACCCCGGCGGCGGGGTAGTCCACCGAGGCGGGGACGAACCACTGGCCCGCACGCTGGGTCAGCAGGCCCTCGCCCTCCAACGCCGCCGCCTGCTCGCTGAAGCGCGGGCCGAATAACGCCGCGTCCGAGGGGCGCAGCGGCATCTCGTAGGCGGCGCACAGCAGGTGGGGGCCCAGCACATGCGGATTGTCGTGGCGGATGCGCGCGTGCTCGTGGGGACGGCCGAAGAAGAAGTCCGGGTGACGCACCAGGTACTGGTCGAGGGGGTTGTCCTGGGCCACCAGCACCGAGAGTGATTCCTGCCCCGCTCGCCCTGCCCGCCCCGCCTGCTGCCAGGTTGAGGCGATGGAGCCGGGGTAGCCGGACAGGAGCGTGGCGTCCAGGTCGCCGATGTCGATGCCCAGCTCCAGGGCGTTGGTGGCCACCACGCCCAGCAGATCGCCCCCGGCGAGGCCCCGCTCCACGGCGCGCCGGTCCTCAGACAGGTACGAGGCCCGGTATGGCTTCACCCGCTCAGCCAGCGCGGGCTGGCTTGCGCGCAGGCGCTCGCGCACGTTGCGGTAGACCACCTCGGCCTGGCGGCGCGTGCGCACGAAGGCGAGGGTGCGCACGTCGCGCTTGAGCAGCATCTCCAGCAGGCGCGCCGTCTCGCTCCCTGCGCTGGCCCGCAGCCCGCGCTCCGGGTCCACCACCGGCGGCTCCCAGAACACGAAGCGCCGTCCGCCGTGGGGCGCACCGTCGGCGTCCACCACGGTGGCGGGACGGCCCGTGAGCGCGGCGGCGTGCTCACCTGGGTTGGCGATGGTGGCCGATGCGCACAGGAAGCGCGGGTCGGCCCCGTAGCGCGCGCACAGACGGCGCAGGCGGCGCAGGATGTTGGCCACGTGGGAGCCGAACACACCCCGGTAGGTGTGCGATTCGTCCACGATGACGTACCGCAACCCCGCCAGCAGCCGCGCCCACCCCTTGTGGTGCGGCAGCATGCCGTAGTGGAGCATGTCCGGGTTGGTGAACACCACGCGCGCGTTGCGGCGCACCCCCGCCCGCTCCCCCTGCGGGGTGTCGCCGTCGAGGATGGCGACGGTGCGCGCGAGTCGCTCCGGCAGCAGCGAGCGCAGCCCGCGCAGTTGGTCCTGGGCCAGCGCCTTGGTGGGGAACAGGTAGAGCGCCGAGGCGCGCGGGGCGGTGAGCAGCGCCTGCGCCACGGGGATCTGCCCGCACAGGCTCTTGCCGGAGGCGGCGGGAGTGGCGACCACCACGTCCTGCCCCTCCAGCAGCGCACCGGCGGCGGCGGCCTGGTGAGCGTAGAGGGTGATGCCGTGCTCGGCCAGGCGCTCGGCCAGCTCCGGGGCGAGGCGGGCCGTGAGCTGGCCGGGGGTGGCGGGCCGGGGCGCTAGCTGCTCCTCGTGGGCCAGCTCCCCCATGGCGGCATCCGCCCCCCGGCGCAGTTGGTCCACCAACAGCCCTGCGTCCACGTCCTGCCCGGCGGCCGGCGGCCGCCTCGACCAGGGGACTCCCCTGCGCCCCCTCCGGGGGCTACCCCGTCTCCGCTCGCTCGGCGCTCGCTCATGGCAGCAGGCCCATGGCCAGCGCGCATTCCTCGCTCTCGCCAGAACAAGCCTGAGGCGCTGCGCACAGCGCCCCGCGGCCCATCTCCCTACGCGCCGTCGGTGAGGGTGCGCTGGACGTCCACCAGTTCGGCGTCCAGACGCAGCCCGGCGGCGTAGCGTATCGCCGCGTCCAACTGCTCGTCGGCGTGCCCCACGCTGCCCGACACCGTCGCCAGCCCCAGCACGAGGCGTTGGTGCGCCTCCTGCGCCTCCACCTCGGCCACCGCCACGTTGAAGCGCCCGCGCAGCCGGGTGGCGAGCGCCTGGGCCGCCTGACGCTTGCCCTTGAGCGTCCCGTTGGCGGGCAGCTGGAAGGTGAGCTGGGCGATGGCCACGTGCATCCACGTCTCGCTGCGGCGGGATGGCGCCACTATAGCATGGGTGTTTGCGCCTATTTGTGAAATATTGTACTATGCCGTCACAAGCTATTCACAAGAGCTTCACAAGCCAGGGAGCAGTCCGTGACCACCCAGACCGGCGTCCCCGAGGTCGTCATCGAGCGCCTCCCCCAGTACCTACGGGCCCTCTCACGGCTGGAGGAGTCGGGCATAGAGGTCATCTCCTCGCAGCAGTTGGGGGAGATCCTCCAGGTGACCCCAGCGCAGATACGCAAGGACCTCTCCTACTTCGGCCGCTTCGGCAAGCAGGGCCGGGGCTATTCCATCGCCCACCTGCTGGGGCAACTGCGCGCCATCCTGGGGCTGGACCGCACCTGGAACGTGGCGGTGGTGGGTGTGGGGCGGCTGGGGCGCGCCATCATCGGCTACCCCGGCTTCGGGCCGGAGGGGTTCCGCATCGTCTGCGCCTTCGACGCCGATCAGCGGCTGGTGGGGCAGGTGGCGGGCGGGCTGATGGTGCACGATTTCGGCCACTTCAAGGAGGTGGCCGAGCGCGAGGACGTGCGCATCGCCATCGTGGCGGTACCCGCCCCCGCAGCGGGCGCGGTCATCGAGCATCTGGCCAAGGCTGGCATCCGGGTCATCCTCTCCTACGCGCCCAAGACCGGCGTCACCCCGCCCGGCGTGCGGATTCGCTACGTGGACCCAGTGGTCTCCCTCCAATCCATGACCTACTTCCTGGCCGCCGAGACCGCGGGGCGCTAGCCCCCCCTTGACGGCGGGGGACACCCCCGGGGTCCCGCTCTGCGGGCCCGCCCCGGGCAAAAGGGACCTCCATTCCCCCTTGCATCCCCCCGGTTGACCACCGACGTTCGCACACGAGAGAGAGGCCCCACCCCATGGACGGCCCCAAGGGGAGTGGTTGGGGTTGGCCCCCGCGAATCGGCGCTGGCGAGGAGACCCAGCACCTGGGCGCGACGGATGGAGTGCAGGGCGCGCTCCAGGTCCACGTCCTCACCACGGGCGGAGATGCGCTCGCGGGCACGGGCCATGGACTCGTTGGCGCGGGCCTCATCGATCTCGTCCACGTGCTCGGCAGCGTCCGCCAGCACGGTGACACGCTCGCCGCTCACCTCCATGAAGCCGCCGCTGAGGGCAAGGTAGGTCTCCTGCCCGCCCGCCCGGTAGCGCAGCTCACCGGGCGCCAGCACCGTCATCAGCGCGGCGTGGTGCGGCAGGATGCCGAGCTGTCCCTCGATGCCGGGGGCGGCGACGGCGTCCACGTCCCCTGTGAAGAGGGCGCGCTCTGCGGTGACGATCTCAAGCCGCATGGGCATGGCGCTCTACTCCCTACGCCCCGGCCTTGGCGCGCGAGCCCGCACGCTCCAGCACCTCGTCGATGGTGCCAGCCATGTAGAAGTCCTGCTCGGGATGTCGTCGTGCTTGCCCTCGAGGATCTCCTTGAAGCCGCGCACCGTCTCGGCCACCGGGACGTAGCGCCCCTCGCGGCCGGTGAACTGCTCGGCGACGTAGAAGGGCTGCGAGAGGAAGCGCTGGATGCGCCGTGCGCGGGCCACGGTCACCTTGTCTTCCTCGGACAGCTCCTCCATGCCCAGGATGGCGATGATGTCCTGCAGGTCGCTTGTAGCGCTGGAGCACCGCCTGCACGCCGCGGGCGGTGTCATAGTGCTCCTGGCCCACGATCAGCGGGTCCAGGATGCGCGAGGAGGAGGTCAGCGGGTCCACCGCCGGGAAGAGGCCCTGCTCGGCGATGGAGCGCTCCAGCGCCACCACCGCGTCCAGGTGGCCGAAGGAGGTGGACACGCCGGGGTCGGTGTAGTCGTCAGCCGGGACGTAGATGGCCTGGAAGGAGGTGATGGACCCCTTCTTGGTGGAGGTGATGCGCTCCTGCAGGTCACCCATCTCCGTGCCCAGGGTGGGCTGGTAGCCCACGGCGGACGGCATGCGGCCCAGCAGTGCGGAGACCTCCATGCCGGCCAGGATGTACCGGTACAGGTTGTCCACGAACAGGAGCACGTCCTGGTTCATCTCGTCGCGGAAGTACTCGGCCATGGTCAGGCCCGTCATGGCGATGCGCAGGCGCACGCCCGGGGGCTCGTTCATCTGGCCGAACACCAGCACGGTGTTGTCCAGCACGCCGGAGTCCTTCATCTCGTGCCAGAGGTCATTGCCCTCACGCGAGCGCTCGCCCACGCCGGCGAACACCGAGTAGCCCTTGTGGACGTTGGCGATGTTCCGGATCAGCTCCATGATGACCACGGTCTTACCCACGCCCGCACCGCCGTAGGCGCCGACCTTACCGCCCTTGGTGAAGGGGCAGATCAGGTCCAGGGCCTTCACGCCCGTCTCCAGCACCTCGGTGGCCATGGACTGGTCCTCGTAGGCGGGGGCGGGACGGTGGATCGGCCAGTGCTCCTTGGCCTGCACGTCGCCCAGCCCGTCCAGCGGGGTGCCGGTGACGTCGAACAAGCGTCCCAGGGAGGGCTCGCCCACGGGCACGGCGATGGGCTGACCGGAGTCACGCACCACGGCGCCACGGGTGAGGCCCTCGGTGGGGCCCAGTGCGAGGCATCGCACCCACGAGTTACCCACCTGCTGCTCCACCTCGAGCATCAGGCGCTTGCCCTCCAACTCGCCCTCCAGGGCATTGAAGATGGCGGGCAGCTGGTCGGGCGGGAACTCCACGTCAACGACGGTGCCGATGACCTGGACGACCTTCCCCTCGGCTCCTTGGGCCATGACTGACTCCTCCTGTGCTATCCCTCGAGCGCCGCGACGCCGCCGACAAGGTCCAGCAGCTCTGCGGTGATGGCGTTCTGACGCGCCTTGTTCAACTCGAGGGTCAACGAATCGATCATCTCTTCGGCCGCGTCGGTGGCGTTCCGCATGGCGACCATGCGGGCCGACTGCTCACTGGCGGCGTTCTCCAACATCGCCTGGTAGACCTGCATCTCCAGGAAGCGCGGCAGCAGCGCGCCCAGCACCGTCTGCGCGTCGGGCTCGTAGAGCACGTCGGCGGTGTGGCCCGGCCCGTCCAGCCCCACGGCGGGGATGGGCAGCAACTGGGTCACCACCGGCTCCAGCGTGACGGTGTTGATGAAACGGGTGTAGGCGATGTGGACGCTGTCCACCTCGCCGGAGGTGAAGGCGCGCTCGGCCAGGCGCGTGACGGGCAGCGTGTCCGCCAGCGAGGGCCTATCGCCCATGTCCGTGAACGAGGCGCGCACGTCGGCGCCCGCGCGAATCGCGAAGTCGCGCACCTTCTTGCCCACCGTCACCACCTCCACCGGCACCGCCTGCTCACGCAGGAAGATGCCGGCGGCGCGGTTCAGGTTGCCCGGCATGCCGCCGGCGAGCCCCCGGTCCGGGGAGATGGCCAGCAGCAGCACGCGCTGCACCGGCCGCTCGGCCAGCAGCGGGTGCGGGTTCTCCCCTGCCCCGGCGCCCTGGGCCACCAGCCCGGCCAGAACGGCCCGCAGCTTGTCGGCATAGGGGCGCGAGGCGGTCACGCGCTCCTGCGCGCGCCGCATCTTGGACGCCGCAACCATCTGCATGGCGCGGGTCACCCGGGCGGTGGAGCGGACGCTTCGGATGCGCCCACGGATCTGTCGTACGCTCGGCATCGGTGCGCGCTTCCTAGTTGAAGGTCGCCTTGAAGGCCGTGATGGCCTCCTTCAGCGCCGCTTCCGTGTCAGCGTCCACGTCCTTCTTCTCCATGATGGAGGCGATGACGTCGGACTTGGCGGTGTCCAGGTAGCCGAGCATGCTCGCCTCGAACTCCCGCACCCGGTCCACGGGCACATCGTCCATGTAACCGTTCACCGCGGCATACATCGAGCACACCTGGTGAGCCAGGGACTGGGGCTTGTACTGGGGCTGCTTGAGCAGTTCGGTGAGCCGCTGGCCGCGCTCCAGCTGGGCGCGGGTGGCCGCGTCCAGGTCCGAGGCGCCGAACTGAGCGAAGGAGGCGAGGGCGCGGAACTGCGCCATCTCCAGGCGCATGCGCCCGGCGACCTTCTTCATGGCCCGCGTCTGGGCAGAGGAGCCCACGCGCGAGACGGACAGACCGGCGTTCACCGCGGGGCGGATGCCGGAGTTGAACAGGTCAGCCTCCAGGTAGATCTGCCCGTCGGTGATGGAGATGACGTTGGTCGGGATGTAGGCGGACACGTCACCCGCCTGCGTCTCGATGATGGGCAGCGCGGTGAGCGAGCCACCGCCGTGCTCAGCGTCCAGACGCGCGGCGCGCTCCAGCAGGCGCGAGTGCAGGTAGAACACATCGCCGGGGTAGGCCTCACGGCCCGGCGGGCGGCGCAGCAGCAGGGAGAGCTGGCGGTAGGCCCACGCGTGCTTGGTGAGGTCGTCGTAGATGATCAGCGCCTCGCGGCCCGAGTGCATGAAGTACTCGCCGATGGCTGCACCGGCGAAGGGCGCCAGGTACTGGAGGGGCGCGGCGTCAGAGGCATTGGCCGCCACGATGACGGTGTGCTCCATGGCCCCGTGCTCTTCGAGCGTCGCCTGGATCTGGGCCACCTTGCCCTGCTTCTGGCCGATGGCCACATAGATGCAGAGCAGGTCCTGGCCCTTCTGGTTGATGATGGTGTCGATGGCGATGGCCGTCTTGCCGGTGAAGCGGTCGCCGATGATGAGCTCACGCTGGCCACGGCCGATGGGAATCATGGCATCGATGGACTTGATGCCCGTCTGCACCGGCGTGTTGACCGCCTGGCGCACCACCACGTTGGGGGCCAGCACCTCGATGGGGCGGGACTGGTCGGTCTTGATGGGCCCGCGCCCGTCCAGCGGCAGGCCCAGGGGGTTGACCACGCGCCCCAGGAGGGCATCGCCCACGGCGACCTCGGCCACGCGCCCGGTGGCGCGCACCTCGTCGCCCTCCTTGATGCCGCCGGAGGCGCCCATGACGGCGGCACCGACCGTGTCCTCCTCCAGGTTCAGTGCGATGCCCGCCTCCCCGCCGGGGAAGGTCAGCAGCTCACCGTACCCCACCTTGCTCAGGCCGTGGATGGTGGCGATACCGTCACCCACCTCGACGACGGTGCCCACCTCGGTGAGGGTGGTCTCGCCGCCGAACTCCTCGATCTGACGCTTCAGGACGGATGCGATGTCCTGTCCACGAGTGGTCATGCCCGATCCTCCATCGTATTCAGCCGGTTCACGCTCACGAGGCCGACCCGTGAGCGAGGGAAGCCCGCAGCGCCTCCAGGCGCGTGCGGACGCTGCCATCGATCACCTGGTCTCCGACCCGCACCACCAGTCCGCCGATGATGGCGGGCTCCTCGGATGCGTCCACGGAGACCTGCTTGCCCAGCGCCTGCGAGAGCCCCTGGGCCAGGCGGGCGCGCTGGGCGTCCGTGAGTGCGACCGCCGTGGTGACGGTGGCCTGCACGCGGCCCAGGCTCTCGTCCAGCAGGCCCTGGTACTCGCGCCGGATCGCGGGCAGCACACCCATGGCGCGCCGCTCGGCCAGCAGGCCGAGGAAGTTCGCCAGCAGGGCGTCCTCCCCCTCGGCGAGCAGAGCCACGGTCTTGGCCTTGGCCTCCACGCCGATGCGTGGCTCGGCGAAGTAGAGGGCCACGGTGGGCTCAGCCGCCGCCGCCTCCAGGCGCACGAGGGCCTCGGCCCACGCCTCCTGCCTGCCGTGCTCGGCAGCGAGGGCGAAGAGCGCCTGGGCGTAGCGGCGAGCGATGGGCGCCTTGGCCATGTCCTACCCCTGGCCCCGGAGCGATTCGGAGCTGGCGAGCGCCTCGTCGATCAGGTCCTGGTGGGCCGATGCGTCCAGCGAGCGGTTGATGATGCGCTCGGCGGCGTCCACGGCCAGGGCGCCGAACCCAGCGCGCACCTGCTCGATGGCTGCGTCGCGCTCGGTGCGGATCTCCTCACGGGCGCGCTCCACCAGCGCGGCGGCCTCCGCCTCGGCGGCGGTCCGCTGCTGCTCACGATAGCGCTCGGCTTGCTCCCGGGCCTCAGCCAGGACGGCCTGGGCCTGCTGGCGGCCCTCGTCCAGGGAGCGCTCCAGGGCGGCCTGCTGCGCGGCAGACTCGGCCCGCACGCGCTCGGCCTGCTCCAGCGACTCGCGCACCTTCTCGGCGCGCTGATCCAGCATGCCCATCACAGGCTTGTAGGCGAAGGCGCGGAGCAGCAGCAGCAGCACCGCGAAGGTGACCAGGTAGGCGATGATGCTGGAGAGGTCGATGCCCAGCGCGCCGATGCCGCTGGCCCCGTGGGCCGCATCACCGGCTACCTCTTCAGCGAGCAGGGGTGCTGCAAGCACGTGCAGCCTCCTTTCGTATCGTCGTCACGGCCCCGCAGGGGGGGGCTGGCGTCGCGCGGTGGGGCAACCATTCGGCCGCCCAGGGTTCAGCGACGAAGTCGACAGGATCGCAGTCACGCAGACCGTAGATGCCGATAGCCTCGGTGAAGGCCAGGGCCAGGATAAATGTGTGGAGCCGATGGGGCCGGAGGGCCTCGGGTTGCCCAGTGCGTTCATGGCGCGGAACCGATGTACCCAGACAGGCGGAGCCGTGGACCAGGGCCGCCATGACACGAACATCTTCGCTGCTTCTGCTTCCATCGTCTGCTCCTTGATCGGTTCAGAACTCCACACCGGCGGCGGCGGGCCCCTACCTCCTCTCCACCCACGGGGTCAGTGTGCCGCCGCTTCTGCGTGCTCCTCGTCGTGATGGCCCCCGTGCTCCGCCACCGCCGAGGCGGCAGAACACCACAGTCAGGCCATGAAGATCGGCGCCTGCACCCCCACCCGCAGCAGCTCAGGAAGTAGAAGACCACGGGAGGAAGACCAACAGGTAGGTCATCATGAACAGCACCAGCTCGCCCGCCAGCATGTTGCCGAACAGACGGAAGGTGAAGGAGACCAACCCGGATAGGGCTCAACAGCTCCAGGATGCCCACGAAGGTCTGGATGCCCGCCGGGCCGGATGAACTCGCGCATGTAGCCGAGCTTGTGCGCCGAGAGCCCCAGATCTCCACGAACAGGAAGGAGATGATGGCCAGCGCCAGGGGCATGGTATGTCCGTGCCCGCGGGCGCGGGTGGGTGGTGACGTGCTCGGCCCCTCCGGCAAGCCGACAGTGGGGTAGATGGGCACCAGCGCCATCCACGCGTTAGAATGCGACGAAGATGAAGATGAGTGGCCAGGATGGGAAGAAGCGCCGGGCATTACTTTTCGCCCGCCACGTTCGGATGACCGTAGAGGAACTCGATCGACATCTCTGGGGAACGCCTGCACGCCCTGGCACCAGCGCCATGCGCCGGGTGCCCAGGCCGCAACAGCGCCCGACCACCAGGCGGGTGAGCCAGGCGGAGAGGGCGAGTTGGTCACCGCGAAGCCACCGATGTGGAAGATGGCGGGGGCGTGTGGACCTCGGGCGGGAACGAAGGGGTCGACCCGCCATCGCGCCCGGCGCCCAGAGCGACCGGTCAGGGCGAGGGGCTGCGGCGACCCCTGATGACCAGTTTGCGCACGCTACGCTCCTCACCGTCAGCGGCTCCCCACCACCGGACTCCACGAAGGTGCGGAGCATCCGGTAGGTGCCGTAGAAGGCGGTTGCTATCCCCAGGCCAGGCCCACCAGGGAGGAACAGGGGTCGTGTGCCCGCCTGCCCGTCCAGCCACCGGGCCGCCGGGTCGAAACGCGACGATGGCGGTGGCGATGAACCAGCCGACCCCCGCGAGCTGCTGCCCCAATGCGACCCACCATGGCCTGTCTCGGTCATGGGTGGACCAAGCTTAGTGAACCCTATCACAATCGTTGGAGAGGTCAAGCAGATCCGCTCCCCTGAGCGGGCGGTTCAAGCTCTCCCTGGGGCTCCTCGCAGGTCCTCGAGCCCCGGCAGGTCGAGGAACTCGGAGAGACGGTTGCGCGCCAATTCCTCCTCCGATCCTCAGTCTTGGTCTCGGCGCTAGCGAACCCGTCGACTGCGTGGCAGGGAGGCCCTCCGTCCATGAGCACCCCTGCCTTCTCCAGTACCGTCTCACTCCACGAAGATGGGTATCTTGGAGGCGCACCTGGAAGCGGGGGCGGAGGTCGAAGGATTCCTCCCGGTAGCGCTGCGCCTCTGGAACACGCGAACCAGTGGTCTGGCCGGCGTGGTACCGGTGACCATCTGTCCCCCGCACCGCGATGGCATTGGCATCGGACGGGCGGTCCAGTCCGGGCTCTCGCCGTTGGGCTTTTGTGCCAGCATGACAGCGTAGAAGGTGTCGGCGTTCAAATTAGTGACCACGACCCGTGCACCTCGGCGCCCAGGGTGTCTGATCGAGCCGAGCAGGTCGTGGGTGAGCGGGCGGGAACTGGACACGTCCTGGAACGCACAGCGATGGCGTCCGCCTCAGGGGCCGATCAGATGGGCAGGTAGCGGCTCGGCCCCCGCTCCTTCAGGATGGCCCACACCGTTAGTGGATTCATCAGGCTGACGCGGATGCTGTCGACTCGACACTTCCACCATGCCGCGCCTCCTCCCTGCCACCCGTTGCACGAGCGGGCGGCACCTGAGCGCATTCTAGGAGCGTGCGAGAAAAAGTGGTGTCAAACGAAGAGGGGCCCCGCTGTGTCTCTTTCAAACTCGCGAGCGATGCGCCTAGTAGCGCGCCGGGGCGGGCGGGGTCACGTCGATGGACAGCACCGTGGCCCCGCTGACGCGGCCGCCCTCGCGCACCGGCGCCATGCGGATCACATGCAGCGTGGGCACATCGCCCTCCATCCCGTCCGCCACCTCGTAGCCCGTCTCCTTACCGGTCTGGCACGTCTTGGCCAGGGCGGAGCGGAACAGGTCGTGGTGCTGGCGCGGGATGAAGTTGTAGACGCTGGCACCGCGCACCAGGTCAGGGTCGAGCCCCGCGACCTCGTGATTCACATAGGAGACGGTGCCGTCGGGCGCGACGGTCATCAGGAACGCCGGGGCGCTCTGCACCAGCTGGCGCAGTCCGTACTCAGCCTTCTGCACCGCAGCATCGACCCCCTGGTGGGAGTTGAGCTGGCGGGCCAGGCTGTCAGCCATATCCCGCAGGGTACCGGCGACGGCGCCCACCATCAGCGCGGCGGAGCCGGAGATGGCCCCACCCCAGACGACGCGAACCAGTTCGGCTTCCTCAACACCCAGCAGCACCGTGTTGGCCGGGAAGGCCAGGGCACCCGCCCACATGAGCGCGCCCGGCCACGCCCGCACCCACCGGGAGGGCTCGCCCGCAACCGCGTGCATGGGCGCATGCACCCCAGGCGTGGATGCACCCGTTCCGGCGTGCCCCGCACGTGCCGGGTTGGTATACTCCGCACACATCCCACGACCCGGAGTACCCATGCTCGCCACTCCCCGCACTCGAACCCTGGCCGACGCAGCCATCCCCGGCTCCGGCCTGCTCCGCGATGCCGCGCTGGTGGGCGGCTTCGCCCTCCTGGTGGCCGTCTTCGCCCAGATCGCCGTGCGATTGCCCTTCACCACCGTCCCCCTCACCGGCCAGACCCTGGCCGTGCTGCTGGCAGGCGGGGCGCTGGGGGCGCGCCGCGGTGCCGCGAGCCTGGGCGTCTATGCCCTTCTGGGCGCCGTGGGGCTGCCCATCTTCGCCCCGTCCAGCGCCGCGCTGGAGGGACAGCTGGTGCACTTCGTCCTGCCGTGGGCGGGCACCGCAGCACCGGTGTGGGCGCTGACCAGCGGGGGCTATATCCTGGGGTTCATCGGCGCCGCCTACGTGGTGGGAGCGCTGGCCGAGCGCGGGTGGGACCGCGGCTGGAGGGTCTCCCTCGCCATGCTGGCGGGCTCCGCTGCCATCTACCTGCCGGGACTGGCGTGGCTGGGCTACGTCATCGGCTCCGGCGCGCTGAACGGGGCGCTGGGCTTCGACCTGGCCGCTGTGATCCCCGGTGCTTCGACGCTGGACAAGACGCTGGTGGGCGGTCTCTACCCGTTCATCGCCGGAGACCTGATCAAGCTGTTCGTGGCCGCCAACGTGCTCCCCGGCGCATGGGCGCTGCTGGGCCGCCGGGCCGGAGGGAGCCGCTGATGGACATCACCTGGCTGGGACATGCCGCCTTTCGCGTCCGCACGGGCGGGACCAACGTGCTCTTCGACCCCTACCCTCCCGAGTTGGGCCTCCAGATGCCCTCCCAGCACACCGAGGCGAACCTGGTGTGCGTCTCCAGCGATGACCCGCTCCACGCGGCCACCTCCATCGCCACCGGCGACAAGGCCCCCGTGGTGGTGAGAGACCCCGGCGAGTACGAGGTGGCGGGCCTGTACGTCCAGGCCATCCGCACCTCGCGCGCGACGCCCGAGGGCGAACCTCAGCGCTGGAACAGCGTCTACGCGGTGCACAGCGAGGGGTTGGTGCTCTGCCACCTGGGCAACCCTGACCGCCTGCTCACCGGCCGCGAGGTGGAGCAGCTCTCATCGCCCCATATACTGCTGCTGCCCGTGGGCAGCGCAGCGGGCCTCTCACCGGCCCTGGCCGCCGAGGTCGTCAACACCATCGAGCCGCGAATCGTGGTGCCCATGCTCTTCGCCCACCCCGGCGATCGGACCGAGGGACTGCGAGAGCTCTCCGTATTCCTCTCCGAGATGGGCGCCAAGTCGCCGGAGCCGGTGAACCGGGTGAGCATCTCCCGCTCCAGCCTGCCCGAGGAGACCCAACTGGTGCTGCTGGAGCCAGCAGGCACCATCATCTAGGTCTCTCCCACCTGCTCCAACCCGCTGGACACAGATATGGCCCAGGCCCCTGAGAGGGCCTGGGCCATATCTGTGTCCGTGCAGAGGGCGCGAAATGGCTGTGCGCGTCTGTACGGAGGCCGTCCCGAAGTAGTGACTATGCGCGTTTGGTGCGCTGGCGCCTGCGGAGGAGCTCCCAGACTCCCGTACCCAGCCCGGTGAGTCCGATGCCTCCCAGCAGCAGCAGGGGCCACCAGGACGCCAGCAAGCCCTCTGAATCGCTGCCCACAACATCGGGGAAATCCGATGTCGGCGTTGCGAAGAGCGTGGGAAGGGCCGGTGAAGGGACTGCGCGGGAAAAGGCCAGGTCCAAATCCAGTTGCTGGGGCGTTGCTCCGGCAGGGAATGCGAAGGACACATCACCCAGATACGCATCGTCCAGGTGGAAGGTCACCGGCTGTCCGATGTAGGAGAAGGATGGCGGGCCAGCGATCAGGCATTCGGCTGCGCAGTCAAACCGTCCGTCCGCCACGAGTACCGGGCGAGATTCCCAATCACCCACGCGCACCCGCAGCTGCCCCCCGGCAACGGGAATACCTTCCATCTGCACAGTGCCCCGGAACAGCAGTGGCCAGGGGGGGATGCTGGAATCCTGCGCGTGGGCCCCGCTGAGAATGGATGCAAAGCAGCACAGGGCCAGCAGAAGGATGCCAAGCGGGAGGCGACAAAGGCGCAGCACAGCAGACATGCCCCCAGTGTAGCGAACGGAACGACTCGCTCACCACACTGCACCTGCGTTCTGAACACCAAGGGCCCCCTCCCGCGAGGGGAGGGGGCCCAGTGATGCCCACTTGGGGGTAGGCAGGCTGTCTAACTGCCCGTCAGGTTACGGGACCAGCGTGCCAGCCTTGTCAGCCCAGACCCAGTAGCCCTTGCCGTTCTCGACGTTGCCGCCGGAGACGACCTTGGTCCAGGAACTGGCCTGCGTGTTGTAGGTGTAGACCACCTTCTGCGAGATCGAGCTCATGTACGTGTCCACCGCGGTGGTCGCGCCAGCGGCTCGCTGCTGCAGGTCAGTCACACCGATCAGGTTCCACCCAGCGATGACCGGGATGGTCGGCAGGGCAGAGGCCGGGTCGCGCTCGGGGATCAGAGTGCTGATGGACTCGAACGTGCCGGTCTGAATCCAGTAACCGTTACCCGAGGTGATCTCGGTCAGGGTGCCTTCCCAAGCGCCGCCGGTGGCCCGGGTTGCCGTGCGCCACTCGCCGTTGATGTAGGCAAGAACGGTGCCCGCGTTCATCGTGCCCGGGAGAACCGAGGCGATGGTCGGGTCAGCAGGGTTGGAAGGCAGGGACACGAGGTTCCAGCCGGGCGACAGGCTCACCTTGTAGGCGCTGCGCTCGACCACCTCGAACTCGTAGGTGCGGGAGACCTCGTTGCCGACGTCGTCCTTACCCTTGTACTCCAGCTTGTGCTTGCCGAGAACCAGGCTCTTGGCAGCCACGGAGAAGGAGTCGTCGTCCACACGAGCGGTCTGAGCAAGGACATCCACACCGTCGAGGGTGATGGACACCAGGGTCACCTTGCCGTGCGAGTCGAACTTGACCGTCTTGTCGTTCGCGGTCAGCGAAGCGACGGTACCGGAGGTGTTGACCGGGCCAGCCGCGCTGGTCTTGTACTCGCCGCCCTCCGTGTAGTCGATACGGATGAACGGGTTGGAAGACTCAGTCTTGGCGCTGGAACCGGGCTGCAGGGTCTCGGAGGGCGCCGCGATGGCGTTGTCCAACTCACCCAGCAGGCCACCGTCGTTGAGCTTGATGATGTCCAGGACATCGTTGGCGGAGGGGCCGCCAGAGGAGTCCGAGTCCGTGAAGCCGGTGGTGAAGCCGGTGTTGGAGGCCTCGTCGGTGCCCTTCACGATGATCGCGACGGTGGACTGGGCACCCAGGCCCATCTCAGCCGCGGTGAAGGTCTTCTCCCAGGTGTTGGTCGCGCCAGAGACAGCCGGAGCGGCCTGCTGAGCAGCGGCGCTCACCTTGGCGGTGTCGGTCGTGGTCGTCGCCTTGATGTTGGCGAAGAAGATGGCCGGAGCGGCGGTGAGCTTCTCGTTGGCCACCACGCGCACCGTCAGGCCGGTCTTGCCGATGGGCCGACCGGTCACACCGGTCTCGCCGGTGATGGTGACGGTGAAGGTCGGCTTGATGCCGTCCGTGGCCGTCTTAGACTCGGTCTGGTTGGTGTTGCCAGCCTTGTCCTTCAGGACGCCGGCCAGCATCTCCACCGTGGGCTTGGCGTCGGGGTCCAGGGCAGCGCCCAGGGTCAAGTAGATGAAGTTGTCCACGACGATGACGCCCGTCACGGACTGGTTCACGCCACCGACCTTCACGATGAAGTCAGAGGCCTCGACCGTGGTCGAGTCAATCTTGTCGACAGCCCCGGAGGTGACGTTGACGAAGGTCAGCTTCAGGGATTTGTTAGACGACGCCTCAGCCTTGGCCCCCGAGTCGTACGTCTTGCCGGTCGCCACAGCGTTCAGCTTGGGCGCCTGGTTGTCGATGTCAATCTTGTAGTTGTCCTTGTACGCCGTGTCCGTGTTGCCCTGGTCCGTGACGGTCTTGTTGCCGACGCGGTCCTTGGCCTCAACGCGCCAGTAGACGGTGCCGACGCTGAGGTTGGGGCGGTTGAACACGAAGGTGAAGCCACTGGTGGTGGTGGACCAACCGGCGTTGGCCAGCGAGATCTCGTTGGTACCACCGGCGCTGTTGTCAGCGTCCGCGTCACCGATGTAGATCGCGATGTCGGCCGCCGCACCACCGGACACGGAGATGGGCTCGGCGGAGGTCACACCGTCACCATCCGCGTCAGCGCTCCCAGCGGGGTCAGCGAGCTTCTCGTTGTCCGCACGCAGGCCGGAGTTCTCGTCCGTGATGACCGCCGAGAAGGTGGACGAGGTGGACGACTGAATCACGCCATGCGCGGGAGAGGGGTTCGAGATCACGGGACCGTTGGCGTCAACGGTCAGCTCGTGCACGATGGCCCCGTAGGTGATGGAGACCTTCTGCAGGTGCGAGGCCACCACGTTGTCGATGGCCGTCGTGGCAGTGGAGACCACCTGGAACTGGCCCTGGAAGGTGCCTGCGGTGGCGGACTCATAGAGCACCAGCTTGTCCTTGCCGTCAGTGGCAGAGTACAGCTTGACACCCGTGGAGGCGTTCTTGACGTCCACCGTGATGGTGGAACCGGTGGGATCGCTGTCCACCACCTTCACATACACCTTGTTGAAGGCGCTGGAGGAGTTGGACACCCACAGGGTGTTGCCCACCTTGGTGTCCTCAGAGGGCGAAGCCGTCGCGTCCGCGCCGACAGCCGTGCCTAGCGTAAAGCCGTTCGCGAACACGCCCGCCCCCAACGTGTCGCTGTTGCTGGTCGTGGACACCGTACCGTCTGCTGCCATGATGGGCAGCGCGATGAGCAGCGACAGTGCCACTGCCATCAAGGAACCGATAAGCCCTACCTTACTCATAAGTCTCACTTTCTACCCCCTTGTGGAGCCGATGTGGTCAGGGTCGACAGGTTGGTTATTCTCATGTCACATGCCGCCCTCCTTCACGGATGGCGCGGCTGGCATGGCGTGCGTGTGGGGTCCCGCGTTGTCTGGGCCGAGGCGAAGGAACGCATGACACACCCCTCCCCGCACTCCAAAGCCATATGATTTTCTATCAGTCCATTCATGCCGCTGTCAAGCCGCGGACACGACCACGACCGCCCCGCGTTGAGCGCGAAAGCGACCGGCCGTACCGCTCTCTCCTGTCCTTGCCCTCCGGGCCTTCCCGTTTCGCGGGAATCAGGCCGTTATGGGCCAGACGGCGTTTATGACCGCTGTGCATGGTAGGGTTGGCCCGTAGGGGTGTCAAGTGGTTCTCGCACCCACCAGGCCGGATTTCCAACCCATTTCGCCACGGGCCTGAACGCTCGTCTCTCCACTCTTATCCCAGGAGCGCCCGGCGCGCCACGTCCGATAGTACGAAACCCGGCGCGCACTCCCCTGCCGGGGAGCTAGATCTCCTTGGTGAGGGTGGTGAGGAACTCGTCGTTGTTCTTGGTGCGAGAGAGCCGCTCGATGACCCGCTCGGTCGCCTCCGAGGCGTTGATGGCATCGGAGGCGATCATGGAGCTCATGCGCCGCAGCAGGTAGACCTGGCGCAGGGTGAGCTCGTCCAGGAGCAGCTCCTCGCGCCGGGTGCCGGAGCGCTGGATGTCGATGGCGGGGAAGACGCGCTTCTCGGCCAGCTTGCGGTCCAGGTGCAACTCCATGTTCCCGGTGCCCTTGAACTCCTCGTACACCACGTCGTCCATGCGCGAGCCGGTGTCCACCAAACACGCGGCCAGGATGGTGAGGGAGCCGCCCTCCTCGGTGTTGCGCGCTGCGCCAAAGAAGCGCTTGGGCGGGTAGAGGGCGACAGGGTCCATGCCGCCGGAGAGGGTGCGGCCCGACGAGGGCACCGCCAGGTTGTAGGCCCGGGTGAGGCGGGTGATGGAGTCCAGGAGGATCACCACGTCCCGTCCCTCCTCCACCAACCGCTTGGCGCGCTCCAGGCACAGCTCGGCGACCCGGCAGTGGTCCTCCACCGGCTCGTCGAAGGTGGAGGAGTAGACCTCACCCTTGACCGAACGCTTGACGTCGGTGACTTCTTCCGGCCGCTCACCGATGAGCGCAACCATTAGGTAGAGGTCCTCATGGTTGTTGGTGATGCCTGCGGCGATCTGCTTGAGGAGGGTGGTCTTGCCCGCCTTGGGCGGGGCGACGATGAGTCCGCGCTGGCCCCGACCTATGGGGGAGAGCAGGTCGATCATGCGGGTGGCCAGGCCCTTGGGGTCGGTCTCCAGCTTGATCTGCTTGAGGGGGTGGATGGCCGTGAGGTGCTCGAAGGAGGCGCGCCGGCGGCCCGGCTCCGGCAGGTGGCCGTTGATGGCCTCCACGCGGGTGAGGCCGTAGAAGCGCTCGTTGTCCTTGGGGGTGCGCACTTGGCCCAGCACCAGGTCGCCGGAGCGCAGGTTGAACCGGCGCGCCTGCGACTGAGAGACGTACACGTCAGCCTGGCCGGGCTGGCGCCCGTTGTTGCGCAGGAAGCCGTACCCATCGCTCATCAGGTCCAGCACGCCGGAGGCCAGTTCGTACCCGTCCTCCGCGGCCTCATGCTGCAGGATCGCGTGCAGCAGGTCGTCCCGGGTGGGCGCGGCGGGCATGCCCGCTCCCCCCACGCCCGGCGCAGCGGCGAGAGCCTTGAGCTCGTCGTCGCTCTTGGAGATCAGTTCGGCGATGTTCATGCGATGAGGCTCCGTGTGGGTGGCCTGGGCGGTGCGGAACGGCGCGGTGCGCCGGGGGCGGTGCCTGGCCTGCTGGGGCGTTGGGATGTGCTTAGTGTGTGTGGGAAGAGGGGCGCTGCTGCCGTGGGGTGCGGATGACCGCAGGCCGACGGGCGCGCTGGCGAGTGATACGCCGTCCGGTTCACCGGATGGGACTGGCCGCTGGGAACTATGAGAGGGGACAGGGGTGAGAGGCCGGGAGGCGCGGACGCACCGGGGCCGACACTATAGCGCAGCCGGTGAAGCGGGCGCAACCGCCCACCGCAACGGCGTGGCGGGAACTCGTCACCGCCCCGCCCTGCGCGCAGCGCCGTTGTCTAGGGGCAACTCGATCTGCCCCCCCTCGCGCACCACATCCTTGGCCGCGCCGATGAAGTCACGGAAGAGCGGGTGCGGCGCCTGGGGGCGAGAGCGGAACTCCGGGTGGAACTGGGAGCCGACCATGAAGGGGTGGTTGGTCTGCTCCACCACCTCCACCAGCCGTCCGTCCGGCGAGAGGCCCGAGGCCAGCAGGCCGGCCTCGCCCAGGGACTCGCGGTAGGCGTTGTTGAACTCGAACCGGTGCCGATGACGCTCGAGCACCAACTCTGCGCCGTAGGCCGCGGCGGCCTTGGTGCCGGAGACCAGGTGGCACGGGTAGTTGCCGAGGCGCATGGTCCCGCCCAGGTCGGTGACGTGGCGCTGCTCGTCCATCAGGGCAATCACCGGGTCGGGGCTGTGCTCGTCGAACTCGGCAGAGTTGGCCTGGGGCAGGCCCAGCAGGTTGCGGGCGTGCTCGATGACCATCACCTGCATGCCCAGGCACAGCCCCAGGTAGGGAACGCGGTGCTCACGGGCGTAGGTGACGGCCTGAATCATCCCCTCCACGCCGCGGTAGCCGAACCCGCCCGGCACCACGATGCCTGAGGCGTGGGCCAGGTGGACGTCCGGGCCGTCGCGCTCGATGTCCTCGGACGGCACCCAGGTGATGTCCACGTCGCGCCCGTGGAAGATGCCTGCGTGGCGCAGCGCCTCCTTCACCGACAGGTAGGCCTCCGGCAGGTCGGCGTACTTGCCCACGACAGCGATGGGCAGCGCCTCGTCTATCTCCCCCATGCGCTCCACCAGGGCACGCCAGCCCGCCATGTCCGGCGCCTTGGCGGGCAGGTCGAGGGCGCTGGTGAGCAGGTCACCCATGCCCGCCTCCTCCAGCACCAGGGGCACCTGGTAGATGTTCTGGGTGGTCACCAGAGGGATCACCGCCTCGGGGCGCACGTCGCAGAAGAGGGCGATCTTCGCCTTGATGTCGTCCGGTATCTCGAAGTCAGAGCGGCAGGCGATGGCATCGGGCTGGATGCCGATGGCGCGCAGTTCCTTCACCGAGTGCTGGGTAGGCTTGGTCTTGAGCTCCCCGGTGGCACCGATGTGCGGCAGCAGGGTGACGTGCAGGTAGTAGACGTTGTCGCGCCCCACCTCCCCGCGCATCTGGCGTATCGCCTCCAGGAACGGCTGCCCCTCGATGTCGCCCACGGTGCCGCCCACCTCCACCAGCATCACGTCGGGCTGCTGGGCCTCGGCGGCGGCCAGGATGAACTCCTTGATGGCGTTGGTGACGTGGGGGACGATCTGGATCGTCCCACCCAGGTAGTCGCCGCGGCGCTCCTTGGCGATGACCTGGGTGTAGATCTGGCCCGCCGTGATGTTGGAGCTCTCCGTCAGCTCGATGTCGATGAACCGCTCGTAGTGCCCCAGGTCCAGGTCCGTCTCGCACCCGTCCTTGGTGACGAACACCTCGCCGTGCTGGTAGGGGGACATGGTGCCGGGGTCCACGTTCAGGTACGGGTCCAGCTTCTGGATGGACACGCTGAGCCCGCGCGCCTTGAGGATGCGCCCGATGGACGCCGCGCTGATGCCCTTGCCCACGGAACTGACCACGCCGCCCGTCACGAAGATGTACTTGGTGCTCATGGGCGCGGGGCCTCCTGCGGACGGGGTGCGGGCCACAAAGGAAGAGACGGCGCCGGTGCGCCGTCTCTGGAGGTGCCGTTGGAAGGTGGGGACACTGCGCCGCGGGAGCCCTCAGGGCCGCTCGCGAATACGCTCAGTCCGTGCACGAAGAGATGATGGCACCGGCCCCCAGGGGTGTCAACCGGGCTTCAGTCCAGCACGACGTTGTCGATGAGGCGCACGCCGCCCAGGCGCACGGCGGCCACCAACAGGCCGGGGCCGCGCTGGAGCGGGGCGAAGGTGTCCGCGTCCACGGCGGCGACGTACTCCACCGCCTCGAAGGCGGGCTCGGCCTCCAGCAGGGCGCGCGTGGCCGACTCAAGGCGCTCGCGCTGCTGGAAACCGGATCGGAAACGGTCGCGCCCTGCCGAGAGCGCCCTGAACAGTGCGGGAGCCGCGGCGCGCTGCGCGGGGGTGAGATAGGCGTTGCGGGAGGAGCAGGCGAGCCCGTCCGGCTCGCGCACCGTGGGGCAGACCACCACCTCCATGGGGATGTCCAGGTCCGCCACCAACCGGCGGATCACCGCCGCCTGCTGGGCGTCCTTGCGCCCGAAGTAGGCCCTCTCGGCCCTCGCCTGGAGCAGCAGCTTGGTCACCACCGTGGCCACGCCCTCAAAGTGGCCGGGGCGCACCGCCGCCTCCAGCCCCGCCTCGGCGGGCCCGCCCACCCGCACCGTGGTGGCGAACCCCTCCGGGTACATCACCCCCACGTCCGGCACGAAGACCACGTCCACCCCCGCCGCCTCCAGCAGCGCCAGGTCAGCGTCCAGCGGGCGGGGGTAGCGCGCCAGGTCCTCGGTGGGCGCGAACTGGCGCGGGTTCACGAAGATGGTCGCGCCCACGCCCGCGCACTCCGCCCGCGCGGCCTCGGCCAGGGAGCGGTGCCCAGCGTGGAGCGCGCCCATGGTGGTCACCAACCCCACGGGGCGTGGGAGGGCCGCCAGCGCGGCGCGCCACTCGGCGACGGTGCGCACCAGGAGCATCGCTACCCCTCCTGCTCCGCTTCCAGGGCTGCCAGCACCTCGGGCTCCAGCGCCCAAGTGTGCTCAGGCGTGGGGAAGGCGCCCGAGCCCACCTCGGCGGCGTAAGCCTTCAGCGCGGTGACGATGGCGTCACCCAGCTCGGCGTAGCGCTTCGCGTGGCGGGGATGGCGGGGCGTGAGGCCCAGCACGTCGTGCAGCACCTGAATCTGCCCGTCGCACCCCGCGCCCGCGCCGATGCCGATGGTGGGGATCGTGAGCCGGCGGCTCACCAGGGAGGCGAGTTCGGCGGGCACCGCCTCCAGCACCACGGCGAAGGCGCCCGCCTCCTCCAGCGCCGCCGCGTCCGCCAGCAGGCGGCGGGCCTGCTCCAGCGAGCGCCCCTGCACCTTGAAGCCGCCCAGCGCGTGGACGGACTGAGGCGTGAGGCCCAGATGGCCCATGACGGGCATGCCCGCGTCCACCAGGCGGCACGCCGTGGGGGCCACCTCAGCACCCCCCTCCAACTTCACCGCCTGGGCGCCGCCCTCCTGGAGCAGGCGTCCGGCGTTGCGCAACGCCTCCTCAGCGCTCACCTGGTAGGTGAGGAACGGCAGGTCCGCCACCACCAGCGCGCCGGGGGCCCCACGCACCACGGCACGGGTGTGGTGGAGCACCTCGTCCAGCGTGACGCGCACGGTGGTCTGATAGCCCAGCATCACCATGCCCAGCGAGTCGCCCACCAGCACCACCGGTATCCCCGCCTCGGCCACCAGGCGGGCCATGGCGTGGTCGTAGGCGGTGACGGCGACGATGCGCTCGCCCTTCGCCTTCATCTCGGTCAACTGCAGCGTCCGCACGGCCACGGCTAGCCCTCCCCTCGCCGGAACACCGGCTCCCAATCGCGCTCAGCGCCTGCCCTGCCCGCCCGGCGGGCCAGCTCCACCGACCGGCGGCTCACCGCCTCGTACAGGGGGCGCAGCTCCGGGGCGCGAGCGTCCACATCGCCCAGGTGCAGCCGCACCGTGCCCGCATCGCCCCGCGAGGTGGGCCCGGTGAGCGCCGCCTCGGGCCCCGCCGCCAGCACACTCTCCAGCGTGGCGCGGGCCAGCGGGCCGATGGCTGCGAAGGCAGCCTCGCGCGGCAGGCCCGCTCGCTCCCACAGCGTCGCCGAAGCGTCCAGCAGCGTGGTCAGGTACCCGCAGCTCATCACCGAGGCGGCATGGTAGAGGGCCCGTGACTCGGCAGGCACCGCCAGCGGCCGGCCGCCCACGGCCTCGGCCAACGCGCCGAGACGCGCGTACAGGTCAGCGTCTGCCTCTATCCCGAAGGTCACGCCCTCCAGCACCCGGCGCGCATCGCCGCCCGCCCAGGCCTGCACCGCATCGGAGAGGGTCTGAAAGGGGTGCCAGGAGCCCGTCTGTGCGCCCTGGGCCAGCGCAGGGGCCAGCGCGTCACGGGTGAGGGCGCCGGAGCAGTGCACCACGGCCTGGCCCGACCGCCAGCGCAGCGCACCGGCCACCTCGGCCACGGCCCCATCGGTGGTGGTCACCAGCACCAGGCCCGCGGCGTCGGCCGCCTCCTGCGGGGCGCAGGCGCGCGCGCCCCGGATGCGGGAGGCCAGTGCGGCGGCCGAGGCAGGGTTGCGGGAGGCAACCGCGACGACCTGCGCGCCGGCGGACGCGAGGGCCGGGCCGATGACCCCAGCCAGGCGTCCGGCGCCGACGAGGGCGATGGTCTCACTCATGGGTGCACCTCATGCAAGGAGGGGATGCCGCCCAGGCCCGTGGCGGAGCGGACGGCGGCGGCGATGGCCCGCGCCAGGACCGTGGGGGCCAGCGCACACAGCCGGGGGAACTCGTCCGGTGCGTCCAGCACACCCGTGCCCAGGGCGAAAACCGTATCACCGTCGTGCAGGGTGTGAGCGGGGCGCACCGCCAGGGCGATGCCGTCGTGGGCCACGGCTGCCAGGCGGTTGGCCTGTGCCTTGGTGAGCACGGCGTTGGTGGCGACCACGGCGATGGTGGTGTTCCCGCCGGTCTCCGGTAGTCCCGGTGCCCCGCCGGAGGGCACGTGGCGCAGCCCCCGGTGGCCGTAGGACGGGTCGGCGTACACGTCAACGGCCGGGGTGGGCCTGCCCGACTCCTCGCGCGGGCCCGCCAAGAGCGCGCCGGAGTCCGGGTCATGCACCGACCCCACGGCGTTCACCACCACGAGGGCCGCCAGCACCAGCCCGTCGCCCACGTCCAGCGAGGCCGAGCCAACGCCGCCCTTCATGGCGCGGGCGCGTCCCCACGCCTTACCCACCGTGGCCCCGGTGCCGCCGCCCACGCTCCCCTGCCCCACCGGCGCGCTCGATGCGACGGCGGCAGCGGCGTAGCCGTCAGCCTCACCGGGACGCACGCTCCCGTCCACCAGGCCCAGATCGAAGATGATGGCCCCTGCCACGATGGGCACCAGGAACTCACCCACCCGGTGGCCACACCCGTGCTCCTCCAGGTAGCGCACCACCCCATCTGCCGCAGCAAGGCCGTAGGCGCTCCCGCCGGAGAGGAGCAGGCCGTGGACGTGAGGCACCGCGTTCTCGGCACGGAGCAGGTCCGTCTCACGGGTGCCGGGGGCCGCGCCACGCACGTCCACCCCGCCCACCGCGCCAGAGCGGGTGAGCACCACCGTGCACCCCGTGCCGTGGGCCGGGTCGGTGTGGTGCCCCACTTCGATCCCCGCTACGTCCGTCAGCGTTCCGTTCATCGCCCCTCCGGGGCCGCGCCCCGGTTGAAATGGAAACGCCCGCGCAGCGGCGGGCATGGGCGCGGGGCGCGTTGGCTCGCTGGATGCGTCCGGGCCGTGATGGTCCCGGCGCGCGCGCCTCGCGCTGTGCTGCATGCTCACCGCCCCGCAGGGTCGGCTGCGAGGGGAGCATACGGCGCGGGGTGGGGGTGGTCAACGAAGAGAGAAGGGCCCCGGCGCGATGCCGGGGCCCTTGGCTCCACAGGGATGCTCCGCCTCAGGGGCTAGATGAGGCCGGAGCGCTGGAAGATCTTGCCCTCGGTGGCGATGGTGGGGGCAACCACCAGCTCGGCGCGCTCGTGGAACTCGGCGATGGTCTGCGCGCCCACCATGCTCATGCACACCTTGATGGCGCCCACCAGGTTGTGGGTGCCGTTGGTGACGTGGGAGGGGCCGAAGAGCACCTGCTCCAGGCTGGCGTTGCGGCCCACGTTGATGCGGGTGCCGCGCGGCAGGGCCGGGTGCGGGGAGGCCATGCCCCAGTTGAAGCCCATGCCGGGGGCCTCGTTGGTCTGGGCGAAGGGGGTGCCGATCATCACTGCGTCGGCGCCGGAGGCCAGCGCCTTGCACAGGTCGCCGCCGGTGCGGATGCCGCCGTCGGTGATGATGGAGACGTAGCGCCCGGTGCGGGAGTAGTACTCGTCGCGCGCCGCGGCGCAGTCGAGGGTGGCGGAGACCTGCGGCACGCCCACGCCCGTGACCTCACGGGTGGTGCAGGCGGCGCCCGGGCCGACGCCCACCAGGATGCCGTGGATGCCCTGCTCCATCAGCTCCATGGTGGCGGAGATGGTGACGGTGTTGCCCACCAGGATTGGCACCGGCAGCTGGGCCACCAGGTCCGAGAGGCGCAGGCCCAGGGTGGAGGAGGAGAGGTGGCGGGCGGTGGTGACGGTGGACTGGACGACGATGATGTCGGCGCCGGCCTCCACGGCCAGGGGAGCCAGGCGCTTGGTGGAGGCGGGGGTGACGCTCACGGCGCAGACGGCGCCGGTGGCCTTGATCTCCTGCACCCGCTTGCCGACCAGCTCGTCACGCAGCGGTGCGGTGTACACCTTCTGCATGACCTCGGTGACCTTCTCCTTGGGCGCGGCGGCGATCTCCTTGAGGGGCTCGTAGGGGTCGTCGTAGCGCGAGTACACGCCCTCCAGGTTCATGACGCCGAGGCCCCCGGCCTTGGCCATGTGACCGGCGAATGCCGGGTCCACGATGGCGTCCATGGCGGAGGCGAGGATGGGGATGGAGAACTGGAAGGGGCCGATGTTGAGGTCGGTAACCGAGAGCTCAGGGTTGGTGGTCACGTCACCGGGGACGATGGCCACCTCTTCGAAACCATAGGTCCGCCGAAGTTCCTTCGCCTGAACCCGCTGTAGCACCATGGCGTCGCCCCCCATATGTTGTGGATATTTGCGCAACGATAGCACCGGCGTGCGACGGGCGTCAACGCTTCGTGCCCTATTTCACAAAGTTGGAGTTCCGCCGCGTCGTTGACTGCCGCACCGCCCACAAGCAACCGTGAGCAGGGCCGAGCATACACCCGCTTGAGCCATCGTGCGCGGCCGTGCGCGGCCCCCGGACGCCGTTGACGCGCAGGGCCCCCCTTGCTACATTCGGCCTGCCCCGTTAGCACTCGCTCCGTACGTCTGCTAACGCGGCGGGAGCACCCATGCCCGACGCCACGCCCAACCCACGACTCAACCCCCGCAGGCAGTCCCTGCTGGAGATCATCGTGGGCGATTACATCCGCACCGCCGCCCCGGTGGCCTCGCAGCAGATCGCACGCGAGCACGGCCTCTCGGTCAGCTCGGCCACGATCCGCAACGACATGGCGGAGCTCGAGGAGATGGGCTACATCTCCCGCCCCCACGCCTCTGCGGGCGGGGTGCCCGCCCCCGCGGCCTACCGCTTCTACGTGGGCCGCATGGTGGACCGGGCGCGCCCTTCGGAGCAGCTTGCCGCCAGCACCCGTGAGGGGCTGGTGGCGGAGGCCGCCGACCCCGACGAGTGGGCGCGGCGGGCTGCGGCGCTGCTATCGGAGGCGGTGCACAACGTGGCCATCGCCACCACGCCCCGCGTGTACCAGGCGCGCATCCGCCAGCTCCAGCTGGTGAGCCTGCACGAGCGTCAGTGCCTGCTGGTGCTGGTGATGCAGGAGGGGCGGCTGCGTCAGCGCATGGTGCTGCTGCCCCAACCCGCCACCCAGGATGAGCTCACCACGCTGGCGACCCGCCTGAACAACGTCGCCTCCGGCCTCAACGCGGCCGAGCTGCGCACGGCGTGGGACCAGCGCGACATCGCCGGAGCCCTGGGCGACGCGGTGCTGGGCGAGGTGCTGCGACTGCTGGCCGAGGAGGAGCAGGAGGAGCCGGGCCGCCGGTACACGGATGGCCTGCGCCACATGCTGGGCCAGCCTGAGTTCCAGAGCGCGGTGCGCGCCCGCGAGGCCGTGGAGGTGCTGGAGGACGGCACGGTGCTGCGCCAGGTGTTCGCCGGAGCGGGCCACGACCGCAGCGGCGTGGACGTGGTGATCGGCGATGAGTCCACCACCGAGCAGCTGCGCCCCTACTCGGTGGTGTTCGCCCGCTACGGGCTGCCGGGCCAGGCGGTGGGCGTGATCTCCGCCCTGGGCCCCACCCGCATGGACTACCCGTCTGCCATCGCCTCGGTGCGGTTCCTGGCGAATGCCCTGACGGGCCTGCTGGCGGGGCTCGAGGACGAGCAGAGCTAGCGTGGCAACCAAACGCGACTACTACGAGGTGCTGGAGGTCCCCAAGGACGCCTCAGAGGAGGACATCCGCAAGGCCTTCCGGCGCAAGGCGCTGGAGTACCACCCCGACCGCAACAAGGCCGAGGACGCCGCCGACCGTTTCAAGGAGGTCAACGAGGCCTACCAGGTGCTCACCGACCCGGCACGGCGCCAGCGCTACGATCGCTTCGGCCACACGGCGGGCGGCCCGGGCGCAGGCGCGCAGCAGGGCGGCGGATTCGAGGGCTTCGGGGACGTGTTCGGCGGGTTCGGCGACATCTTCGACGCCTTCTTCGGCGGCGGCGTGGCGGGCGGGCGCCCCCAGGCGCGCCCCGGACGCGACCTCTCAGCCAGGCTGACGGTCTCCTTCGAGGAGGCGGCCTTCGGTACGGACAAGAACGTGGACGTCTCCCGCACCGAGCGCTGCGCCCGGTGCAACGGCACCGCCTCCGAGCCCGGTCACACCCCCGTCACCTGCGAGAATTGCAAGGGCAGTGGGCGCGTGCGCCGCTCCCAGCGTTCCATCTTCGGCCAGTTCGTCACCGAGGCCGCCTGCAACGTGTGCAGCGGCACCGGCCGCACCGTCTCCCACCACTGCACCCAGTGCAAGGGGTCGGGCCGCGAGCGCGCCAAGCGCACCCTGGAGGTGGCGGTGCCCGCAGGGGTGTTCAACGGCGCGCGCCTCAACCTGCGCGGCCAGGGCGATGCGGGCGAATCGGGCGCTCCGGCGGGCGATCTGCTGGTGGACATCCGCGTGGAGCCCCACCCGCTCTTCGACCGCGAGGAGAACGACATCCTCTACACCCTCAATCTCACCTACCCCCAGGCAGCCCTGGGCACGGAGGTGGAGGTGCCCACCCTGGACGGGGAGACCAAGCTGAAGGTGCCCGCGGGCACGGCGGCGGGGACCGTCTTCGCCCTCAAGGGCAAGGGGGTGCCCCACCTGGGACGACCCGACCGTCGCGGCGATGAGCTGGTAACGGTGAACGTGGTGATCCCGGAGAAGCTCTCCAAGCGCCAGCGCCAACTGCTGGAGGAACTCCAGCGCGAGCTGGACCACTAGTCCCCCACCCTGGCCCCGGTAGGTGATGATGCCCCGCACCCCGCGTGAGACGGTCTGGCTCGAGGTGAAGGCCGAGGTCCCTTTCGAATTCGTGGAGCCGGTGGCCGAGCTGTTCCGCCGCTACGGCAAGGGGGGCGTTGCCATCGAGCAGCCCGGCGGCTGGAACCCCGACGAGGGCGAGATGGCCCCCGCCGAGGCATCGGCCATCGTGCGCTGCTACATGCCCCGCACGCCGGCCTACAGGACGGCGCGGGAGATGGTGCACATCGGCCTGGACCTGGTGGGGCACATCAACGGCCCCCTGGTGGTGGAGGAGCGCGAGGTCACCGAGCGCGAGTGGGAGGAGGCGTGGAAGGCCCACTTCACCCCCCTGCGCGTGGGCAAGCGCCTGCTGGTGCAGCCCCCCTGGCACCGGGGCGAGGCGGGGCCGGACGACATCGTCATCGAGATAGACCCTGGCCTCGCCTTCGGGACGGGCCACCACCCCACCACCCACCGCACCCTGGCGTGCATGGAGCGCCTGCTCAAGCCCGGCGATGCCGTGCTGGACGTGGGCGCGGGGAGCGCGATCCTGTCCGTGGGCGCGGCCAAGATGGGCGCCGGCAGGGTGCTGGGGGTGGAGATAGACCCGGTGGCGCTGAAGGCGGGGCGCGCCAACCTGCGGGCGAACAAGGTGTCCGGCGCGGTGCGCCTGTACGCCGGGAGCCTGCCCAACGAGCACATCGCGCCCCACTCGGCGGACCTGGTGCTGGCCAACGTGAACTCGGTGGCACTGGCCAATCTCGCCCCGGAGCTGGCGCGCGCGCTGGCGCCGGGCGCTCACCTGGTGGCGGCGGGGATCCTCAGCGAGCGCCTGGGGCAGGTGGAGGAGGCGTTCACCGCCGCCGGCATCACCATCGAGGAGCGCATCCTCGACGGGGAGTGGGTCGTCCTGGTCTGCCGCTAGCGCCTACTCGGGCCGGGGCGTGCGGGCCATCAGCTCGGCGACGGCATCGCGCGGGGCCATGCCCTGGAAGAGCACCCGTGCCGTGAGTTCGGCGATGGGCATCTCCACCCCGTGGTGGGCGGCCATCTCCAGCGCCGCCCGGGTGGTGGTGACGCCCTCTGCCACCTCGCCACCCAGGGCAGCCAGCGCAGCCTCCAGGCTCTTGCCGCCGGCCAGCGCCAGCCCCACCCGATGGTTGCGCGAGAGGCCGGAGTAGCACGTCGCCAGCAGGTCCCCCATACCGGCGTTGCCCGCGAAGGTGACGGGCTGGGCGCCTGCAGCCACGCCCAGTCGCGTGATCTCCGCCAGCCCCCGAGTGATGAACGCCGCCTTGGCGTTGTCGCCCAGCTCCATCCCCTCGCAGATACCCGCCCCGATGGCGATGACGTTCTTCAGCGCCCCGGCCAGTTCCGTGCCCAGCAGGTCGTTGTTGGTGTAGACGCGCAGCGCCGTGGAGTTGAGCAGCGCCTGCGCCGTCCCGGCCGCATCCGGGCTGTCCGAAGCCACCACGGTGGAGGTGGGCAGCCCCGCCACCACCTCGCGTGCCAGGTTGGGTCCGGAGAGGGCGCATACGCTCCCCGCCGCCTGGGGAAGCTCCTCGGTCAGCAGGGTGCTCATCCGCTTGAAGGTGCCCTGCTCCAGCCCCTTGGCCGCCGAGACCACGATGCACCCCGGCTCCAGGTGACCCGCCGCCCGGCGCGCGTTCTCCCGCAGGGTGTGGGAGGGGACGGCGAACAGCACAGCCGCCGCGTCCGCGAGCCCCTCGTTCCACCGGTGCGTGACGGCGAGCGAGTGGGGGAACGGGTAGCCGCGCAGGCTGGGGTGCTCTCGCGCGTGCTCCAGCGCCGCAGCCTCATCGGGGGTGCGCGCCAGCAGGCGCACGGACGCGCCGTGCCGCGCCAGGACGATGGCGAGGGTGGTGCCCCAGGATGAGGTGCCGACGACGGCGATGGGGCCAGGGTGCGGGACGGTGGCGCTCACGCGGGCGCTCCAGTGGGCCGATTGGAGGCCATCTTAGCGCACCCCGGCAAGGGTGGCCCTCACTCGGCCAACTGCTCCTCGTAGTGCGCGGAGCCCTCGGTCTGCCAGACGCGCACGTCCTCGGGCCAGGTGGACTTGATGTAGGCCAGGATGTCCACCACCTGCTGCTCTGACAGGCGCTCCCGGAACGCGGGCATGGCCGAGCCCTGCACGGGCAGCCCATCCAGCACCCAGCCCGCCAGCAGCCGGTCGGGGTGGTGCCAGGTGTGGCCGGAGGCATCGTGCGCAGGCGCGCCGAACACACGCTCCCCGCCCGTCTCCGGGCTGGCGTGGCAGGCGATGCAGTTGGCCCCGTAAAGCGCCCTCCCCGCCTCGGCCTGCGCCGCGGTGGGCTCAATGGGGTAAAGTGATGGGCCGTCGTCGCCGCCCCCGCTGCACGCAGCCAGCAGCGCGGCCAGGGCGACCGATGCCCCCACGAGGGAGAGCGGGTGGACGCGGGCTGGTGCAGAAAGGACCATGGCGTGCAGTCTCCGAGTCGGGGCTTGCCGCAGCATAGCGTGGGGCCTATCGTCCCTGCCCACGACGAACGGGCGCCCCGGAGGGCGCGGAGGGTGCGCATGCGCGTGATGCGGGTTTACACCGGCGATGACAACCGCTCGCACTTCGAGGACATCGACCTGGAGTTCGACGCGAGCGCGGGCCGCTTCTCCCGCGCGCTGATGCAGGTCGCGCGCGAGACAGGCTTCAACTTTCAGCCCGGCGGCTTCCAGGACACCATGCACACCGCACCCTACCGGCGCATGGTCATCATCCTCTCCGGCGGGGTGGACATCGTCCTCTCGGACGGCACCAACCGGCAGGTGGGGCCGGGGGACGTGATCATCTTCGAGGACACCACCGGGGAGGGGCACCTCATGAACCCCATCGGCGATGAGCCCCGCTACTCGGCCTACGTGGCGCTGGAGTAGCCCCTAGCGCGCTGCGGCCTCGTCCGTCATGCGCGCAGTGATGGCGTCCACGGCCAGGATGCCCAGGTCCTCCCCGCTGCGCAGGCGCACCGCTGCGCCTGCGGCCTCGGCCTCCTTGTCGCCCACCACCAGCATGTAGGGCACCTTCTGGAGTTGGGCGTGGCGGATCTTGGCGCCCATGCGCTCTCCGCGCTCGTCCACCTGGACCCGCAGCCCCGCTGCCGCCAGGCGCTCGCGCACCTGCTGGGCGTAGGGGATGTGCCGGTCGGCGATGGGGATCACCACCGCCTGCACCGGGGCGAGCCAGAGGGGGAAGGCTCCGCCGTGGTGCTCCACCAGCACGCCGAAGAAGCGCTCCAGGGAGCCGAAGAGGGCGCGGTGCACCATGTAGGGGCGGTGCTCGGCGCCGTCGTCGCCCACGAAGTTCAGGTCGAAGCGCTCTGGCAGGTTGAAGTCGAACTGCACCGTGGAGCACTGCCACGAGCGCCCGATGGCGTCCTTCACCTTGATGTCCAGCTTGGGGCCGTAGAACGCCCCGCCCCCCTCGTCCACCTCGTAGTCCACGTTGAGCCGGTCCAGCGCGTTGCGCAGCGAGGCGGTGGCGTGATCCCAGTCCTCGTCACGCCCCACCGCCTTATCCGGCTTGGTGGACAGGTAGACGTCGAAGTCGCTGAAACCGAAGGTGCGCAGCAGGTCGAAGGCGAAGGTGCACACGCCCACCACCTCGTCCTCCACCTGGTCGGGACGGCAGAAGATGTGGGCGTCGTCCTGGGTGAACCCGCGCACCCGCAGCAGGCCGTGGAGCACCCCGCCGCGCTCGTACCGGTACACCGTGCCCATCTCCGTCAGGCGCATGGGCAGTTCGCGGTAGGAACGCTTGGTGGAGTTGAAGACCTGGATGTGGAAGGGACAGTTCATGGGCTTGGCAAAGTACTCCTGCCCATCCACGTCCATCGCGTCGTACATGTTCTCGCGGTAGAAGCCCAGGTGGCCCGAGGTCTCCCACAGCGTGGACTTACCGATGTGCGGGGAGTAGACCAGCTCGTACCCGCGCGCCAGGTGCTGCTGACGCCAGTGGTCCTCCATCAGCGAGCGCACCCGCGCCCCCTTGGGGTGCCAGATGATGAGCCCTGCGCCCACCTGCTCGGAGGTGGAGAACAGGTCGAGTTCGCGGCCCAGCTTGCGGTGGTCGCGCTTGGCGGCCTCCTCAAGACGCGCCAGGTGCGCGTCCAGCGCCTCGTGGGACTCCCACGCCGTGCCGTAGATGCGCTGAAGCATGGGGTTGTGCTCATCGCCCCGCCAGTAGGCTCCGGCCACATGGGTGAGGTGGAAGGCGCGCACCTGCCCCGTGGACGCGACATGAGGCCCACGGCACAGGTCGGTGAACCCGTCGTGGGTGTAGGTGGAGATGGCCTCACCCTCAGGGATGGCGCCGATGATCTCGCACTTGTAGGGCTGGGCCGCGAAGTGGGCCTCGGCCTCAGCCCGCGAGAGTTCACCCGTCTCGAAGGGCGCGTCCTTGGCGATGACGCTCCGCATGTGCTCCTCGATGGCCGCCAGGTCATCGGGGGTGAATGGGCGGGAGACCTCGAAGTCGTAGTAGAAGCCGTCGTCGGTGGCGGGGCCTATGGCGAAGCGCGCGTCCGGGAAGATGGACAGCACCGCCTGCGCCATGATGTGGGCCGCCGAGTGGCGGATGCGGTGGCGCTGTTCATCCAACGCCTGCTGCTCGGCCGAGCGCTGCTTGACGGGCATGTCTACCTCTCGCTGGGGGGTCAGGGGGGATTCTAACGGCAAGCGGGGCGAGGGGGCAGCCCTGCCCGGCCCACCTGGCCGCTCCCTTTCGCCGATGGCGTTGGCTGACCCAGCCAGCCCCCGCTTGCCGCTGGCGCGGCGGGGCCACGCACACAGTGGGACACCCCCTGGAACCCCCGCCAGAAGGGGGAATACCTACGCCCCCTTCTGGACTTCCCCCTTTCACCAGAGGCTCGCCGTGCCGCGCTCCCCGTGGGTGCATCCCTGCGCCACCCTGGTGCCAGGGACTGGTGGAGGCACGCGGAGCAGACCTGTTCATCTCCTGCCGGAGCGAGTTCCGGTCGGAGCGAGAGGAAGTCCCAGTCAGAGTGGCTCCCGCAGCCAACGCCGGGGAACTGCCGTCCCGTGCCGTGGGCACCCACGTTCCCCTGGGCAACGAGGGACACCCCCCTCAAGGCATGGCCTAGCCGCACCAGCGGCAGAAAGGGGTTATCCGGTCAGCCGCGCGTGTGGGTGGCCCCTTGAACGAGCGAGCCGCAGGCGAGCGGGGAAGCCCCCCGTAGTACACTACCCCCACACCCGGCAGGAGGTGCGCATGAAGGCCGTCTACGAGGAGGCCGCTGCCCTGGCCCGCACCAGTGAGGAGTTCGTCCTCGCCACGGTGGTGCACACCCAGGGCTCCACCCCCCAGAAGCCCGGCGCGACGCTGCTGGTGCGCGCCGACGGGTCTACCGTGGGCACGCTGGGCGGCGGGTGCGTGGAGGGCGACATCTGGTTCGCCGCCAAGGAGGCCCTGCGCGAGCGGGTGGGCCCCTTCTTCAAGCGCTACTACCTGAACGAGGACATCGCCGCCCGCGACGGGCTGGTGTGCGGCGGCACCATGTTCTTCTTCATCGAGCCGGTGTTGGCGGGCGACCCGGCCCGCGCGCTCCTGCCGGCCATCGCCAACGCCTACGACGGCGGGGAGCCCCTGGCCGTGGCCACGGTGGTGGACGCCGCCAGCGGCGAGCCCGGCGCGCGGCTCATCGTGCGCGAGGGTGGTCAGGCCGAGGGCACGCTGGGCTCCGAGGCGCTGGACGCGCAGGCCGTTGCGGCCGCCCGCGAGGCGATGCCCCAGGGCAAGACGGCCCGCATCGTCCACGAGGGGACGGAGGTGTTCGTCCAGGGCTTCACGACCCCCGCCCTGCTGGTGCTGGTGGGCGGCGGCCACGTGAACCTGCAGGTGGCGCGCATCGCCGCCATGATGGGCTTTCGGGTGATGGTGGCGGACGACCGGCGCGAGTTCGCCTCGGACGAGCGCTTCCCCATGGCCGAGCGCACCGTGGTGGCCCCCTACGAGCGGTGCCTGGCAGACCTGCCCATCACCCCCAACACCGCCGTGGTGGTGGGCACGCGCGGGCACAACTTCGACGACGTGGCGCTGGAGGCCGCCGTGCGCTCCGACGCCGGGTACGTGGGCCTGCTGGGCTCCACCCGCAAGACCATCCTCATCTACCAGGCGCTCCTCAAGCGGGGCATCCCCGCCGAGCGGCTCAGGCAGGTGCAATCCCCCATCGGCCTCGACCTGGGCGGACGCACGCCGGAGGAGATCGCCCTGTCCATCGTTGCCGAGCTGGTGGCCCACCGGCACGGACGCTCGGGTGGCGCGCTGACCCTGGACCCGGCGCAGGTGGACCGGCTGGTGGAGAAGACCGCCGGGGCCCAGAGCCCGGCCCGCTAGCCATGCCCGCTCCCCCTGCGAGCGCGCCCATTGCCGCCGTGCTGCTGGCGGCGGGTGAGTCCACGCGCATGGGCCGGGCCAAGGCTCTGCTCCCCTGGACCGACGGACGCCCGCTGCTGGCCTTCCTGCACGACGCGCTGCTCGCCGCGGGCTACGACCCCGTGGTCGTGGTGCTGGGCCACCGCGCCCGTGAGTTGCGCGCCGTCCTGCCCCCGGACGCGCAGGCCGTGGTGAACCCGGCCTACGCCGAGGGCCGGGCGAGCTCCATCGCCACCGGGGTGCGCGCACTGCCCGACGGGCTCGCGGCCGTGCTGGTGGCGTCCGTCGACCAGCCCCGCGCCGTGTCCACGCTGCGCACGCTGCGGGAGGCGTGGGAGCAGGCGGGCCGCCCGGCCCTGGCGGTGCCCGCGCTGGGCGGGCTGCCGGGCCACCCACCGCTGTTCAACGCCGGCCTGCGTGCGGAACTGGAGGCGGTGAGCGAGGAACGCCAGGGGCTGCGGGAGGTGGTCTCCCGCCACCGAGAGGCGCGCCTCCTGGTGCCCGTGGACGACCCCCTCACCCTCACCAACCTGAACACCCCCGCCGACTACCAGTCGTCGCTGGCAGCCGCGCAGGTGGCCGGGGCGTGAGGCTGGAGCTGGGCGAGGGGCTGTGCATCCGGGAGTGGGAGCGCGAGGACGCCCCCGCCCTGGCGCACCACGCAGATAACCCCGCCATCGCACGATGGATGCGCGATGCCTTCCCCTCCCCCTACACCCTGGGGGATGCCCGGCGGTGGATCGGCGCGGCCATCAAGGCCGACCCGCGCACGTCCTTCCCCATCGCCCTGGACGGAGAGGTCATCGGGAGCATCGGTGTGCTCCTGGGCACCGACGTCTACCGTCTCACCGGCGAGGTGGGCTACTGGGTGGGCGAGGCCCACCAGGGCAAGGGGTTCGCCACCCGCGCGCTCACGGCGTTCACCGCCTGGGCCTTCGAGGCCTACGGGCTGGAGCGGGTGGAAGCGACGGTGTTCGCGGCCAACGCCGCCTCGGCGCGGGTGCTGGAGAAGGCCGGGTTCACCCTGGAGGGGCGCGAGCGCCGCGCCGTGGTGAAGAACGGGGAGATGGACGACCTGCTCATCCACGCGCGGGTGCGCGCGGGCTAAGTCTGCGTGTACACCAGCACCAGCGCCCCGGCCACCGACAGGAGCACCGCCAGCACCACGCGCAGGTTGATGGCCTCCAGCGAGCGGTTGATGAACCAGGACAGGATGAGGGTGAAGATGGAGCTGGAGCGCTGGATGGGCGTCACCACGGCCACGGGGGCCATGGACAGGGCGATAAACCGGAACATCTGCGCCAGGAAGATGGCCACGCCCGCCCCGAAGAACGCCTTGGCCACGCGTGGGTTGATGGCCGAGACCATGCCACGGCGCGCCGGGAGCACCAGGCTCACCACCAGCACCGCCGCCGCGCCCGTGTAGGCCACCATACCGCCCAGGATGGACGTCTCGGTGGTGCCCTCCAAAGCCGCCCGGATGAGGATGGGGCTGGTGCCGTAGAACACCGCCGCCAGCAGGGCGAAGGTGTAGCCCTCCACCATGTTGGGCTGGAAGGTAGAGGCAACGCGCGTGCCGGAGGCGGGGGCGTCGGGTGCGGCCCCGGCGGGGGCGGGCTTGGGCGCAGCCTTGGGCGCGCGCTTCTCCACCATGATGGCCGGGCCCGCCATGATGAGGGCGATGCCCGCCGCCATGAGCCAGGTGACCGGTTCGTCCAGCAGCACCCAGGCCACCACGATGGAGTAGGGAATGGTGAGCGTCTGGATGGGCCCGGAGCGGGCCGCACCGATGGCGCCGATAGCCCGGTAGTTGCAGTAGCGCCCGATGCCGAAGTGGATGATGCCGGCGGTGGCCAGCAGCAGGTAGTCGAACAGGCCCGGCTCGCTCGCGTTGGCGAACTGCCCCGTCACCAGCGTCGCCAGGGCGAACATGGGCACGCCCATGAGCACGGTGATGAAGGAGCCCTGACTGGCGGAGGCGACCACCATGCCCCGGCGCACCATCACCCCGTTCAGGGCGAAGGAGAAGCTGGAGACCACCGCGAACAGCACGCCGAGCATGGGCGTCCTCCCCTACCCGGCACGCCGGGCGCGCCGCCTGCGGGCGGCAGGGGGGATTATGCACCCGCGCCCGCCCGGCGCAAGGGCGCGCTAGGAGGCCAGCGCCTCACTCACCGGGGGGAGGGGCCCCAGGGTGAGCGGGGGGAGGGTGAGCAGCTGGCTGTTCACCAGGCTGTTTACGCTCACGTCCAGCAGCAGGCGCGCCTCCAACGCCGCTGCACCTCCCGCCGCCAGGGCCGCCAGCGCCGTATCCGGCAGGTCCGCCACCGGCAGCAGCAGCGTGAGGCCAAAGGCCGCCGTCTCGTTCTTGCGCAACGTGATGCCCACGTAGGGAGCGAACCCCGCACCGGGCACGGGCGCATCGTCCACGCGGACGCCGGCCGACACCTCGCTGACCGAGGCTGACAGGCCGCCGGAGGGGTTCGTCAGGGTGAGGCGCACCCTCACCCGCACCGCCTCGACCCCCGTCCGCACGGCGCCCACCGCATCGCCCGCCATCGCCAACGCGGCGGCATCGGCGCGGGCAGCGGGGTCATCAACGGCGAGCCACCCAGCGTCCGAGGCCTCCGCGCCCGCCAGGGTGAGCACGGGGATGCGCTGGCAGGAGTTGGAGTAGACCAGGGTGAACACGACGATGACCGCAAGCACCCAGCCGTAGCGAATCAGGTCGAACCGCTGGATGCGCAGGCGGGGCATGCCCCCGCTACTCCACCGCGCCGGAGGAGCGCAGCGCCTCAGCCTCGGCGGGGCTCATGCCCAGCACCTCGGTGAGCACCTCGCCGGTGTGCTGGCCCAGGGCGGGCGGGAAGCGGGAGGGCTCCACGGGCGTGCGGGAGAGCTTCATGGGGTTGCCGGTGAAGCGCACGGCGCCCAGCTCCGGGTGCTCCAGTTCGACGAACATGCCCCGCTGGTTCACCTGCGGGTCCGTGGCCACCTGGGCGATGTCCTGCACGGGGCCCGCGGGGATGCGCATCTCAGTGAGCAACTCCACCCACTCCGCCGTGGTCTTCGTGCGCATCGCCTCCTCGATGATGGGGATCAACTCGTCGTAGTGCTGGGTGCGCGACCAGCCGGTGGTGTAGCGCGGGTCGTCCATCAGCTCCGGGTGCTCGATGGCCGCGCAGAAGAGGGGCCACTGGTCCGTGGAGCCGCCCATGATGGCCACCACCACGTGTCCGTCGGCCGTCTCGAAGGCCTGGAAGGGCGTGGACGACGGATGGCGCGTGCCGATGCGCTGGGGGGTCTGCCCCAGGGCGAAGTAGCGCATGAAGGCGTTCTCCATGATGGCCACCTGGCAGTCCAGCATGGAGATGTCGATGTACTGCCCCTCCCCGGAGCGTTCGCGCTCCAGCAGGGCGGACTGGATCGCCACCGTGGTGAACAGCGCCGCCGTGATGTCGCCGATGGACGCGCCGGGCCGCACAGGCCCGCGCCCCGGCTCACCGGTGATGGAGAGCATGCCGCCCATGCCCTGAACGATGACGTCCAGCGCCGCGCGCGATGCGTAGGGGCCCGTCTGCCCGAACCCGGAGATGGACGCGGCGATGAGGCGGGGGTTGCGCGCCTTCAGCGCAGCGTAGTCCAGGCCCAGCTTGGTCATGGCGCCGGGGCGGAAGTTCTCCACCAGTACGTCGGAGACCTCCACCAGCTTCAGCAGCGTCTCACGCCCGTCCGGCTTGGACAGGTCGATGGCGATGGATCGCTTGCCCCGGTTGATGGACATGAAGTAGGAGGAGAACTCCTCGCCGCTCTCGCGTCCGTCCGGGTGCAGGAAGGGGCCGTTGCCCCGCGCCGGGTCGCCGGTGACGGGCTGCTCCACCTTGATGACGTCCGCGCCCATGTCGGCCATGAGCATGGTGCAGAAGGGGCCCGACAGGATGCGGGTGAGGTCGAGGACGCGCAGGCCTTCCAGAGGACCGGGCACGGGGCACCTCGCAGGAGGGGAGTCACCGGGCGGCGCCCGGCACAGGCGCATTGTAGCGCCGCCCGCGCGGGAGGCCACACCCACGGCCCGAGACGCGCGGCCTAGACCCGCGGCCTAGACCCGCGGATCGAACCGGCGCGCCAGGGAGCCGGGGTGAGCAATGCCGCCCAGGAAGCAGGCCACTGCGACGCCGACGCCCACCACGGCCACGGGCAGGGCGAAGTAGGCGGGAATGCCCCCGGCCACCAGTGCGCACGCCGCCAGCGCCGCGCCCGCGCGCTTGAAGCCACGCAGGCCGGGCGGGCCGACGATGCGCCAGGCGGTGAAGGCCGCCAGCAGCGGCAGGAGGCCCAGGCCCAGGGCCAGGCCCGTGCCAGCGCCGGTGAAGAGCAGGTAGGCCACCCCGCTCAGGTTCAGCAGGCCCAGCCCTCCAGCCAGGATGCCCCCCGCGCTCACCAGGCCGTCACGGGTGGAGAGACGTCCGTCCTGCGCCCGCAGCAGGGGCAACACCCCCGCGGCGGCGAAGACCACCATCACCAGGCCGAAGAGCACCAGCTGCACGGGGCCTCCTAGACGGTGAACCCGGAGGGGGCGGCGTCGAGGCGCGCCAGCGCCTCCTTCCAGTCCGGGAACTCGGGGCTCTGCCAACTGACCATGGTGAGGGGGCCATGCAGCCGCGGGCGTGCGTGGGTGGCGGCGTCCTGGTGGGCGCGATGCTGGAGGAACGCGTCCAGCGCCTCGCGCGATTCCCACACAGTGTAGGTCCAGAACTCCTTGCGCCACCACTTGGAGCGGATGCCCCCGGCCACGAACCCCGGCATGGCGCGCGCCTCCCGGTAGGTGCTCATGGACCGGCTCATGTAGCCCAGCATCCCCCGGAAGCCCGCCAGCCGCAGGTGGGTGGCCACGTGCAGGTGGATGGGGACGGACGTCTCGCGCAGGTCTTCCATGATCTCGCTGTTCTCGGCGCTCCCGCAGGGGGCCTAAGTGATGTGGATGCCGCCGTTGACCTCGAGCAACACGCCGGTGACGTAGTTGGACAGATCCGAGCACAGGAAGGTGATGGAGCCCGCCGCCTCATCCACCGTGCCGGGGCGCTTGAGGGGAATCTCCTGGATGTGAGCCTCCCGGCGCTGGGTGGGGATGCCCAGGACGGCGGTGCCCACCTTCTCCTCCTGCGTCTCACGGGCGCGGGTGAGGCGGGTGTCCATGAAGCCGAAGGCCACGGTGTTGGCCAGCACGTTGAACAGCGCGCCCTCCAGCGCCAGGGTGCGGGTGAGCCCGGCGATGCCGGCCTTGGCCGCCGCGTAGTTGGCCTGACCCAGGTTGCCGAACCCGGAGAGGGAGGAGATGGTGACGAGGTGGCGCGCCACGGGCTGCTCGCCCTTCTCCTGGACCGCGCGGGCCTTCTCGCGCATCACCTTGAAGGCATCGCGCACCACCCGGAACGTGCCGGTCAGGTGCACGTCCACGATGGCCGACCACTGGTCGTCGGTCATGCGGTGGATCATGCCGTCCCAGGTGTAGCCCGCGGCGGTGACCACGATGTGAACGTCGCCGAAGCGCTCCACCGCGAGGGCCGCGAGGCGCTCACCGATGGTGGGGTCGGTCACCGAGCCGGCCAGGCCCACGGCCTGCCCGCCCAACGCCTCGATGCGGGCGATGGTCTCGTCCAGGGGCTCCTGGTCCAGGTCGTTGAGGACCAGGTGTGCGCCCTCCTCCGCCAGCTTCAGTGCCGTCGCTTGCCCGATGCCGCGCCCAGCTCCCGTCACGATGGCCACGCGCTCGCGGATACCTTCAACCATGCTCGCCGTCTCCTGGCCCGGTGGGGCAGGGGCATGATAGCGGGGCAGGCCCCCGCTCGCATCCCCGCTCGCTGCGCTCGCTCGTTACAGGGGACTCCCCCTATCCCCGGCTGCCTGCGGCAGCCTCGTTTAAGGGGGCCCCCCTGTCCCCGGCTACCTACGGCAGCCTCGTTCAAGGCGGGCACCCCCTGGGCGTCCTCCGGACGCCGAACCCCCGTCTACGCGCCCTGCCGGGCGCTCAATATTGGGCCTGCGGCCCCGCTATACTCCCCCCCGCGCCGGTTGGCGCTGGAGGCACCCGATGGCCCTGGACCACGACACGCTGCACACCCTGGCCCACGCGCTGATGCACGCGGCGGAGCACCGCGAACCCATCGCCCCGCTCACCGAGCAGGCGCCGGGCATCACGGCGGAGGACGCCTACGCCATCTCCGCCGACGTGATGGGCCACCGCATCGAGGCGGGCGTGCGCATCGTGGGTCACAAGATAGGGCTGACGGCGCGCGCCATGCGCGAGGCCCTCGGCATCGAGACTCCCGACTTCGGCGTCATCCTGGACGATATGACCGTGCGTGACGGCGGGCGCGTGTCCACGGACAAGCTCATCGCCCCGCTGGTGGAGCCGGAGATTGGCTTCCGGCTGCGCGAGGCGCTGCGCGGGCCGGGGGTGGACGCGGCGGCGGTGCTGGCCGCCACCGAGTACGTCTTCCCGGCGCTGGAGATCATCGACTCGCGCATCGAGGGCTGGCGCATCAAGGAGCAGGACACCATCGCCGACAACGGCTCCTCCGCCCTGGTGGTGCTGGGGCCGGGCCGCGCCCCCGCGTCCATCGACCTGAACGCCGAGGAGGCGGTGCTCTACCGCAACGGCGAGGAGGTGGGCCGGGGCAACGGCGCCGAGGTCATCGGCGGGCCCGCTGCGGCGGTGGCCTGGTGCGCCAACAAGTTGGCCGAGTTCGGACTGGGGCTGGCGGCGGGGGAGTTCATCATCCCCGGCTCCGTCTGCAAGGCGGCCAAGGTGGGTGTGGGCGATGAGGTACGCGCCGTCTACACCACCCTGGGCTCCGTGGGCGTGCGCTTCTCTTAGGGCCTGGCTGCTATCATCCCCAGGCTATGGTTGATGCCCCCGCGCAGGAGCGCCGCTCACTCACGCTGACGCCCACGGCCCTGGGCCGTCTGGGCGAGGCGCTGGCCGAGCAGGACGGCAAACCGGTGTTCGTGCAGGGCGCGCTCCCCGGCGAGACGGTGGTGGTTGAGGTGGTGCGCGAGCGGCGGGACCACATCGCCGCCCGCGTGGTCACGGTGCTGGAGCCCTCGCCCCACCGTGTGGAACCGGGGTGCCCCCACTTCGGCGCCTGCACCGGCTGCCAGTGGCAGCACGTGGCCTACCCCCACCAGCTGGCGCTCAAGCGCGAGCGCATGGTGGAGGCGCTGGAGCGCGTGGGCGGCATCACCGGCGTCCCGGTGCGCGAGACGCTGGCCTCCGAGCCGCTGGGCTACCGCAACCACGCCCGGTTCACCGTGAGCCGCGAGGGCGGTCGCCTGGGCTTCGTGAACCGCGAGTCCCGCCGCCACGTTGAGGTGGACCGATGCCCGCTGATGGACGAGCAGGTCAACGACGTGCTCGCCACCCTCCAGGGCCACGCCGCCGAGACCACGCAGCTGTCGGTGCGGGTGGGCGTGGGCACCGGCGATGTGCTGGTGCAGCCAGCCCTCCACGACCCTGCCCTGTCGCTGCCCACGGGGCAGAAGCACTACACCGAGATGCTGGACGGGCACCGGTTCCAGGTCTCTTCCCCCTCCTTCTTCCAGGTGAACACCCGCCAGGCCGAGCGCATGGCCGCGCTGGTGGCCGAGGCGCTGGGCCCCGCCGCCGACGGTGTAGTGGCCGACGCCTACGCGGGGGTGGCGACCTTCGCGGTGCTGCTGGCCGGGCGCGCGCGCCGGGTGCTGGCGGTGGAGGAGTCGGCCTCGGCGCTGGCGGACGCACGGGTGAACGTGGCGGGCCTCGCGAACGTGGAACTGCGCCAGGCCCGCACCGAGGACGTGCTGGCCGAGATGGCCGCGAGCGCCGAGGGCGGTCTGGACGGGGTGGTGCTGGATCCCCCGCGCACGGGCTGCATGCCCGGCACCCTGGACGCGCTGCTGGAACACCCCGCGCCGCGCATCGCCTACGTCTCGTGCGATCCGGATTCGCTGGCGCGCGACCTGGCGGTGCTGACGGCGGGTCCCTACCGCATCGAGTGGGTGCAACCCGTGGACATGTTCCCGCAGACCCACCACGTGGAGGCCGTCGTCGCGCTGCGCCTCGACGAGTCGGCGCGTGGCGCACTGGCCGCACGCGCCGGGCTCATCCTCGCCTCCTCCTCTCCCCGGCGGGTGGACATCATCGCCCGGCTGGGCCTGGACGCCCTCACCGCCCCAACCGACGTACCGGAGCCTGCCCATGAGCACGCGGGGGCCGACCCGGTGGCCCTGGCCGCGGCGCGCGCACTGGCCAAGGCCCAGGCGGCGGCGGCGGGCTTCGCCACGGGGACAGTCATCGGCGCGGACACGGTGGTGGCGCTGGACGGGGACGTGCTGGGCAAACCCGCCGACCCCACCGAGGCGCGCGCCATGCTGGAGGCGTTGGCGGGGCGCGAGCACCGGGTCATCACCGCCGTGGCGCTGGTGGACGCGGCAGGGCGGGCCGAGCCGGTGGTGACCCACCGGGCCACGCGGGTGTTCATGCGCGCCTACTCCCCGGCGGAGATGGACGCCTACATCGCCACGGGTGACCCCTTCGACAAGGCGGGGGGCTATGCCATCCAGCACCCGGGCTTCCACCCCGTGGCCGAGGTGCGCGGGTGCCACCTGAACGTGGTGGGGCTGCCCGTGTGCACCCTGCTGCGGGCGCTGGAGCGGTTCGGGCTGCGCCCCCACCCCTCCCCCGCCCTGCCGTGGCCGGAGCTGGAGGCGTGCCCGGAGTGCGCCAAACGCGCCGGTGTGCCCAAGCGCCGCGGCCCACGCGCCGGGGGCCGGGCATGAACTTCTTCGGCATCGGCAACATGGAACTGGCGTTCATCCTCATCATCGCCACGCTGGTGCTTGGCCCGGCGCGCATGGTGGACATCGCGCGCAACCTGGGCCGGTTCTGGGGCGAGGCGCAGCGCACCCTGCGGGCGGCGGCGGACGCCGCCACGGTGAAGCTGGACGAGCCCGCGCCGGGCCAGCGCCCCGACGGCGAGGAGCAGGCCGAGGCCGCTCCCGCACAGGAGCCGGCGCCGGAAATGGCGTCGGGCGAACCGGAGGCCCCGGCCGTCTCTGACGAGGCACCGGAGGGCGCTGTGGCGCGCGGGACGGGCGAGGAGCCCCCAACCTCCGGCGCGCCGGAGGCGCGTGAGCGGGACGACGATGCCCGCTAGCGAGCCCATGACGCTGCGCGACCACCTGGAGGAGCTGCGCAAGCGCCTGCTAGTCACCTTCGTGTTCATGATCGCGGCCACGGCGGCGGCCTTCGTCTACCGCGACGCCATCATGGACTTCCTGCTGGCGCCGGGCTTCGGACAGCTGGACAAGCGGCCCATCGCCACCGAGGTGATGGAGACGGTGGCCGTCACCTTCAAGATCACGCTGATGGCCGGGGCGGTCGGCGCGCTGCCCGTGGTGCTCTACCAGCTGATTCTGTTCGTCTCCCCAGGGCTGACCCGTGGAGAGCGGGTCTACCTGTTCCTCTTCCTGCCCGGCGTGCTGGTCGCCTTCGCGGGCGGGGTGGCCTTCGGCTACTACGTCCTCTTCCCCCCGGCGTTCCGCTTCCTATTCACCTTCGGCGCGGAGAACATCGACGCGGAGATACGCATCTCCTCCTACATCAACGTGCTCACCTCCCTCATGTTCTGGATGGGGGTGGTGTTCCAGATACCGCTGGTGCTGTTCGGGCTGGGCCGCCTGGGGGTGGTCACGCCCCGCTGGCTGGGCCGCTTCCGGCGCGTGTTCATCGTCCTCGCCTTCGTGGCGGCGGCCGTCATCACCCCCACCTTCGACCCGGTGAACCAGACCATGGTGGCCGTGCCCATCATCATCCTGTACGAGGTGGGTATCGTCCTGGCGCGCTACGGCCATTGGCTGCGCCGGCCCAAGAAGGCCAAGGAGGCCAGGGCGCCGAAGGGGCCGGGCAGGCTGCGGCGGGCCTGGCGCAGGGTGCTGCGGCGACGCTAGCACCTCCCGGCGCGGGACGCGGAAATGAGAGAGGCCGCCCGATGGGCGGCCCTCCGTGCATCCTGCGTTGGGGGAACGGGCGCTAGGCCTTGGAGTCTTCGTCCTTGGACTCGGCCTTCTTCTTGTCGGCGGGCTGCTCGGTCACCGAGTAGCGGAACTCCTTGATGCCCTTGCCCAGGGAGCGCCCGATCTCCGGCACGCGGCTGGCGCCGAAGACCACCAGCACGATGACCAGCAGGATGATGAGCTCAGGCCAGCCGATACCGAAGGGCATGTCACGCTCCTCTCACTCCACGAACCTGCCGCAAGTATAGCAGGGGGCTAGCGCTGGGCGGGGGCGGGCAGGAGGCTGGTGCGAGCGGCCAGTTCCGCCAGCGCGAGTTCGTCGGTGCTGCCCGACTTGAGCGCCAGGTCCGTCTCCAGCAGCATGCCGTAGAGGGCGCGCACGGCCTCGGAAGAGAAGCGGCGCGCCTGCTCGCCCAGCTTGCGCAGGAAGAAGTCGGAGCGCGAACCGATGTGCGCGCCCCACTCGGCCTGGGGGAGGCGCTGGGCCGTGAACTCCTGGGCCAGCGCCACCCGCCGCACGTGGGTGCTCACCGTCGCCAGCAGCCCCAGCCCCGTGGCCCCGGCGCGCAGCAGGCTATCCAGCGCCGCCAGCGCCCTGTCGGCCTGGCGTGCCATGAGCGCGTCGGTGAGTTCGAACACGCTGGCCTCGCGCTCACCGGACACCAGGATGTCCACGTCGTCCACGGTGATGGGGGAATCACCCGCGTAGATCGCCAGCTTCTCCAGCGCCGAGTCCAGCCCCCACAGGCTGGCCCCGCCCACCTCGGCCAGGCGCGTGGCAGCGCGGGGCTCGATGCTCGCGCCCTTCGCCTCGGCGCGCTGGGCTATCCAGGCGGTGAGCTGCTCACCCCGGGGGGAGGTGAAAGAACGCACCGTGGCGGCCTCTGGCCCCAGTTCCTTCACGGCGGCCAGCAGCGGGATGGAGGCGTTGGCCGTCTCGTCCCACAGCACCACGTCGGTGGAGGGAGGGAGCTGGGCCAGCAGGGGGGCTATCTTGGTGGCCGGGTTCTCGCGCTCCTCGGCGACGGTCCGGGCCGCGCGCCGACCGCGCCGCCCCGCGCCCTCGGCGGCGGCCAATAGCCCCCGCACGATGACCAGCCGCCGGTCGGTCAGGAACGGGGCCACCATGGCCGCGGCGCCGAAGGTGTCCACCGTGAGGCCTGCCCCGTCGAGACGCGTCACGTTGGACTCGCGCAGCTCCTCCGGCCCCACGGCCTCCAGCAACCGCTCAACGGCCTGGGCGATGGAGAAGTCGTCGTCGCCGGTGAAGACGTAGATCATGCGCGGGCGGGGCCCTAGACCTGCTTGGCCAGGTTCTGGCCGAAGTCCTTCATCAGCCCATCGGCCTTGCGCTTGATGATGCCCTGGCCGAACTCACCCAGCTTACCCATGATGTGGGCCTCCGAGTCCACCACCAGCTCGGCGCCCTCGCCCGCCGCGTTCACCTGCATGCTGATGCGCACGCGCACGTTGCCGGGCACGCGCTTGTCGGCGCCCTCACCGGCCAGCACCAGCCGCCGGGCAGCCTCGTCGCGCTCCTCCACGGTGAGTTTGCCGCCCAGGCCCAGCGACACGGGCCCCACGCGCACCTTCACGGTGCCCGCGTAGGAGCCGTCGGCCTGCTCCGTGACGGCCTCCGCGCCGGGGATGCACCCACCCACGGTGGGGATGTCCGAGACCAGTTCCCACAGCCGCTCCGGGGTGGCCTTGACGGTGTAGGTGTAGTGGAAGTCCATGGTGCGCCTCGCGTGTGATGTACCCCGCGCGACGGGGCCTCGGCCCATGATAGGGGGAGCCCCAAGCCCGCGCCAGTGCGGGCTTCCCCGCTCGCTTCGCTCGCTCGTTACAGGGGACTCCCCTGCGCGTCTGAGGCGCTACCCCGTCTCCGCTCGCTGGGCGCTCGCTCATGGCAGCAGGCGCGTGGCCAGCACGCATAGAACGGGGCACGCAGTGGGGCACAGCCCCAAACCCGCTCACCAGCAACGGTGGTCGGGGCTAGGGGGGGTGCAGTGGGGGAGGGCTCCTCCCCCCCTGCCGGGGGTTCGGCGCGCAGCGCCCAGGGGGTGTCCCCCTTCAGACGAGCGAGCGTAGCAAGCGGGGAACGGGTTCGGCGCGCAGCGCCCAGGGGGTGTCCCCCTTCAGACGAGCACGCGATGCGTGCGGGGCGCGGGCTATAATGCCCGCTCAACCAACCCTGAAGGAGCCCCGCATGGCCTCGAACCCGCTCAAGCGACACTCCGCAGAGATGACCGACGGCCCCTCCCGCGCCCCGGCGCGCGCGATGCTCAAGGCCATCGGCTTCACCGACGAGGACCTGGCCAAGCCCATCATCGGCGTGGCTACCACGTGGATCGAGACGATGCCGTGCAACTACAACCAGCGCGAGCTGGCCGAGCACATCAAGGCGGGCATCCGCGAGGCGGGCGGCACGCCCATGGAGTTCAACACCATCTCCGTCTCGGACGGGGTGACCATGGGCACCGAGGGGATGCGCGGGTCGCTGGTGAGCCGCGAGGTCATCGCCGACTCCATCGAGGTGGTCTCACGCGGTCACTCCTTCGACGGCATCGTGGTGGTGGTAGGGTGCGATAAGACCATCCCCGCCGGGGCCATGGCCCTGGCGCGCCTGAACCTGCCGGGCCTGGCCTTCTACAACGGCTCCATCGCCCCCGGCCGCATCGACGGCAAGGACATCACCATCCTGGACGTGTTCGAGGCGGTGGGCGCGCACGGTGCGGGCAAGATAGACGACGCGCGCCTCAAGGCCATCGAGGACGCGGCCTGCCCCGGCGCTGGCGCGTGCGGCGGCCAGTTCACCCCCAACACCATGGCCATGGCGCTGGAGTTCCTGGGCCTCTCCCCCGCTGGCGCCAACGCGGTGCCCGCTCTGGGCAAGGCCAAAACCGCGGCTGCCCGTGATGCGGGCAGGCTGGTGATGGAGCTAGTGAAGCAGGATCTCAAGCCGCGCGACATCCTCACCCGCGCCTCCTTCGACAACGCCATCGCTGGCGTTGCCGCGACGGCGGGCTCCACCAACGCGGTGCTCCACCTGCTGGCCATCGCCCGCGAAGCGGGCATCGACCTGTCGGTGGACGACTTCCACACCGTCTCCAACCGCACGCCCATCGTGGCGTCCATGAAGCCGGGTGGCGAGTACGTGGCCGAGGACCTGTACAACGCGGGCGGCTACGGGCTGGTCTCCAAGCAGCTGGTGGAGGCAGAACTGGCCGACCCCTCCCAGCGCAACGTGGACGGCAACACCTTCGGCTCCATCGCCACGGCCTCCCGGCCCACCGACGGGCAGAAGGTGGTGGTGTCGGTGGACAAGCCCATCAGCCCCCACGGCGGTATCGCCATCCTGCACGGCAACCTGGCGCCCGACGGGTGCGTGGTGAAGCTGGCGGGCCACGACCGCACCTACCACAAGGGCCCCGCCCGCGTGTTCGAACGCGAGGAGGAGGCCTTCGCCGCCGTGCAGGCGGGCAAGGTTCAGAAGGGCGACGTGGTGGTGATCCGCTACGAGGGCCCCGTGGGTGGGCCGGGCATGCGCGAGATGCTGGGGGTGACCGCCGCCATCATCGGCGCGGGGCTGGGCGATGACGTGGTGCTCATCACCGACGGGCGCTTCTCCGGCGCGACGCACGGGTTCATGGTTGGCCACATCGCACCGGAGGCGGCCAAGGGCGGGAACATCGGCCTGGTCAAGGACGGCGATGCCATCGTGCTCGACGTGAACAAGCGCGAGCTCATCCTGGACGTGCCGGAGGCGGAGCTGTCCCAGCGCAGGGCCGCCTGGAAGGCCCCCGCCCCTCGCTACACCACCGGCGTGTTCGCCAAGTACGCCAAGTCCGTGGCCTCGGCCTCGGAGGGCGCCATCACCAGCCCCGGCCTGCGCGGCTCGGCCTGGTAGCCGCACAACCCAACGGACAAGGAGGCCCCATGCTGCGCAGGTTCTTCGCGCTCATCGGTCTGATCTGGGTCATCAGCAAGGTGCGGGACATGTTCGTCAAGAAGGACGACGAGGCCGGGGCCTAGCGCCCCGGCCCCTCGCCCCCACGCCAGGGGCCCCTGGCGCCGCAGCCCTCCTGCGGCTAGCCTGCCCGGCATGGACGCGCTCACCCTCACCCTGGCCCTGGCGGTGGTGGCACTGGCCGCCGCCGTGCTCTGGCTCGCGCTGCGCCGCCCGGCGGGGCCATCGGGTGCGGCGCTCACCGAGGCCACGGAGCACCTGCTGGCGGTGGCCGAGCAGCGCTTCGCCCGCCAATCGCAGGCGGCATCAGCAGAGCTGGACGGCAAGAAGGCGCTGATAGACCAGCGCCTGGAGCAGGTGGGCGCGAGCCTCCAGCGTCTCAACGACCAGTTGCGCGAGAGCGAGAAGGCCCGCGAGTCGCAGGCGGGCACCCTCTCCGCCACCCTACGGCACATGGGCGAGCAGACCGCCGCCCTCACCGCCTCCACCTCATCGCTGCGCGAGGCGCTGGCCGCCACGCGCGCCCGCGGCCAGTGGGGCGAGCGCATGGCTGAGGACATCCTGCGGCTGGTGGGGCTGGTGGAGGGCGTAAACTACCACAAGCAGGCCACCCTGGAGGGCGGGAGCAGGCCGGACTTCGTGTTCCTGCTCCCGGGCGGGCTGCGCCTGAACATGGACGTGAAGTTCCCCCTGGACAACTACCTGCGCTCCCTGGAAGCGGCGAGCGATGGGGGGCGTGACGGCTTCACGGCAGCGTTCCTGAAGGACGTGCGCGCGCGGGTGCGCGAGTTGCGGGGGCGCGAGTACGTGGACCCGGCGGGCGGCACGGTGGACTACGCGCTGCTGTTCATCCCCAACGAGGCGGTGTACGCCTTCATCCACGAGCACGACCCGGCCCTGCTGGAGGCGGCGCTGCGGGAGAAGGTGGTATGTTGCTCACCGCTGACGCTCTTCGCGGTGCTGGCCCTGGTGCGCCAGGCGGCCGACTCCTTCGCCCTCCAGCGCTCCTCCGACGAGATCCTCTCGTTGCTGGGGCGCTTCGCCAGCGAGTGGGGCATGTACAACGAGGCCGTGGACACGCTGGGGCGGCGGCTGGAGTCGGCGCGCACGGCCTACGAGGCGGTGGCGGGCCCGCGCCGCCGCCAGCTCCAGCGCCCGCTTGAGCGCATCGAGGCGCTGCGCGCCGAGCGCGGCCTGCCCCTGGCCGAGGCCGGGCCCCTGGGGCTGGGTGAGGACGAGCCCAACGGGGCCCCGGACTAGCGCTCTCCCCCCGCTCGCCTACGGCTCGCTCGTTTGAAGGGGGAAACCCCCTGGGCGTCCTCCGGACGCCGAACCCCCGGCGGGGGGAGGTGCCCTCCCCCACTGCACCCCCCTAGCCCGGACCATCGTTGGTCTGCGACGCCCTTGGGGCTGCGCCCCATTCCAAGTCCCGATATATGCGAGCAGGCATTGGGCCCGCTGCCATGAGCGAGCGCCCAGCGAGCGGAAACGGGGGTAGGTGCGTCAGCGCCGAAGGGGGAGCCCCCCTTCCATCGAGCCCGGCGCATAGCCGGGCGGGGCCAACTAGCGGGGCCGTCGCGCCGAGAGGGTGAGGCCGAACTTAGCGGCCCACACCCCCAGCACCAGGGCAAAGGCCGCCACGTACGACCCGCGCGCATCGCGCAGGGCAGAGAGGGCCACGGGGCCCACGGCCCGCGCCACGGCGGCGGGCATGGTCATGGCCCCGCGTATTGCGCCTATGTGCGCGCGCCCGAAGTAGTCCGCCGCGATGAAGGTGTGCAGGGAGAAGAAGCTCCCCAGCACCAGCCCCTGGTAGGCGGCCCATCCGAACAGCGCGGGCACCGAGACCACGACGGTGAGCAGCGCCACGATGCCGGCGAAGGCCAGCACCGCGTGTACCGCCATGAGCCCGCGCAGGGGGAAGCGCGCGGCCAGCGCCCCCCACAGCATCCGCGAGCCGATGTTGGACACCCCGTACACGCTGATGGCCCCGGCGGCGATGGTGGGAGAGAAGCCCTCGTCCACCAGGTAGGGGATCCACTGGGCCTGGAAGCCGGTGATGGCCACCCCGGAGAGGGTGAACGTGGCGGCCAGGGCCCAGAAGCTCCAGTGGCCCATGGCCTCGCGCCGGGTGAGGCTCTCCGCCCGTGCGCTGGCCCCCGGCGCGGGGGAGGCGGGTGGCTCGGCGGGCGCCGGGTCGCCGTCGAGGTGCTGGCCCACCTGCTCGGGCCGCGTGCGCAGCAACAGGGTGAGGGGCAGCAGCACCGCCAGGGTGAGCGCGCCGAACCAGACCCACGCCCCGCGCCAGCCCGCACCGGCGATGAGCCCCGTGACCAGCAGGGGGAAGATGGTGGGGCCCGACGCCTCGCCCACCGCGCCGATCACCAGGGCGCGGGTGCGCCTGCGGGAGAACCACTTGAGCAGCACCGCCTCCCACATGTTCAGGGTGAGCATCGCCGCGCCCACCGCACCCACGCCGCCGTACCAGAAGAGGAACCAAAGAGGGTGGTCCACCAGGGGGACGGCGGCCAGCGCGCCGCCCAGGAGCACCGCGGCCACGGGGAACCAGATGCGCGGGCCACGCACCTGGTCGGTGATGGGGCCGATGACCGGTGCCAGCACCCCGGCCACCAGGTAGCGCACGGCCAGCGCACCGAAGATGGCGGTGCGGCTCCAGCCCAGCTCCTGCTGCATGGGCACGAGGAATGCGGAGAGGGCGAACTGCGCCGAGCCCAGCACGAAGGCCGCACTGATGGCGGCGCTGACGGCGATGAACCAGCCGTAGAAGAAGCGAGGACGCCTCACAGGCCCTTGGTCTGCCCGCCGTCGATGGCGACGTGCTGGCCCGTGATGAACCCCGCGCGCTCCGATGCGAGGAAGCAGATGAGCTCCCCCACCTCCTCGGGGCGCCCGAACCGGCCCGTGGGCACGCCCGCCAGGCGCACGGCGCGTTGGGCCTCCACCGTCCGGCCGCGCACCCGCGCCTGGTTCGCTATCACCGAGCGCAGCCGCTCCGTCTCCACCGAGCCGGGCAGCACGGTGTTCACCGTCACCCCGTCGGCGGCCACCTCGCCGGACAGCAGCTTGCTCCACGCCGCCAGTGCCGTGCGCGCGACGGTGGACAGGCCCAGCCCGTCCTCCGGCTCCTTGATGGTGCGCGAGAGCACGCTGACCACCCGCCCCCAGCCGCGCTCACGCATGCCGGGCAGCACCGCCCGCACCAGGCGCACGGCGGAGGAGAAGCTCACGTCAAAGGCGTTCTGCCAGTCGGCGTCGGTGAACGTGGTGAACTCACCGGGGGGCGGGCCGCCCAGGTTGTTCACCACGATGTCCACCTGGCCGAAGGCCGCCTGGGCCGCAGCGGCGACGCGCTCGATGTCACCGGGGGAGGCCAGGTCAGCAGCGATGGTCTCCACCCGCGCGCCGGGGGCGGCTGCGCGCACGCTGGCGGAGGCCTGGGCCAGCGGCTCCGGGCGGCGCGCCACCAGCAGCACCGATGCGCCCTCACGGGCCAGCGCCGTGGCCGCCGCCAGGCCTATGCCCGCACTGGACCCGCCCACGATGGCGGCCCTGCCCGTCAGCCCGATCTCCATGGGTCACCCCCTTCGCTGCGTGGCTGCGGCGCGCTAACGCCGGGAACGGCCCCGGAAGAGCGCGAGGAACCGGTCCTGGTACTCCTCGAAGAGGCCCCAACGCTCCAGTTCCCGATGCACCTCGGCGGGCTCGCGCTCGCCCCGGCGCGCCTCCTCCAGCATCTCCTCCACGCGGGCCCGCGCATCGCGGGGGATGCCCCCGTCCATCTGGAGCAGGCCTCGCGAGTGCAGCTCGGAAACGTTGGAGCGCAGGGACGAGGCCGTGAGTTCGTGGATGAACTTCATCAGGCTCGCGTCCCACAGCGCGTCCACCCCGCGCACCACCGCGGCCAGACGCCGGTCCTCGCGGTCCAGCCGCTCGGCGATGCGGGCGGCCACCTCAGCGGGTCCGCCGGTGACCACGCTGGTCTCCGCGGGCTCGTTGCGGTAGGAGTAGAGCAGACCGGGGGCGTCGGGCCCGTGGCGGCGCAGGATGCTCTCCAGGTAGCGGGCGGCGTTCTCGCCGAACCCCTCGTGGCGCAGCAGGTAGCCGGGCGTGACCACCTGGGGGCGCGCCGCTTCCACCAGCCCCTCGCGCACCACCGACTCGGGCTCCGCGCCCGTGGGCAGCCCCGCGTCGGCGAAGGCGGGCTCGGTCACCAGGTAGTAGCGCACCGAGGTGGTGCCGAAGGTGGCGAGGGCCTGGCGCGGCGGGCGCACCACCACCGTGCGCTCCAACGCGGAGGCCAACCGCTGCTCGTATGCGTCCGTGGACTCGTCCATGAGCAGCCATTATAAGGCCGGGCCCGCCCCGTTGACCGGTGCCCCAAGCGCTTCTTACAGTTGCGGATGCGCACCCGCGCCATCCCGTCCCCCGAGGCAGCCACCCGCCATGACCTCCGTCTCCGGCACCCACCCTGAGCCCCCCTTCTGGCACGCGCTGGCGAACGGTACCTTCATGCTGCCCCAGTGCGATGCGTGCCACGCCTGGCAGAACCCCTCGGCTCACCGCTGCACCGCCTGCGGGGCCGAGTCGCTCTCCTGGCGCGAGGCACCCGCCGGAGGCACGGTGTTCAATCTGATGGAGCGCCACACCGCGCCCTACCCACGCACCGGCGGGCCCACCGCCGTCATCGTGGTGGTGGACCTTGACGCAGGGCCGCGCCTGCTCACGGAGATGCAGGTGCAACCCGGCCACCTGGAGCCCGGCACCCGCGTGAAGGCGGTGCTGCCCGGCGCCCCCGGTCCCAACGGGTTGCCCGTGTTCACGGAATCGGCCAACTAGAGACGGGCGCTGCGACCGGCGCTCCAATTATAGGTCTTTTCTATAGTTCAGGACGCCACAGGCCAGCATATTGGCCCGGCCCAGCCCCTGCCGTATACTGCCACGACACCTCCGCCCGCCGCTCCCACGGCGGGCGCATTGAGTAGGCCCCCCGCGTGAGGGGGCGTCCCTGAGGGAGCGAAAGATTCCGTCTATGGCAGACGTGGACCTGGCTATCATCGGCTCCGGCCCGGGCGGCTACGTCGCGGCGATCCGCGCGGGGCAGCTGGGCATGAAGGTCGCGTGCGTGGAGCGCGAGGCCGTGGGCGGGGTGTGTCTGAATTGGGGGTGCATCCCCTCCAAGGCACTGATCCGCCACGCCGAGGTGCTCAGCACCGTGCGCCACGCGGACGCCTTCGGCATCACCACCGGGCCCATCAGCGCTGACTACGCCGCCGCCGTGGCACGCTCGCGCAAGGTGGTGGACCGGCTCACCAAGGGCGTCGCTGGCCTCCTGCGCAAGCACAGCGTCGAGGTGCTCACCGGCGCGGGCCGCCTGGACGGGCCGGGTGAGGTGCGGGTGAGCGGCGCGGACGGCGAGCGGGCCCTGAGCGCGGGGCACGTCATCATCGCCACGGGCGCACGGGCCATGACCCCACCGGGCATCGAGACCGACGGGCAGGTGGTGGTGACCTACCGGGAGGCAATCCTCCAGGAGCGCGCACCGGAACGCGTCGTCATCATCGGTGGCGGGGCCATCGGCGCCGAGTTCGCCTACATCTACCGGGCCTACGGGGCCCAGGTGAGCATCGTGGAACTGGAGCCGCGCCTGCTCCCCCGCGAGGACGAGGAATCGAGCAAGGCGCTCACACGCGCGCTGGATAAGCAGGGTATCGAGGTCCTGACCGGCTCCAAAGTGGCGGGCGTGAGCGTGGCCGGGGGCATCGCCACGGTGTCCGTCGAGACGCCCGATGGCCCCCGCAGCCTGGAGGCTGACCGGGTGCTGGTGGCGGTGGGCATCCGCCCCAACACCGAGGGGCTGGGGCTGGAGGAGGCCGGGGTGCGCACCGAGCGCGGCTACGTGCAGGTGGACGCTGACCTAAGCACCAGCGCGCGGGGCGTCTATGCCATCGGCGACGTGACGGGTATCATGCCCCTGGCTCATGTGGCCCAGGCCCAGGCGGTCCACGCCGTGGAACACCTGGCCGGCCTGGCCCCACAGCCGCTGGACTACGGAGCCATGCCGCGGGCGGTCTACACCAACCCGCAGGTTGCCAGCGTGGGGCTGACGGAGCGTGAGGCGCAGGAGCGCGGCAAGGCCATCCGGGTGGGGAAGTTCCCCCTGTTGGCCAACGGCAAGGCGCTGGCCCTGGGCGAGCAGGACGGCTTAGCCAAGGTCATCGTGGACGATGCCACAGGCGAACTGCTGGGCGCCCACCTGGTGGGCCACGAGGTAACGGAGATGCTGGGGGAGCTGAGCCTCACCCGGCTGCTGGAAGGCACAGATGCGGAGCTGGGCGCGGTGGTGAACCCCCACCCCACCCTCTCCGAGGCGATCAAGGAGGCCGCGCTGGCGGCCGGCGGGCAGGCGATCCACATCTAGGACGCGCCCGGGAAGGAGTTGCAATGAGCACAACGCAGTTCGACTTCGCGCTGTCCATCGGCGGCGAGGCCGGACAGGGTATCGCCACCCCAGGCGACATCGTCGCGCGCCTGTTCGCGCGCCGGGGTCTGCACCTGTCCACCTACAACGCGTACCAGTCCATCGTGCGCGGCGGTCACATCTTCCTCACCGTGCGGGTGTCCGACCAGGAGGTCGGCAACCACGGCGACAAGATCGACCTGCTGCTGGCGCTGAACCAGGACACCATGGACCGCCACCTGGGCCTGCTGAAGTCCGGGGCTGCGGTGCTGTACAACTCGGACGCCATCACCCCCGGCAAGGCGGCCAGCGGCGTGCAGCTGTGCGGGCTTCCGGTGAACGAGCTCACCGGCTCCACCCGCGCGGGGCTCACCCAGAACACCGTAGCCGTGGGCGCGATGATGCACCTGCTGGGCTTCGACTTCTCGCTGCTGGAGGAGTCCCTCACCCAACAGTTCTCCCGCAAGGGCGAAGAGGTGGTGAACCAGAACGTGTCGGTGGCCCGCGCGGGCTACGAGCACGCGGTCAAGCACTTCAAGCCCTTCCCCTTCACCCTGCCGGAGGGCGGCAAGCCCCTGGCGATGTGGTCGGGCAACGAGGCCCTGGCCATCGGCGGTGCGGCGGCGGGCCTCAAGTTCTACGCCGCCTACCCCATGAGCCCGTCCACCGGCGTGCTGCACTGGTACGCGGCCAACGCCCGCAACCTGGGCATCATGGTGCGCCAGGTTGAGGACGAGATCGGCGTGGCCAGCATGGTGATCGGCGCCGCACACACCGGCGTGCGCACCATGTGCGCCACCTCCGGCGGCGGCTTCGCCCTGATGACCGAGGCCATCGGCGCCGCGGCCATGATGGAGATCCCGGTGGTCTACATCGACGTGATGCGCGGCGGCCCCTCCACGGGCCTGCCCACCAAGACCGAGCAGGCCGACCTGTGGCAGGCGCTGGGCGCGAGCCAGGGCGACTTCGAGCGGTTCATCGTCACGCCCACGGACGCGCTGGACGCCTTCAACACCATGCCGGAGATCTTCAACCTGACCGACCGCTACCAGTGCCCGGCCATGGTGCTCACGGACCTGTACATCTCCGAGGGGCGCTTCAGCGTCGACCCCGACAAGATCGACCTGCACCCCAAGATCGACCGGGGTGCGCTCATCACCACGGCCTCCGGCAACGGTGGCCCCTACAACCGCTACAAGATCACTGAGTCGGGCATCTCCCCCCGCGCCGTTCCGGGCGTCGAGGGCCACATGCACATCGTGGCCACCGACGAGCACGACGAGGACTCCATGCTCCTCTCGGACGAGTTCACCAACCCCATCAAGCGCCGCGCCATGCTGGAGAAGCGTGCCCGCAAGTTCGCCCACGTGCTGGACGACATCGCCGCGCCGGCCCTGGAGGGCCCCGCGGGCGCTGACGTGACGCTGGTGGGCTGGGGCTCCACCAAGCCGGTGATCGCCGAGGCCGCTGCGGCGCTGAACGCCGCAGGCGTGAGCACCAACCAGCTGGCCATCAAGTGGATCGTGCCCTTCCACGCCGACGAGATCGACCAGATCCTGCGCTCGGCCAAGAAGGTCATCATCGTCGAGAACAACTACTCCGGGCAGTTCGCCCGCTACCTGCGGTCGGAGACCGGCTTCAAGGCCGCCGCCCACATCCGCAAGTACGACGGCGAGCCGTTCATGCCCCACCACATCGTGGAGGGCGTGCAGGCCATCGTGAAGGATGGCATCGAGCGCTACATCCCCACGCAAGAGATCCTCGTCTAGGAGGTTGTCATGACCACCACCGTTGAACTGACCGCCAAGGACTACAAGAGCAAGTTCGAGCCGGACTGGTGCCCGGGCTGCGGCGACTTCGGCGTGCTGAACTCGCTCCAGCGCGCCGTGGCTGAGCTGGGCATCCCCCCGCACATGCTGGCGGTGGTGAGCGGCATCGGCTGCTCCTCCAACCTGCCCGGCTACGTCAACGCCTACTCCATGCACACCCTCCACGGGCGCTCCCTGGCCGTGGCCTCGGGCGTGAAGATGGCCAACCACGAGCTGACCGTCATCGCCACCGGCGGCGACGGTGACGGCTACGGCATCGGCGGCAACCACTTCACCCACATGGCCCGGCGCAACGTGGACCTGACCTACGTGGTGATGAACAACCAGATCTACGGCCTCACCACCGGCCAGGTCTCCCCCACCTCCCGGGTGGGCGCCAAGACCAAGTCCACCCCCTTCGGGTCGGTGGAGTACCCGCTGAACCCCATCGGCTCGGCCATCATCAACGGCGCCACCTACGTGGCCCGCGGCTACTCCGGCGACATCAAGGGCCTCACCGAGCTGATCAAGGGCGGCATCGAGCACAAGGGCTTCTCGCTCATCGACGTGTTCAGCCCCTGCGTCACCTTCAACCCCGACTACTCCCACCCCTTCTTCAAGTCGCGGGTGACCAAGCTGGAGGACGAGGGCCACGACCCGTCCAACTGGCAGAAGGCGCTGGAGTACTCGATGGTCTATGGGGACAAGATCTACACCGGCAAGTTCTTCGAGATCGACACCAAGGAGTCGCTCTCCGAGCTGGAGCCGGTGCTCAGGGACGGCCCCATGGCGGGTCGCCCGCTGGGCCTCTCCGACGAGCAGGCAGAGCGCATCATCAAGCGGATGATGTAGCCTCCGTCCCCCCGGCCGGACACACCACGCGAGGGCGCCCCTGGGGGCGCCCTCGCTGCTACCCGGCGCAAACCCGCCGCGCCGGGTAGTCGGCTCCGGCCCGCGCGCGCCGTACACTGGTGCCCGCATCCCCCACCGGAGTCCGCCCTTGGCCACCACCGTCACCCTGCCGCGGATCGGCTACGAGACCACCCGCGCCACCCTGGTGCGCTGGCTCAAGGCGGAGGGCGAGCCGGTGAGCGCCGGAGAGGCCATCGCCGAGGTAGAGACGGCCAAGGCCGTGGTGGAGGTGGAGGCGAACGCCTCCGGCGTCCTGCTGCGCCGCCTGGCCGCGGAGGGGACCCCCCTGCCCGTGGGCGCACCGCTGGCCGAGGTGGGCGCTCCAGGTGAAGCGCCCTCCGGCCCCACGGCACCCTCCGGCGCGGCGCCGGAGCGCCCCCCGGTGCCACCCCCACCGGGCCTGCGCGGGGCCTACCCGCCCCGCCAGCCGGACGCGGAGGGGCGCATCGTCCTGGGGCCCATGGGTGAGGCCATCGCCCGCCGTACCCAGGCCACCATGCACGATGCGCCCCACTTCACGCTGACGGTGCGCATCGACATGACCGACGCGCTGGCCCTGCGCAGGCGGCTCAATTCCGAGCAGCGCGAGGCACGCGTGGGCGTCAACGACCTGATCACCAAGGCCGTTGCCCTGGCGCTGGCGAAGCACCCGGTCTACAACGCCACCTTCCAGGGCGACCACCTGCGGGTGAGCCCCCACGTCAACGTGGGCATGGCCGTCGCCCTGCCGGGCGGTCTGGCGGTGCCCGCGCTGGTGGACGCGGACCGCAAGCCGCTGGCACAGTTGGCCCGCGAATCGCGCGAGTTGGTTGAGCGCCTGCGCGCCGGGGTGCTGCGGGCCGACGAGTACACCGGGAGCTTCTCGGTGAGCAACCTGGGGATGTTCGGCGTGGACGCCTTCAGCGCCGTGATCGTGGAGCCCGCGGTGGGCGTGCTGGCCGTGGGGGCCGTAACGCCCACGCCCTGGGCGGTGAACGGGGCGGTGGAGGTGCGCCAGGTGATGAGCGCCACGCTGTCCACCGACCACCGGGCCGCCCATGGAGCCGAGGCCGCGGCCTTCGCAGGGGAGATCAAGCGCCTCCTGGAGCACCCGGACGACCTGCTCCCCTAGCGGGTCAGAGCCCGCCGGGGCGTGTATCATGGCCCGGCGCAGCCCGCGCAGGAGTTCCCCCGCATGGCCAGGATGAGCGCCGGACGCGCCGTGGTGGAGTCGCTAATCGCCCAGGGCGTAGACACCGTCTTCGGCATCATCTCCATCCACACGCTGGACATCTATGACGCCCTGCGCGATGCGGTGGAGGGCGGACGCCTGCGCTTCATCGGCGCGCGCCACGAGCACGCCCTGGCCTGCATGGCCGACGGCTACGCGCGCGTGAGCGGCAAGCCGGGCGTGATGCTCACCTCATCGGGCCCCGGCGCGGCCGATGCGGTGGGCGCACTGGGTGAGTCCTACCACTCGTCTGTTCCTCTCTTCCACCTGACCACGGAGATCGAGGCCGAGCACGTCCACTCCGGTCGCGGGGTGACCCACGAGGCCGCCGACCAGCTGGGCATGTACGCCTCCATCACCGGCTGGCGCGCCGGGGCCACCAGCGCGGGCGAACTCTCGGGGCGCATCGCCGAGGCCTTCAGCCACCTGCGCACCTCGCACCCGCGCCCCGCGCTGCTCACGGTGCCCACGGACCTGCTGGCCGTGCAGGACGACTACGAGATCATCAACGCGCGCCCGCCCCACCCGCCCCACCCGCGCCCCGGCTCCATCGAGCAGGCGGCGGCGCTGTTGGCCGGGGCGAAGCGCGTGCTCATCATCGCCGGCGGCGGGGCCATGAACGCCAGCGCTGAATTGGTGGCCCTGGCCGAGCGGCTGGGTGCCCCGGTGGCGGCCGCAGACGGCGGCAAAGGCGCCATGCCGGAGGACCATCCCCTCGCCCTGGGAACGGCGCTGGGCGGGCGCGTGTGGGGCGAGAACCCCGTGCAGGCGTACGCCGCCACCGCCGACGCGGCGCTGGCGGTGGGCTCCTCGCTGCCCTTCCGCTCCACGGTGGGCGTGGGCCTGCGCCTGCCCGAGGCGCTGGTACAGGTGGACATCGACCCTGGCGTGTTCAACCGCAACTACCCCATCGCCGTGGGGCTGGCGGGCGATGCCGCCCCTCTGCTGGCGGCCCTCGCCGCCGCCCTGCCCGCGCGCGAGGTGCCCGCGGCACAGCGCGAGGAGGTGGCCCGGCTGCGTGCCGATGCGCACGCCAGCGTGGAGCGCCAGTTTCCCAACGAGCTGCGCGCCTGGGCGGCGATACGCGAGGCGCTGCCCCGCGAGGGCGTTGTGTTCTGCGACTCCACCATCCCCGGTTACGTGGGCACCCGCTGCTTCGAGGCGCTGGGCCCGCGCACCTTCCACCAGCCCCACGGCTGGGTGAGCATCGGCTGGGGCTTCGCGGCCAGCCTGGGCGGCGCGGCCGGGGCCGGTGAACGGCCCGTGGTGTGCGTCACGGGCGACGGCGGCTTCCAGTACAACACCCAAGAACTGGCCTCCGCCGTGCAGCACGACATGGCCCCCACCGTCGTGGTGTTCAATGACAACGCCTGGGGCGTGCTCAAGCGCTACCAGGACCAGCGCTTCGCGGGCCGCCGGTTCGCCACGGGACTCACCAACCCCAACTTCGAGCAGCTGGCTGCGGCCTACGGGGTGGGCTACACCCGCGCCGAGGACGTGGACGCGCTGGGCGAGGCGGTGCGGGCCAACGTGGGTTCCGAGCGCCTGCACCTGGTCGAGGTGCCGATCCCGGACGGTTTCGCGGCCTTCCGCTAGTTCCCCCAGAGAGGTTCCCCATGCGGCTATCCCCTGAGCAGCAGGCAGAGGTGGAGGCGCTCCGGCAGGAGAGCGCGCCCACCCGGCGGGCCACGGTGCCCGCGCTGGAGGAACTGCTCTACACCCCCCTGCCGGTGTTGGACCACGGCTTCGTGCGGGTCATCGACTACATGGGGGACGATGCGGCCATCGTGCAGGCCGCGCGCGTCTCCTACGGGAAGGGCACCAAGCGCCGCTCGGACGACGCGGGGCTCATCAACTACCTGATGCGCAATGCGCACACTTCGCCCTTCGAGATGTGCGAGCTCAAGTTGCACGTGAAGCTGCCCATCTTCGTGGCGCGCCAGTGGGTGCGCCACCGCACGGCCAACCTGAACGAGTACTCAGCGCGCTACTCGGTGCTGGACCGGGAGTTCTACACCCCCGCACCGGAGCAGCTGGCCGTCCAGTCGGCCACCAACCGGCAGGGGCGCGGACAGGTACTGCCACCCGAGCAGGCGCAGCAGGTGCTGGCGCTGCTCAAGGGCGACGCCGAGACCTCCTTCGCGCACTACGAGCAGATGTTGGGTGAGGAGGACGGTGAGGGGGGCCTAGCGCGTGAACTGGCGCGCATCGGCCTGCCCCTGTCCACTTACACCCAGTGGTACTGGAAGTGCGACCTGCACAACCTGCTCCACTTCCTGCGCCTGCGGGCCGACGCCCACGCCCAGTGGGAGATACGCGAGTACGCGCGCGTGCTGCAGGAGGTGGTGGAGCGGTGGGTGCCCCTCACCTACGCCGCCTTCACCGACTACCGCATGGGCGGGGCGCACCTGTCAGCCAAGGCGCTGGAGGCGGTGCGCGCGCTGGTGGCGGGCAAGAGCGTTGACCCGGCGGCACTGGGTCTATCTGCCCGCGAGTGGCGCGAGCTGCGCGCCACGCTGGACCTGCCCGCCGAGTAGAACGCCCGCGTCCCAAAGGCGCGGGCGGGCCTGCCCCCTCCTGGGTCCCCTGACAGGCCGGAAAAGCAAGAGCCCCGCTCGGTTGAGCGGGGCTCTTCTGTTACGACGTTGTCAGCCGGGTCTAGGCGGCGGTGCGACGCACCTTCAGGCCACCCAGGGTGAGACCCGCGCCAGCCACCAGGGCCAGCAGGGCCAGGACGGGGATCGTCCAGTCACCGGTGTCGGGATTGGCCAGGTCGGCGCCGGCCTGCGGCTCGAAGGCCGCGATGTCCTGGGCCAGGGTGTAGGTGCCGTTGCCACCGGCCTCGGCGCCAGCATTGCCCTTGATACCGTCACCGTTCTCGTCGGTGCCGTTGACGGCGGCGGTGGCCATGTTGACCAGGTTCTCCAGCTCCAAGGTCACGGTGATGTTGTCCACCGTGGCGGCGATGACGCGCTTGGCGGCATCCCGCGCCCGGCCCGCCTGGTAGGCGGTGCGGTCGGCGCCGGCGGCGACTTCCTTGGCGGCGGCGGCGACGCGGGTGTCGGTGGCCTTGCCAGCGAGAGCGTTGGCCTCAGCCGCCACATCGGCAGCGTGAGCCAGGACGCCGGTGCTGTCGCCAGGGGCACCCAGCCCCTCGACGATGTTGACCACGTGCTGGGCGTGGGCCTGCTTGTCCGCCAGCGTCGTGGAGGACTTGGCCAGGTTGGCGTGGGTCAGCGCCAGCTGGGCCTGGGCCCGCAGCGCGGTGGCGGAGCCGTCCACAACCAGGGCGCGAACCGTGGTCACGGCAGCGGCGGGGAGGTTGTCGGAGTAGACCACCGCACCGGCGGTTGCCGGGTCGGGGTCGGGGGAGGGCTCGCGGCTGATGGCGAAGGCCACGTAGGTGGCGAGCAGGTTGCCGGTACCCTCATAGGTGGCGTCGATCACGCCGTCGGCCCGGCGGGCCAGGGTGCCAACGCTGATCTTGGAGCCGTCCTCGGCGATGAGCCAACCCTCATAGGCGTTGCCCGCCCCAGCGGAGGGAACATCGGTGAGGGCGATGACCAAGCTGTCGCTCGCGCCAGCGGAGTCACGGAACGTCACCTTGCCACCCACGGCGGGGTCAGCGGCGCTCGCGACGGACACGGAGACCAGCAGAGTCAGCACCAGCACCAGCAGGATACTGACGGGAAGCTTCCGAAGGGTGAACATTCCGCCTCCTGTGCGTCTGTTGGGCTGTACAAACAGTATGGGCAGGACGCTTGCGCTCACCTGCCCGGAGCCCTGCTCTGATACGGCTTGGCCGTGGAGTTGGCCGCGTGGCCGACGGCTAGCCGCGCCGCATTATAGTACATGTCCGCCCGTGTCCATAGGGGGGGCCCGGCGGGATTTCTCCGACTTTCGGCCGCGGCTACCCGTCCTTCCGGCCACGGCCAGGCGCGCAGGCTTTCCTTGACGCCCCCTCCCAGCGGCCCTACTATCCGGGCCAATCGCATATCGTGCGTCCACGGGGAGCCGGGTGAGCCTGGCTGAGAGGGTGGCCCCAATGCCACCGACCCTTTGGAACCTGACCTGGGTCATGCCAGCGGAGGGAGAGCGACGCACCCCGTACACACCCTGCACTCGCAGCGACCGGGGCCGCTCCTCTCCTGAGGGCGGCCCCTTCTGGTTCCTCCGGCGCACGCCGAAAGGAGCCCGCGTGAGCACCGCAGATTGGGGTATCGCCGCAGCGGTCCTGACAGCCTTGGGCATGGCCTTCCTGGGCGTGGCCGCGACCCGGGGCCGCAAGCCCTCCCTGGATGAGTACATCACCGCTCGGGGCTCCACCTCCTCCTGGGGAGCCCTGGCCTCGGTGGTGGCCTCGGTCATGGGAGCGTGGATCCTGTTCAGCCCCGCCGAGGCCGCGACCTGGGCCGGTATCGCTGGTCTCACGGGCTATGCCGTTGGTCAGGCCGCACCCGTAGCCGCCTTCTGGGCGGTGGGCGTGCGCATGCGCCGCCTGATGCCCAACGGCCACTCCCTCACCGAGTTCGTCTGGCACCGGTACGGGCGCGGCATGTTCCTGGCGGTGCTGGCCATCGTGGTGCTGTACATGTTCACGTTCCTGGCGGCCGAGCTGGGAGCTATCGCCCGCGCGGTGCAGCTGGTGACGGGCACGCCGCTGCTGGTGACGCTGGTGATGGTGGCGGGGGCGACGCTGGCCTACACCGTCTACGGCGGGCTGCGCGCCAGCATCGTCACCGACGGGGTGCAGTTCGCCATCATCGTTCCCCTGCTGGCGGCGCTGTTCATCGCAGGCATCGTGGCCCTGGGCGGGTGGGATGCAGCCATGGCCCCGGTGCGCGAGAGCGCTCCGCACCTGCTGGACTGGGGCTTCCAACCGGGAGTGGAGTTCGGCATCACCCTCGTCATCGCCATCCTGGCGGCCAACCTGTTCCACCAGGGCTTCTGGCAGCGGGTGTACGCCGCCGATTCCGAGGCCGCCGTGCGGCGCGGCTACCTGATCGGGGCGCTGGTGGTGCTGCCCATGGTGCTGGCCACCGGACTGTTCGGCCTGTGGGCGGTGGGGCGTGGAGTGGGGAGCCCTGGGGCCATCTCACTGTTCTCCCTAGCGCTGGAGGTGCTCCCCAGCTGGGTGCTGGTGGTGCTGGTGGTGCTGGCGTTGGCGCTGGTGATGAGCAGCATCGACACCCTGCTCAACGGCATCGTCTCCGCGCTCACCACCGGCCTGCCGAACCTGCTGGGCCCGGCGCGCACCCCCCGGCGATTGCTGGGCCCGGCGCGCTGGGCCACGGTGGCGCTGGCGGTGCCCGCCGTGGCGGTGGGCTACGCGTTCGACTCGGTGCTCTACCTGTTCCTTATCGCCGATCTGGTGTGCGCAGGGGCGGTGGTGCCCACCTTCGCTGGTCTGTACGAGCGGCGCCTCAGCGGGCGCGGCGCGCTGGTGGCCACCCTCGCGGGCATCGGCACCGGGGCCCTGTTCTTCCCCAAGCCCGACCTGTCCGGCTGGTGGACGTGGGACGGGCTCACCGGGGTCTGGCACGTCCTGGCCTCGGGCAACCTGCTGGGCAGCTTCCTGGTGGCGCTGGTGGTCTCCACGGCGGTGGCGGCGGTGTGGGTGGGGGCATCGCGCAGGGGCGGCGGGGCCGGGTTCGATTTCGCCACCCTGGGGAGCGTGCGGACGCTGGAGGAACAGGCATGAACGCGCGCGCGGTGCCGGTGGCCCTCACCATCGCCGGTTCCGACTCCGGGGCCGGGGCAGGTGTCCAGGCCGACCTGAAGACCTTCGCCGCCTTGCAGGTGTACGGGGTGAGCGCCATCACCGCCGTCACCGCGCAGAACACCCAGGGGGTGCGGGCGGTGGAGGAGCTGCCCACCGGAATCATCGAGGCCCAGGTGGACGCGGTGGTGGAGGACATGGGCGTGGACGCGGTCAAGACCGGCATGCTGTCATCAGCAGCCATCATCGCGGCCGTGGCCGGGCGGCTGCGCGCGCACCGGCTGGACAGGGTGGTGGTGGACCCGGTGATGGTGGCCAAGGGGGGCGATAGGCTGTTGCGGGAGGACGCGGTGGGCGCCCTGGTGAGCGAGCTGCTCCCCCTGGCGCTGGTGGTCACCCCCAACGCGGGTGAGGCCGAGGTGCTCACGGGGCGGCCCGTGACCACCATGGCCGAGGCGCGGGAGGCCGCCCGAGCGATCCACGCCATGGGCCCCCGCACCGTGGTGGTGAAGGGGGGGCACTTCGGGGAGAGCGCGACGGACGTGCTGTTCGACGGGCGCGCCTTCACCGAGCTGCCCGCCGAGCGCATCCCCACCACCTCCACCCACGGCACGGGCTGCACCTTCTCCTCGGCGGTGGCGGCTGGCCTGGCGATGGGCAGGGAGGTGACAGAAGCCGTCGCCGACGCCAAGTCCTACGTACACCCGGCCATCGCGCGTGCCTTCCCCATGGGGAAAGGCCACGGCCCTCTGAACCACCTCCACCGGTGGTGGGCGTAGCCTTCGGCGCTCAACCGGCACCTTCTGGACGCCATCCACCGCATGACGGCCATTGTGACGCGGATTTTCGCCATGCTATACTCGGCTGGCATGTCAGAGACCACTGACGGTGCCTCTGCTCGCGCGATCCGCCGGGCAGGGAACACAGAGCACTGAGGAGGTGTTCACTTGGCCACGCTACGCAAGGGAGACCTGGCTGCGAAGGTTGCCGAGAAGCTGGGGAGCACGCGCTCCGCTGGCGATGCCGCGCTGAACGCGGTGCTGGACAGCGTCCGTGAGGCGCTCTCCTCGGGGAACCGCGTCGTGCTGACCGGCTTCGGGGCCTTCGAGACCCGGCAGGTCAAGCAGCGTCAGGTGCGCGCGATCCGCGGCAAGCAGGCCGGCCAGCGCGTCACAGTCCCCGCCCACAAGCGTGTGGGCTTCACCCCCGGCTCCGACCTGGCCGGCTCGGTCCGCGGCAAGAAGTAGCCGCACCGCACAGGGTCCGTTCCCCCCATTGGACTTCGGACTTCAGAGGCCGCCCCGGCTCGGGGCGGCCTCCTCTTTTCCCCTGCCTCACGCCCGTTCCCCCAACCCACACCCTCCTGTAGGCTGGCGCGGTCATGGACCTACCCCGCGCCGTTGCCCTGGTGGACCTGGACGCCTTCTACGCCTCGGTGGAGGCGGTGGAACGCCCGGAACTTGCCGGCAAACCACTGCTGGTGGGCGGTTCGCCTGAGGGACGCGGCGTGGTGGCGGCGGCTTCCTATGCCGCCCGAGCCTACGGGTGCCACTCCGCCATGCCCATGGCCCGTGCGTTGCGCCTGTGCCCCCACGCCGTGGTGGTGCACCCGCGCTTCCCCCTCTACCGGGACTACTCGGCCCGGGTGATGGCCATCATCGGCAACGAATCGCCCGTGGTGGAGCAGATGTCCATCGACGAGGCCTACGTGGAGCTCACATCCATCGCCCGCACAGCCGAGGAGGCGGAGGGGCGCGCGCATCGCATCCAGGCCCGCGTGCGGGTGGAGTTGGGGCTGCCGTGCTCGGTGGGCCTGGCCACCTCCAAGCTGGTGGCCAAGGTGGCGTGCGAGGCGGGCAAGCCCTCCGGCTTCACCGTGGTGCCCCCAGGCGCTGAGGCCGCGTTCCTCGCACCGATGCCCGTGGAGGCGTTGCCGGGCATCGGGCCTCGGTCGGCGGAGCGGCTGCACTCCGTGGGCCTGGCCACCCTGGGCCAGGTGGCGGCCGCGCCGGTAGGGCAACTGACGGCAGCGCTGGGCCCGTGGGGTGCGGTGCTGGCACGGCGGGCGCGGGGTGAGGACCCCTCACCGGTGCGCACGGAGCACGGATCCAAGTCCGTGAGCGCCGAGGAGACCTTTGCCCAGGACGTGGACGAGCGCGAGCGGCTGGAGGAGGAGCTGGAGCGCCTCGCCGGACGCGTGGCGCGCTCCCTCGCCGCAGAGGGGCTGGTGGGCCGCACGGTGGTGCTCAAACTGCGCTACGCCGACTTCACCACCATCACCCGCTCGGCCTCTCGTGAGGCCGCCACCGCCAGCGCCGAGGCCATCACCGCCGCCGCCCACGACCTGCTGGCCCAGCACTGGCACCCCGGCGAGGCGGTGCGCCTGGTGGGCGTGGGCGTGGGCAACCTGCGTCCCGTCCACGCCCCCGGCCAGCTTCCCCTACCCTGGCCGCCTGCCCCGGAGGCCGCAGGCCCCTAGGCCGCAGGCCCGTGGGTGGGTGGTGGGAAGTACTCAGAACCCGCTACCCTAACCCTCCGTTCCCCCATCCCTGCCAGGAGAAGACCCGTGCTGCTGCTCACCGAGGACGATGTCCGCGCCCTGCTGCCCATGGACGTGTGCGTGGACGCGCTGGACGCGCTGTTCGCCGCATCGGCCCGGGGCGATACCTCCAACATGGCCCGCTACCGGGTGCCGCTCCCGCGCGGGGCGCAGCAGGTGATGGCGGGCATGTCCACGGGCCTGAAGGCAACGGGCCTGAAGACCTACGTCACCGGCACCGGCTCCGACTCACAGATGCTGGTGATCCTCTACTCCATCGAGAACGGCGAGCCGCTGGCGCTGCTGGCGGCCAACGCCCTGGGGCAGATACGCACGGGCGCGGCATCGGGCGTGGCCACCCGGCACATGGCCGAGGCGAACGCGCGCACCGTGGCCGTCATCGGCTCCGGCTACCAGGCCCGCACGCAGCTGGCGGCGGTGTGCGCCGTGCGGCCCATCACCCGCGCGCTGGTCTACTCCCGCAAGCCGGAGAACCGCGAGGCGTTCGCGCGCGCCATGTCCGCAGAACTGGGCATCAGCGTGGAGCCCGCCGCATCGGCGGAGGAGGCGGTGGGCGAGGCCGACGTGGTGTGCGCCATCACCAACTCCCGCGAGCCGGTGTTCGACGGCGCCGCGCTGCGGCCAGGGGCTCATGTGAACGCCGCTGGATCCAACCACTGGATGCGCCGCGAGGTGGACGAGACGACCATCCGGCGCGCCGCGCTGGTGGTGGTGGACGACCTGGAGGACGCCAAGCGCGAGTGCGGCGAGTTGATCTGGGCGGCTGAGCGGCGCGCCTTCCGGTGGGAGAAGGCCGCTGAACTGCGCGATGTGGTGGGCGGACGCGTGAACGGGCGCCCCTCCCCCGATGCCATCACGCTGTTCGAATCCCAGGGGCTGGCCATCGAGGACGTGGCCGCAGGGATGGCGGTCTACCACCGCGCCATGGCCGAGGGCCGAGGCCAGCAGATTTCGCTCTAGGCCCGCGCCCCCTACACTGCAGAGAGCAACCGCAGGAGCAGCCCGTGACCACCCAAACCCACAACCAGCCCGAACGCTACGAGGTGACGCCCGATGGGCTGTACATCCGCTGGAAGGACGGGCTGGAGTCGCTGATGCCGCACCGGTACGTGCGCGGCCACTGCGGGTGCGCCCAGTGCGTGGACGAGATCACCCGCGAGCGCAAGGTGGGCGTGGACGATGTGGCCTCGGACGTAACCATCGAGGACGCGCTGGAGGTGGGGCGCTACGCCATCGCGCTGCTGTTCAGCGACCTGCACGAGACGGGCATCTACCCCTTCCGCTACCTGCGCGAGCTGGCCACCTCCGGCGAGGTGTAGGGGCTAGGCGGCGCCTGCCCGCGCCTCGGCGGGGGCGTCCTCCATGTTCATGCGCTGCTTGAGCGCGCTGATGGCATCGTGCGCCCCGTACACCGTGGTGAGCTTGCCGTTGACGCGCACCCGCAGCTTGCCGATGTGGCCGGACTTGGCCAGCAGCCACAGCGACCAGTTGAGCGCCGAGCGCTTGAGGCGCGGGAACACCCGCATCAGCTCCTCGCCCTGGTACTCGAACACCTCGTCGGGGCGGCGAACGATCTCCTCGTAGATCATGGCCTGCAGCGGTGGCAGGCCGCCCTCGGCGGGGAGGCTGTAGGCGGAGATCTGGGAAATCTTCATGGGTACCGGTGCTCCTGGCCTTCCTTGACGGGAGAGTCGGCCTTGAACGAAGTTTGGCCGAAGTTTAAGAACCCGCCTAATACGTTGGAACGATTTCCAGGTGCGTTTTTCGGCTTGATAGCGCGGGGCGGGAGGGCGGTGCTATCCTCGAACACCCATGAGTGATGCTTCCTCCAACCCGCCCACCCTCACCGCTGAGGAGGTGCGCCGCGTGGCCGTTCTGGCTCGCCTCGGCCTCTCCGACGAGGAGGTGGAGCGCCTGCGCACCGAGATGGCGAGCCTGCTGGGCGAGGTCTCAGCGCTCCAGGCGGTGGACACCTCTGGCGTGGAGGCCACGGGCCACGCCGTTGAAGAGGTGCACACGGTGATGCGCGAGGATATGCCCGTCCCGCCCCTGCCCGTGGAGGACGTGCTGGCCAACGCTCCCCGGCGCGAGGGCGACTACATCCGTGTCCAAGCGGTGATGGAGGAGTAGCGCCCGTGAGCGAGCACTACTTCCACAGCGTGCGCGAGATGGCCGAGGCGCTGCGCGCCGGACAGACCACTGCCGCCTCCCTCACCGACGAGCACCTGGCCCGCGTCGAAGCGCTGGACCCCCAGGTGGGGTCCTACCTGGCCGTGACGCCGGACGAGGCGCGCGCGCAGGCAGGGGCCGCCGACGCGGCGCTGGCCGCGGGCAAGGGCGGCCCGCTCACCGGCATCCCGGTGCAGATCAAGGACAACATGGCCACCCGTGGGGTGGTCACCACCTGCGGCTCACGCATGCTGGAGGGCTTCGTTCCTCCCTACGATGCGACGGTGGTGGCACGGCTGCGCGAGGCTGGGGCAGTGATGCTGGGCAAGGGGAACATGGACGAGTTCGCCATGGGCTCTTCCACCGAGACCTCGGCCTTCAAGCCCACCCACAACCCGTGGGACCTGACCCGGGTGCCCGGCGGCTCCTCCGGCGGGCCCGCCGCGGCAGTGGCCGCGGGCCTCGCTCCCTACGCCCTGGGCTCGGACACGGGCGGCTCGATCCGCCAGCCCGCCGCCTTCTGCGGCATCGTGGGGCTCAAGCCCACCTACGGCCTCATCTCCCGCTACGGGCTGGTGGCCTTCGCCTCCTCCCTGGACCAGATCGGCCCCATGACCCGCACCGTGGAGGACGCGGCGCTGGTGCTGAGTGCCATCGCGGGGCACGACGCGCACGATTCCACGTCCATCCCCCGCCCCGCCCACGACTACACCGCGGGGCTGCGGGACGGGGTGCAGGGGCTGCGCATCGGCGTCGTGCCCGAGTACTTCGGGGAGGGCATCGCCCCCGCCGTGGCCGAGGCCACGCGGGTGGCCATCGAGCGGTTCGCCGCGCTGGGCGCCGAGATCGTGGAGGGGGTGAGCCTGCCCACCTCGCTGACGGCCCTCGCCGCCTACTACGTCATCGCCCCGTCCGAGGCCTCGGCCAACCTGGCACGCTACGACGGGGTGAAGTACGGCTACTCGGCCCAGGACGTGACCGACATGGTGGGGGCCATGGCCGCCACCCGCGACCGGGGATTCGGGCCCGAGGTGAAGCGGCGCATCATGATGGGCACCTACGCCCTCTCCGCCGGGTACTACGACGCCTACTACAAGAAGGCCCAGCAGGTGCGCACGCTGATCCGGCGTGAGTTCGAGGCGGCCTTCGGGCGGGTGGACCTGCTCATCACCCCCACGGCGCCCACGCCCGCCTTCCGCATCGGTGAGGTGGCCGACCCGGTGGTGATGCACGCCAACGACATCTGCACGGTGCCCATGAACATCGCGGGCATCCCCGCCATCTCCGTGCCCTGCGGGTTCGTGGATGGGCTGCCAGTGGGTCTGCAGCTCATGGGCCCGCACCTGTCGGAGGCCACGCTCCTGCGCGCCGCCCACGCCTACGAGCAGGCCGCGGGCTGGCACCTGAAGCACCCGGCGCTCTAGGCCCTGCCCGCTCCCCCGGTCGCTCGTTCAAGGGGGACACCCCCTGGGTGCCCTGCGGGCGCCGAACCCCCGTCTCCGCGCCCCCGGGCTACCCCTCCCGGAGCGCGCCGCCCATCACCCGCAGCACCCGCGCACCGGACAGCGCGGCCTCCGGCACCAGCCCCAGGTCCGCCGTGGTGACGATGACCTGGTCGGCCCCGGCCACCTCCTCCAGCACTTGGGCGCGGCGCTGGGCGTCGAGCTCCGAGAGCACGTCGTCCAGCAGCACCACGGGCTGCTCGCCCCGGCGCTCCGCCAGCCAGCGACCCTCGGCCAGCCGCAGCGCCAGGGCGGCGAGGCGCTGCTGCCCGCGTGAGGCGTGCCGCGCCATCTCCACCCCGTCCAGCGAGAGGCGCAGGTCATCGCGGTGGGGGCCCACCACCGTCATGCCGCGCGCTCGCTCCTGCCCACGCGAACCCGCCAGCGCCGCGGCGGCGTCGGCGGGGGTGGGCGCATCGCCTGCGAAGGGCACGGTGCCCACGTACGTCACGCTGAAGGCGCGCCCATCGCCCGCCAGGCGCGCGTACGCCTCGGCGGCCAGGGGGGCCAGACGCGTCACCGCCCCGTGGCGAGCCGCCAGCAGAGATGCGGCGCCCGTGGTGAGCGCATCGTCCCAGTAGGCGAGCTCTGCCTCGCCCGCGCGCCCCTCGCGCAGTCCCTTGAGCAGGGCGTTGCGCTGGGTGAGGACCCGCTGGTAGTGCTGGAGGGAGCGCAGGTAGGGATGCGAGGCCTGGGCCAGCAGCACATCCAGGTAGCGGCGCCGTCCGGCGGGCGCACCAGAGACCAGGGCCAGGTCGTCGGCGGAGAAGAGCACCGCGGCCAGCGCCCCCACCAGGTCCGCCGCGCGCTTGGCCACACCGTTCACGCGCACCCGCTTGTGGACGTTGGCCTCCCCGCTCGCCTCCAGCCCCACGCGCGCGTCCAGCGGCCCCCCGGCGCGCTCGATGCGCGCGGCGATGAGCGCCGCCGTGCCCCCGGAGACGGCCTCCCACGCGATGAGGTCGCGGTCGGAGGCGGCGCGATAGGAGCGCCCCAGCGCCAGCAGGTAGCACGCCTCCAGCAGGTTGGACTTGCCCTGCCCGTTCTCCCCGCACACCACGGTGAGGCCCGGCCCCAGTTCCAGGGCGAGGGCTGGGTAGGAACGGACGCTGGTGAGGGAGAGGGCAGCGAGGCGCACCCCGGCATTGTACGGGTTAGGCCCGGCCCGAGGCCCGTATACTGAACGCATGCGCCACGCATCCCTGCCCGCCCTGTTCCTGGCCGCCCTGGCGCTGCTGGCCGCCTGCGGCCCGCAGTCCACCCCCACGCCCACGCCGACCCCCACGCCGGCCCCGCTGCGCCTGGCCCTCACGGCGCAGACCACCTGGGCCCAGGTGCTGCCGCTGCTGCCCGCTGGTGAGACGGCATGCGTGCGCGCAGAACTCGGCCTGGAGGCGTACGCGTCGCTGGAGGCATCGCTGGTGCTGGGCGCACAGCCCGCGGCGGGCCTGAGCGGGGAGCTGGGAGCGGGCGCGGCGCTCAACCTGCCGGTGGCGTGCCTGTCCGGGGCCACCGTGGGCGTGCTGGTGACGGCGGGGCTGGAGGCCGAGGCCGGGCCGCTGAGCGAACCGACCCGCGCGTGCATCCGGGGCGTGTTCACAGGGCTGGGCACCGACGCGCTGGCGGCGATGGGCGAGGCGGAGGGCCTGGACGATGCCGCCCTGGGCGCGCTGACCGGGCTGCTGCTGTGCCTGACGGACGATGAGGCGGCGCGCATTGGCGGCGATGCCACCGGCGGGGTGTCGTTGCTCCAGCTGCGGTGCGTGGCCGAACGGGCCGACGTGGGCGCGCTGCTGAGCGCGCTGCGCGGGGGCGAGGCGCCCTCGCCCGCACTGGCGGCGGCGCTGGCCGCGTGCGGGGTGGACGCTGCGGGGCTGGGCATCAGCATGCCAGAGGGCCTGGACACCGAGGCACTGGCGGCGTGTGCGCGAGCGGCGCTGGGTGATGCGGCCTTCGATGCCATCGCCTCCGGCCAGCGTTTGCCCACCCTCACCGAACTGAGTGCGCTGGGCTCCTGCGGGCTGGACCTGGGAAGCCTGGATGCGCTGACCGATGGTTAGTGCGGGCTAACCCGCATTGACACCCCTCGCGCGCGACACCTAGCATGGGTGCAAGCGCAACCACCGCGCCCTTATCAAGAGAGGCGGAGGGCCCCGGCCCTGCGAAGCCCGGCAACCGGCCAACGTCACCAGCGATGGCAGCGGTGCCAAGTCCGGCAGGCCGCCACGGCGGTCTGGAGATGAGAGCGTGCCCCCCAGGCGACTTCTCACACCGGGGAGTCCCTTTTTATGCCCGCCACCTCCCCCCTCTTGAGCACGATGCGGTGAGTATGGAGCCATCGGTGCATCAGGCCGGGGAACTCGAACCGATCCGCTGGCAGGACGAGAGCCTCCTGCTCCTGGACCAGACCCTCCTGCCCGCGCAGGAGCGCTGGTTCCCCGTCGTCAACGTCGACGAGGCCATCGAGGCGATCCGCACCATGCGGGTGCGCGGCGCTCCCGCCATCGGGGTCGCGGCCGCCTACGCGCTGGCCGCCCACGCCGCACGCCTGCCCGACGCCCCCCTGCCCCGCTGGCTCGATACTCTGAGCGCCGAGGCCGCGCGCCTTGCGGCCGCACGCCCCACGGCGGTGAACCTGGCCTGGGCGGTGGAGCGCGCGCTTCAGACGGCGCGCGGGACCGGAAGCGTGGGCGAGGCGCGCGAGCGGCTGCTGGCCCTGGCCCACCGGCTGCGCGAGCAGGACATCGCCACCAACCGCGCCATCGGCGCCGCGGGCGCGGGGCTGCTACCGGAGCACGGCGGCGTGCTGACCCACTGCAACACCGGCGCGTTGGCCACGGCGGGCTACGGCACGGCGCTGGGGGTTATCCGCGCGGCCTGGGAGGCGGGACGCGACATCAGCGTGTTCTGCACCGAGACCCGCCCCTGGCTCCAGGGCGCGCGCCTCACCGCCTACGAACTGGTGCGCCTGGGCATCCCCGCACGCCTCCTGGCCGACTCGGCGGCGGGTGTGCTCATGGCCCAGAGCGCGGTGCACGCCGTGGTGGTGGGGGCTGATCGCATCGCCGCCAACGGCGATACCGCCAACAAGGTGGGCACCTACACCCTGGCGGTGCTGGCCCACGCCCACGGCATCCCCTTCTACGTCGCCGCGCCCATGAGCACCGTTGACCCGGCCACGCCCACGGGCGAGGCCATCGTCATCGAGGAGCGCCCCGCAGACGAGGTGACGCACGTGGGCGGGCGACGCATCGCCGCCGAGGGCATCGGCGTACGCAACCCCGCCTTCGACGTGACCCCTGCTCGGCTCATCAGCGCCATCATTACCGAGCGCGGCGTGCTGCGCGCACCCTACCCGGCGGCCATCGCGGCGGCCATCGCGGCGGCCAGCCCGGCCCAGGGGGTGAGCGCGTGAGCACCCAATCCCAGGCCCGCGTGGGCGTGTTCGGCGGCACCGGCCTCTACCAGATGGAGGGCCTGTCCAATGTTCGGCAGGTGACGGTGAACACCCCCTTCGGTCCCCCGTCCGACGCCATCACCATTGGTGAGCTGGAGGGGGTGTCCGTGGCCTTCCTGCCGCGCCACGGCGTGGGGCACCGCATCCTCCCCTCGGAGATACCGGTGCGCGCCAACGTGTGGGCCATGAAGGCCCTGGGCGTGGAGCGGCTCATCTCCGTGAGCGCGGTGGGCTCGCTCCAGGAGCAGATCGCGCCGCTGGACATGGTGGTGCCCGACCAGCTCATCGACCGCACCAAGGGCCGCCCCGCCACCTTCTTCGGCGAGGGGCTGGTGGCCCACGTGGCCCTGGCCGACCCCTTCTGCCCGGAGCTGTCGGAACTGCTGGCTGACGCGGCGGATGACACCGAGGCCAACGTCCACCGGGGCGGCACCTACCTGGTGATGGAGGGGCCCGCCTTCTCCACCCGCGCCGAATCGGCGCTCTACCGTTCCTGGGGGGCCAGCATCATCGGCATGACGGCGCTGCCCGAGGCCAAGCTGGCCCGCGAGGCGGAACTGTGCTTCGCGGTGCTCGCCACGGCAACGGACTACGATTCGTGGCACGAGGGGCACGAGGACGTGTCGGTGGAGATGGTGATGGACAACCTGGCGCGCAACGTGGCGGAATCGCGCAAAGCGCTGGCCCGCCTGCTCCCGCGCATCGGTGCGCGCAAGAACTGCACCTGTGGCGACGCGCTGGCGAGCGCGCTGGTCACCGCCAAAGACCTGGTCCCGCCGCAGACGCTGGAGCGCCTGCGGCCCATCATCGGCCGCTACTACCTGGACGCATAGCCCCCACACCTGGGGAGACGGAGAAGGAGACGAAGCCATGGCCTACGGACGACAGGAACCCGGCGAGCCCTACCGGCGCATCAGCGTGCAGGAGGCGCTCCAGATGCAGGGCGAGGGCGCCCTGGTGGTGGACGTGCGCCGCGACGACGAGTGGAAGGGCGGCCACGCGCGCGGTGCCGTGCACCTGCCCGTGGACGACATGCTCACCCGGGCCGAGGCGGAGCTGCCCAAGGACCGCGACCTGCTGTTCATCTGCGCGGCGGGCGTGCGCTCAGGACTGGCTGCCGAGATGGCCGCCGCCCTGGGGTTCGACTCGGCCCACCTGTACAACATCGAAGAGGGCACGCCGGTGTGGATACGCTCCGGTCAGCCTACCGACCAGGGCTAGTCGCCCACCGAGCGAAATCAATCCCCGCCCGTGGGCGGGAGAGCACGTCAGGGAGTAACGATGCAAGTCAACGGCAAGCCGGCGGACATCAAGGACCCAGGGTTGGTGGATGAGGGTGTGCGGCTCATCGATTGGGCCGCTCGTGAGATGCCCGTCATCCGGCTCATCAAGGAGCGCTTCGCCAAGGAGCAGCCCCTCAAGGGCGTGACGCTGGCAACCTGCCTGCACGTCACCACCGAGACGGCCAACCTGGCCATCGCGCTGAAGGCGGGTGGGGCCGACGTGCGCATGTGCGCCTCCAACCCCCTCTCCACCCAGGACCCGGTGGCCGCGGCGCTGGCGCTGGCCTACGACATCCCCACCTACGCCATCAAGGGCGAGGACAACGAGACCTACTATAAGCACCTGCACGCGGTGCTGGATGCCAAACCCCACATGACCATGGACGACGGCGCGGACCTGGTGGCGATGCTGCACACCAAGCGCACCGAACTGCTCCCCGGCATCATCGGCGGCACGGAGGAGACCACCACCGGTGTCATCCGGCTGCGCAGTATGGCCGAGTCCGGGGCCCTGCGCTACCCCATCATCGCGGTGAACGAGGCCGACACCAAGCACATGTTCGACAACCGCTATGGTACCGGCCAGTCCACCCTGGACGGCATCACCCGCGCCACCAACGTGCTGTGGGCGGGCAAGACGGTGGTGGTGGCGGGCTACGGCTGGTGCGGGCGGGGCGTCGCCTCCCGCGCACGCGGGCTGGGCTCGCAGACCATCGTCACCGAGGTGGACCCGATCCGCGCGCTGGAGGCGGTGATGGACGGCCACCGGGTGATGCCCATGGCCGAGGCCGCCAAATTGGGCGACATCTTCATCACCGTCACCGGCGGCATGCACGCGCTGAACCTGGAGCACTTCCAGGTGATGAAGGGCGGGGCCATCGTGGCCAACTCCGGCCACTTCAACGTGGAGATCAACATCGGCGCCCTGGAGGACCTGGCGGTCTCCCACAAGTCGGTGCGCAACATGGTTGAGCAGTACGAGATGCGCGACGGACGCAAGATCAACCTCATCGCCGAGGGCCGCCTGGTGAACCTGGCCGCCGCGGAGGGTCACCCGTCCGCGGTGATGGACATGAGCTTCGCCAACCAGGCCACCAGCGCCGAGTACATGGTCAAGCACCACAAGGAGATGGCCGTCGGCGTGTACGACGTGCCCAAGGAGCTGGACGAGGAGGTGGCTGCCATCAAGCTGGCGGCCATGGGCGTCTCCGCCGACACCCTCACCCCCGAGCAGGCCAAGTACCTTGCCAGCTGGGAGTCGGGCACCTAGGCCCGGCCCCAGCCCTGACCACAACAGTCCCCAGGAGGAAGCCCACATGGCGGGCAAAGGCACCACGTTCTCTGAGTCATCGTCCTACCTGTACTCGTCCGAGTCGGTGACCGAGGGCCACCCCGACAAGTTGTGCGACCAGGTCTCCGACGCGATCCTGGACGCCATCCTGGCCCAGGACCCCGCTGCCCGCGTGGCCTGCGAGACGGCCACCACCACCAACTTCGTGGTGGTCCTCGGCGAGATCACCACCACGGCCACGGTGGACTACGAGAAGATCGTGCGCGAGACCATCAAGCGCATCGGCTACGACAACCCGGACACGGGCATCGACTGGAAGACGTGCGCGGTGGAGATCCGCATTCACGAGCAGTCGCCCGACATCTCCCAGGGTGTGACCACGGAGCTGGACCACCGCGGCAAGGACGCGGCCTCGGAGATCGAGGCGCTGGGCGCGGGCGACCAGGGCATGATGGTCGGTTTCGCGTGCAACGAGACGCCCGAGCTGATGCCGCTGACCATCGCGCTCTCCCACCGGCTCACCCAGCGCCTGTCCATCGTGCGCAAGGAGGGCATCCTGCCCTACCTGCGCCCCGACGGGAAGGCGCAGGTCACCGTGGAGTACGCCCAGGGCAAGCCCAAGCACATCCACACCATCATCGTGAGCACCCAGCACGCGGCCAACGTGAGCCAGGAGCAGATCGCAGCGGACGTGCGCAAGCACGTGATCGACGCGGTGGCGCCGGCAGGGCTGGTGGACGAGAACACCCGCATCCTCATCAACCCCTCCGGGCGCTTCGTGGTGGGCGGGCCCCACGGCGATGCGGGCCTGACGGGCCGCAAGATCCTGGTGGACACCTACGGGGGCGTCGCCCGCCACGGCGGCGGGGCCTTCTCCGGCAAGGACCCGACCAAGGTGGACCGATCCGCGGCCTACGCCGGGCGCTGGGTGGCCAAGAACGTGGTGGCGGCGGGCCTGGCAGACCGGTGCGAGGTGCAGGCCTCCTACGCCATCGGCGTGGCCGCACCCATCAATGTGAGCGTGGAGACCTTCGGCACCGGGAAGGTGGACGACGACGTCATCGCCAAGCTGGTGCGCGAGCACTTCGACCTGCGCCCCGGGGCCATCATCCACCACCTGGGGCTGCGCAAGCCCATCTACGGCCCCACGGCGGCCTACGGCCACTTCGGCCGTGGCGACGTGGACCTGCCGTGGGAGCGCACGGACAAGGCGGCGGAGCTGCGCAAGGCGGCGGGCCTGGCCTAGGCCCGCCCCCAGCGCGGCTTCAGGGGAGGCGTGATGGCGGACAGCATCCGATTCGGCACCGACGGGTGGCGGGCGCTGATCGCCCGTGAGTACACCTTCGCCAACGTGCGCGCCTGCGCCGAGGGCGTGGCCCGCCTGCTGGAGGCGCAGGGGCTGGCCGAGCGAGGCGTGGCCATCGGTTACGACACCCGCTTCGGCTCCCCGGAGTTCGCCGCCGAGGTGGCGGGGGTGATCAGCGCCCACGGCATCCCTGTCTACCTGGCCGACCGGGTGGTGCCAACGCCCGTCCTCTCCTTCAACGTGCTGCACCAGGGCGCGGGGGGCGGGGTCGTCATCACCGCCAGCCACAACTCCGGGGCGTGGAGCGGCTTCAAGTACAAGCCCGACTACGCCGGGAGCGCCACGCCCGAGGTGGTGGCGGCGCTGGAGGGGCACATCGCCTCGGCCCAGGCCGAGGGTGAGCCCGCCCTGCGCCCCCTGGCCGAGGCGCGGGCGGCAGGCGTGGTGCGCGAGGTGGAGATGGCCTCGCCGTACCTGGCCAACCTGGGCCGGGTGGTGGACCTGGGCGCCCTGCGCGCCGCTGGCCTGCGCGTGGGCGTGGACGCCATGCACGGGGCGGGTGCCGGGTACTTCTCAGCGGCCCTGGGCGACGGGGCCACCTCGGTGGAGGAGCTGCGCGCCGAGCGCAATCCCCTCTTCCCCGGCATGGGCCAGCCGGAGCCCATCGCTCCCAACCTGGGCCCGTCCATCGCCGCCGCACAGGCTGGGCGCTTCGACTTGGTGCTGGCCACCGACGGGGACGCGGACCGCCTGGGCGTGCTGGACGAGAACGGGCGGTTCATCAGCACCCTGGAGACCTTCTCCCTCCTGTGCCTGCACCAATTGGAGGTGAAGGGGCTGCGCGGGCCGCTGGTGCGCTCACTCACCCAATCGTCCATGGTGGACGCGCTGGCAGCGCACCACGGCGTGCCGGTGCACGTGACGGCGGTGGGCTTCAAGTACGTGGGCCCGCAGATGATGGCCGTGGACGCGCTGGCGGCGGGCGAGGAGTCCGGTGGCTACGCCTTCCGGGGCAACATCCCAGAGCGGGACGGCATCCTCTCCGGCCTGCTGTTCCTAGAGTTGATGGTCAGGACCGGCAAGCGCGCCTCCGAGCTGGTGGAGTACCTGTTCGAGCAGGTGGGCACGCACGCCTACGACCGGCTGGACGTCGCCCTGGCCCCCACGGCCCCCAAGCCCGATGCGGCTGGCCTGGCCGCCGCCGCCCCGGAGCAGGTGGGCGGCCTGCGCGTGCGTGGCACCGACACCACCGACGGCGCGCGCTACCTGCTGGGTGGCGGCTACTGGGGGCTGATACGCCCCTCGGGCACCGAGCCGCTGCTGCGCATCTACGCCGAGGGCGATTCGCCCGAGCGGGTGCGCCGCATGCTGGCGGACCTGCGCGCCATCGCTGGGGTCTGAGCGCCCCGAACCCCCTCAACGCGAAGGGCCCCCCCGATGGCGGGCCCTTCTTGGTGTCTGAGCGACCAGGCGATTAACGCTTGGTGTACTGCGGGGCGCGGCGGGCGCGCTTGAGGCCGTACTTCTTCGACTCCTTGATGCGCGGGTCGCGCGTCAGGTAGCCGAACTTGCGCAGGTCAGCCTTCAGCGAGGGGTCCGCCACCAGGAGCGCGCGGGCGATGCCCATGCGCAGAGCGTCGGCCCAGGCGCTGATACCGCCACCCTCGATCTTGGCCACCACGTTGAAGCGGTTGGCCGCAGCGGGGATGGTGTCGAAGGGCTGGACAGCGCGCTTCTGCCAGTCCGGCCAGGGCATGGACTCCTCGAAGGGCTTGCCGTTGACGACGACGGCGCCGGTCCCACCGGGGTAGAGGCGCACGCGGGCGATGGCGGCCTTGCGCCGGCCCGTGCCGTAGTAGTACTGCTGCGCGGTGGTCATGGTTTACTCCCCGTCCTTCTGTGCGGCGGCCTCGGCCTGCGGGGCTGCGGCGCGCTTGCCGCCCCCACGGGCGGGCTTGGCCGCGGCCTTGGCCTTGCCGGTCCCTGCGTTGACCTGCGCCTCGTGCGGGTGGGTACCCGCGGCGTAGACCTTCAGGCGGCCCAGCATGCGCCGGCCCAGCCGGTTGCCGGGCAGCATGCCCTTCACCGCCCGTTCGATGGCGCGCTCAGGCGAGCGGGCCATGAGGGAGGCGAAGGTCTCGGTCTTCAGGCCACCCAGGTAACCCGTGTGGCGCTTGTAGACCTTCTGCTCTTCCTTGTTGCGGCCAACGCTCACCTGAGAGGCGTTGACCACCACCACGAAGTCGGAGCCGATCTCGTGGCGGGAGTAGTCCGCCCGGTGCTTGCCCTGGAGCAGCCGCGCAGCCTCGGAGGCGAGGCGGCCCAGCCGCTTGCCCTCGGCGTCGATGACGTGCCAGGTTGCCTGGTTGGCGTTGGATGTGTGCTTGGTGATGCGTTCCAGCTGCATGGCGTTATGGTGGGAACCTTCGGTATCTGACCTCCCGCAGACAGAGCCCGGTGGGTGGCAGCACCAGTGCTGCCGCGCCCCGCTGGCCGGAATCGGCCAGGGTTTGGAAACCGGAGAGGCTCATGCGCCCGAGCCCCACCTCCAGTACCGCTGCCACGGTGCGTCGCACCTGCTGCGGCAGGAAGGCGTTGCCCTCCAGTTCCACGTGCGCCTCGTTCTCCTCCCGCCAGACGGCGGTGCGGAGCATCCGGCGCACCGTGCTCTTCTCCTGTGGGTAGGCCCCGCTGAAGGGGCCGAAGTCCCGCTCTCCTTCCGTGTAGGCCAGGGCCTGGGCCATGGCCGCTAGATCAACCCGTTTCCCCACCCGGTGGACGAACCTGCGCCTCAGGGGCGAGCGCACGTCCCGCTCGAGCAGGGTGTAGCGATACACCCGTGCGATGGCCTGCCTGCGCGGGTCGAACCCGCCGGGGGCCTCATACGCCCCCACCACCGCGATATCCTCTGGCAGGTAGTGGTTCAGGCCGTTCCTGAACCGCTCCACCGCCAGGGCGCTTGCGGTATCGAACGCGCCCACCTGCCCGAGGGCATGCACGCCAGCGTCCGTCCTGCCCGCACCCTTCAGCCGGGGCCGCTCGCCGGTGAGGCGCTCGACCGCCAACTCCACCTGCTCCTGCACCGAGGGAGCATTGGCCTGGAGCTGAAAGCCCGCATAGCCCGTTCCCTCGTACTCCAGCACCAGCGCGATGCGCCGTGCCACGGGACCCCTAGACCAGCTCCAGCAGCGCCATCGGCGCCGAGTCGCCCTTGCGGGGGCCCAGCTTGAGGATGCGCGTGTAGCCGCCGGTCCGCTCGGCGTAGCGGGGGGCCAGCTCGTCGAAGAGCTTGCTCACCGCCTCCTTGTCCGTGAGTGTGGCCTGGGCGAGACGGCGGTCGTTGAGGCTCCCGCCCTTGCCCTTGGTGATCATCCGCTCCGCCAGGAGGCGCGCTTCCTTGGCGCGGGCCTCGGTGGTGGAGATGCGCTCACGCTTGATCAGCTGCGCGACGATGTTCTGCAGCATCGCCTCACGGTGCGCCGTGCGGCGGCCCAGGGTACGGCCAGAAACGCGGTGCCGCATGGATTACTCCTCTCCCTCGCCGGAGGCAGCGCCCACCGGCTCCTCGGCGCCCTCGGACGCCAGCTCGGGGTGGACGATGCCCACCTCCATCAGCCGCTCATTCAGCTCCTCCAGCGACTTCTCACCGAAGTTGCGGATCCGCAGCAGCTCCCCGCGGGAGCGCTCCAAGATCTCCCCCACCTTGTGGATGGAGGCACGCTTGAGGCAGTTGAGGGTGCGGGCGGTGAGGTTGAGGCTCTCCACCGTCAGGTTGTACTGGGCTGCCGGGATGTTGGAGCCCGGCCGCTCGCCATCCTCTGCGGGGGTCTCCGAGAGGGTGGTGAGGCGGAAGAACTGCTCCACCAGCTCCTTGGATGCCTGGCGCACCGCCTCGGCGGGGCTGACGGCACCGTTGGTCCACACCTCGACGGTGAGCCGGTCGAAGTCGGTGTGCTGGCCCACCCGGGTGCGCTCCACGGTGTTATTCACCTTGCGCACGGGGGTGTAGATGGCGTCCACCGGCATCACGCCGATGGGCAATCCGGCGTTGGTGGCCGCCGGGACGTACCCGGTGCCCTGCTCAACGTTCAACTCCATCACCAGCCGCGCCTGGGCGGAGTCCAGGGTGGCGATGTGGAGTTCGGGGTTGACAATCTCGAAGTCAGACGAGGCCATGATGTCGCCCGCCGTCACCTCACCGGGGCCCTGCACATCGAGGCGCAGCTTGCCGGGGCGGTTGGAGAGGGAGCGCAGGTTGATGGCCTTCACGTTGAGCAGAATCTCCACCACGTCCTCCTTGACGTGGGGGACGGTGGAGTACTCGTGCTCAACGCCCTCGATGCGCACCCAGGAGACGGCAGAGCCCTGGATCGCGCTCAGCAGCACACGGCGCAGGGGGTTGCCCAGCGTCTGGCCGAAACCGCGCGGCAGGGGCTCCACCACGAACAGGCCGTGGGTGTCCTCAGCTTCAACAACGCGCACGCCAACGGGGGGAACAGGAACCTGGTCCAGTCCGGGGTCGCGCGTTTCCTCGTATCCGATATCCAGCATCATGCAACACTTCCTTGATGGCCGGCCCTACGGGGCGGGCCGGTGAACGTGGGGCTCCCTCAGGACTAGCGCGAGTAGAACTCCACGATCATGCGGGCCTCAACCTTGGTGTCGATGTCGGCGGCCTCGGGGTTGCGCAGCACCTTGGCCGAGAGGGCACCCTTGTCCAGTTCCAGCCACTCGGGCACGGGGCGCTGGCCCAGGGCCCGGGAGGCGTCCTGGGCGAAGGGCTTCTCCTTCACCGCGCCCTTCCAGGTGATGACCTGGCCGGGGCGCAGACGGTAGGAGGGGATGGCAGCCTTGCGCCCGTCCACAGTGAAGTGGCCGTGCAGCACCCACTGCCGCGCCTGAGCGCGGGAGGAGGCGAAGCCGAGCCGGTAGACCACGTTGTCCAGCCGGCGCTCCAGCAACTGCAGCAGCACCTCGCCCGTGGCGCCCTTCACCCGGAACGCCTCGGCGAAGTAGGTGCGGAACTGACGCTCCAGCACTCCGTAGGACTGACGGGCCTTCTGCTTCTCACGCAGCTGCACGCCCCAGTCGGAGGCGCGGCGGCGGCGCGGCTGGTGGTCGCCAGGGGTCTTGCGGCGCTTCTCCACGCCGCACTTGGGCGTGTAGCAGCGCTCACCCTTGAGGAAGAGCTTCTCGCCGGCGCGCCGGCACTGCCTGCAAACGGGACCTGTGTATCGTGCCATGGTTCAGCGCTCCGGACTACACGCGCCGGCGCTTGGGAGGCCGGCAACCGTTGTGGGGGATGGGGGTCACGTCACGGATGGAGGTGACGACGAGGCCCGCGGCTTGCAGCGCGCGGATCGCCGACTCGCGGCCGGCACCGGGCCCACGGACGAGCACCTCCACCTGGCGCAGTCCCTGCTCCATCGCCTTGCGAGCGGCGGTCTCGGAGACGCGCTGAGCGGCGAACGCGGTCGACTTGCGCGCGCCCTTGAAGCCCACGGCTCCCGACGAGCACCACGAGATGACGTTGCCCTCGGGGTCCGTCAGCGAGACGAGGGTGTTGTTGAAGGTGGAACTGATGAACGCCTTGCCGCGGGGCACGAACTTGCGCTCGCGGCGACGCGTCCTGGTCCGGTTGGCTCTGGCCACGTTTCCCCCTGTCCTTAACTACGTCTACATCTACCCAGCGCGCCTGCGCAGGGTGCTACTTCTTGGACACCTTGCGCTTGCCGGCGACGGCGCGGCGCTTGCCCCGCTTGGTGCGGGCGTTGGTCTTGGTGCGCTGTCCGCGCACCGGCAGGCCACGGCGGTGGCGCAGGCCACGGTAGGAGCCGATGTCGATGAGGCGCCGGATGTTCTCCGCCACCTCGCGGCGCAGGTCGCCCTCGGTGACGTACTCACGGTCCACGATCTCACGCAGCCGGTTGAGCTGCTCGTCGTTCAGGTCCGCCACCCGGGGGTTGCCCGAGATGGAGGCCCGCTCGGCGATGCGCGCGGCCAGCGTGGGGCCGATGCCGTAGATGCGCCGGAGGGAGACCTCCAGGCGCTTGTTGTCGGGGATGTCGATGCCTGCTACACGTGCCATGTTCTTAACCCTGCCGCTGGTTGTGCCGCGGATTGGAGCAGAGGATCCGCACCGTGCGGCCCCGGCGGATGAGGCGGCACTTATCGCACCGCGGCTTGACGGATGATCGCACCTTCATGCTCTGCTCCCTTGCTCCTACTCGAACCGGCCCTGTTCTCAGAGGCCTTACTTGAATCGGTACGTGATACGCCCACGGGTCAAATCGTAGGGCGAGAGGTCCACCAGCACCCGGTCGCCCGGCAGCACGCGGATGAAGTGCATCCGCATCTTGCCCGACACGTGCGCCAGCACCTCGTGCCCGTTGGCGAGCTCGACGCGGAAGGTGGCGTTGGGCAGCGCCTCCACCACCGTCGCCTCCACCTCGATGCTCTCTTTCTTCGCCATGTGCTCCTACGCCACCACTGTCGTCACGATGGGCTCACCATCGGTGACGATGACGGTGTGCTCGAAGTGGACCGAGGGCTTCCCGTCACGGGTGATCACGGTCCAGTCGTCGTCCAGCACCCGGGTCTCGTGGGTCCCCAGGTTCACCATGGGCTCGATGGCGATGGCCATCCCCACCCGCAGCAGGGGCCCACGCCCCGCCAACCCGAAGTTGGGCACCGACGGTTCCTCGTGCAGGCGCCGGCCGATGCCGTGCCCCACGTACTCGCGCACGATGCCGTAGGCGCCGCGCCGCTCCACCTCCGCCTGCACCGCCGCGGACACATCGCCCACGCGGTTGCCCGCGCGCACCGCCTCGATGCCCGCCCACAGGCTGGCCTCACCGGCTGCCAGCAGCGCCTCCAGATCCGGGCCCACCTTCCCCGCAGGGACGGTGGTGGCTGAGTCGCCGTACAGGCCGCCCACGATGGCGCCCAGGTCCAGGCTCACCAGATCACCCTCGCGCACCACCCGCTCGCCGGGGATGCCGTGAACGATCTCCTCGTTGATGGACACGCACAGCGTCCCGGGGAAGCCCCGGTAGCCCTTGAACGCAGGAACCCCACCCAGGGCACGGATCTCACGCTCTGCGATGGCGTCCAGCTCACGCGCCGTGATGCCCGGCGCCACGGCGTCGCGAAGCACCTGGTGCGTGCGGCCCACGATCTGGCCGGCTTCCCACATCAGATCCAGCTCCTGCTGGCTCTTGACGGTGATGCCGTCCGCCTCGCGCGCCGTGACGCCCTTGCGGCTCAATGCTCGTACGATGCTCTGCGTGTCCATCGACAAACGTCTATTCTAGCGTCTCTCGCTCGATCCGGCAAAGGTTGGGCCGCTAGGCCCCCTTCACCGCCTCCAACAGTGCCTCGGTCACCTGTTCGACGGGCTGCTGGCCGTCCACCCGCACTAGCTTGCCCTGACCCTCGTAGTATCCCACCAGCGGGGCGGTCTGGCGCTCGTACACGCCCAGGCGCTCGCGCACCACCGTCGCCTTGTCGTCGTCGCGCTGGTAGAGCTGCCCACCGCACGCATCGCACACCCCGGCCACCTTGGGCGGGTGCGAGACCTCGTGGTAGGGCGTCTGGCACGAGCGGCAGATCCATCGGCCGGAGAGCCGTCGCACCAACTCCTCCGTGTCCACCTCGATCAGCGGCGTGGCGCCGATGGCCGCGCCCTGCGCGCCCAGCGCCGCGTCCAGAGCCTCGGCCTGCGGGAGGGTGCGCGGGAACCCGTCCAGCACGTAACCGCCCGCGGCGTCCGCCTCGCCCATGCGCTCCAGCACCATGCGGATCGTCACCTCGTCCGGCACCAGCTCGCCCTTGTCCATGTAGGTCTTGGCCAGCTTGCCCAGCTGGGTGCCCTCGCCCAGGTGCTTGCGGAACAGGTCGCCCGAGGCGATGTGCGCCACGCCCGCGTGCTTGGCGAGCACGGCGGCCTGCGTCCCCTTCCCTGCGCCTGGAGGTCCGAGCAGCACGATACGCATCAGCGGAGGAACCCTTCGTAGTTGCGCATGAGCAATTGGGCCTCCAGCTGGCGCATGGTGTCCAGCGCCACGGAGACCATGATCAGCATGCTGGTGGAAGAGAGCGTCAGGGCCTGGATGCCGGTGACGGAGGAGATGAAGAAGGGCACCACCGCCACCGCGCCCAGGAACAGCGCCCCGCCCCAGGTGATGCGCAGGATCACCCGGTTCAGGTACTGCTGGGTGTGCTGGCCCGGCCGGATGCCGGGGATGAACCCGCCGTTCTTCTGCAGGTTCTCCGCCAACTGCTGCTGCTGGAAGACCACCAGCGTGTAGAAGAAGGTGAAGACCACCACCAGGATGAACACCACCACCCAGTACCAGACGGAGGCGGGCGAGAAGGTGGTGGAGACCCACAGCGCCGCCCGCGCGAAGAACGAGGCGGAGGAGGGGTTGGCGAAGAAGTTGGCCACGGTGGCCGGTACCACCATGATGGAGAAGGCGAAGATCAGCGGGATCATGCCCGCCGAGTTCACCCGCAAGGGCAGGAACGTCGCTCCGCCCTGGCGGTACATGCGCCCGCCCCGGAAGACCGAGCGCCCGTACTGCACGGGCAGGCGACGCTGCGCCTCGTTGAACAGGACGATGACGTAGATGATCCCCAGCCCCACCACCGCCAGCACCACCAGCCCGCCCAGGTTGTCCTGGGCGAGGGAGGACTGGCCCAGCAGCGCGGGCAACTGGGAAACGATACCGCCGAAGATGATGATGGACAGGCCGTTGCCGATGCCCCGCTCGCTGATGAGCTCACCCATCCACACCAGCAGCATGGTCCCGCCGACGAAGGAGAGAAGGATCACCAGCGTCTCGAAGGCGCCGGGGCCGAAGAAGGTGATGTTGTGAGAGAAGATGCCGGAGCGAGCGAACAGCACCAGCTGCCCGTAGCCGGAGAAGAAGGCGATGGGCACCGTGAGCCAGTGGGTGTACTGGTTCAGCCGGGCCCGGCCCGCATCGCCCTCCTGAGAGAGCTCACGCAGGGCGGGAAGCACCGGCGTGAGCACCTGGATGACGATGGAGGCGGTGATGTAGGGGAACACGCCCAGGGCGGCGATGGACAGGTTGCGCAGGCCGCCACCGGAGAACAGGTCGAAGAAGGCAACCAGGTTGTTGGACTGGAACAGGTTGCCCAGCAGCGCGCGGTCAACGCCCGGCACCGGCACGTGCGCCAGCAGTCGGAAGATGACCAGCATGGCCAGCACGAAGAGGATCCGCCCCCGCAGGTCCGGGGTGCCGAACGCATCGACCATGGCCTGGATCAACGCGGGGCGGGACGTCCCGCCGCGCGCCGCCGTGGAGGGTGAGCGCACCCGCTAACCCTCCTGGACCGTGCCGCCGGCGGCCTCGATCTTGGCCTTGGCGGATGAGGAGAACTTGGCTGCGCGCACGCTGACGGCGCTGGAGATGGACCCATCCCCCAGGACCTTGAGCGGCTTGCGAGCACTGCGGATCAGCCCGCGCTGCTCCAGCAGTTCGGGGGTGACCTCGCTGGCGCCCAGCTCAGCCAGCTGGCCCACGTTCACCACCTGGTAGGACACCCGGAAGGGGTTGGTGAACCCGCGCAGCATGGGCAGGCCCTTGATCAGCGGGTTCTGACCGCCCTCGAAGCCCGGGCGAACGCCGCCGCCGGTGCGGGCCTTCTGGCCCTTCATGCCCTTGCCAGAGTAGGTGCCGTTGGAGCCGTTGCCCCGGCCCACGCGCTTGCGGGCCTTCTTGGGCATGCTCGGCCGGATCTCGTGCGCCTGCATCGCTACGCTCCCTCGCCCTGCTCAGGGCTGACCGTCACCAGATGGCGCACCTTGTGCACCATGCCCTTGATGGACGGGCTGTCCTCACGCACCACGCTCTGATGGAGCTTCTTGAGCCCCAGGGCGCGGATCGTCCTGCGCTGATCCTGGGTGAACCCGATCTCGGAGCGCACCCAGGTGATCTGGATCTTCGCCATGACTATGCTCCCTCAAGCGGCGCCGGGGGCACCGGCGCGGCCGGCTGCTCGGCGCGGGGGCGGTCGTCGCCCCCACGACGCGGGCGGTCGGAACGGGTGCGGGCCTCACCGGAGGTGTCCCGGCGCACCGGGCCGCGCCGCTCAGGGGCGGGCGGCAGCACGGCGGAGGGCCGCAGCTCGATCTCCTCGCCCGTCTCGCCCTGCAGCTGCGCCAGGCCCACCAGCGTGGCTTTGACCACGTTGATAGGGTTGCGCGAACCCAGGGCCTTGCACACCACGTCACGGATGCCGGCGGCCTCCATGACCGCACGGACACCGCCTCCCGCCTTGATGCCGGAACCCGGCAGGCCGGGGCGGATCAGCACCTCGGAGGCACCGAAGGATGCGCGCACCGCGTGGGGCACCGTGGAGCCCACCATGGGCACCCGGAACATTTCCTTGCGGGCGATGGTGTTGCCCTGGCGCACGGCGTCGGGCACCGCGGCGCCCTTGCCCAGCCCAGCGCCCACCTGGCCCTGGCCGTCACCGAGAACCACCAGGGCGTTGAAGGTCATGTTGCGCCCGCCCTTGACCGTCTTGGCCACGCGGCGGATGTGGACGACCTTCTCCTGCAGCTCGCCCCCCTCGTCGGAGGCACGGTTGTTGCGCTCGTTCATCTGGCTCAAAACTCCAGACCCTCCTCGCGGGCTCCCTCGGCAACGGCCTTCACACGGCCGTGGAAGCGATAGCCGCCGCGGTCGAAGACCACCTTGTTCACACCGGCGGCCTTGGCCCGCTCAGCCACCAGCTTGCCCACCGCCTTGGCCGCCTCGGTCTTGGGCGAGGTGGCCGCGGGCAGGTCCCTGGTGCTTGCCGCAGCCAGCGTGTGGCCAGCGGCGTCGTCGATGACCTGCGCGTAGATGTAACGCGTGCTGCGGAAGATGGCCAGGCGCGGACGTTCCGGCGTCCCGGCCAGATGCCTGCGGATGCGCTGGTGGCGCTGCTGGCGCGCGGCGCGCGATGTCGTGATTCGTGCCATTGCTCTATGCCCTCTTGGCCGCGGACTTACCCGGCTTCAGACGCAGGCGCTCGCCCATGTAGCGCACGCCCTTCCCCTTGTACGCGTCCGGCGGGCGCAGCCGACGGATCTGGGCCGCCTGCTCACCCACCATCTGCTTGTCGATACCGCGGATGTGGACGCGGTTGTTGCCTTCCACCTCGAAGGTGATCCCCTCCATGGGTTGGACCACCACCGGGTGGGAAAAGCCCAGCTGCAGGTTGAGGCCCTTGCCCGCGGCCTGCACGCGGTAGCCCACCAGCTCCAGGGAGCGGATGTAGCCCGCGCTCACGCCCGTGACCATGTTGGCCAGGAGCGCGCGGGTGAGCCCATGCGCGGCGCGCAGGGGCTTCTCGTCACCCTCGCGGGAGACGGCAAGCTCGCCCTCCGTCTGCGCCACGCTGATGCCGGGCAGCAGCGTGTAGGAGAGCTCACCCTTGGAGCCCTTCACCGCCACCGTGCCGTCAGCGATGGAGACGCTGACGCCCGAGGGGATCGTCACTGGTCGATTGCCGATGCGAGACACGGTCTGCTCCTACCACACGTAGGCCATCAGCTCACCGCCGATGCCCTTCTTGAAGGCTTCCAGGCCCGTCATGATGCCCTGGGAGGTGGACACGATGGCGATACCGACGCCGCCGAAGGCGCGGGGCACCTCCTTGCGTCCCACGTGCACACGAAGACCGGGCTTGCTCACGCGCTTGAGACCGGAGATGGCCGGCTCACGGCGCTCCGAGTAGCGCAGGCGCAAGCGCAGCAGATCCTGCGGCTTGCGCTTGACCACTTCCACGTCCGCCAGGTAGCCCTCGCGCTTGAGGATCTCCGCGATGGCCGCCTTGGTGCGGGACGAGGGCAGCTCCACCAGGCCGTGCCGCACCATCTGTGCGTTACGGATCCGGGTCAGCATGTCCGAGATGGGGTCAGTGACTGGCATCGTCTGTCCTCTCCCTACCAGCTCGCCTTGCGCACGCCGGGCAGACTGCCCTCGAGCGCCATCTGCCGGAAGCAGATGCGGCACAGGCCCACGAACCGGATGTAGGCACGCGGACGCCCGCACCGCTGGCAGCGGTTCATGGCGCGCACCTTGAAGGTCGGCGGGCGCTTCCACTTGGCGATCTTGCTCTTCTTAGCCACAGCTCCCCTTCCGTCTCCTACGCTTCTGTCAGTACCTACGCCACACGCACGAAGGGCATGCCCATCAGCTCCAGGAGCCGGATGCCCTCCACGTCGTTGGTGGCGGTGGTGGTGAAGACCACCTGCAGGCCGCGGACCTTGTCCACGGAGGAGTAGTCAATCTCCGGGAACACCGTCTGCTCCCGCAGGCCCAGGGCATAGTTGCCCTTGCCGTCGAAACCGGCGCGCACCACGCCGCGGAAGTCGCGGATGCGCGGGAGCGCCAGGGTGATCAGCCGGTCCAGGAACTCGTACATGCGCCGCCCGCGCAGGGTGACCTTGGTGCCGATCACCTGGCCCTCGCGCACCTTGAACCCGGCCACGGCCTTCTTGGCCTTGGTGGCTACGGGCTTCTGGCCGGCGATGGCCGCCAGCTGCTCCGGGGCCGTCTCCAGCGCACGGGAGTTGGTCAGCGCCTCGCCCAGGCCGATGTTCAGCGTGATCTTCTCGATCTTGGGCGCCTGCATCGAGCTCTTGTAGCCGAACTCGCGGATCAGCTGGGGGCGCACCTCATCGCGGTAGCGCACCTGCATCCGGGGAGCCGGCCGGGCCGTGACGGCGCTGCGCTCACGCGCGGGCGCCTCGGCCTTGGCACGAGGGGCTGCGGGCTTACGGGCGGCGCGGGGCGCGGCGGCCTTCTTGGGGGCCGCGGCCTTGCCGCTGGCTGGCTTGTTGGCGTCCGTGCTCAATTGAACATCCCTTCGCAGTGCTTGCACACCCTCGAGCGGGTGCCGTCGTCCAGCACCTTGTAACCCACGCGGGTCGGCTTGTCGCAGGACGGGCAGACCGGCAGCAGCTTGGCCAGGGCGATGGGCATCTCCTTGTCGATGATGCCGCCCTGCTGGGCGTTGACCCCAGCCTTCTGGTGCCGCTTGAGGATGTTGATCCCCTCCACCAGGGCCGCCGCGTCGGCGGTGAACACCTGCTGGACCTTGCCCCGCTTGCCGCGGTCGCGCCCGCGGACCACCATCACCGTGTCCTCACGCTTGATCCGTGCAGCCATGACTACAGCACCTCCGGGGCGAGGGAGATGATGCGCATGAAGTTGCGCTCGCGCAGCTCACGGGCCACGGGGCCGAAGATGCGCGTGCCGCGGGGCATCTCGTTGGAACCCAGAATCACGGCAGCGTTGTCATCGAACCGGATCGTGGAACCATCGGCCCGCTTGGTCACGGACTTGGTCCGCACCACCACGGCGCGCACCACCTCACCCTTCTTCACGGGCGAGTTGGGGATGGCCTGCTTGACCGAGGCGACGATGATGTCGCCCACACGGGCGTAGCGCCGGCGGGTGCCGCCGGGAATGTTGAAGCACATGATGGACTTCGCCCCGGTGTTGTCCGCCACGGTCAGACGCGAGTAGTTCTGGATCATGGCTAGGCCTCCGCCTCCGCCTCGACCGCCTCGGCGGCGACGGGCGCGTCAGCGACGGCCGCCTGGGCCATGGCAGACTCTGAGGTCAGCTCCGGCGCCTCAGGACGCTCGAGCAACTCGGCCACCCGCCAGCGCTTGGTGCGCGAGAGGGGGCGCGTCTCCTCGATGCGCACCAGATCGCCCACGTGGTAGGCGTTGGCGGCGTCGTGCGCCTTGAACTTGGTCACGTGCTTGATGGACTTGCGGTACAGCGGGTGCTGCACGCGCCGCTCCACGGCCACCACCACGGTCTTGTCCATCTTGTCGCCGACCACGCGGCCGACGCGAACCTTGCGGCGTGCCTGCTCGCTCATGCCTTCCCTCCGGCCAGTTCGCGCTCACGCCGCACCGTGCGGATGTGAGCGAGGCGACGGCGGGCGCCGCGCAGCTCCTCCGCGTTGGCCAGCTGACGCGTGGCGAGCTTGAACCGCAGGTTCATGATCTCCTGCCGGGTGCTCGTTTCCTCTTCGCGCAGGCGCTCGTCGGACAGCGCCCTGATCGTCTCAATCTTGGCTCTCATCATTCACCCCAGCCGCGCTAGGCGACGGCCAGCTTCTCCTCACGGCTCACCACACGGGTCTGCACCGGCAGCTTCTGGGCAGCGAGGCGCAGGGCCTCCTTGGCCAGCTCGTCGGGCACACCACCCACCTCGAACATGACGCGGCCGGGCTTGACCACGGCCACCCACGCCTCCACCGGACCCTTACCACCACCCTGACGCACCTCAGCCGGCTTGTGGGTGTAGGGCTTGTCCGGGAAGATCCGGATCCACACCTGCCCACCACGGCGCAGGTGGCGCGTGATGGTCCGGCGGGCTGCCTCGATCTGCCGCGCGGTCACCTGGTGGTTGTCCAGCGACTTGAGGCCGTACTCGCCGAAGGCAACCGTGGAACCACGCAGGGCCATGCCCTTCATGCGCCCACGGTGCGTCTTGCGGAACTTAGTGCGCTTGGGCTGCAGCATCACCGCTCTCCTGACGGGCACGCCCACCCACCGGCGGGGCCTCCCGCTGGGCGAAGATCTCGCCCCGGTTGATCCAGACCTTCACGCCGATGCGCCCCATGGTGGTGTGCGCCTCGGCAAGACCGTAGTCGATATCGGCACGCAGGGTGTGCAGGGGCACCGAGCCCTCCAGCACCTTCTCGCTGCGCGCGATCTCCGCGCCGCCCAGGCGCCCACCCACCAGCACCTTCACGCCCTTGGCGCCGGCCTGCATGGTGCGCTGGGCAGACATGCGGGTGGCGCGGCGGAACATGACGCGCCGCTCCAGCTGGTCGGCGATGTTGCGGGCCACCAGGTAAGCGTCCAGCTCAGGCTGGCGGATCTCCAGCACGTTCAGCCGCACGCGCTTGCCGCCGGTGGCTTCCTCAACGGCCTTGCGCAACTCGTCCACGCGCTGGCCGCCGCGCCCGATCACGATGCCGGGGCGAGCGGTGTGCACGTTGACCGTGAGGTCCTGGGCGGTGCGCTCGATCTCCACGCGGGAGATACCAGCCTCCGCGTACTTGGCGCGGATGACCTTGCGGATCGCGTCGTCCTCCAGCACCTGCGTCGAGTAGTCCTTGGCATCGCCAGCGAACCAACGCGACTGCCAGTCCCGGATCACTCCGAGGCGAAAGCCGATGGGATGTGTCTTGTGACCCACGCTTACTCCTTAGTCCCCGCCGTCCTAGACGGCCTCATCAACCAGGATGGTGATGTGGCTGGCCTCGCGCTCCACCCGACCTGCACGGCCCCGGGAGTTCGCGCGGAAGCGGCGCATCTTCACCGCCTGGTCCGCATAGGCGTTGACCACCTTCAGGCGAGAGGGGTCCATGCCCGCGTTGTTCTCTGCGTTGGATGCAGCCGAGCGCAGCACCGCAGCGATCTTCGCGGCCGTGGGGCCTGCGGTGAACGCCAACCGGTCCAGCGCCTGCTGCACGGGCATGCCCTTGATCGCGTTCAGCACCAGCCGCACGCGCTTGGGCGAGATGCCCACCTGCTTGTTAATCGCCTTAACCGCCGCCATGCTAGCGCCTCACTCCCGATGCACGCTCGGACTTGCCCACGTGGCCCCGGAAGGTCCGGGTGGGGGCGAACTCCCCCAGCTTGTGGCCCACCATGTTCTCGGTGATGAACACCGGGATGTGGCGGCGGCCGTCGTGCACAGCGATGGTCATCCCCAGCATGTCCGGCATGATGGTGGAGGCCCGCGACCAGGTGCGGATCACCACTTTGTTGTCGGTGGCCTGGGCCTTGGAGACCTTCTTGGCCAGCTTGGGGTGGACGTAGGGTCCCTTCTTGATCGAGCGCGACATTACTTGGCTCTCCTGTCACGGACGACGAACACATCGGTGTGGGTGCGGCGGCGGGTCTTGGGACCCAGCGCCGGCTTGCCCCACGGGGTCTTGGGGTGAACCATGCCGGCCCCCGAGCGCCCCTCACCACCACCGTGCGGGTGGTCGCGCGGGGTCATGGCCGTACCACGGGTGTGCGGGCGACGGCCCAGGTGGCGCGAACGACCCGCCTTGGCCAGCACCGTGTTCTTGTGCTCAGGATTGCCCACCTGGCCGATGGTGGCCAGGCACTCGGCCGGCACGCGGCGAATCTGCCCCGAGGGGAGGCGCAGCATGGCGAAGGCGTCGTCCTTGGCCAGCAGCTGGGCGCCGGTGCCCGCGCTGCGGCACAGCTGGCCGCCCATGCCGGGCTGGAGTTCGATGTTGTGCACCATGGTGCCGGTGGGGATGGCCTTCAGCGGCAGAGCGTTGCCCGGCTTGATGTCGGCGCTGGCCCCGTTGGCCACCACATCGCCCACCTTCATGCCCTGGGAGGCCAGCACGTAGCGGCGGGCCCCGTCGGCATAGAGCACCAGGGCGATGCGCGCGGTGCGGTTCGGGTCGTACTCGATGGACTCGACGCGCCCCGGCACACCGGCCTTGGCCCGCTTGAAGTCCACGTCACGCCAGGAGCGCTTGGCGCCGCCGCCACGGTTCTTGACCGTGGTGACGCCGCGCGCGTTGCGCCCGCCGGAGGAGTGCTTCCCCTTGGTCAGCGGCTTGTGCGGCTTGCGCCGGGTCAGCTCCGAGAAGTCGGGGCGGACGGCGCCCCGAACGCCGGGGGATGTGGGTCGGAGTCGCTTGAGCGGCATGGGCTAGGCCCCCTCGAACAGCTGGATGGACTGACCCGGTGCGAGGGTCACCACCGCCTTCTTGATGGCGCGCTGCTGCATCCAGCGCCCGTTGGCGCGGCGCTTGCGCTCGCCAGGGATGGAGAGCACGCGCACCGCGCGCACCTTCACCTCGAAGGAACGCTCCACGGCGTCCTTCACCTCGGTCTTGGAAGCCCGCTTGTCCACCTCGAAGACGTACTTGCTCTGCTCCTGGAGCAGCGTCGACTTCTCGGTGACGATGGGGCGCTTGAGCACTGCGTAGGTGTCCATGATCCCTCCCGCCTAGGCGGCGGCCTCCTTCGCGAGGCCCTGCTTGCGGCGGCTGGCGGTCTGCGACCACAGCTCACCGGCACGCTGGGCGGCCTCCGGGCTCATGACCACGGCATCGTACCGGGCCAGGTCCAGCACGTTCAGCAGGTCGGCGGCCAGCGCCTTGGTGCGCGGCAGGTTGCGGGCCGAGCGCACGACGCCCTCGGCCGGCTCGCGCAGCACCAGCAGCGCAGAGCCCGACACGCCCAGAGCCTCCAGCAGCGCTGCCAGGACCTTGGTCTTGGACTCCAGCTCCGCCAGCCCCTCCACCAGGATCAGCCGCTCGCCCGCCGCCTTGGCGGAGAGGGCGACGCGGATCGCCTGCTGACGCATGCGCTTGGGCATGTCCTTGCGGTAGGAGCGCGGGTGCGGGCCGAAGACCACACCACCGTGGCGCCACTGGGGCGAACGGGTCGAACCCTGACGGGCCCGGCCGGTGCCCTTCTGCTTCCACGGCTTGCGGCCACCGCCGGACACGTTGGCACGCGTGAGCGTGCTGGACGTGCCCTGGCGCTGATTGGCCTGCACACGGACCAGGGCCTGGTGGAGCAGGTCGGCCTTCAGCGGCGCAGCGAAGACGGTATCGTCCACCTGCGCCTTGCCAACCACCTCACCCTTCAGGTTGCGGATGGGCAGCTCCATCAGGACTCCTTCTCCTCGGCCTGCTCGGCCGCCTCGGCGGCAACGCGCTCGGCAACGGGCAGCCCGCGCGAGAAGCGCACCAGCACCGTGCCGTTGCGGGCGCCAGGGACAGCCCCGCGCACCAGCAGCAGATTGCGGTCAGCGTCCACGCTCACCACCTTCAGGTGGCGGACGGTGACGCGGTTATCACCCATGTGGCCGGGCATGGTCTTGCCCTTGAGCACGCGGCCGGGCGAGGTGCCCGCGCCGATGGAACCCACCGCCCGGTGCCGGTCACCCTGACCGTGGGTCTTGGGGCCGCCACCGTAGTTGTGGCGCTTGACCACACCCTGGAAGCCACGCCCCTTGGCGTTGGCGGTCACGTCCACCACATCGCCGGGCTGGAACTGCCGGACGGTGATGGTCTGACCGACGGCGACCTCGCCCTCCAGCACCGGCACCTCGCGCAGGTGGCGCAGGCGGGTGTTGGCGGCAGCCTGGTGGCCGGCGGCGGGCTTGTTGAGGCTCTTGGCCTCGCCGAAGCCGATCTGGGCGGCCTCGTAGCCGTCCCTCTCGCCAGTGCGCACCTGCGTCACCACGCACGGGCCCACCTCCAGCACGGTGACGGGCACCAGACGCGCCTCGTCCCCGAACAGGTGGGTCATACCGATCTTCTTGCCCAGCAGTGCTTCAATCATGGCTTACAGCTTGATGGAGATGTCCACGCCGGCCGGCATCTGGAGCCGGGTCAGCGCGTCGATCGTCTTGGAATTGGGGCCCAGGATGTCCACCAGACGCTTGTGGGTGCGGATCTCGAAGTGCTCCCGCGAGTCCTTGTCCACATGGGGAGAGCGGATCACACAGAAACGCTTGATGCGCGTGGGCAGCGGCACGGGGCCGGCCACCTGCGCACCCGTGCGCTCGGCTGCCTCCACGATCTGGACCGAGGACTGGTCCAGCAGGCGGTGGTCGAAGGCGCGCAGCACGATGCGGACCTTATCCGATCCTGCTCCTGCGCGGGCCCTGGGCGATGCTTGCTCTACCACTGGATAGCTCCTAAGCGCTCTTGGCGGCGACGGCAGCCACGGTGGAGGCGGGTGCCTTCTCGTAGCGGCCGAATTCCATGGTGTAGGTGGCGCGGCCCTGGGTGGCGGAGCGCAGGTCGGTCGCGTAACCGAACATCTCCACCAGCGGCACGTCCGCGTCGAGGATCTGGGTGTCGCCCTGGGCCTCCATGGACTTGATAGAGGCGCGGCGGGAGTTCAGGTCACCCAGCACGTCGCCCAGGTACTGACCCGGGGTGATGACCTGCACCTCCATCACCGGCTCCAGCAGCGCGGGGCCAGCCTTGCCCAGCGCGTCCTTGATCGCCATGGAGGCGGCGATCTTGAAGGCCATCTCCGAGGAGTCCACCGGGTGGAAGGAGCCGTCAACGCAGTTCACCTTGACGTCCATCACGGGGTAGCCCGCAATGACACCGGTGAGCAGCGCTTCCTCGGCGCCCTTGTTGATGGCAGGGATGAATTCCTTGGGGATCGCCCCGCCCACCACCTTGTTCTCGAACAGGAAGCCCTTGCCCGGCTCCTGCGGCTCGATCTCCAGCACGCAGTGGCCGAACTGGCCGCGCCCGCCCGTCTGGCGGACGAACCGCCCCTCGGCACGGGAGGGCTTGGTGATGGCCTCACGGTAGGCGACCTGGGGCTTGCCCACGGTGGCCTCCACGCTGAACTCGCGCTTGAGCCGGTCCACCAGGATCTCCAGGTGGAGTTCGCCCATGCCGGAGATGATGGTCTGGCCCGTCTCCTGGTCGTGGCGCACCCGGAAGGTCGGGTCCTCCTCGCCCAGCTTGATCAGCCCGTCGGTGAGTTTGTCCTGCTCGGCGCGGGTCTTGGGCTCGATGGCCACGGAGATCACCGGCTCGGCGAACTTGATGGACTCGAGGACGATGGGCGACTTCTCGTCGCAGATCGTCTCGCCGGTGAAGGTGTTCTTCAGACCGACGGCGGCGCCGATCTCGCCCGCCGTGATGACGTCGGAGTCCTCACGGTGCTGGGCGTGCATGAACATGATGCGCCCCAACCGCTCGCGCTGGTCCTTGGAGGTGTTGTAGACGGGCGAGCCCGCCTTCATGGTGCCGGAGTAGACCCGGAAGTAGACCAGACGGCCCACATACGGGTCGGTCATCACCTTGAAGGCCAGGGCCGAGAAGGGGGCGTCCGGGTCGGTGGGGCGCTCGAGCACCTCCTCCGTCTTGGGGTGCTTGCCCTTGATGGCGGGCACGTCCAGGGGGGAGGGCAGGTAGTCCAGCACCGCGTCCAGCATCAGCTGTACGCCCAGGGACTGCAGGGCCGAGCCCGCGACCACGGGCACCAGCTTGTTGGCGATGCACGCGCGGCGCATGGCGTCCTTGAGTTCCTCAGCGGAGGGCACCTCGCCCTCCAGGAACTTCTCCATCAGCGCATCGTCCGTCTCGGAGATGCGCTCGATAACCTCCTCGCGCACCCGGGCGAGCTGGTCCTTCAGGTTGGCCGGGACGTCACCCTCCTTGAGGGCGCCCGGCTGGGCCGACTCGCGGTCGAAGAACCAGGCCTTCTCCTGGAGGATGTCGATGACGCCGGCGAACTCGTCCTCAGCGCCGATGGGCAACTGCACGGGAACCGGCACCGCCTTGAGGCGGTCCGTGATCGACTTGATGGTCTTGAAGAAGACAGCGCCGATGCGGTCCATCTTGTTGACGAAGCAGATGCGGGCACGCCGTAGCGGTCGGCCTGGCGCCAGACCGTCTCGGACTGGGGCTGCACGCCAGCCACGGCGTCGAAGACGACCACGCCGCCGTCCAGCACGCGCAGGGAACGCTCCACCTCGGCCGTGAAGTCCACGTGGCCAGGGGTGTCGATGATGTTGATGGGGTGGCCCTTCCACTCGGCGCGCGTCGCAGCGGAGGTGATGGTGATGCCCCGCTCGCGCTCTTGGGCCATCCAGTCCATCACCGCCGTGCCTTCGTGAACCTCACCGATCTTGTAGGTGCGGCCCGTGAAGAACAGCACGCGCTCGGTGACCGTGGTCTTACCAGCGTCGATGTGCGCGATGAAGCCGATGTTGCGCATCAGCCCTAGGCGCTTGTTGGTGGAAGCCGTCGTCATTCCCTTAACCCTCTACCTCAGCCCTTCAGCAACCCTTCGGGTGTCCCTGCATCACCAGCGGTAGTGGACGAAGGCCCGGTTGGCCTCGGCCATCCGGTGCACCTCATCACGCTTGCGCACCGCGGCGCCCTGGCCGCGGGAGGCGTCGATGAACTCCTGCGCCAGGCGCACCCGCATGGGCTGCCCGGTACGCGCACGCGCCGCCTGGATCAGCCAGCGCATGGCCAGGGCCTGCCGGCGGGGACCGGCGACCTCCACCGGCACCTGGTAGGTGGCGCCGCCCACACGGCGGGGCTTGACCTCGACGGTGGGGGTGGCGTTGCGCACCGCCTGCTCGAAGACCTCCAGGGGCTCCCGGTTGGTCTCCTGCTGGATGCGCTCGAAGGCGCCGTAGACGAACTTCTGCGCGGCGATCTTCTTGCCGTCGAGCATGGCCCGGTTGATGAACTTGGCCAGATCGATGCTGCCGAACCGGGGGTCCGGGTTGATGTGCCGCTGTTCCGCCCTGCGCCGTCGAGGCATCGTTCCTTTCCCTTCCGCGTTGGCGGCTCCTGGCCGCTCATTCGCTGGAGCTCGCAGCGGGTCCGCCCGCCGGCCCTTCCGTCATGCTCCCGTCACCGCCCGTTCACGCCACAAATCGCTCGACCCCCTTGCTAGCGCAAGGGGCAGCCACACCGCGTCCCGTCCCGGCCCGGTGAGCCGGGGACGGCGCCGGCAGGCGTCGCGTGGACGTTACGAGCGCTTGGCTCCGTACTTGCTCCGTCCCTGCTTGCGGTCCTTGACGCCCGTCGAGTCGAGTGCACCACGGATAATGTGGTAGCGCACGCCCGGCAGGTCCTTCACACGACCGCCCCGGATCAGGACGACGGAGTGCTCCTGCAGCGAGTGGCCCTCGCCCGGGATGTAGGCCGTGACCTCCATCCCATTGGTCATGCGCACACGGGCCACCTTCCGCAGGGCCGAGTTCGGCTTCTTCGGCGTGACGGTGCGCACCTGGACGCAGACGCCCAGCTTCTGGGGGCTGCCGTCGCCGCGGTACACCCGGTTCTTGAGGGTGTTCCGCACGAAGCGCAGGGCCGGAGCCTTGGTCTTCTTGACCGTGGGCTTGCGGCCGTTCCGCACCAGCTGGTTCATCGTCGGCATCGTTCGTTCTGCTCCATCACGTTTCGGGCCGTCTCGTGTTCGCCGGGCCCAGTCTCGCCGTCACCACGCCGTGACGGACGCACCAGTACCCCACCCTGTTCGGGCGCGAACAGTGGAATGCTACCCCCGAGCGTGCCTGGGTGTCAACTTGAACGAGGGCGGTGTTGGGCAGGTGCAGCGCCAGGGGCTGCCCCCTCTTGAACGAGCGAACCAAGTGAGCGGGGCCGTGTGCGTGCTGGCCACGCGTCTGCGGGCGAACGCAGTGAGCGGGGCCGCAGGCCCCACATGGAGCGCCCGGCAGGGCGCGTAGACGGGGGTTCGGCGCACGAAGTGCGCCCAGGGGGTGTCCCCCTTGAACAAGCGACCGAAGGGAGCGGGGCGCAGGGGAGCCCCCTGTAACGAGCCCGGCGTCAGCCGGGCGGGGCAAGGGCGAGCGCCGAGGGCGGGAAGCGTATACTCCCGGCCATGGCGAAGCGCATCTACACCAAGGGCGGCGATGCGGGCGAGACGGGCCTCCTGTACGGCGGTCGCGTGGGCAAGGACGACCCGCGCACCGAGGCGTACGGCGCGCTGGACGAGGCCGTCAGCGCCCTGGGCCTGGCCCGCGCGCTCTCTGACGATGCGCGCGTGCGCGAGGAACTGCTGGCCCTCCAGCGTCAGCTGTTCACCGTGGGAGCCGAGCTGGCGACGGCCGCTGAGGACCACGCCAAGCTGGTGGAGCACTTCTCCGCCGTCACCCCCCAGATGACCGCCGGATTGGAAGCGGCCATCGACGCCCTCACCAGTGAGGTGGAGCTGGGCCGCGTGTTCATCGTCCCTGGCGGCTCACCCGCCTCGGCGGCGCTGGACCTGGGCCGCGCCACGCTTCGGCGCGCGGAGCGCCGGGCCGTCTCCCTGGAGCGGGCGGGGCTGCTGGCGAACCCTGAGGTGCTGGCCTTCCTGAACCGTGCCTCGGACTACCTGTTCATGCTGGCCCGCTACCAGGACCGGGGTCTACCACCCGAGCCGTCCACCCCGCCTTCCCACTGAGAGGAGCACACGCCATGAGCACGCTGCCTGACGGCCTGGTGAACCTGTTCGACTTCGAGTCCGAGGCCGTGCATCACATGGCCCCCGCCGAGTACGACTACGTGGCGGGCGGGGCCACCGACGAGGTGACGCTGCGGCGCACCCGCTCGGCGTGGGACGCCATCGCCCTGCGTCCGCGGGTGCTCACGGGCACGCGGGCGGCCGACCTGTCCACCACGGTGCTGGGCCACCGGGTACCCATGCCGGTGCTGCTGGCCCCATGCGGCGGGCACCGGCGCGCGCACCCGGAGGGGGAGTGCGAGTCAGCACGGGGCGCAGCGGCCTTCGGCACCATCCTGGGAGTGAGCGCCAACGGCTCCGTCTCCCTGGAGGAGGCCGCGCAGGCCGCCGATGCGCCCAAATGGTTCCAGATGTACTTCTACCGAGACCGCGAGCAGACCCTCGACATGCTCAGGCGCGCGGAGGCCGCCGGGTACACGGCCATCTACATCACCCTGGACGCCAACTGGCCCGCCAAGCGTGAACGCAACATCCGCGGCAACTACCGCCAGAGCGAGCGGCCCAACTACAAGGATGGCGAACCACCGCCCTTGACCACGGCCAAGTTCGACTCCGGCCAGTCCTCCCGCGGACGGGTGGACCCCGGCTCCTCCTGGGACGACATCGCCTGGCTGCGCGACCAGACCAAGCTCCCCCTCATCTTCAAGGGGGTGATGACCGGCGAGGACGCCGCGCGCTGCGCCCAGCACGGGGTGGATGCGCTGGTGGTCTCCAACCACGGAGCGCGCAACCTGGACACCACCCTGGCCACCATCGAGGTGCTGCCGGAGGTGACGGCGGCGGTGGACGGGAGGCTTGAGGTGTACGTGGACGGGGGCGTGCGCCGGGGCACCGACGTGCTCAAGGCCATAGCGCTGGGCGCGCGGGCGGTGCTCATCGGCCGGCCCATGTTCTACGGGCTGGCGCTGGGCGGTGCCGAGGGGGTGGTGCAGGTGCTGGACATCCTGCGGGACGAGGTGGAGTCGGCCATGATGCTCACCGGCCAGCCCTCCATGGACGCCATCGACCGCTCGCTCATCGCCCACATGCCGGCGCTGGGCTAAACTAGCCGGCATGGACCCCCTGCTCATCGTTGACTACGGCGCCGGGAACCTGCGCAGCGTGCAGAAGGCCTTCGAGCACTCCGGGCACGAGGCGGTTTTCTCGTCCGACCCCGCCGCCGTGGCCAAGGCACCGGCCATCGTCTTCCCCGGTCAGGGCGCATCGCCCCCGGCCATGGCAGCCCTGGCCCGCGACGGCATGGACCAGGCGATCCGCGAGGCGGTGGCCGCGGGCACGCCCTTCTTCGGCGTGTGCCTGGGCCTCCAGTTGCTGCTGGAGCGCTCAGAGGAGGGCGACACGCCGTGCCTGGGCATCGTGCCAGGGACGGTGCGCCGCTTCGCGCCGGGGCTCAAGGTACCCCACATGGGCTGGAACACGGTGCACCTGGAGCGTGGGCACCCGGTGTTCGCGGACGTGGCCCAGGATTCCTACTTCTACTTCGTCCATTCCTACTACGCCGCCCCGGCAGACGGGGCATGGGCCCTGGGCACCACCGGCTACGGGACGCCCTTCGCCTCTGCGCTGGCCCACGAGAACCTGGTGGCCACCCAGTTCCACCCGGAGAAGTCGGGCCCGGTGGGCCTGCGCCTGTACGACAACTTCGTGCGCCACTTCGTGGGCGCGCGCATCTTCTAGGGAGCCCGGTTCATGGAAGTGATACCCGCCATCGACCTGCGCGGCGGGCAGGCCGTGCGCCTGCACCAGGGCGACTACGCACAGCAGACCACCTTCTCCGATGACCCGGCGGGCGTGGCGCGCTCCTTCGCCGCCGCGGGCGCGCCGCGCATCCACGTGGTGGACCTGGACGGGGCGCTGTCCGGCGCGCCAGCCAACGCCGCCGTGGTGCGCGCCATCGCCGCCATGGGCACGCCGGTGGAGCTGGGCGGCGGGCTGCGTTCCGAGGCGGACGTGGCCGCGGCGCTGGAGGCGGGCGTTGGCCGTGTGGTCATCGGCACCGCCGCCGTGCGCGAACCGGAACTGGTGAGCAGGCTCATCGCGGCGCACGGAGCAGAGCGCGTGGTGGTGGGGCTGGACGCACGCGACGGTTTGGTGGCGGTGAGCGGGTGGACGGGCGATACCGGCGTGCGCGCCACCGAGCTGATGGCGCAGATGGCCGAGCGCGGGGTGGTGTGGTTCATCTACACCGACATCGCCCGCGACGGCACCCTCACCGAGCCCAACTTCGCCGAGCAGGCGCAGATGGTGGCCCACGCGGGGAGCCTGGGGCCCGATGTGCGGGTCATCGCCTCCGGCGGCATCGCCACGGTGGCGCACCTGGTGCGCCTGGCAGGGCTGGGCGTGGAGGGGGCCATCGTGGGCAGCGCCATCTACCGGGGCACCGTGGACCTGGCCGAGGCGCTGGAGGCCGTGGCCCGCGCCTGAACCGCGCCCCCTGTGAGTCCGGGCCGTCAGCCGCTATGATTGCCGCTCCGGCCAGCCCGCTGGCCCAGACGGGGCGCGCGCCCCACCCACAGGAGCCCCCATGGCAGCACCGGCCGAAGCGGCCCGCACGCCCCTGCGTGCACGTGGGCCCTCCTACATCGCCACCATCGCCCTGGGCCACGGCATCAAGCACTGGTACATCGCGGCCTTCGCTGTCTACCTGCCGCACATCACCGCCGAGTACGCGCTCTCGGACCTGGCCGTGGGTGCGGTGGCGACCATCCGCCAGATCGGCGGCGGCGCGCCCAACTTCTTCGTGGGCTACGTGTCCGACCGCCTGCGCGGCCACTGGCACCTGCTGCTGCCCGCCTCCTTCTTCTTCGCCGCACTGTTCATGATGCTGGCGGGCCGCTCTCCATGGCTGTGGCCCATGGTTCTGGCCATCGCCCTCGCGGGCGCCAGCGCATCCCTCTGGCACCCCCCGGCCATCTCCATGCTCACCACGCGCTTCCCGCGCCGCAAGGGGTTCGTCATCGCCCTGCACGGGGCGGGCTCCGGCTCTGGCGAGACGCTGGGCCCCCTGGTGGTGGGGCTGGTGCTCACGGGCCTGCTGGCCGACGACTGGCGCCGCTACACCCTCTGGTCCATGATCCCGGCGGTGCTCATCACCGGCTACCTCTACTACCTGCTCAAGGGCGGCCACCAGCCCCGGCCCCTGCCCGCAGACCACCACCGCGAGCCCACGCGCATGCTGGACTTCTACGGCCTGCTGCGCTACCCCGCTTACCGCTCCCTGGCCTACGCCAACTTCTCGCGCTCCTTCGCCCACTTCGGCCTGCTGGCGCTGCTGCCGGTCTACCTGGCCGAGGACCTGGGCATGAACAGCGCAGGGGTGGGCTTCCATGTGGGCCTGCTCACGGCCCTGGGCGTGTTCGCCGGGCCGGTCTACGGCTACTTCTCCGACCGCATCGGGCGGCGGGCCCCCATCGTGGCCGCGTCCGTGGTCATCTTCGCCGCCATGACCCTCATGGGCGTGGTCCAGTCGGGGATCTTCTTCACCCTGGCGCTGGCAGCGGTGGGCATCTTCCTGTGGAGCGTGCAGGACATCATCAACGCCACCGCCATGGACGCCGCCCCTCCCGGCAAGGAGGGCACGGTGGTGGGCTTCATGTTCACCTCCTCCTTCGTGGGGGCCATCATCGCCCCGGGCCTGGAGGCCCTGGCGGTGACGCTGTTCGACTCACGCCTCGCCATGTTCTTCCTGTCGGGCGCCGTCATGGCCCCGGCGGCTATCGTCCTCGCCCTGGCCCCGCTGCGGCGGGAAGGCCAGGAGTAAGCACCGCGCACCGCGCGCCGGGAGAGTGCCATGACCACCCAGAACGCCAACATGCCCCACCGCCTGGACGCCGAGAAGCTGCGCCGGTTCATCTCCGGCGTGCTTCAGGCCATGGAGGCCCCCGCAGCCGATGCCGACTTCGTGGGCGAGCTGCTGGTGGAGGCCGACCTGCGCGGCGTGGACTCCCACGGCGCAACGCGCCTGCCCGGCTATGTGGGGATGATCGACAACGGCCACCTGAACACCACCCCGGACATCAAGGTGCTGGCCGAGTTCGGCGCCACCACCCACATCGACGGGGACCTGGCCTTCGGCATGCTGGTGGCCCGCAAGGGCATGCGCATGGCCATGGAGAAGGCTCGCGAGCACGGCATCGCCATCTCCGTCACCCGCAATATGACCCACACGGGGTTGGTGGGCTACTACACCATGATGGCCGCCAGCGAGGGGCTCATCGGCCTGGCCATGAACAACGGGCCCACCATCGTCCCCCCCTACGGAGGCACCCAGCCGCTGTATGCCACCAACCCGTTCTCCGTCTCCTTCCCCGCCGCCCAGGGCGAGCCCATCGTGCTGGACATGGCCACCACCATGGTGGCGGCGGGCCGCCTGCGCATCGCCGAGAAGCAGGGCCTCAAGGTGCCCACCACCTGGGGACTGGATCGGGAGGGCCGGCCCACCGAGGACCCCACGGAGATCCTCCAGCACGGTCACCTGCAGTGGGCGGGTGGCTACAAGGGCTTCGGCATCGCCACCATGATCGAATCGCTCACGGGGCTCCTCTCCGGCGGCATATTCGGCCTGGACTCCCCGCCCCTCAAGCACTTCGGGCAGGACCCGCTGATGCAGTCGGGCTGCTACATCGCCATCGACCCCTCGCGCTTCGTGGGCATGCCCGCCTACGGGGAGCGGGTGGACCGGCTCACCGGCATGATCAAGTCCGTCAGCCCCTTCCCCGGCGTGGAGAAAGTGATGGTGGCCGGGCAGCAGGAGTTCGAGCGCAAGCGCGAGCACCTGGCCCACGGCATCCCCACCTCCACCGCCGTCTACGGGGAGCTGGAGGGTCTCTCGCGCCGGTTCGGCGTCGCCTTCGACGTCGAATGAGCAGGCGGTAGCCTGCTGCCGTGAGCGCGCTTGACTCCGGGAGCCCGTTACACTTTCCCAATGCATCCGCCACGCATCATCGCCGCCGCACTGGGCCTGTTGGCCCTTGCGGCGTGCGCCCTCCCCACGGCCTCCCCCTCCGCCACGCCCACTCCCGCGCCCACGCCGACGCCGGGCCCCACCGCCACACCCACGCCGACACCCACCCCACGCCCCACACCCACGCCGCAGCCCACCCTGGCCCCGGATGACCGGCCGCAGACGGGGGCGAACCTGCGCCCCCTGAACCAGGACTGGCCCGTGCCCGCCGCCGTGAGCCCCGTGGCCGCCTCCAGGACGGGAGGGGCCGTGCAGGCGCAGGGCCCGGTGTACGTGCGCTGGGCGGTGGAGAACGCCGGGGCCGAGGCGCTGGATGCCCCCTTCCACGTGGACATCTACGTTGATGAGGTGTTCGTGAACCGCTGGGCGGGCTCGCAGGTGCGGGCGGGCGGCTGGGTGCAGGTGGAGGGCTGGGACGGGCTCCCCGGTGCGCTGCGCCTCACGCCAGGCACGCACACCCTGCGGCTGGTGGCCGACCCGCTGAATCTAGTGCGGGAGACGGACGAGACGGATAACGTCTACGAGACCACGTTCACCGTGGAAGGGGAGCCCGCGCCCCGGCCCACCGCCGGGCGCATGCCCGACCTGGTGGTGGGCACGCCGGACGAATGGGACGTCAGCGTGGTGCTCACCTCCTACCCCGGCCAGGACACCCGCCCAGGGCCGCTGTCGGTGGATGTGGCCACGGTGGTGCGCTATGGCCTGCACAACCAGGGCCCCGTCTCGGTGCTGGACGGGCCGGTGGTGCACGTGTACGTGGACGGCGCGCTGGTTCGGCGCGACGACTGGACCTGGCTCCTGGCCGGGTCGTGGCTGGAGTCCAAGGCGTGGGACGGGTTGCTCTCCACCTTGCGCGTGGCACCTGGCGAGCACACGGTGCGCATCGTCGCCGACCCTGGTGACCTGGTGGCCGAGGCGAACGAGACGAATAACGAGGTGACCGTGACGGCGCTTTGGGGTTCCGGCCCCGTGCCCGCCGCGCCACTGGAGCCGCTGCCCCCCGAGCCCACCGCGCCCGCACCTCTCACGCTGCCCAACCTGGTGCCTGCCTGGCGCTACGGCACCGGCGGGCCTATCACCGCCTCAACGTTGAGAGACACCGACACCGCTGACCCCCTGGTGGCGGGCGGCCCCGCCTACCTCGACCTGGCGGTAGAGAACGTGAGCGCCGTGACGGCGGGTGGCTTCTCGATGGCCCTCTATCTGGACGGAGCGCTGGTGAACACGGAACGGTTCGCGAACCGCCTGCGCCCCGGCTTCGTCTCCTGGGTGAACGACTGGGCCGGGCTGTCCGGAGCCAACGGCCCGGCGGCAGGAGCGCACACCCTGCGGTTGGTGGTGGACCCGGAGAACGAGGTCGCCGAGGCCAACGAGACGGACAACGTCTTCGAGATGACGCTCACCTGGCACGCCACCACGCCCCCGGCGTCCACGCCCACCACCTACACCACGGCGCAGTTGGACGCGCTGCTGGCGGGGTTGGCGGAGGCGCTGGACGACCAGCGTCCCGTGCTGGGCGAGGGGGGGTCGGGGCGCACCGCTGACGCGCTGCGCTACGCCGAGGCGGCCTACTACCTGCTGACGGGGCGCTCGTTGGCCGCAGAGCCCATCGACGTCCGCCTCTTCGACCGGGCGGGATACGAAGCGTGGGTGGACCTGCTATACGCGGACGATTTCGCCACTGCTGCACCCTCCGAATACCCGGAGGTGCTGGCGCGGCGGGAGAAGATGAAGAGGGAGAACCCGGCGTTCAAGTCGCGCCACCTCGGCCGCATCAGCGTGGCGGTGGACGCCGAACGCCCCTTCGACGACGTGCTCGATTCCCTGGCGCACGAACTGGGGCACGCCCTCCAGGACCTGGAGAACCCCGGCCAGACCGAGGCCCCGGACACGGCCGCCATGTCCGGCCTGCACGAGGCGCAGGCCCAGGTGTTCCAGCGGGCGTGGTGGTTGCGGGTGGAGGAGCGCACCGGCCTGCGGGTGATGCGCTATCCCGCCCACGCCGGGTTTAGCGAACTGGCGCGGCACTGGCTGGACGGCTACTACGCCGACCAGCAAACCTCCGAGCATGCGCTGGGCTACCTGCTGGCGTGGGCCGCGGCGCTGGCGGACGTGCCGCTGATTCCCCTCAACAACCAGCTGCGCGAGCAGGGGGCCCTGGACGCGGACGGTGCGCAGGAGCTGTTCGCCCACCTGGTGGCGCTGGACCCGTCCATCGTGGACGCCTACGTGGCCGAGCGGATCGCCATCTTCGAGCAGATGCGCCCGCTGGTGGAGCAACTGGTGCTGGGCCGCCTGGAGCACGGCCTCGCCCCCGCGGACGAGGGCGCGGTGTACCTGCGCGCGCCCGCCCTGCTGGTTCCCTAGTTAGAGCGAGCCGGCGGTGAGCGCCCTGATCAGCGCCCACGACTCGGCGGGCTTGCGCTTCATGGCGCTGAATTCGGTGCCCGCGAATATCTGCAGACGCGAGTTGGGGAAGAGGCCGTGCAGGTCCACGCTGTGGCTCACGGGGTGCTGTGGCTCATCCACATCGCCCCGCAGCAGCAGCACCGGCGCCTCCACCTTCGGGGCCAGCGGGCGCAGGTCGTAGAAGGCGTGGTAGTCGGCGCGCCCGTGCAGCTCCACGTAGAAGCGGTTCACGTCCAGCGCGTCCTCGCCGTGGTAGGAGCGCAGCCGCTCGCGCGCCTCCGGGGTGATGTTGGCGGGGTCGGCCTGCCTGCGCCGGTGTTCGTCGCCCGAGGGCTCCGAGTAGGCGATGACCGCGTTGAGCGTCAGGCTCTTCACGCGCTCCGGGTGGTCGTGGGCGAAGCGGGTGATGATGCGGGTGCCCAGGGTCTCGGCGGCCAGATGCACCGCGTCCAGACCCAGCTGGTCTAGGAACGCGCCCAGGTCCTCCACCCAGGTGTCCGGCTCCACGTCGAAGGTGTGCTCCGAGTCAGCCATGCCGCGCACGTCGGGCATGATGACCCGGAACCCGGCGGCGTTGGCCTCCATGTGGGCCACCCAGGACTTGGCAGAGTCGAAGCGGGTCGAGGCCAGGAAGATGAGGGGCGTGCCGTGGCCCACCTCCTCGTAGTGGTGGCGGTAGCCGTTGAGCTGGATGTCAGGCACGGGAAGCCTCCTGCGGTTGGGTCGCCCCGTAGGGTACATGGAGTTGCCACTGCAGGGGAGACCGGGTGCGTCCGGGCTAGAGGGGTGCAGTGGGGGCCGGGGGCGCGGGGCCGAAGGGCCCCCGGAAGGAAGCGTTTCATCGTAGGCCCCTTCGGAGGCCGCCTGGGGTTCGGCGCGCAGCGCCCAGGGAGTGCCCCCCTTGAGACGAGCCAGCGGGGCGCGCTTGCGAGCCCCATGAGCCCCGCCTACACTGCGGTCCGCCCCCGCCGGGCACCGGCGGGGCCAGGAGGCGCGCCATGGTGATGCACCACCCCACCATCCACAAGAAGCCCGCGTCGTTCCCCGTGCCGGCCAACCTGGCCGACTACGGCGCGGCCCGCCAAAGCCTCTCCTGGGAGTCCATCGAGCAGGAGCTGGACTGGCTCCCCGGCGGGGGGCTCAACATCGCCCACGAGGCCTTCGACCGCCACGTCGCCCACGGCCACGGCGCCAAGAACGCGCTGCTGTGGGAGGGGAAGAACGGCGAGCAGGAGACTTACACCTACGCCGACATGGCGCGCCTGACCGACCGGGTCGCCAACATGTTCACGGGGCTGGGCCTGAAGAAGGGCGAGCGGGTGTTCACCTTCATGGAGCGCATCCCGGAGAACTACCTGGCCATCTTCGGGGCGCTCAAGGCGGGCCTGGTGGCGGGGCCCCTCTTCTCCGCCTTCGGCCCCGACCCGGTGAAGGACCGCCTCGAGGGCTCCGGCGCCACGGTGCTGGTGACCCAGCCGGAACTGCGCAAGAAGGTGGCCGGCATCCTGCCCCTGCTCCCGGCGCTCAAGCACGTCATCGTGGTGAACCGGCAGGGGCGGCCCAACGGGGAGATGGCTGCGGGCGATAAGGACTGGAACACGCTGATGGCGTCGGCCAAGGACGAGTTCGGGCCCCTGTCCACCAGCCGCGATGACTACTCCATCATGCATTACACCTCCGGCACCACCGGCAAGCCCAAGGGCGCGGTGCACCGGCACAACTCGGTGGTTCAGCAGTACGCCACGGGCAAGTGGTGTCTGGACCTGCACTTCGAGGACGTTTACTGGTGCACGGCGGACCCGGGCTGGGTCACCGGCACCTCCTACGGCATGATCGCCCCCTGGACCAACGGGGTGACCCAGGTCATCTACGAGGGCGGCTTCTCCGCCCGCAAGTGGTACCAGATCCTCCAGGACTACAACGTCACGGTCTGGTACACAGCCCCCACGGCCATCCGCATGCTCATGAAGTCCGGCTCGGAGTTGCCCAAGACGTTCAAGACGCCGAATCTGCGGTTCATCGCCTCCGTCGGCGAGCCGCTCAACCCCGAGGGCGTGGTGTGGGGGGAGGAGGCCTTCGGCCTGCCCATCCACGACAACTGGTGGCAGACCGAGACGGGCGCCATCATGATCGCCAACTACAACTGCATGGACATCAAGCCCGGCTCCATGGGCCGTCCCATCCCCGGTATCGAGCCCGGCATCATCGACGCCGAGGGCAACGAACTGCCCGACGGAGAGACGGGCAACCTGGCGGTGCGCGTCAAGTGGCCGTCCATGTTCCAGACCTACTGGCACGACGAGGAGCGTTTCAACTCGCGGTTCGTGAAGGACTGGTACATCACGGGCGATGAGGCCGTGCGCGACGCCGACGGCTACTACTGGTTCGTGGGCCGCTCCGACGACGTCATCAACACCGCCGGGCACCTGGTGGGCCCCTTCGAGGTGGAGAGCGCGCTCATCGAGCACCCCGCCGTGGCTGAGGCCGGGGTCATCGGCAAGCCCGACCCCATCGCCATGGAGGTGGTGAAGGCGTTCGTCTCCCTCAAGGAGGGGTTCGCCCCCTCGGACGCGCTGCGGCGTGAGCTCATCGGCTTCGCTCGCCAGAAGCTGGCGGCGGCCGTTGCCCCGCGCGAGATAGAGATCGTGGACTCGCTGCCCAAGACACGCTCCGGCAAGATCATGCGCCGCCTGCTCAAGGCGCGTGAGCTGGGGCTGCCCGAGGGCGACACCTCCACGCTGGAAGAGGACTAGTGGGGCTGCCGCCAGCCCCCCAGCGCCTGAACGTGCTGTTCCTCCAGGACGGCTCCCCGCCCCTGGAGCAGGTGCGCGCCATCGCCCCCGAGCGCCTCAGCGTCGCTCAGCTGCCGCCCGGCTCGGTGGTGGCGGATGCCGAGGCGGACATGCACCCGCCCACGGGCGGCCTGGCCAGGCGCCGCCCTTGGCAGACGGACGCGCCGACCGCCGAGCGCGAACGGCTGCTGGCCGAGGCGCACGTGTTGGTGTGCGGCCTGCCCTACCCCTTCCAGCTGCGCGAGCGCATGCCCAACCTGCGCTGGGTGCAGTACGTGTACGCGGGCGTGTCCGACTTCCGGCACTGCGACCTGTGGGGCGCGGGGATCCCCGTGGCCTCCGGACGCGGGTACGTGGAGGCACTGCCCATCGCCGAGATGCTCATGGCGGCGCTCCTGCACTTCGGCAAGAACCTGGGCCTGGCGCAGACCCAGACCCAGGCCGGGCACGTGGACCGCACCCCCTACCGGCTCAGGCTCATCGCGGGCAAGACGCTGTGCATCGTGGGCCTGGGCGGCATCGGCCAGGAGACGGCGCGCCTGGCCAAGGGGCTGGGGTTGCGCGTCGTCGGCACGCGCCGGGCCGTGGCTCCCGGTGAGTCCATGCCCAACGTGGACGTGCTGGCGCCCATGGACGGCCTGCCCGCGCTGCTGGAGGAAGCCGACTACGTCGCCGTCTGCGCACCGCTCACCCCGGCGACGGAGAGCCTGTTCAACGCGGAGGCCTTCGCGCGAATGAAGGACGGCGCGGTGCTGATGAACGTGGCACGCGGGGAGCTGGTGGACGAGGGGGCGCTCAAGGACGCCCTGCGCTCCGGCAGGCTGAGCGGGCTGTATACGGACGTTTTCCGCGACGAGACGGCCCGCCAGCCGGATCCGGAGCTGATGGCGCTGCCCAACGTGCTCATCACCCCGCACAACTCCGGCGCGGTGGACGTGCGCCACGCCTTCTCCACCGAACTGCTCAAGCGCAACCTGGCCCACGACCTGGCGGGCGAGCCGCTGGAGAACCTGGTGGACTGGACGCGCGGTTACTAGATCCCCTGACCTTCCCCCAGGAGCAAGCCACCCCATGACCATGGAGCAGCGTCCCTTCGGCCGTTTCGGCGGCGTCAGCGCCCTCACCCTCGGCGGCGGCGGGCTGGGCCAGCTGTGGGGCAAGACCACCCGGGACGAATGCGTCGCCACGGCGCGCGAGGCGGTGGACACCCTGGTGAGCCTGCTGGACATGGCCCCCTCCTACGGCGACGGCGAGGCCGAGCGGGTCATCGGCGAGGCGTTCGCGGGGCACATCCCTGACGGGGTGCGGGTGACCACCAAGTGCCGCCTGGGCAACACCCCGCCCGCACAGGTCTACGACACCCTACGCGCCAGCCTGGAGGGCAGCCTGGAGCGCATGCGCCTGGAGCGGGTGGACCTGTTCTTCATCCACACCATGATCGTGGACGGGCCGGGCGATGAGCGCGCCACCCCCCGCTCCACCCTGGCCGAGGCGGTGGCACCGGCCTTCGCACGGCTGAAGGAGGAGGGGTTGATACGCGGCTGGGGCCTCACGGGCATCGGCCACCCGGACACGCTCATCAGCGTGCTCCGGGAGGGCCCGCGCCCGGACGTGATCCAGGTGGTGGCCAACCTGTTGGACTCGCCCGGTGGGCTCAAGCGCTTCGAGGGGCCCGCCCGCCCGCGCGCCATCATGGAGGCGGCAGGCGCCGCAGGGGTGCCCATCATGGGGATACGGGCGGTGCAGGCGGGCGCGCTCACCGATGCGTTCGACCGCGACATGCCCCACGAGCGGCCCGACTGGGCGGACTACGAGCGCGCCGCGCCCTTCCGCGCAATCGCCGCCGAGGTGGGCCACTCCCCCGCCTTCCTGGCGCACCAGTACGCCCTCTCCCTGCCGGGCATCTCCACGGTGGTGCTGGGAGTGAAGAACCGCACCGAACTGCGCGAGTGCGTGGCGGCGATGGAGGAGGGGTACATGGACCCGGCGCTCATGGAGCGCATCGACCGCGCCGTGGGGCGTGAGGACGCCTGACCCGCTGGCCATGGCCCAGAGGGTGCCCCCCTGGAACGAGCGAGCGCAGCGAGCGGAGAGTAAGATAGCGCCATGACGATGCAGGACAGGGGCATGACGCGCGCGCAGTTGCGCGTGGGCAGCGGCAAGGGCGTGGAGGTGGCTGACGAGCACTTCCACGAGGTCGTCGGTTCGCGCGAGTTCACCGTGTACGTCGCCCCGAACTCCAAGCCCAAGGGCTACCCGGATCTGAAGGTCTGGCTGCTGGGCCAGGGGTACGCCGTGGCGGTCTCGGACACCGACCCCATGCTGCCCGCCAAGGGCTACAAGGCGGTGAAGGTGAGCACCCCGACGGGCACCCTGACCGATGAGGCGCTGCGGCGCGCTCACCGCTGGGCTCACGCGCGCAACTACCTGCACAGCTTCTTCAAGCCCTACGCGGGCCAGTAGGCGCGCCGTGGCACGCAGGCAGACCCCGGACTTCAACGCCCCCTCCCTCTTCGATGGCGCCGGCGGTTTCGATGCCCCTGCCTCCGCACCGGCGGGCGGCGGGCCCCCCAGGGACGAGCGCCCTCCCCTGCTGCTGCTGATGGACGGGCACGCCATGCTGTTCCGGGCCTGGTTCGCCCTGGCCCAAGCACGCCCCATGACCACCAAGACCACCGGCGAGGACGTGCGCGGGGTCTATTCTTTCACCGCCACCTTCTTCAAGGTGCTGGCCGAACAGCGCCCCACCCACGTCATCATCGCCTTCGACCCACGCGGGCCGACCTTCCGGCACGAGGCGTTCGAGGCGTACAAGGCGCACCGGCCCGAGGCCCCCGAGGGGCTGGTGCAGAACGTGGAGCGCGCCAAGCAGGTGATGAGGGCGTTCACCATCCCGGTGCTCATCCAGGACGGCTACGAGGCCGACGACGTCATCGGCACCATCGCCCGGCAGGCGTCGGAGGCCGGGGTGGACACGCTCATCGTCACGGGCGATACGGACACGCTCCAGTTGGTGGGCCCGCGCACCCGCGTGCTGCTCACCACCGGCTACGGCAACAACAAGGTGTACGACGTGGAGGCGGTGCGCGAGCGCTACGAGGGGCTGGAGCCCGACCAGCAGCGCGACGTGAAGGCGCTGACGGGCGACACCTCGGACAACGTGCCCGGCGTGCCGGGCATCGGCGCCAAGACCGCCGTCAAGCTCATCACCCAGTTCGGCTCCGTGGAGTCGCTGCTGGATCGGGTGGACGAGGTGGCCCCGCCCCGCATCCAGGGGCTGGTGCGTCAGCACGCCGCGCAGGCGCGCGAGTCGAAGCACCTGGTGACCATCGACACCCACGCGCCGGTCACGCTGGATCTGGAGGCGGCGCGCTTCGGCGGCTTCCAGCGCGATGATGTGCTGGCCCTGTTCCGAGAGCTGGAGTTCACCTCTCTGGTCCCGCGCATCCCCATCCCCCCCGGCGAGGAGCCCGCGCCCACCGCCACTGCCGATGCCCCAACGCCGGAGCCCGCAGGCGCGGTGGACGTGCGCATCGTGGACACGCCGGACGCGCTGGCCGCGTTGGCCCGCGAACTGGCAGGCGCGGAGTCCTTCGCCCTGGAGGTCCTGCCCTCCGGCCCCCGGCCCATGGAGGCCGAACCCGTGGGCATCGCCGTCTCCACAGGGCCGGGCACGGTCTCCTACGTCCCCATCGCTCACGCCGAGGGGCGCACCCTGCCCGCCGCTGACGCGGTGGCGGCGCTGCGCCCCGTGCTGGAGAGCGGGAAGGGGCAGGTGGTGGGCCACAACCTCAACCCCGCGCTCACCCTGCTGACCGCCCATGGCCTGGAGCCCACCCGGGTGGCCGTCGCCTACGACACCTACCTGGCCGCGCACCTGGCGGGCGAGAAGTCGCTGGGGCTCAAGGCCCTGGCCTTCACGCGCCTGGCCCGCGAACTGGAGGAGGTGACGGCGCTCACCGGCACCGGGCGCAAGCAGCGCCCGCTGGCCGAGGTGCCCATCGCCGAGGCCGCCGCGTGGGCCGGTACGGCGCTGGACGCGGTGCTGGCGCTCCGCGTGGCGCTGGCGCAGGACCTGGAGCGTGATGGGCTTACGGGCTACCTGACCGAGCAATCGCTGCCCCTGGTGCCGATGCTGGTGCGCATGCAGGCGAACGGTATCGCCGTGGACACCGGCGTGCTGACGGAGTTGGCCGCCGAACTCGCCCAGGGCGTCGCGTCCGAGGAGCGCGGGGCCTACGAGGCGGTGGGCCACGAGTTCGCCATCAACTCGCCGGGGCAGCTGGGCGAGTTGCTCTTCCGCGAGCTCGGGCTGCCCGCGGGCAAGCGCACCCAGACGGGCTACTCCACCGACGCCTCCATCCTGGAGGGGCTGCTCAAGCAGGCGGACGAGGGTCTTTTGGAGGGCGACGATAGCCAGCAGAAGGGGCTGGAGGTCATCCGGCACGTCCTGCGCTACCGCGAGCTGTCCAAGCTCAAGTCCACCTACGTGGACACCCTGCCCACCCAGGTGAACCCGCGCACTGGGCGCGTCCACACCTCCTACAACCAGGCGGGCTCGGCCACCGGGCGCCTGGCCTCCAACGACCCGAACCTGCAGAACATCCCCGTGCGCACACCGATGGGGCTGCGCGTGCGCCAGGCGTTCGTGGCTGCCGAGCGCCCCGCCTGGACGCTGGTCTCCGCCGACTACTCGCAGATCGACCTGCGCGCCCTGGCGCACCTGTCGGGCGATGGGGCGATGCGCGCGGCCTTCGAGCGGGGCGAGGACATCCACGCCTCCACGGCATCGCTGATCTACAAGGTGCCCCTGGGCGAGGTCACGCGGGACATGCGCCGCCTCGCCAAGGTGATGAACTTCGGCGTCACCTACGGCCTTTCGGCCTTCGGCATCTCCCAGCAGACCGAGCTCACGCGGGAGGAGGGCGCGGCGTTCATCGAGCAGTACTTCGCCACCTACCCCCGCGTGCGGGAGTTCCTCGACGAGACGGTGGCACAGGCACGCGAGCGCGGCTACGTCGAGACGCTGCTGGGACGGCGGCGCTACCTGCCGGAGCTGAACGCGAGCGCGTTCCCCGTGCGTCAGGGCGCCGAGCGCATGGCGCTGAACATGCCGGTGCAGGGCACCAGCGCCGACATCATCAATGCCGCTATGATCCGGGTGCAGCGCCGGCTGGAGGCCGACGGCTTCGCCGCGCGCATGCTGCTCCAGGTGCACGACGAGCTGGTGTTCGAGGCACCGCGCGCCGAGGTCGGGAGACTCTCAGGGATGCTCCGGGAGGAGATGCCCGCCGCGCTGAAGCTGGCGGTGCCCCTGGCGGTGGAGGTGAAGGCGGGCGACGACTGGGCCTCCCTCGACGTGCAGGGAGATGGCGACGTGCAGGCCGAGGCGGACGCCTAGCCCTCGGCCCCGATGCGCTTCTCCAACTCGCCCACCGCCCGGAAGTCCTCGGCCAGCAGCTTGTAGCAGCGCTCTATGTACAGCTGGCACAGGCGCGCGCCGCGCTCCGAGGGGTCCTTGGCCGCCTCCAGCACCCGCAGCGGCCAGAGGTGCGGCGCCAGCGCCGAGGCGAGGGCCCGCAGCGAGTCCTCCGTCTCCTGGGCCAGCGCCGCGTCGGCCCGTTCCGTGGCGAAGCGCAGCGTGCCCACCAACTTCGACAGCTCGGCGAGGCGCTCGCGCTCCGGCATCAGCTCATACAGCACCCGTTGCACGCCCGCCTCGCCGGGCGATTCCAGCGGCTCAGGCGCCGGTTCCTGGGGCCCCGGCTCACCCACGGCGCCCAGGTGCGCCTCGTAGGCGGCCCTGTACTCCTCCGCCGCCCCGTTTGCCCCCGCCATGGCGGCGTTCAGGTCGTTCGCCGGCAGCGTGCCCCCATCCAGCAGGTCATCCCCCCGCAGGGCGGCCAGGCGCTCCAGCGCCGCGACCCCACCGGGCACCGGCTCCGGCACGGGCGGGGCGGCGAAGGCGTTCACTCCCTCACCCAGCATGCCCCCGGCCATCCCCCCCAGCTGGGAAGCGAGCAAGGGCGGCAGGTACTTGCCCATGTCCATGGCGATGGGCAGCACCACCAGGTAGGAGGCCAGCACCTGTGCGGTGCCGGAGATATGGAAATAGACGAGCGCGTGACCACGGGGGGCGGCGGGGTCACCCGCCTTGAAATCTAGTGCCATGCGCCCATTCTAGCGCCACCCGGTGGGTGGCGCTGTTCTTGACACCCCCGCGCCCACTCCGTACCCTGCCGGGGATTTCGGCGCCTGGCCGGACGGCGCCCCCTAGAACACGTGTCATGAACCAAGACGCGAACAAGGGTGCCCGCGCCGGCACTGGACCCCCGTGGCTGCGCCGCTCGATACAGGCGCTGGCCCTCTTTGGCCTCTGGGTGCTCCTGTCCGGTCACCTCCAGCCTGAATTACTCGCACTGGGGGTCGTCTCCGCCGTGGGCGCGGTGGCCTTCACCGCCTGGGTCTTCCACGGCAGTCACGAGGGCGCCTTCTCGGCTCTGCCCCGCACCGCCGCCTGGCGCACACGCTCTCTGGTGCGCTTCGCCGTCTACGTGCCGTGGCTCCTCTGGCAGATCATCACCTCCAACCTGCACGTGGTGAAGCTGGTGGTGGATCCGCGCATGCCCATCGAGCCCTCGCTGGTGCTCTTCGAGACGAGCCTCACCTCGGAGCCCGCCCAGGTGCTGCTTGCCCAGTCCATCACCCTCACCCCCGGCACCGTCACCGTGGACGCGGCCAACGGGAAGCTCATGATCCACTGCATCTCCCGCATCTCTCGCGAGGGCATCGCCAGCGGGGACATCCAGCGCAAGGTGGCCGCCGTCTTCGGTGAGCCCTGGGCCGCGCCGGTGGAGTTGATGCCCGTGACCACCCCGGAGCAGGCGGTGCTATGACCAGCGTGCTCTACGGCTGGCTGGTGCTGGTGATCGTGGCCCTCTCCCTGGTCATGGTGTACCGGGTCGCCATCGCCAAGACGGTGTTTGACCGGCTCCTGGCCGCGGGCGCCATGGGCACCAGCGCCATAGCCCTGCTGGCGGTCACCGGCTTCCTGTTCGAGCGCCCCGACATGTTCGTGGACCTGGCGCTGGGCTACGCGCTGCTGAACTTCGTGGGCACCGTGGCCGTGGGCAAGTACCTGGAGCGCAACCCGTCCTCCGGTGAGGAGGACGAGGCGTGAGCATCTTCGGCACCGTCCTCATCGTGGTGGGCCTCTTCTTCACCGCCTTCTCGGCGCTGGGACTGCTGCGCCTACCCGACTTCTTCACCCGCGTGCACGCCGTCTCCAAGAACGAGACGCTGGGCATCACCCTGCTGCTCCTGGGGCTCATCGCCCACGAGGGCGCATCGCTGGTGAGCCTGAAGTTGGCGCTCATCGCCGTGTTCGTGTTCATCGCCAACCCCGTGGGGGCCCACGTGCTCACCCGCGCGGCGCTGCGCTCGGGGCTGATGCCCTGGACCCGTGAGACGAAACCCGCGACCGAATCCCGCGGCGGGGAGGCGGACTGATGGTCTGGGGACTGGAGCTGGGGCTATTCGGTCTGCTGACCATCCTTGCGGTGGTGGCCCTGGAGCAGCGCGACCTGATCGGCGCGGTGGCAGTGCTGACGGTCTACTCGTTCCTCACCGCCGCGCTGCTGGCGCTCATGGGTGCCGTGGACGTGTCGTTCACCGAGGTCTCGCTGGGCGCGGCCATCACCGGCGTGCTGTTCATCGGCGGCGTATCACTGACGAGCCGCTGGGCACCGCGCGGTGCGGCCAACCGCATCCCGGTGCTGGTGCTGCTGGCGGGGTTCGTGCTGCTGTGGGGCTATGTGACGGCGGACCTGCCTGACCGGGGCGACCCGCACGCGCCTGCCTCGGAGCACCTCTCGCCGGAGTTGGTGGTGCTCACCGAGGAGGAGACACACATCCCCAACATCGTCTCGGCGGTGCTGGGCGATTTCCGTGGCTACGACACCCTGGGTGAGACCGTGGTGATCTTCACCGCCGGAATGGCGGTGCTCATGGCACTGATGCGAGGGAAGCGGCATGACGGAACGCCATAGCTCACTCATCCTGCACTTCATCGTGCGCGTGTTCATGGTGCCGCTGATTCTGGTGTTCGCGGCGTACGTGTTCGTGCACGGTGAATCGAGCCCTGGCGGCGGCTTCCAGGCGGGGGCCATCGCCGCCTCGGCCGTGGTGCTGGCGCGCCTCACCCTGGGCCGCGAGCACGGCATCCGGCGCTTCCCCACCCGCCTGCTGATCTGGCTGTCCAGCCTGGGCGTGGGCATCTACGCCCTGGCGGGGGTGTTGCCGCTGGCCTTCGGCAGCGCGTTCCTGGACTATGATGCCCTCCCTCTGGACTGGTTCAACGCCATCGCCGCCGAGGAGCACTCCGGCCGGGCGATGGGCATCTTCATCATCGAGCTGGGCGTGTTCTCCGGGGTGTTCGCCACGCTGGTGCTGATCTACGACTACCTGACGGAGCGGTTCCAAGATGCTGGATGAACTGGCCGCACGCTTCCCCTACTGGTTCACCGGCCTGCTGATGGCGGCGGGGCTGTACGGCATGCTCTCCAAGCGCCACCTGGTGAAGAAGCTCATCGGGCTGAACATCCTCCAGTCCGCGGTGATCCTGTTCTACGTGGCGGGGGCGCTGCGGGATGGCGGCACGGTGCCGATCCTGCTGGGCGGGCACGGCGAGGGCGGGCCGGTACACCCGGAGGACTACCTGAACCCGCTGCCCCACGTGCTGATGCTCACCGCCATCGTGGTGAGCGCGGCGATCACCGGCGTGGCGCTGGCGTTCATGGTGCGCATCCACCGCCGCTACGGCACGATGGATGAGCGCGCGCTGCTGGAGCAGGTGCGTTGAACCTAACCGCCCAATTGCCCATCCTGATCCCGGCGCCGCTGCTGGTGGCATCGCTCGCGGTGCCTGTGGTGTGGTGGTTCTGGCGCCGCACCGCCTATGTGGTGGTGCTTGCGGCTGTCGGCACGGCGTTGGCCGCGTCCATCGGCGCGCTGGCCCACGTGGTGCGCACCGGTGAGGCGCTGGTCTACCAGCTGGGTGGGTGGGCGCCCCCCGTGGGCATCGAATACGTGGTGGACCACGTGGCGGCCTACGTGTCCGTGGTGGTGACGGGTGTGGGGCTGGTGGGGCTGGTGGCCACGCGCCGCTGGGTCACCTCCGACGCGGCCACCCGTGAGGGGCCCTTCTACGCGCTCTGTCTGCTGCTGCTCACGGGCCTCACGGGTATCGTGGTGACAGCAGACCTGTTCAACGTCTTCGTCTTCCTGGAGATATCCTCCCTATCCGCCTACGCCCTGGTGTTCCAGGGGGGCGAGCGGGCCATGGTGGCCGCGTTCCGCTACCTGATCCTGGGTACCATCGGCGGCACCTTCTACCTGCTGGGGGTGGGGTTCATCTACTTCGCCACCGGCACGCTGAACATGGCCGACGCCCACCAGATCATGACGCAGATCGGCGACTCGCGCGCCATGCAGGCGGCGGCTGTGTTCATCTTCACCGGCATGGGTCTGAAGATGGCGCTGGTTCCCCTGCACTCCTGGCTGCCCGACGCCTACACCAACGCGCCGTCGTCGGTGAACTCCCTCATGGCCCCCATCATGACCAAGGTCATGGCCTACGTCATGGTGCGCATGTTCCTCTCCGTCTTCCCCGACGGGTACCTGACCAACGTGCTTCCCATCGCCGACGTGCTGGTGGTGGCGGGGCTGGTGGGCATGGCCTACGGCGGGGCAACGGCCATCGGCCAACGCGACGTGCGCCGCATGCTGGCCTACTCGTCCATCGGTCAGCTGGGGATGATCGCCGTGGGCATCGGCCTGGGCACGCCCCTGGCCATGGCCGCGGCGCTGCTCCACGTGGCGAATCACGCCGCCATGAAGTCCACCCTCTTCCTGGCCGCAGCCTCGGTGCGCTACGTCACCGGCTCCTCACGCATCGCCGACTTCGCAGGGCTGGGCCGGCGCATGCCCTTCACTATGACGGGCTTCAGCCTGGCCGCGCTGGCCATGGTGGGGATTCCGCCCGCCGCCGGGTTCTTCTCCAAGTGGTATCTGGTGCAGGCGGGGCTGGAGCAGGGCGCGTGGGCCGTGGTGGCCGTGGTGTTGGCCAGCTCGCTCCTCTCCGCCACCTACGTGTTCCGCATCCTGGAGCAGGCCTACCTGCGGCCGCTGCCGGAGGACGGGCCCGGCAACACCGCCCGGCGCGCGCCGCGCCAGTTGTGGGTGCCCGTGCTGCTCATGGGCATCGGCACCGTGGTGCTGGGCCTGGCCAACGCGGCGATCCTCACCCACGTGCTGGAGCCGGGGCTGTGAGCGGCGCCGTGGCATCTTCGCTGCCCCTGGTGCTGGTGGGCATCCCCGTGGCATGTGCCGTGCTGGTGGCGCTGACGGGTGAGCGGTCCCGCAACCTGCGCGATGCGTGGCCCATCGCCGCCGCGCTGGGCGCCGTGGGCGTGGGCCTCGCGCTGGCGGGCCCCGCGCTGGACGGAGCGCCCCGCGAAACGCGCCTGTGGGAGTTCGCGCCGGGCATCGCCGTGGCCTTCCGGGCCGACGCCGCGGGGCTGGTGTTCGCCTTGCTGGCCTCGGCACTGTGGGTGCTAGCCGCTCCGTACGCGGCGGGATACATGCGGGCTGAGGGGGAGGAGCGCCAGACCCGTTTCTTCGCCGCCTACGCCCTCTCGGTGGGTGCGGCGCTGGGCGTGGCGCTGGCGGGGAACCTGCTCACCTTCGTGCTGTGCTACGAGCTGCTCTCGCTCTTCACCTACCCCCTGGTGACCCACCGTCAGACCGACGAGGCGCTGGCCGCCGGTCGCAAGTACCTGGCCTACACCCTCTCCGGAGGACTGGCGCTCATCGCCGCAACGGCGTGGCTGGCCGCCCTGGGCGTGGACGCGACATTCACCCCCGGCGGTTTCCTGGCGGACGCGGGGCTGGGCAGGGGGACGCGCTGGCTGCTGTTCGGCCTGCTGGCCGCGGGCGTGGGGGTGAAGGCGGCGGTGATGCCGCTGCACTCCTGGCTGCCCTCGGCCATGGTCGCCCCAACGCCCGTCTCTGCGCTGCTGCACGCCGTCGCCGTGGTGAAGGCGGGCGTGTTCGGCATGGTGCGGGTGACGGCCTTCGTCTTCGGCCCCGCGCTGCTGGTGGGCATGGGCGCGTCCACCGTGCTGGCCATCTTCGCAGCCGTAACGCTGCTAGTGGGTTCGGCCCTCGCACTGCGGCACGACAACCTCAAGCGCCGCCTGGCCTACTCCACCGTCTCGCACCTCTCCTACATCGTCCTGGGCGTCGCGCTGGCCGGGCCCATCGCCCTCATGGGTGCGCTGCTGCACCTGGCGGGGCACGGGGTCACCAAGATCACCCTCTTCTTCGTGGCCGGGGCCATCCACGCCCACACCCACAAGGAGAACGTCTCGGACCTGGACGGTATCGGCCGCCAGATGCCCGTGACCATGACCGCCTTCACCCTGGCCTCCCTCTCCATGGCGGGCATCCCGCCCTTCATGCTATTCGTCTCCAAGCTGTACCTCGGCTGGGGCGCGGCCGACATGGGGCGTCAGGTGTTCATGCTGGTCTACATGGTCAGCGGCGTCCTCTCGGCAGGCTACCTGTTCCCCATCATCATCCGGGCGTTCTTCCGTCAGCCCCGGCCCGCTCATGATGAGCACGACGGGCACGCTGAGCACGAGCCCCACGCCCCCGCGCCGGAGAGGCGGGCGTGGCTCATGGTGGCCCCTCTGGCCGTGACGGGCGTCCTGACGCTGGTCTGGGGCCTGGCGCCCGACACGCCCTTCGGTTTCCTGGCCCTGGCCGAGCACGTGGCCGAGGCGGTGTTCGGCGTGAGCCCGGTGCTGGGAGGTGGCGCGTGAGCTGGAGCCGCTGGTTCATCATCATCTTCGTCGTGGCCTTCGCCATCTCCGGCCTGGCCGACGAGATCCTGACCCTCTCCGGCCACGAGGAGGCGGACATCCCCGGTGGCACCTGGGTGGAGTACTGGCCCGTGTTCGCCACCCTCGCCAACGTGGTCATCATCCTGGGCGCCAAGTTGCTGGGCGGACGCTTCCTGCTGCGCAGGCCTGACTTCTACGGCGCGCCGGAGGAGGACGGGCGATGACCATCCTCTTCCCCCCCGCCCTCACCCTACTGCTGGCGGCAGCGCTGACCGCCGTCGCGCCCTCCAAAGTGCGCCCGTGGCTGGTGGTGGCCGCGCCACTGTTCATCGTGGCCCAGCTGGAGTGGTGGCTGCCCCTGCACACCGAGGTGGAACTGCACTGGCTCACCCTCTCCCTCACCCCGCTGCACGTGGACGAGATCAACCAACCGTGGGGCGACGTGTTCGCCATCCTGGGGGTGCTGGGCGGGCTCTACTCGCTGCACGTGCGCGATAGGGGCCAGCAGGTGGCCGTGCTGGTCTACGGGGCCAGCGCCATGGGCGTTGTGTTCGCGGGTGACGTCATCAGCCTGATGGTCGCCTGGGAGATCATGGCCGTCGGGTCGGCCTACCTGGTATTCGCGGGCGGCATGCGCGATTCACGCCGGGCGGGCATGCGCTACCTGTTCGTCCACATCGTTGGCGGCTCGGTGCTGCTGGCGGGCGTCCTGTGGCACATCGCCTCCACCGGCTCCATCGCCCTGGAGCCCTTCGACGGGTCTGCCGCCTCCTGGCTGATGCTGGTGGGAGTGGCCGTCAACGCGGCGATACCGCCCCTGCATGCCTGGCTGCCCGACGCCTACCCCAACGCCTCCGTCACCGGCATGGTGTTCATGAGCGGGTTCACCACCAAGTCCGCCGTGTACGTCCTGGCGCGCGGGTTCGTGGGGTGGGAGGTGCTGCTGTTCCTGGGCGTTGCCATGGCGCTCTACGGCATGATCTTCGCCGTGATGGAGTCGGACATCCGGCGCCTGCTGGCCTACCACATCGTGAGCCAGGTGGGCTTCATGGTGGCCGGGCTGGGCGTGGGCGGCGAGCACGCGCTGGAGGCGGTGGCCAGCCATGCCTTCACCCACGTGCTCTACAAGGGCCTGCTGGTCATGGGCGCGGGCGCGGTGCTGTACGCCACAGGTCGCTCGCACATGAGCGAGCTGGGCGGGCTGGCCCGGCGCATGCGCTGGGTGCTGGCGCTGTACATGGTGGGGGCGCTGTCCATCTCCGCCTTCCCCCTCTTCGCCGGGTTCGTCTCCAAGCCGCTGGTGACCCACGTGGTCAAGGGCGAGATCGAGTTCATGGCCTTCGCCCTGTACGTCGCCTCGGTCGGGACGTTCCTGCACACCGGGCTCAAGCTGCCTTACTTCACCTTCTTCGGCTCCCGCCCGCAGGACCCGGACGCCCCCGACGCCGTGCCGGTCCTGCGCCGCATCCCCATGGGCATGTACGCCGCCATGGGCATCGCCGCCGGGCTGTGCGTGCTCATCGGCGTGGTGCCCAGTTGGCTATTCCACCAGCTGCACTTTGAGGTGCACCCGGAGCGCTACACCGCAGCCAACGTGGTGCACACCCTAGAACTGCTGGCCTTCACGGGCCTGGGCTTCTGGGCGCTCAAGCACCTGCTCAAGCCCTCCACCCGCATCCTGGTGGACACCGACTGGTTCTACCGGGTGGCCGGGCCGTTGGTGCGCGTGCTGGTGCAAACGCCCCTGGAGGCGCCCTTCACCGCCACCGCGCGCCTCACCCGCGCCGTGGCCTCCCGCGTGAGCGATGCCTTCCTGCGCCCCACCGCCACCTGGACGCCGGTGCTGCGCCTCACCGCCTACGCACGCGCACGCACCCCGGAGGCCGCCGTGGCCTGGCTCGCGCGCCCGCCGCTGGGCGTGGCCATCGCCGCCGCGTTCATCGTCTTCGCCCTCGTGGTGCTGCTGGCGCGCTAGCGCGCCCCCCGCTCGCCGCGCGAGCTCGTCCAAGGGGGACACCCCCTGGGCGCCCTCCGGGCACCGAACCCCCGTCCCCGCGTGCCTTCGGCCCGCTCGATAGGGGGCCTGCGGCCCCTGTGCCCGCCTGCTCTCCGTGGGTCTGAGCAAGGACGGTGCCCCTCGCTGGGCCATCCGAGACCGCCCCGCACCCTTCCCCTGCTAGAATGGCCGGTGCCCCGCACGCCGGGGAACACCCCCGTCCGTGAGGTTCCCCCGTGGCCATCGGCATCATCGGCCTGCCCCTGACCGGCAAGACGTCCATCTTCAACGCCGTGACGCGCGGGCACGCCGCCACGGCCGGCTTCCGCACCGCCGGGGCCCAGCCCAACTTGGGCGTGGCCAAGGTGCCGGACAAGCGCCTCGGGGCGCTGGCCGAGATATCCCACCCCAAGCGCATCATCCCTGCGGAGGTGGAGTACATCGACATCCCCGCCGCGGACGGCACGGGCAAGACCAAGGGCATCGGCGGCGAATACCTAAACATGCTCCAGCGGTGCGAGGCGCTGCTGATGGTCTGCCGGGCCTTCGAGAACCCCTCCGTGCCCCACGTGGAGGAGACCATCGACCCGTACCGGGACGCGGCGAACCTAGAACTGGAGCTGATGTTCTCGGACATGGCCATCCTGGAGCGGCGCGCGCAGCGGCTGACGGCGCAGCTGCGCTCGGCCAAGACCAGCGAGCGTGACGCCATCCACAAGGAGCAGGCCATCGTCACGCAGATCAAGGAGCAGCTGGAGGCCGAGGTGCCGGTGCGCGAGCAGTCGCTGCCCGCCGAGGCGCGGCCCATCCTGGAGAACTTCCAACTGCTCTCGGGCAAGCCGCTGATGATCGTCTTCAACATCAACGAGGACGACGTGGAACGCACCGCCCAGATCGAGGCGGAACTGGCCGAGCGCTTCAACAAGCCGGGCGTGGCCGCGGCGGCGCTGTGCGGCAAGCTGGAGATGGAGCTGGCGCAGATGAGCCCGGAGGAGGAGGCCGAGTTCCGGGAGTCCCTGGGCGCGGGCGAGCCGGGCCTGGACCGGATGATCCGCCTCTCCTACGGCCTGCTGGGGCTCATCTCGTTCCTCACCACGGGCGAGGATGAGACGCGCGCCTGGACCATCCGGCGGGGCATGTCCGCCGTGGAGGCCGCGGGACGCATCCATTCGGACATCCAGCGCGGGTTCATCCGTGCGGAGATCGTGGGGTTCGACGACCTGGTGGCTGCGGGCTCCATCGCCGAGGCGCGCAAGCGCGGCACCTTCCGCACCGAGGGCAAGACCTACATCATGGCCGACGGAGACGTGGTGAACTTCCTGTTCAACGTCTAGTCAGCGCCCCTCGGTGACGAAGCGGGAGAACGCCTCGTTGCCCAGCAGGCGGCCATCCTCCGTGAGGCGCAAGCGCCCGTCCGCCCACTCCAGCAGGCCCAGCTCCAGGCACTCGGCGCTAGCCCGTGGGAAGCGCGCCTCGATGGACGCGCCGAAGCGGCCCTCGAACGCGGCCTGAGAGACGCCCTCGTTCAGGCGCAGCCCCATCATCATGAACTCGCCCGCCGCCGTGGCCGCGTCCACCGCCTCGGCGCTCTCCACCGCACCTGCCGCGCCGAAGGCCTGCGCGCTCAGCGGGCCCGCCGGCTCCCACGCGTTCACCCGCTCCATGTAGGCGCGCGGGGGCTTGGCGTTGGCGAAGCGCACGCCCCACGGCCCCAGGGCGCTCAGTGTTCCCGAAGGCCCCAAACTCGGCGCGTCGTACAGGTGGGAGTGCGCGCCGGGGCCCACGCCCAGGTACGGCTCCACCCGCCAGTAGGCGAGGTTGTGGCGTGACTCGCGGCCCGGATGCGCCCAGTTGGACACCTCGTACTGCGCCAGGCCCGCGCGCGCCGCCTCGCGTTGGAGGTGCCGGTACATCTCGGCGGCCAGGTCCGGGTCGGCCTCCGGCAGCCGCCCGGCACGCGTGTCTGCCTCCATGGGCGTGCCGCCCTCCAGGGTGAGGGCGTAGGCCGAGAGGTGCTCCGTCTTCAGGGCCAGCGCCTCGTCCACGGTGTGGGCCCAGGTGGAGAAGTACTGGCGTGGCAGGCCGAACATCAGGTCCAGGGAGATGCGCTCGAACCCCGCCAGCCCCGCCGTCACCACCGCAGCGCGTGCCTCGGCTGCGTCGTGTCTACGGCCCAGGGCGGTGAGTTCCGCGTCGTCGAACGACTGCACGCCGATGCTGATGCGGTTGAACCCCGCGCGGCGCATGGCCTGGAGGCGCTCGCGGGCGCAGTCGCCAGGGTTGGCCTCCACCGTCACCTCGGCGTCCTCACCCAGCACGAACGCCTCACCTATCGCCCGCATCAGGCGGGCCAGGTCACGGGTGGGCAGGAAGGACGGCGTGCCGCCGCCGAAGAACACGCTGCCCAGCGCGGGCCGGCCCAGCCAGTGCCCCCACCCGGCTATCTCACGTTCCAACGCCGCCACGTACGACGGCATCAGGTGCGCGATGCCCGCGTAGGTGTTGAAGTCGCAGTAGGGGCACTTGGTGTCGCAGAAGGGGATGTGGACGTATAGGGCCAGGGGCTGGGCGCTCATGCCCCCAGTATAGGGGGGCTCACTCGCCTGCCGTCTGTTCCCTCTCTGCCGACGCGCCAACCGGTGGGGCTTCGGAGGAACCTTCGGGGGCGGGCGGTGGAAGGGCCCCGGAGAAGCCCCTGTGGGTGGGTGGTGGGTAGTCCAACGCCACCGCCGCCCGCGCCTCAGCCAGCACGTGGCGGGGCACCAGCCGCACGCCCAGGGCGATGGGCACGCCCACCAGCACCACGTCGTCCAGCCAGCCGACGAAGGGGATGAAGTCGGGCACCAGGTCGAAGGGCATGGCGGCATAGGCGATGCCGAAGCCCAACAGGGCCCTGGCGTACCACGGGGTGCGCCGGTCGGCCAGCACCCGGCGCCAGACGGCCAGCTCGCGCTTGATGCGCCGGGCGAAGGCGCGCAGCGCGGCCTTGAGGGCGATGGCCCGTTCCCGCACCCATGTCCATGCCCGCTTCACCGCCTGACGCATGGGGCCAGTGTGCGGGCGGGGCACGGCGGTTAACAAGGGGCGGAGGCTGTGCCAGAATGGGCGCGCAACCCCGCCCCACCTGCGAGGGGGCGGGCCAACGAGGGGGTGGATATGCCGCAGCTGGTGCTGGTGCGCCACGGTGAGAGCGAGTGGAACCTGTCCAACCGGTTCAGCGGGTGGACGGACGTGGACCTGACCCCCAACGGGCGCAAGGAGGCCAGCCGGGCGGGCGCTTTGCTGCGGGAGGAGGGCTTCACCTTCGACCTGGCCTACACCTCGGTGCTCAAGCGGGCGATACGCACCCTCTGGCACGTGCTGGACGAGTTGGACCTGATGTGGCTGCCGGTGGAGCGCTCCTGGCGGCTGAACGAGCGCCACTACGGTGCGCTTCAGGGCCTGAACAAGGCGGAGACGGCCGCACAGCACGGCGAGGATCAGGTGAAGATCTGGCGCCGCTCCTACGATGTGCCCCCGCCCGCCCTGACGGCCGACGACGAGCGCCACCCCTCCCGCGACCGCCGCTACGCGGGGCTCAAGCCCAGCGAACTGCCGCTGACCGAATCGCTCAAGGACACCGTGGCTCGCTTCCTGCCCTACTGGAACGGCACGCTGGCCCCGCAGATCAAGGCGGGCAAGCGGGTGCTCATCGTGGCCCACGGCAACAGCCTGCGCGCACTGGTGAAGCACCTGGACAACGTGAGCGATGCGGACATCATCGACCTGAACATCCCCACGGGCGTGCCGCTGGTGTATGAGTTGGACGATGCCCTGCGGCCCACGGGCCACCGCTACCTGGGCGATGCGGCGGCGGTGGAGGCGGCCATGGCGGCGGTGGCGGCGCAGGGCAAGGCGGGGAAGTGAGGGTGAAGGCACTCTCCTGGAACGTCAACGGCCTGCGAGCCGCCCACCGCAACGGCAACTTCCTGCCGCTGCTGGAGGCAGAGGCCCCGGACATCCTGGGCATCCAGGAGATCAAGGCGCAGGTGGACCAGCTGCCCGCCGAGGTGACCGCGGTCCCCGGCTACCACGCCTACTTCAACCCCGCCCAGCGCAAGGGTTACTCCGGGGTGGCCGTCTACTCCAAGGCCGAGCCGCTGGAGGTGACGGCGGGGCTGGGCATCGAGGAGTTCGACGCCGAGGGGCGGGTGCTGATCCTGCGCTACCCCGGCTTCGTCCTCTACAACATCTACTACCCCAACGGGCGCATGTCCGCCGAGCGGCTCGACTTCAAGATGCGCTTCTACGATGCGTTCCTGGCCCACGCCAACGCCATGCGCGATGCGGGCAACCGGCTGCTCATCTGCGGGGACGTGAACACGGCGCACCGGGAGATAGACCTGGCGCGGCCTAAGGAGAACGCCAAGGTCTCCGGCTTCCTGCCGCAGGAGCGAGAGTGGGTGGACGCGTTCCTCGCCAACGGCTACCTGGACACGCTGCGCCTGTTCAACCAGGAGTCGGGCCAGTACTCCTACTGGGACATGCAGTCGCGCGCCCGCGAGCGCAACGTGGGCTGGCGCATCGACTACTTCTTCGTGGACCAGGCGTTCCGGCCGGCCGTGCAGGAGGCGTTCATCCTCCCCCAGGTCATGGGCTCCGACCACTGCCCCGTCGGCGTGGTCTTAGAAGTTTAGGAGGGAGCCAGGCCCCGAACGAGCCCGCCGCCTGGCGGGCGGAGACGGGGGTAGGCGCGCAGCGCCGAAGGGGGAGTCCACCTTCCGTCGAGCGAACGAAGTGAGCGGGGAACAGGGGAGCCCCCTCTTACGAGCATGCCAAAGGCATGCGGGGCAAATCGGGGGTCTGGTGTTCTCGCGCGTGTTGGGTATCATGGGCCCCGCCGCGCTGGGTGCGCGAGCACGCACGCGCTAGGATGAAGGAGGACGCATGATCCAGCACATCCTCGTCCCCCTGGACGGTTCCGAGACAGCTGGGATCGTCCTGCCCTACGTCAAGTCCATGGCCCAGGGCATGGAGGCCAAGCTCACCCGGGTTCGCGTGGTGGACGTGGGCGCCATCGCTCGTTCCGTGGCCCCTGCGGCCCCTGACGCGGCTGGCTTCACCGCCGAACTCCAGAAGATCATCGACGAGTCGGTGGCCGCAGAGCTGGCTGACGCGCGGGCCTACCTGGACGCCCAGGCCAAGAGTATGCGTGGGGTGGGCTTCTCGGTGGACACCGAGGTGCGCGAGGGCTCTCCCTCCGAGCAGGAGCTGGCGGCCATCGAGGCGGAGGGGGTGGACATGGTGGCCATCGCCTCCCACGGCCGCTCCGGAATCTCCCGCACCCTGTTCGGTTCCGTTGCCGACGAGCTGATCCGCAACTCGGGCAAGCCCGTCCTGGTCATCAAGGCCCCCAAGAACTAGCACGCACAGCGTCCGGAGGAGGAGAAGCGTATGGCAGTCAAGTCCGGCGTCAGTGACGTCAAGTCCACGGGCGGCGACATGTCGCTGTTCACCTACCAGCCGGAGGGGAGCGCCAAGCGCCCCGCCGTCATCGTGATCCAAGAGATCTTCGGCGTGAACAACAACGTCAAGGGCATCGCTCAGCGCTACGCCGAGGAGGGCTACTTCGCCGTGGCCCCCGACATGTTCCACCGCCAGGGCCGTCACCTGGACGTGCCCTACACCGAGATGGAGCGCGCTGTCGGCCTGCGCGGGACGATGTCCAACGACGACATCCTGGACGATGTGAACGCCACGGTGGCGTTCCTGCGTTCCAACCCCGCGGTCAACGCCGACCGCATCGGCGTCGTCGGCTTCTGCTTCGGCGGCATGGTCTCCTACTTCGCGGCGGCGAAGGTGGACGGCATCAAGGCTGCGGCCATCTACTACGGTGGCGGCATCCTCCCGCGCGGCGGCTCGCCCGAGGGCACGCCCCGGCTGCTGGACCAGACCGTGGCCGACGTGAAGGCCCCGCTCATCGCCTTCTGGGGTGGCAAGGACCAGAACCCGAGCCCTGAGCAGTCCCATGAGATCACCGACGCGCTCAAGGCCCACGGCAAGCAGATTGACGCCACTTGGTACGACGAGGCAGGCCACGGCTTCATGTGCGACGGGCGCGCCTCGTGGAACGAACCCGCGTGCCTCGATTCCTGGAGCAAGGTGCTCCCGTTCTTCGACAAGCACCTGGGCAAGTAGCGCTCCGGTTCCCAGGCCAAAGCAGAGGGGCCGCCCATCGGGCGGCCCCTCTTGGTGCCGGTGAGGAACGGCTCAGCCTGACTTGGAACGGACGGAGAAGATGAGCGACTTGACCGTCACGGGGATGACCTCGGAGGCGCCCATGGGCTTGCCGATGTCGATGTAGTCCAGGTCTCCCACGTCGATGCCATCGATGCAGATGAGCGCCCGGTCCAGCTTCACCTCCTCGCGCAGGATGCCGCCCAGGGACTTGGCGACGTCCACGTCCAGCGCGAGGTAGAGGGGCGAGCCCGCGGGCTCCGACGGGTCCACCACCGAGGCGATGGCCTCAGCGATGCGCCGGATGTACCAGTAGTCGGGCTGGCCCTCGATGGACAGGGCCAGGGTGAGCCCCCGGTTCAGGTGGGTCAGGTCGTACTTGGAGAGGGCCAGCTTGAGCGCCGAGCGCAGCTCCTCCTCGGAGTGCTCCTTGGTGAGCACGGTGTGGGCCACCTGCACCCCGCGCACGGGGAGCACGTCGTGGGTGGCGATGTAGGAGGTGGAGCCGGAGGCCTGGAGGGTGTACTCGCCCGCGCCGATGACGGTGGCCCGGATGCCCTCCACGGCACGCGTGAGTACGCCGGGCTTGAACGTGGCGTCAGTGCGCTGGCGCATCGCCTTGCCCAGGTACGGGCCGATGTCGCCGAAGGCCGCCGTCTCGTTGCCGTAGATGTACTCAGACACACCGCCGGAGAAGACGATGTGGTCGATGTCGTGGGCCGTCACCCCGTCGAAGGGGTCGGTGAGCAGCAGCGATTCGGTGAGTGGGGAGAGCTTGCCGCCAGTGATGACCTCGAGCAGCACATCGGTCATCTTGGCCGCGAACTCCTCGCGATGGGCCGGGTCCAGCTTGGCACCCACGGCCACCGAGTGGCCCAGCTCCTTCATCATGGTGCGCGCCGGTTGCTCCACGCGGGTGATGGTCATGTCCGGCTCGTAGGCGATGAGCCGTGCGCCCACCTCCACGGCCACCATCTGGGTGATGCGCCCGTTCTCCACCAGCGAGAGTTTGGTGGTGCCGCCGCCGATGTCCACGTCCAACACCGTCACGCCGTGGTTCTTGGAGATGGCCACCGCACCGGACCCGTACGCCGCCAGCAGTGCCTCGTGCATGGGCCCCGCGCTGGCGCAGATGAACTTGCCCGTCGCCTCGGAGAAGTGCTCCAGGATGGGCTGGGCATTCTCCTTCTTCAGCGCCTCGCCCGTGATGACCACGGCGCCGGTGTCGATGTCGGCGGGGGTGAAGCCCGCCTCCTTGAAGGACTCGTTGATGAACGCCGTCACCTTGTCCATGTCGATGGTGGTGCCGGAGGCATACGGCGTGAGCATGATGGGCGAGCGGTAGAGCACGTCCCGGTTGGTCACCACGAACTTGGCCGAGAGGCCAGCCCCCTCGCGGCGCAGCACCAGCCGCGAGAAGATGGTGTGGGTGGTGGAGGAGCCGATGTCCACGCCCACCGAGTGGAGGGTGAACTTCTCGATGCCCTCGATGTCGTCAACGGTCTCGGCGTCCATCAGGTCGAACTCGTGTCCGTGCGGAACCCCGTCTTCGTCGTGCATGACAACTCCCATCGTGTGGTCTGTGGTGCGCCGCGCCTAGCCGTGCAGGGGACGCTGGTGGCGCAGGGCCACCTCCCGGCCTGTCTGACCCGACTCGGTGACGGCCAGGCACACCTCCAGGGTGGCCTTGGCCCAGCGGCCGTCGTGGGTGGGGCGTACACCCTTCACGATGCCGTCGTAGAACTGCTCCACCAGCCCGTCGCGCCCGGTGCGCTCGGTGTCCAGGGGGATGACCTTGATGTGGTCTTGTCCGTAGTACACCAGGCCGTCGGGGGTGATGCGCACCTCCGCCCTATCGCCCGTGACCACGAAGATCAGGTCCGATATCCAGGAGAACGAGGCCGGGGCCTCGGCCCGGAACGTCGCCACGGGCGACGACCCGCCCACCCCGCCCGCGCGCTTCATTTCCAGCTCGTTCCCCTTTGCCTGGGCCTCTGCCAGCGCCCGCCGGGCCCGCGCGTAGCGCGCGTCCTCGCGCGCCTCGGAATGGCCGTAGGTGTACTCCCCGGTGTGGAAGCGGTCGTAGCCGGAGTAGACGCCCGTCGCCGCAACCCCGTTGTCGAAGCGCATGAAGGCGGTGTAGGCGCCGGGTACGGGCCGCTCCGGGTCCCACGCGCCGGTCATGGCGTTCACCGTGGTGCCCACGCCCCCTGCCACGGTGCGCAGCATGTCGAACATGTGCGGGCCCTGACGGAAGACCACCCCGCCGCCGAAGGCCGGGTCGGGGTTCATCTCCTCGGGCGTGCGCGGGCGGTAGAGCCAGTCGCCGTAGTACCAGGTCTGGATCATCTTCAGTTCGCCCAGCTCGCCGTCCGCCAGCATCCGCAGCACGGTGGCCGTGGGCGGTGCGAAGGAGTGGGGCGAGCAGACCACCACGGTGAGCCCCGCGCCCTCAGCCGCTTCGATGATGATGTCCGAGTCGGCCAGGGTGAGGGCCATGGGCTTCTCGAGCAGCAGGTGCTTGCGGTGCTTGACCGCGGTGAGGGCGTGCTCCACGTGGAACTGGTTGGGCGTGGCGACGTAGATGGCGTCGATCCCCCCCTTGGCGCACAGATCCTCCACGGTGGAGAAGGTCTGCACCTCGCGCCCCTTGGCGAAGCGTGCCAGGGCCTCGGCGTTCACGTCCGCCGCGGCGACTATCTCAACGCCAGGGTGCTTGTCGGCTGCGGGGATCATCTGGCGCGCCGCACCGCCCAGGCCAGCGATGCCGAGGCGAACGGTGGTGGACGGGGTGCTCATGGGCACGGCCTCCCGCTGAAGATGTACCGGCCGAGGGCGGGGCCATTCTAGCCGCAGACGCGCCGATGTGCAGGCCCCCGCAACGAGAAGGGCCCCCCGGCGTGCCGGAGGGCCCTTCCGATGAGCGATGGAGCGGGGGCTAGATGAGCCCTGCAGCCTCGCGGGCGTCCAGGATGGGGCTGTACATCGTGGCCGCCCCCTGGCGCTTGGTGGTGTCAACGTACTGGTGCTGCTCGGTCATGAACGGGATGTACTTGTTCTGCTCCGGGTCGCGCACTACGCACATGGGGTCACCGCCGTCCTCCACGATGCGGATGTTCTCCTCCAGCATCTGGCGGTACATGATGATGCCCTTGTCCGAGCGGCCCAGGTTCTCCCGGGTGCGGTCGGCGATGGCGCCCTGGGTGATCCAGGCCGCCGGGTCCTGCGCCGCGTTGGCCTTGAGCTCCGACCAGATGGGTTGGTCGTTCTCGTCCATGTGCGGCACCGGAACCTCGTAGTAGGGCACCTCGTGGTCGGCTTGGGGCTTATCGCCCTCCACCATGGGGTAGCAGGCCACCCACCAGTGGGCGGTGTGCTCGTCGTCGATGGGGGTGCGGATCTGGAAGGCGGGGCCGATGAAGAAGGTGTTGCGGGAGGTGCCGCGGTCCACGTTGAAGCCGTCACCGCCCTGGCGCAGGTAGTTGGGGAACACGATGGGGTGGCCGTCCTTCCACTCCGTGTCCTCCTCCGAACCACCCTCCCACACACGGCGCTTGATCATGCCGTGCTCGAAGCGGTCGAACTGGATCTTGGCGTGGGCGCGGCGCTTGCGCATGTCGCCCACATCGCCGTTCTTCTCGCGGATGTAGTTGGCCCAGGCCACGTGGAGCCACTCCAGATGCACCGGGTCCAGGGAGTTCTCCTGGCACTGGAGCCAGTTGCAGTCCAGCACCGCGTAGCCCACATCGCGCACCACGCCCTCGGCGGCGAACACGTCGTAGTTGGGCAGCAGCGGTGCGGGCTGGGGGCCCATGTAGGTGAAGACCACACCGGCCTTCACCTGCACCGGGTAGGCCTTCATGTGGATCTTGTCCTTGTAGTTGCCCGTGGGGTCTTCGGTCTCCTCGTAGGGCTGCTCGGTGCAGGCGCCGGTCTCATCGAACATCCAGCCGTGGTAGGCGCAGCGCAGGCCGTGCTCCTCGGGGATGCCGTATATCATGTTCATGCGCCGGTGCGCACAGAGGGGCTCGATGAGCCCGAAGTTGCCGCTCCGGTCTTTGTAGAGGATCAGGTCCTCCCCCAGCAGGCGCACCTTCTTGGTGAAGATGTCGTTCATCTGGGAGACGGCGGCCACGGGGTGCCAGTAGCGGCGCATCAGCTCGCCCGTGGGCGTGCCGGGGCCGACGCGGGTGTAGCGGTCGTTCACTTCTGCTGAGAGCATGGACAACTCCTTTCAGAGTGGGGGGCCCGATGATTGCGGCAGTAGCGGCGGCACCCCGGCGTGCACGTTGGCCAGATGAGAAGGGCACCCGTTCCGCGGGGTGCCCGCTCTCGTGCTCCTATCCGATTCAGCTCGGGCTGGTTGGCCCGCGTCCCGCGTCCGCCATGGACCGCCAGGTCTGCAGCGTCTGGGTGATGAGCTCACCGTCCCGGCTGTAGCCCGCCTCGCCGGGCCGGTAGTCCAGCGCCCGCTTGAGGCCGAACTTCACCCCTTCGATGGGCGCCTTGAGCACCTCGCCGGGGGTGTGGAAGACGTTCATGGGCTCGCCGCCGTCCGCCAGGATCTCCAGCTGGTCGGCCAGCTGCTTGCGAAAGAGGATGATGCCCTTGTCGGACTCGCCCAGCATCTCGCGGTCGCGCTCGGCGATGGGGCCCTGGGTCACCCAGCCCATGTAGTCCTGGTTGAACAGGTAGTCCGTCACCAGGGAGCCGTCGTCGTTGTAGAGGCGCACGTTGCGGTAGGGCACCGACTCCTGCTTCGGCGCCTCGGCGCCCGGAGCGGCACGCCAGGAGTAGAGGGAGACGTGGTAGGTGTTCTCGTCGTCCACGGGGACGCGGAACTGGAAGGTCACCATGGCTTCGGAGCCCACCATGAGGATGTTGGGGAACATCACCGGGTGCCCGTGGGCCCAGTCGTCGTCCTCCTCGGTGAACCCGGAGAGAACGCGGCGCTTGATGATGCCGTACTCGAACACGTCGAAGCCGATCTTCTGGTGCGTCGGCAGCGTCAGCAGGCCCTTGCCGGACTTGAAGCCCGCGCCCTGCTCGATGTAGCGCCCGAAGTAGGTGTGCATCCACTCCACGTGCACCGGGTCCAGGGAGTTCTCCTGGCACTGGAGCCAGTTGCAGGGAAGGTTGGTGATGCAGATGTCCCGCACCGCGTGCTCCCAGGTCAGCGGCTCCCACAGCGGCAGTTCGGGCGCAGGCTGGGGGCCGAGATACGCGAAGAGCAGGCCGGCCAGGGCCTTGACCGGGTAACCGGCGATGCCCGTCTTCTCCTTGAAGCGCCCGTCGGGGTGGACGGTCTCCTCGAAGGGCTGCTCGATGCAGGCGCCCGACTCGTCGAACATCCACCCGTGGTACATGCAGCGCAGGCCGTGCTCCTCAGGGATGCCGTAGGAGAGGTCCACTCGCCGGTGCGGGCAGTAGCGGTCTACCAGCCCGTACTTGCCGGAGTTGTCCTTGTAGAGCACCAGCTCCTCGCCCAGAACCTTCACCGCCTTGGTCGGCTTCTCGTCCAGCTCCAGGACCGCGGCGATGGGGTGCCAGTAGCGGCGCATCAGTTCGCCCATGGGCGTGCCCTTGCCCACCCGGCTCAGCCGCTCGTTCTCCTGCACGCTCAGCATGTGTGTGCCTCCCTGGCAGAATGCGTGACGGGAACCTACCCGATGCCCGTCGTTCCAGCGTGAAGGATACCCCAGGGCGCGTGAACGCGTCGTGAGAGGTGCGCTAGCGGCCTGCGCCCGTGTCCGCGGCCTCCCAATGGGAGACCCAGGTATCCAGCACCCGCTGGATGTCGGGCTCGGCCGCCGTCTCCCCCGCCTCCTGGGGGACGTAGCGCGCGCCCAGCCGGGCGCCGAACTTCACCTGCTCCATGGGCGCGGGGATGTGCGCCGCCTCGGCGGCGTCACGGAAGGTGTTCACGGGGTCGCCCCCATCGGCCACCACCCCCATCTGCTCGGAGAGCATGCGCCGGAACAGCACGATGCCCACGTCCGACTCCCCCAGCTTCTCGCGGGTCCGGTCGGCCACGGGGCCCTGGCCGATCCAGGCCATGTAGTCCTGGTTGAACGTCACGTCCAGGATGTAGCGCCCGTCGGGGCCGAAGAGCGGCACGTACCGGTAGGGCACGCGCTCTTGGGCCGGGGCCTGCGCGCCGGGCGCGGCCTGGTAGGAGTAGAGGGTGACGTGGTAGGTGTGCTCATCGTCCACGGGCACGCGCCACTGGAGCGTCATGCGCACCTCGGAGCCCACCAGCAGGATGTGGGGGAAGAGCACCGGGTGGCCCTGCTTCCAGTCGTCGTCCTGCTCGGAGCCGCCCTTGATGATGCGCCGCTTCACGATGCCGTTGGCGTAGCGGTCGAAGCCGATGCGCTGGTGCGGACGGCGCATCACCGCGGCGGTGCCGGGGTTGCGCTGGGAGTTGACGTGCGCGCCCATGTAGGAGTGGAGCCACTCCACGTGAACCGGGTCCAGGGAGTTCTCCTGGCACTGGAGCCAGGAGCAGGGCAGCTCGGCGATGGCGATGTCGCGCACCGCGTTCTCCCAGGCCAGCGGCTCCCACCGCGGCAGCAGGGGAGCGGGCTGTGGGCCCAGGTACGCGAACAGCAGCCCAGCGCACTCTTGCACGGGGTAGCCGGCGATACCGGTCTTCTCCTTGAAGTGCCCGTTCGGGTGGACGGTCTCCTCGAAGGGCTGCTCGGTGCATGCCCCGGTCTCATCGAAGAGCCAGCCGTGGTACATGCAGCGCAGGCCGTGCTCCTCCGGGACGCCGTAGAAGAGGTCCACGCGCCGGTGGGAGCAGTAACGGTCGATGAGGCCGTGGGTGCCGGAGGCGTCCCGATACAGTACCAGGTCCTCTCCCAGGACCTTCACCACCTTGGTGGGCTTGGCGTCGAGTTCAGCCGCAGGGGCGATGGGGTGCCAGTAGCGGCGCAGCAACTCCCCCATGGGCGTGCGCGGGCCCACCTGGGTCAGCCGTTCGTTCTCCTGGGTCGAGAGCATGGCGCGCCTCCGGGGGGCCTACTTGCTCTTCTCGCCCTCACCGGCCAGGCGCGCCGTCTCGAAGTCGCCCGTCACGTTCCATGTGTCCAGCACCTGGTTGATCAGGTCGGCGTCGGCGCTGGTGCCCTCCTCGCCGGGGATGTAACGCTTTTGGCGCTTCATGCCGAACTTCACCTGCTCCACCGGTGCCGGGATGCAGGCGGCCTGGGCCGGGTCGTGGAAGACGTTCATGGGCTCGCCGCCGTCCGCCAGGATGTCCAGCTGCTCGCCCAGCTGCTTGCGGAAGAGGATGATGCCCTTGTCGGACTCGCCCAGCATCTCGCGGTCGCGCTTGGCGATGGGGCCCTGGGTCACCCAGCCCATGTAGTCCTGGTTGAACACGTAGTCCACCACCCAGTTGCCGTCCTTGTCCTTCAGGTTCACGTACCGGTAGGGCACGCGCTCCTGCACGGGCGCCTTCTGACCCGGCGCGGCGCGCCAGAGGTAGAGGGAGACGTGGTAGGTGTTGGTGTCGTCCACCGGCACCCGCCACTGGAAGGTGATGGAGACGGTGTTGCCCACCATCAGGACGTTGGGGAAGAACACGGGGTGCCCGTGCTTCCAGTCGTCGTCCTCCTCGGTGAAGCCCTTGAACACGCGGCGCTTGATGATGCCGTGGTCGAACACATCGAAGCCGATCTTCTCGTGGGCGGGCAGGTCCAGCACCAGGCCACGGAAGCCGGGACCCTTCTCGGTGTACTGGCCGTAGTAGACGTGCATCCACTCCACGTGCACCGGGTCGAGGGAGTTCTCCTGGCACTGGAGCCAGTTGCAGGGCAGCTCCGAGATGGCGATGTCCTTCACCGACTGGTCCCACGTCAGCGGCTCCCAGCGGGGCAGCAGCGGCGCAGGCTGTGGGCCCATGTAGGCGAACAGCAGCCCGCCGCACTCCTCCACGGGGTAGCCGGCGATGCCCGTCTTCTCCTTGAAGCGCCCGTCGGGGTGGACGGTCTCCTCGAAGGGCTGCTCGGTGCAGGCGCCCGTCTCGTCGAACATCCAGCCGTGGTACATGCAGCGCAGGCCGTGCTCCTCGGGGATGCCGTAGGAGAGGTCCACGCGCCGGTGGGGGCAGTAGCGGTCGATGAGGCCATAGGTGCCGGAGTTGTCCTTATACAGCACCAGGTCCTCGCCCAGCAGGCGCACCGCCTTGGTGGGCCGAGCGTCCAGTTCAGCCGCGGGGGCGATGGGGTGCCAGTAGCGGCGCATCAGTTCGCCCATGGGCGTGCCAGGGCCCACCCGCGCGAGTCGTTCGTTCTCCTGCTGGCTGAGCATGGCGATGACCTCCAAGGCGAGTGGCCCCGTGCCGGAAAGCAGTGGCCCCGTGTCCGGAAATTACGCCGGGCACGGGGCCGTGTCAACGCGGTGCGCGTTCGTGGACTAGGGGCGGTCGATGTGCGGGCGGGCCTCCTGGTTGTCGGTGACCACGCGGGTGTAGTACTGCCACACACCGCCCACGCGCGGGCGCCAGCCCTTGGGCAGCACGGTGGAGAAGTGGGGCAGCTCCGGCAGGGGCGTGCGGCCCTTCATCTCGTCGATGAGCTCGTCTTCGATGTAGGGGTGGTTGGGCCCGGCGGCGGAGTAGGCCCAGTAGTTCATCTTGGCCTGCTCCTCCAGCTGGATCATGTTCATCACCGAGTCCTCGGGGCTGGAGCCGACGGTGGTGGCGCCGTGGCCGCGCAGCAGCAGGGCCTTGGACTTGCCCAGCAGCCCGGCCACCTCCATGCCCTCCTCGTCGGTCTGGACGGTCTTGATGTGGTCCCACATGGGCAGCGGGTCCTTCACCAGGTCCACGCCCTCCTGGTTCATGGGGCGCAGGCGCTTCATCAGCGTGGTGGCCAGCACCGTGTAGTGCGGGTGCACGTGGGTGACGGAGTTGACCTCCGGGTGCGTCTTCAAGATGCACGAGTGCATCTTGATCTCGAAGCACTGGCTGGAGCCGATGGGCCCGTCCACCTTGTTGCCCTCCAGGTCACACACCACCATGTCCTCGGGGCGGATCGAGTGCAGGGCGTCCACGGTGTAGCCGCGGCCCTTCACCACGAACAGCTCGGGGTTGGAGGGCAGGCGCATGCTCACGTGGCCCAAGGATGCGCGGAAGCCCGTGGCCAGCCCCAGCTCGGCCAGCACACGGTTGGCCACCGCGACTTCGTACTTGACCTCATCGATCTCTCTGCTCATGGGTTCCTCCGTTGGGTGCATGCCCGCGCCTCGGCCGGGCGGGCGTTACTCTACCGCTTTCTGGTGCTTGAGGAATACCTCCCGCCGCTCGCGCGAGGACTCCAGCGCCGCCAGGGCCACCTCCAGGTTGGCCAGCCCCCACGACCCGTCGTGCAGGGGCGAGACGCCCTCCACCACGGCGGCGTACAGCTCCTCAAGGATGTGGTCACGCCCTGAGGAGTCCTTGGGGAACGTCACCTCGCGCCGCCCGTCGGGCCCGTACACCAGCAGCCCGTCGGGCGCCTGACGGACGTCGCCCCGCTCACACGAGACGACGGTGATGCCGTAGAAGGGCAGGTGGGGCGGGTAATCCAGGCTGACGCCACGATTGCGCTCCCCCCCGTAACGCAGGGAACGCTTCAGTTCGTTCTCCTGCTCCGGAGTGCGGGAGGCGAGGGCCGCGCGCGCCGCCCCGTACTTGTCCATGGCCACGGGCTTGCCGTTCTCACCCACGGCGTAGCCCAGTTCGGCGGAGAGGAACCGGTCGTAGCCGGAGTAGACCGCCGTGGCGACGGCGCCGGACTCGAAGTCCAAGAAGACCGTGTGCGCGCCCTCGGTGGGGCGGGCCGGGTCCCACTGCTGGGTCGAGGCGCGGACGCTGCGCACCTTGCCGCCGCACAGCAGTCGGATGATGTCGAACTGGTGCGAGCCCTGCCGGAAGGTCACCCCGCCGCCCAGCGCCGTGTCCAGCTCCTCCGCGTTGCGCGGCCGGTAGAGCCAGTCGGTGTAGTACCAGTTGTGCACCATGCGCACCTGGCCAAGCTCCCCGGAGGCGACGATGCGGGCCATCTCCTGGATGGGCGTCTCGTAGCCGAAGGAGTGGCCCACCATGAGGGTGACGCCCGCCTCCCGAGCCGCGTCGATCATCGCCTGCGCGTCCAAGAGGGTGGTGGCGATGGGCTTCTCCGTCACCACGTGCTTGCCTGCCCGCAGCGCCGTGAGCACGTGGCCGGTGTGGTACTGGGTGGGCGTGGCGATGAACAGGGCGTCCACGTTGGGGCTGGCGGCGATGGACTCCACCGAGGCGTGCGTCTCTGCGTCCGGGAAGTCCTTCCTGAACGCAGCCAGTGAGCCCTCGTCCAGGTCAGCCGCCGCGGCCAGGAAGAAGCCGGGGTGACGCACCGCGGGGGGGATGAGCGCCGTTCCCGCGGTGCCCAGGCCCACGATGCCGAAGCGGATGGGAGGCGTGAGGCGCGCTGCCACTACCAGACCTCCCGCCCGCCGTTCACCACCAGCATCTGGCCGGAGATGAACCGCGCATCGTCGGAGAAGAGGAAGGCGGCAACGCCCGTCAGATCCTCCGGGACGCCCATGCGGCCCAGCGCGGCGGCGGATTCGGGGCGCGCCTGCTCACGGGTGAGCGCCTCGGGCTGGTCGGAGGTGGTGGAGCCGGGGGCGATGGTGATGACGTTGATGCCGTGCTCGCCCAGTTCCTTGGAGACCGAGCGGGTGATGGCCATGATGGCCGCCTTGGAGGCCACGTAGTGGGGGTTGTTCTCCGTGCCCACCCGCGCCGTGCGCAGGATGGAGCCGGAGGAGACGTTGACGATGGTGCCGGAGCCCTGCTCGCGCATGTACGGGTATACCGCCCGGATGCCCAGGAACGTGCCGCGCGCGTTGACCGCGAACACCCGGTCCCAGGTGTTCATGTCCACCTCCAGGATGCTCTTGGCCATGAGCCCGCGCATCAGGCCCGCGTTGTTCAGGAGGCCGTCGATGCGCCTGTACTGCTCGTGGGTGCGCTTGGCCATGGCCAGCGTGGCGGCCTCGTCGCTCACGTCCGTGGGCACCACCAGCGCCTCGCCACCGGCGGCCCGGATGCGCTCGGCGGTGCCGGAGCAATCGGCCACGTCGGCCAGGGTCAGGCGCGCGCCCTCGGCGGCGAACCGCACCGCGTACTCGCGGCCGATGCCCGCCGCCGCGCCCGTGACGATGATGACGCGGCCTGCGAGCCGCCCGGGGATGGGACCTGCCATGTCTGCCTCCTGTGGTGACGCACACGGCCGGTCTGCCGCTCGGGATGAGCAAACAGACCGGCCGGTCTGTTTATCGTGCCGCGCTAGGCCGTGACGCCCGCGCCCTCGGGGATGTCCAGCCCGTACAGACTCGCGGTGCCCTCCACCAGCATCCGCGCGGCCACGCCCTCCGGCATGTCCTTGCGGGAGAGGAGCATGTTGGCCGCGTCCGGCTTGCGGTGGGCGTGGGGAATGTCCGAGGCGTAGGTCCAGCAGTCCACCCCGTACTTGCTGACCATGTAGGGCAGGAGCTGGTCGTCCACCTCGAAGCCCAGGAACACGCGCCCGGCCTTGATGTACTCCAGGGGCGTCATCTGCGGCAGGCCGCGCTCGATGATGGCCCTGTGCTCCTTGCGCACGGTGCCGATGCGGATGCGGTCGCGGATGTTGTCCAGGGTGAAGTCCATGGCCTCCACCGCGAAGTCCACCCAGGTGCAGCCCGTCTCCTGGAAGGAGACCGTCACCTTGGGGTAGCGATCCAGCAGGCCCGATGAGGTGATGGTCTTGAACCCGCGCACCACGGAGGTGAGGAACTGGTCGCCCGCCACTGAGGGGAAGGCGCGCATGGCGTCCACCGCGCCGAAGCCGGGGTGGACGTTTACCGGCATGCCCGTGGCCTCGGCCGTCGCCCAGATGGGGTGGAAGTCGGGATGGTCGAGCCCCTTGGGCCCGTAGTCGCCGAAGACCATGATGCCCACCGAGCCCATCTGCTTGGTGCGCTCGATCTCCCGCGCGGCCTCGGTGGGGTCGGACGGGTCGATGACCGTCACCCACTTGAGCCGGTCGGGCGCCTGGGAGGAGATGTCCGCCACCCAGTTGTTGTAGGCGCGGGTGAGGGCGCGGTTCAGCGCCGGGTCATCGGCGATGGGCCAGCGCAGCAGCAGGGTGGGGTAGTTCACCGAGAGGATGGTGTTCTCGGCGTCCATCACCGCCAGGCGGTCCTTGGCGGTGTGGAACTCCCCTGACTCGTGGGGGCCACGCCATTGGGCCATCTTCTCGTACTCGGTGGAGACCACCCCGTCCTTGGACGAGGGCGACCCGCCCACCCGCACCGTCTTGCCGTCGATGAGCCAGGTGTAGTCGTGCTCGAACTCCCCCGTCTCGATGACCTGGGGACGCCGGTCACGGAATGCGGGTTCGAGGTAGGCGTCCGAGAACGTCTCCTCCCACTCCTCCACGTGTCCGTCGGCGTCCAATGCGCGAATCTGCATGGCGATGCCTCCTTGAGCCTGCGCTCCTATACGGGTCTGAAGACCGGCAGGGTCACGCCCTCGCCGGTGTCCTCGAAGTCAACACGGACTTCCATGCCGATGGATACGGCGTCCGGCTCCACCCCCACCAGGTTGGTGGGCAGGCGGGGGCCCTCCTCCAGTTCCACCAGCGCGGCGATGTATGGCACGCGGTCACGGAAGAAGGGGATGGGCCCGCGCTCTACCACCGAGAAGGCGTATAGCGTCCCGCGCCCCGACGCCTGCACCCACTCGACGTTGCGGGAGTAGCAGTGTGGGCAGATATCGCGCGGGTAGAAGTAGGTGCGGGTACAGTCCTTGCACCGACGCAGCCACAATTCGTGGGCGGCGGCCTTCTCCCAGTAGAAATCGGACTCCGGCTGGGGCTGGGGGAGCGGGCGCTGCGGCTTCTGGTTGGTCATGGCTAGTCCACCCCCAGGATGATGGTGCCCGTGGAGGAGAGGGAACCGCCCGTGCCGTTGACCAGGGCGTGCCGCAGGTTGGCGACCTGCCGCTCCCCGGCCTCGCCACGCAGCTGGCGCACCGCCTCCACGATGAGGAAGATGCCGTACATGCCGGGGTGGGTGTAGGAGAGCCCGCCGCCGGAGGTGTTGAGGGGGAAGTCCCCGCCGGGGGCGGTGCGCTGGTTCGCGACGAAGTCCGGCCCCTCGCCCGGCCCGCAGTAGCCCAGCGACTCCAGCGTGGCCAGCACCGTGTAGGTGAAGGAGTCGTAGATCATCGCCAGGCCCATGTCCTTCAGTCCCAGGCCTGCCATCTGGAGGGCGCGGGGGCCGGTGACGGCGGCGGGGGTGACGGTCAGGTCCGGCATCTGAGAGATGGCGGCGTGGTCGTGGTGCTCGGCGGCGCCCAGCACCCACACCGGCTTCTTGCGCATCGAGCGCGCCCGCTCGGCGCTGGTCACCACCACGGCGGCGCCCGCGTCGGTCACCAGGCAGCAGTCCAGCAGGTGGAAGGGCCGGGCTATCCAGCGTGAGTTGTGGTAGTCGTCGAAGGTCATCTCATCGCGCATCAGCGCCCTGGGGTTGAGGGTGGCCCACCTGCGGGTGGAGACGGCGATCTCCGCCAGCGCCTGGCGGGTGCGGTCCTCCCCGTACTGGTGCATGTAGCGCGAGGCGGCCAACGCGTAGTTCACCGGCTGGCCGATGAACCCGTAGGGGTACTCGTACTGCACCGTGGGCAGGCCGGGGTCGCGCTGGGGCGGGGTGCGCGAGGAACGCCCCGCCTGCCCGTGCGTCACCAGCGCCACCTCGCAGTAGCCCGCGTTGATGGCGGCGATGGCGTGGGCCACGTGGATGACGAAGGAGGAGCCACCCACGCTGGTGGAGTCGGTGTAGCGGGGGCTGATGCCCAGGTACTCCGCCACGTCGTAGTTCCAGTACCCGGCGGTGAGCAGCCCGTCCACCTCGGACCGCTCGATGCCCGCGTCGGCCAGTGCGTTGGCCGCCGCCTGCAGGTGCAGGCCCAGGGCCGAGGCCCCCGGCACCACGCCGATGTCGTCCGATTCGGCAACGCCCACGATGGCGGCGGTCTTGGACAGGTTCGCCATGCTTCCCCCGGCTGCCATGCTTCCCCCGGTTGCAGGGGTGGCCCCGGCGCGCGGGGCGGGGGCGAGTATAGCGCCCGCGCGGGGAGTTGCCGCAACGTGGGGCCGGGTGCATACTCCGGGCCATCGCCGCGGGCGCACGCCCGCGCTTGCTGAAACACGCATGTGTCGAAGGAGGAGCAGTTATGGCGACAGCAGTGGGCCTCAAGGCCATCGACGCGGACGCTCACGTCATCGAGTGCGAGGAGACGTGGGAGTTCCTGGCACCGGAGGACAAGAAGTACCAGCCGGCGCTTTTCGCATCGCCTGACGACACCACCAAGCGCTACTGGGTGATCGACGGACGCATCAGCGGCCTGCGCCTGCCCACGCTGGACGAGCGCCAGCTCAAGGAGCTCTCGGCCCGCGCCGGGCGCGACCTGATGACCACGGCGGCCACTCGCCAGATGGGCGACGTGAACCTGCGCCTCAAGCACATGGACGAGTTGGGCGTGGACATCCAGATCCTCCACAACACCCTCTGGATCCGCGGCGTGACCCAGCGGCGCGAGGTGGACGTGGCGCTGACCAAGGCGTGGAACAAGTGGATGGCCGACGCCTGGCGCAAGTCCAACAACCGGCTGCGCTGGGCGGCGGTGCTGCCGCTGACCGACATCCCCCAGGCCATCGACATGATGGACTTCGCCAAGGAGAACGGCGCCGTCGCGGTGGTGATGAAGCCCTTCGAGGGCTCCCGCTTCATGATCGACCCGTACTTCTACCCCTACTTCGCCGCGGCGCAGGAGCGGAACCTGTCCATCGCGATCCACATCGCCAACGCCTCTCCGAACCTGATGGACGCCCTCTCCAACCCCTACGACCCGTCCGGCGGGCTCCCCCAGTTCCGCATGCCGACGATCCACGCCTGCAACGGGCTCATTCTCTCCGACCTGCACAGCCGCTTCCCCGAGCTGCGCTGGGGGTTCATCGAGAGCTCGGCCCAGTGGGTGCCGTGGATCCTTCACGAGGCGCGCCGGCGTGCCAAGCAGAACGGCCAGAAGTTGCCGGACAACCCCTTCGCTGACTACAACATCTACGTCTCGGCCCAGACCGACGACGACTTCAACTACGTCTTCAAGTACATCGGGGACGAGAACGTGGTCATCGGTACGGACTACGGGCACACCGACACCTCCTCCGAGGTGGACGCCATCGAGACGTTCCGCAACCTGCCGGACGTGAGCGCCGAGTCCAAGAAGAAGGTGCTGGTGGACAACTCCCTGCGCCTCTACGGCATGGCCTAGCCAGCCCCCACAAGGACGTCATCAGCGGCCCCCGGCACCATGCCGGGGGCCGCTGTGTTTCCCTCAGGGCTTGCGGGGGACGGGCGGGGCTGCGAGCATCGCCCGGCAACCCCACCACCGGAGCACCCCATGCCGCTGACCGGCTCGCACCTGCTGACCCAGGCCCTGCGCAACGAGGGCGTGGACACCATCTTCACCCTGGCGGGTGACCACTTCCTGCCGTTACTGGATGTGCTGGCGGATGAGGGTTTCCGCCTCATCGACTGCAGGCATGAGCAGGCCGCCGTCCACATGGCCGACGCGTGGGGTCGCATGACGGGCAGGCTGGGGGTGTGCGCCTTCACCACGCCGGGCCACGCCAACGCGCTCCCGGGGCTGCTGAACGCCATGTCCACCGAGAGCCCGGTGTTGAACATCGCGGGCTCCGCCGTGCTGCGGGACTACCACCGCGGCATCATGCAGGAGATAGACCAGGTGGGCATCGCCCGCACCGTCACCAAGGGTGCGTGGCTGGTGCACGATGCCAAGCGCATCCCTGACCTGTTCGCCCTGGCGGTGCGCACCGCCTTCGAGGGCCGGCGCGGCCCCGTGCACCTGACGGTGCCCATCGACGTGCAGACCCAGGTGGTGGACGAGGCGCAGGCGCCCCGCTTCTACCCCGCGACGGCCACGCGCCCCACGGGCCCACGCATCGCGGCCCCGGAGCAGGTGGCCGAGGCGGTGCGGTTGCTGCGCGCGGCCGAGCGCCCGCTGGTCATCGCCAGTACCCCGGCGGCCTATGGGGAGTGGACGGATGAACTCACGCGGTTCATCGAGACCACCAGGTTGCCGCTGATGACCGAGGAGGCGGCGCGCGGACTGGTCTCCGACGAGCACCCCTACTGCTTCGGCTTCTTCGACCTCTCGCAGCACCAGGCGGCCACCCTCATCCGGGAGGCGGACCTGGTGCTGTTCCTGGGCAAGATGCTGGACTTCACCATCGGCTACGCGGGGCCTCCCATCGTGCGGGAGGACGCAGCCGTCATCCAGGTGGAGCCCTCCGGTGTGCAGGTGGGGCGCAATCGGGGCGTGCAGCTGGGGTTGGTGGGGGACGTGGGCCCCATCGTGACCCAGCTCACCGAGGAGGCCACCAGGGCCCCGTGGCAGGAGCGACCGTGGGTGGACCGCATCCGCCAGCACCGGGCGGGGGAGCGCGCGCGCATCGAGGCGTTCGGCGCCGGCGAGACGCCCATGCGCTCCATGGACGTGCACACCACCCTGGCGCGCTATCTGCGCCCCGACGACGTGCTGGTGTTCGATGGCGGTGACTACGCCTACTACGGACGGGCCTACCTGCCCGCGCGCATGCCCCGCTCTTGGTACTACCTGCCCAACCTGGGCATGCTGGGCCAGGCGGTGCCCATGGCCATCGCGGCCAAGGTGGCCCGGCCCGGCTCCCGCGTGTTCTGCATCACGGGGGATGGGGCCTTCGGCTTCAACGGCATGGAACTGGACACAGCGGCCCGCCACGGGCTGGACGTCATCGTGCTCCTGGGCAATGACGCAGCGTGGGGCATCGACAAGAACATCCAGGTGGGCCTCTACGGCAAGCCGGTCATCACGGACCTGGCTCCGGCGCGCTATGACTTGATGGCCCAGGGATTGGGTTGCCACGGGGAGCTGGTCGAGCGCCCCGAGGACCTGGCCCCCGCCCTGGAACGGGCGCTGGCAGCGGGGCGACCCGCGCTGCTCAACATCACGGTGCGCTCGCAGATCAGCATGCGCGCCCAGGGCATCGTGGACAGCCGCAAGGGCGGAGGGGCGTTCTAGCCTCGCCCACGTTCTGGACGGATGAACGGGACTCTCTCGCAGTGGCTCGTGGGCGTGCTGGCTATGGGCCTGCTGCCATGAGTGCCCGCCCAGGGCGCGGAGACGGGGCCAGGGGGTGTGGGGGCTGAAGGACCCCCACTGGTGAGCACCCGGAGGGTGCGGAGAACCGAAGGTGGCGCGCAGGGGAGTCCCCTGGAATGAGCGACCAAAGGGAGCGGAGAGAGTGAGCATGAGCGAACGCATCTTGGTCTACGGCGCGGGCGCGATCGGCGGGCAGGTGGCCGGACGCCTGGCGGGCGCGGGGCACGATGTGACGGCGGCCGAGCCGTGGGCGGCGCACCGCGAGGCCATCAGCCGGGACGGCATCTCCATCCGCTCCCTGGACGGGTCGATGGAGACGCACCGGCTGCATGCCGTGGCCCCGGAGGCACTGGCTGGGCCGTTCGATGTGCTGTTCCTCGCGGTCAAATCGTATGACACGCTGCCTGTCCTGGAGCGCGTGCTCCCCCTGCTGGCGCCGGCCGCGCCGGTGGTGAGCACCCAGAACTCCCTCAACGAGGAGTGGCTTGCCCCCGTGGTGGGGCCGCAGCGCGTGGTGGGCGGGGTGATCCTGGTCAACGCCGTACTGCTGGAGCCAGGGCGCATCAGCGCCACGGCCTCGGTCACTCAGGCCTCGGCCTCGGCGCGCATGCCAGGGGTGTTCGTGGGCGAGTACCAGCGCCCCGCCGGGGCTCTGGCGCGGCGCATCGCGGGACTGCTGGAGGCGGTCTGGCCAGCCGTCGCCATCGACGACCTGCTGCACGAGCGTTGGAGCAAGATGGTGAACAACGTCATGCTCAACCCCACCTCCGGGGTGTGCGGGCTGCGGTCCGCCGACCTACTGGCGGATGCCGACGCGCGCCGGGCGCTGGTGGGCATCGCCGCCGAGGTACTGCGCGTGGCGGACGCGGAGGGGCACCCCCTGGCGAAGGTGATGGGCGATTTCACCGCCCAGCAGGTGCTGGAGGGGGCGGAGGGTCGCGACGATGCCTTCGAGCGGGGCCTGGCCGAGCGAGCGGCGCGCGTGAGCCCAGACGCCGCGACCTCGCTGCTCCAGGACGTGCTGCGCAAGCGGCCCACCGAGGTGGACTACTTCTCCGGGCTCATCGCCCGCAAGGGCTCCCAGCACGGCATCCCCACGCCGTGGTGCGCCGCGGTCACCGAGATGGTGCACCGCGTTGAGTCAGGCGCGCTGGCTCCCGCCCTGGAGAACCTCGCCACGCTGGTGCGCTCCATCCAGCCCTAGTTCACCGGGTCGCCGGGGAAGAACCCCCACTCGTCCTCGTAACCGCAGTCGGTGCAGGCCACGGGCACGGTGACGGTGACGTGGGAGTCGCACTCCGGGCAGTCGAAGGTGTGCTGGGCGGCGAAGCCAAGCGAGGCCTTGGACTAGGAGGTGAGCTTGCCGATGGCCGCGGTGAGCTGCTGGACTTGGACGGCCATCTGGTGCAGCTGCGACTCCATCGCGGCAACGGCCTCGGCGCCGGGACCAGCCTCAGCGGCGGGCGCGGGCCTCTCCTCCAGCTCCGCCACCTTCTCTTCCAACTCCGAGACGCGTGCCTTGAGCTTGTCCGTCTCGGGGGTGCCCGTGGCGGCGTAGGTCTTCACCTTGTGGGTGGAGGCGGCGACGGCAGCCGGCGGCGGTGCGGCGGCTGCGGCCATGGGCGCCTTATCGCTCACGGCGACAGGCTCCGGCTCCGGCTCGGGAGCGGGCTCCTCTGCTGCCTCCTGCGCGCGCTCGGCGACGGCGGCCTCGGCTGCGGCGTCCTCCGCAGCGGCCTTGGCGGCCTCGTCCTCTTCCTCGCCGCCTCCCGCGGCCTGGGCCGCGATGAGCGCGTCGATGGCGCTCTGGGACATCACCATGTCCACACCCCCCGTGCAAGCGCCGCCCTGCTTCCCCCGGACGGCTCTGGGACTACCATCCCCACCCTAGCGCTCCTGCGTGGGGCCGCCCACGGTGCATCCCCGCAACCGGATGTGGGGTCTGCACCCATCACGTGGGTTGGAGGAGGAGGCCGCGGCCTTGACACTGCTGTGCGCGCGGGCGTTACATAGCGCGGCGCGCCGCACCTGAGACCGCGACGCCAAGCCACGAGGTGACGATGCGATACCGGGTGGTCGGCAGCACGGGGATGAAGGTCTCCGAGATCGGCTTCGGCACAGGTGACAACGCCGGCCTGCTGGTCAAGGGCACCCCTCAGCAGCAACTGGAAGTGGTGGAGCGGGCCCTGGAGCTGGGCATCAACTACTTCGACACCTCGCCCGACTACGGCAAGGGCCTGGCCGAGACGAACATAGGCAAGGCCATGCGCGCCCTGGGCTTCCGGCCCATCATCGCCACCAAGGTGGAGGTGATGCCGAATGAGCTGGACCATGTGGCGGATGCGGTGGTCGAGTCCGTCGAGGACTCCCTCAAGCGCCTGCAGGTGGACTGGGTGGATATCGTCCAGATCCACAACCCGCCGTCCATCGTCACCGACACCACCGTGCCCGGCTGGCTCCACCTGGGCGTGAACCAGTACCTGGGACCCGATGGGGCGCTGGAGGGGCTGGAGCGGCTGCGGCGCGATGGCAAGGTGCGTTACTTCGGCTTCGCCAACGAGGACGCTGACGCCGATGCGGTGAGCATCCTGCTGGAGTCGCGCGAGTTCCACCACATCAACGTCTGGTACGACCTGCTCAACCCCACGGGAGGGCTGCCCAAGCCCGACGGACTCGACATCCAGCACGACTACGGCCAGTTCATGGACCGCGCGCTGGAGCTCGGCGTGGGCATCTCGGTGATCCGCCCCCTGGCGGGCGGCGTGCTCACCGACCACGCCGTGGCGGGCGGCGGACGCCACCCCCTGGCTGGCGGCGGGCTCACCCGCAACGCCGACATGTACCAGGCCATGGTGGAGCGGGCCAAGCCCTTCGCCTTCCTCTCGCGGCCGGGCCAGAAGCTCTCCGAGGCGAGTTACCGGTTCATCCTCCAGCACCCGGCGGTCTCCAGCGTGCTGGGCGGATTCTCCGAGATGGCCCATCTGGAGGAGGCGGCAGCCTGCTCCGGGGCCGACCCCCTGTCCGCGGAGGACATGGCGCGCCTGGACATGGTCTGGCGCTCCAACGTCGGCAAATGGAGTTCGTCCGAGCAGTTCATCTCCGGCCTCTAGGCTGCACGCGCCCCGGCGCATCACATCAACGAGGAGTTCACCATGAACCTGCAACTCTCCATCGGGATGGCTTCCAACCCGCGCACCTGGCCCCTGCTGGACGGGCGCGTCAAGGCTGACGGTATCGACCTGATCCCCTCGGTGGTGCACGCCTCCGAACTGTTCTGGCGCGAGCTCAAGTTCGGGGACTTCGACGTCTCTGAGATGAGCTTCTCCTCGCTGATCATGGCCATCTCCGGCGGCGACGAGCGCTGGGTGGGCATCCCGGTGTTCACCACCCGCCGCTTCTTCCACACCGGCATCCTGGTGCGCAAGGACTCGGGCATCGAGAAGCCGGAGGACCTGAAGGGTAAGCGCGTGGGTGTGCCGGAGTACCAGCAGACCGCCGCCCTGTGGACGCGCGGGGTGCTCCAGCACGAGTTCGGCGTCGAGCCCAAGGACATGACCTTCTTCATGGAGCGGGTGCCTGAGCACTCCCACGCCGGCGCCACGGGCTTCAAGGCTCCCGCTGGGGTGACCATCAACCAGATCCCCCTGGAGAAGAACATCGGCACGATGATGCTCTCCGGGGAGCTGGACGCGACGCTCCTGTACATCGTGGACCCGAACCTGGTGGACCGTTCTACCGCCGACCTGTGGCACCACCCCGACATCAAGCCCATCTTCCCCGACCCCAAGGCTGAGGGGGTTCGCTTCTTCCAGAAGACCGGCCTCTACCCCATCAACCACGGCATGGTGATCAAGCGTGAGATCGCCGAGAAGCACCCGTGGGTGGTGCTGAACGTGCTCAAGGCCTTCGTGAAGGCCAACGAGGTCACCAACAAGGACCGTGCCGAGCACGTGGATTACTACATCGAGACGGGCCTGCTGCCCGCCAACGCCCGAGAGGCGTTCCGCAAGCCTCTGGTGGAGCATGGGGTCGTCGCCAACCGCAAGGTGTTGGAGACAGCAGCCCAGTACTCCTTCGAGCAGGGGCTCACCCCGCGCCTGGTGAAGCTGAGCGAGGTGTTCGCCGCCTCGTCTCTGGAGCAGTAAGGCGGCTGCGTGCAGTAAACCGGCGTATGCCGGTGGGAAGGGCCGCATCGCGGCCCGAGAAGGAGAGCGATGGCTGTCTCTTACGATGAGGCGCGGCTCGGGGTGCGTCAGTAATTCCTTGGAAATCTAGCCACGGGCCCGCTCTGGTTGGACGAGCGGGCCCGTGGTGCATCCGCCGGGTTCGCTCCGGCGTTCTTCTGACCGAACTCTTGATGCGAGTGGTGCATGATGTTTGAAGCAGCGGGAGCGGCACTGTCCCACATCGCCACCTGGCAGGTGCTCTTGGCACTGTTGGGTGGGACCATCGTCGGGGTGATGAGCGGCGCGCTGCCGGGGGGTGCGGTGCCCACCCTGGTGGTGCTGCTGGGCTTCGCCTACGGCATGGACCCGTTCATCGCCCTGCCCCTGGCCATCGGCATGGTGGCCACGGTGCCCACGGGCGACACGCTCCCGGCGGTGCTGCTGGGCATGCCGGGCTCCACCTCCGGTCAGGCCACCATCCTTGATGGATACCCCCTTTCCCAGCAGGGCAGGGCGGGCGAGGCGCTGGCTGCTGCGTACCTGGCCTCGCTGCTGGGTGGCATCGTGGGCGCGGCGTTCTTGTTCGTGACCATCCCTGTGGCCCGCCCCGTGGTGAACACCTTCGGCGCCGCCGAGTTCTTCATCCTCGGCATGGTGGCCATCGCAGTGGTGGGCGTGGTGAGCTCCGGCGCGGTGCTGCGCGGGCTCATCGCGGGCACCCTGGGCCTGCTCATCGCGTCCGTGGGCTACGACCAGAACACGGGAACCTCCCGCATCACCTTCGGGGTGAACTACCTGTGGGATGGGATCCCCATCGTGCCGGTAGTCATCGGCCTGTTCGCTCTGCCGGAGTTCTTCGACCTGATCGTGGCTGACCAGCCCATCGCCGGGAAGACCTCCCAGGCCAAGCTGAAGGAGGCCATGAGCGGGCGACGCACGGGGATGACGTCGGTGCTGCGCAACTGGTCGCTGGTGCTGCGCTCCTCCGCACTGGGCGTGTTCGTGGGCGTGCTGCCGGGCATCGGCGGCTCGCTGGCCCAGTGGCTCGCCTATGCCTCGGCGCGCCAGACGGTGCGAGGCGGCACAGAGCGATTCGGCACCGGCGACATCCGAGTCGTCCTCGCCCCGGAATCGGCCAACAACGCGGTGGACGGCGGCTCCTTGGTGCCGACGCTGTTCTTCGGCGTGCCGGGCAGCGTGGGCATGGCCATCTTCCTCGGCTTCCTGGTGGTGCTGGGCCTGCAGCCCGGCCCCTCCATGCTCCACGAGCACTTGGACCTGACCCTCACCATCGCCTTCGCCCTGGTGCTGTGCAACGCCATGGCCACGGCGCTGATGCTGGTGTTCACCCCGCAGCTGACCAAGGTCGCCTTTGTGCGGCCTAACGTGCTGGTGCCCATCGTCTTCGTGGTGCTCGCCATGGCGGCTTTCCAGGCCAAATTCTCCGTGCTGGACCTGGTCGTGATGCTGGCATTCGGGGGCCTCGGTTTCTTCATGAAGTCCTACGGCTGGCCGCGCCCGCCCATCATCATCGCCGTGATCCTGGGCGGCATCATCGAGCGCTTCTACGCCATCGCCGCCAAGACCTACGGCCTGGGCATGTTCACCCGCATTCCGGTGCTGGTCATCATCGCCATCGCGGTGGGCATGGGTCTCTACACCGTGTGGATGCAGCGGCAGGTGGCGCGCTCCAAGGCGGAACAGGATGCGGAGATGGCCGTGCTGGCTCACCAGGAGGCAACTCCCGTGCAGGAAGAGCCCGCGCCGGAGACCAAGGTCGAGGCGGTCAAGCAGGGGCTGGACCGGCGCCTGCGGCCCACGGCCAACGGCCTGATGCTGGGACTGGTGGCCGTGGCGGCGCTCCTGTTCTTCTTCAACTCCTTCGACTGGCCGTGGGTGGCCGCGCGCCTGCCTCGCCTGGTCTCCATCGCGGCCTTCGGCCTCATCGGCATCTACCTGGTGCGCCACCTCATCAGCCCGCCCGCAGCACGCGGACGCATCATGGACATCGGGCGATCGGCCACCGACGCCTCGCCCGAGGAGGTGCGCCGGCGCACCTACAAGGCCATCGGCACCACGGTGGGATTCGTCGCGGGCATCTGGCTCATCGGGTTCCAGATCACGGTGCCGGTGTACATCGCGGGGTACCTGTACTTCTTCGGCAAGGTGCGCTGGTGGGTGGCGGTGCTGTGGGCGGCGGCGTTCGTGGCGCTGCTCCACTTCTTCTTCACCAACGTCATCAACATCGTCTGGCCGGTGCCCGTGCTGGACGCGGTTCTGCCCGGCATATTGACCGGTCAATAGACGCTCATGAGAGCGCGTGGTAGCATGCGCGCGCTCGTTGGGAAACGGGCCTGAACGAGTGAACAAGGGAGGGTTGAGATGACGAAGTTCCTGAGCAGTGCGCGGGTCGCCCTGATGGTTGGCCTGCTCGCCGTGGTGGCGCTCATCGCCGCTGCGTGTGGCGGTGCGGACCCGACGGCTACGCCGACGGCGACCCCCAAGCCGGCCGATGGCGGCTCCACCGAGCCGGCCGCGACCCCGACCCCGAAGCCGGTGGACTTCGCCGGCAAGTCGGTGCGCATCACCGTGGGCTTCGCCCCCGGCGGCGGCTTCGACACCTTCGCCCGCGTGTTCGCGGTGCACCTGCAGAAGACCCTGCCGGGCAACCCCAAGGTGGTGGTGTCCAACCTGCCGGGCGCCAACACGCTCATTGCCGCCAAGTCGGTGGTGGACAAGCCCGTCAGCGACAACCAGGTGGACATCGTCCTCATCATCTCCACGCTGATCCAGTCTGAGGTGCTCACGGGTGTGGATGACTTCGACCTGAAGGACTTCACCATACTGGGCGCACCTGACTACACCCCCTCCGACCAGGTCTGGTGCACCCGCACCAGCGTTGCCGACAGCCTGGATGCCTTCTTCGCCCTGGGCCGCAAGCTGACGCTGGCGCAGATCGGCGCCATCGACATCTACGCGACCTCGTCCAAGTGGACCATCAACGAGGGCATGCCCTTCGACCAGGTCTTCGGCTACACCGGCACCTCTGACATGAACGCGGCGTTCAACCGCGGTGAGGTCGAGGTGACGGCCACCTGCCGCCAGTCCGAGGTGCTGCTCAACCCCGAGTGGGCCACGGGCTACGCCACCCCGCTCTTCTACACCACCGTCCTGCCCCAGTGGGTTACCGACGGCCAGGCGCAGGGCAAGTGGGGTTGGGTGAAGCCGGTGACCGAGGTCGCCCAGGAGCGCTTCGGCACCACCGCCGCTTCGGCCGCTGCCTTCGACACCTACATGAAGGTGGCTGCCACCTCCCGCGTGTTCGCCATGCCGTCCAAGACCGACGATGACGTGAAGGCTGCGATGCAGCAGGCGTTCAACGACGTGGTGGGCTCCGAGGCCTTCGTGGCGGACATGGTCCAGCGCGGTCTGGACGTGGGCCTGATCACCGGCGCCGAGCTGGGTGAGCTGATTAACGGCCTGGCCAACTCCGACGCCGCCACGCTGGACATCATCCGGGCGATGTTCCCGGAGAGCTAGCCTGGCTGACCGACGTTCGTGATGGAGGGCCACGGCATCGCCGTGGCCCCTCTTCGCATCCTCAGGAGGTGCCCTCGTGTACACACGGCCCGTTTTGGACGTGACTGACGCATTCAGGGCGGTGGACGCGATGCTGGCGGCGGCCACCGGCATCACCGCCAGGCCCCTGGCCATCGCGGTGGTGGACGACCAGGGCGATACGGTGGCGTTCGTTCGTATGGATGGGGCTCCCGCCTTCAACCGGCACTACGCGCGAGCCAAGGCCTACACCGCCTCGCGCATGCGCCAGGATCTTTCGGTGTTCGCCGCCTACCGTGCCCAGGAGGGGCGCACGCTGGCGGATTTCGCGGACCAGGGCCTGGTGGGCTCGGCTCACGGCGGACTGGTGCTCACTGACCCGTCCAACGGTGCGGTGGTGGGGGCCATCGGCGTGAGCGGGGCTACCCCCGATGAGGACGAGCGGGTGGCCCAGGCTGGCCGCAAGGCCCTGGGCGGGGAGGCGAAGTGATGCAGCAGCGCGCGACGTTGGGACTGGCTGAGGCACGCTCCACCCTGGACGCGATGCTGGTGGAGGCGGAGCGCCGGGGCGGACGCCCGCTGGCCATCGCGGTGGTGGACGATAGAGGTGAGCTGGTGTGCTTCGCCGCGATGGCGGGGGTGAACGTGGCCCTTGCCCGCCAGAACGCCTTTAAGAAGGCCTACACGGCGGCGGTGATGCGCGCCGACACCCAGGCGTACGCGGACCGACTCGCCCAGGCGGGGATGAAGGTGGAGGACATGGGCAATCCACACTTCATCGGCGGTGGCGGCGGTGCGGTGGTGGAGGCGCCGGATGGGACGATCCTGGGCGGGCTTGGCGTCAGCGGGCGCCCGTCCGAGGAGGACGAGACGGTGGTGCAGGTGGGCAAGGCGTTCATGGCGCGCCTGCTCGCCAGGGGTGGGTAGAACCCTGTACGTGGCTGCGTGAAAACACGAAGCGGGCTTGGTAGGCAACCCGCAGGCCGCCCCGGCCTCCGCAGGCTAGGAATGTTCTGTCACCACCGATCACCTGGCGGATAGGCTCCGCCGTTAGGGAGCACGCTTCGTGAAAGCAGAGTTCGTCAATGCGTTCCTGGACCCGGCGCTTAACATCTGGAAGAAGGAGCTGGGCACTGACCTGGCCTTCGACCACGCGGAGGGGGCGAAGGGCGGGGCGTTCACCACTGAGGACATGACCGCCATCATCGGGGTGACGGGGCAGCTAAAGGGGAACGTCTTCTACGAGTTCAACCAAGAGACTGCCCTCGCGGTCGCCTCGGCCATGTGTGCTGAGCAGTTCACCGAGATGACCGAACTGGGGCTCTCCGCCCTGGGTGAGCTGGCCAACATGATCACCGGCAACGCCACCATCGCGCTCTCGGCTGCGGACTACGTCTGCGACATCAGTCCGCCCGTGATCCTGGCGCGCGGCGCCTCCGTCACCGTGGTGGACCCGCAGATCCGCGCCTACTTCAATTCGCCCCTGGGCGGGATGAGCATCCGCGTGGGCCTCTCCGAGGTGAAGGACTAATCCGGCAAGGGCGGGCTGGACAGCCCGCCGCCATCGCCGGGATACTCAGGCGGCCCCCTGCGAGGGGAGCACCCTCCCAGGAGGCCGCCTCATGCCGTCCATCGAACGCATCGACCCTGAGACTCTCGCACCGGCCCCCGGCGGGCGCTACGCCCACGTGGTGCGCGCGGGAAACCTGGTGTGGATCGCCGGGCAGACCGCCCGCAACGCCGCCGGAGAGCTGGTGGGCCCCGGTGATGCCCTGACCCAATCGCGCCAGATCTACCAGAACCTGCGCGCCGCGATGGAGTCGGTGGGTGGGGGTCTTGAGCACCTGACCAAGGTGACCATCTATCTGACCGACGAGGCGCACACCGGCGCCTCGCGGCAGGCGCAGGACGAATACGTCGCCGCCTACCCGGCCCCCGCATCGACGATGGTCATCGTCAAGGCGCTGGCGCGCCCGGAGTATCTGGTCGAGGTGGAGGCCTTCGCCGTCCTGCCGGGCTAACGGCCTGCTGGATGCCCCTGGCCTACCGGCTAGGGAGGGCCCATGAATCGCCGGAGCCCTCCGGGCGCGGGAGCCAGCGCCCCGCCTCCACCTGCGCCAGGAACTCTGCCACCACGGCGTTGAAGGCGCCGGGTTCCTCGATGTTGCACGCGTGCCCCGTCTGCGGGATCAGCGCGAGCCCGCACGCCGGTATCACCCGCTTGAGGAACAGCCCCGGCTCGAGGCACGGGTCGTCCTCGTCGCCCGCCACCACCAGCACCGGCACCTGGAGGGTGCGGAACGCCTCCTCGCGGATGTAGAGGGTGGGCCGGCGTCCCTGGAACCCGCGCAGCGTGTTGGCTGAGCCCTGAGCGTCGTGGGCCATGAACAGGCGGGCGAACTCCTCCCAGCCGTTGGGATCCTTGTGACGGAAGCGGATGCGGGTGGAGCCGGACAGGTAGGAGTCCATGGCCGCCATGCCGCCGCGCTCCAGCAGGGCGGCACGTTCTTCCGACTCCTTGCGGAACAGCACCGGGTCGGCGGAGCCCGTGCCCGCGCCCGCAGCCACCACGCTCAGGCACCGGTCGGGGTGGGCCAGGGCGAAGTTCAGCACCGTGTGCGCGCCCATGGACAGCCCGCATACGTGCGCCTTCTCGATACCCAGCGCGTCCAGCACGCCCAGCAGGGTGGCCACCTGGTGGTCCTGCTCGTACAGCGCGGCGTCGGCCGGCACCTCAGAGGGCGCGTAGCCCCGGGCGTTGTAGGCGATGGTGCGGTAGCGGCGGGAGAAGAAGCCCACCTGTAGCCGCCAGGAGTCCATGCTTCCCGCGAACTCGTGGCAGAACACCAGCGGTGTGCCGGTGCCGGTCTCCTGGTAGGCGATGCTGACGCCGTCAGCGGTGAGGGTAGGCATGGTTCAACCTCCGGCCCGTCGTTGTTTGGTGCCGGGCATTGTACGCGGCCCGCACGCCCAGCGTGCTGCTCCCGTAGGCCTGCGGTGCGATACTGGAGCGCGCAGGAGGAAACCATGACCACTTCCACCCAGTACGGCATTATCCGCACGCTCCGGGTGCGCAACGCCAACGTGCCCGGTGTGCTGGGCACGCTGGCCTCGGCAATCGGCTCGGCGGGGGCCAACATTGGCAACCTGGCCACGGTGCACATCGCCCAGACCCACGTGGTGCGCGACATCGACGTGCAGGTACGGGATGGGAATCACCTGGAGGACGTGCTCCACGCCATCAATAACCTGCCGGGCGTGGACGTGCTGGAGACGCGTGATGAGGTGCTGGGCCTGCACCGGGGCGGCAAGATACGCACCGTCTCGCGTCAGCCCGTGGACTCCATCGCCACGCTGCGCAAGGTGTACACGCCCGGCGTGGCCGAGGTGTGTCGCGTCATCGCCGAGCGCCCGGAGCGCAAGCGGCTCTACACATCCATCGCCAACACCGTGGCCATCATCACCGACGGCACGGCGGTGCTGGGCCTGGGCAACATCGGCCTCCCGGCCTCCATGCCGGTTATGGAGGGCAAGGCGGCGTTGCTCAGCCAGCTGTCCGGCGTGAGCGGGGTGCCCATCCTGGTGGAGGCGAGCACGGTGGACGAGTTCGTGGACACCGTGGTGCGCGTGGCGCCCACTTTCGGGGGCATCCACCTGGAGGACATCGCCTCGCCTGCCTGCTTCGAGATCGTGGACCGACTGCGCGAGCGATTGCCCATGCCCGTGATGCAGGATGACCAGCACGGTACCGCCGCCGTGGTGCTGGGCGCCGCCGCCGCCGTGTGCCGCCAGCTGGGGCGCGAGCTGTCCAGCCAGCGCATCGGCCAGGTGGGGCTGGGCGCGGCGGGCCAGGCCATCGCCGACCTGCTCATGTACACCACGGGTCGGCCCGTGGTGGGCGCCGACGTGCAGGAGGAGCGGCTCGACCGCCACCGCTCCCACGGCGGAGAGACGTCGGACCTGAAGGGGGTGATGGCGGAATGTGACATCGTCATCGCTACCACGGGCGTGCCGGGGCTAATCCGCAAGGAGCAGGTGCGCAAGGGGCAGGTGGTGCTCGCGCTGTCCAACCCGGACCCGGAGATAGACCCGCTGGCTGCGCTGGAGGCGGGCGCCGCCATGGCGGCCGATGGACGCTCCGTGAACAACGTGCTGGGCTACCCCGGCATCTGGCGCGGTGCGCTGGCGGCGCAGGCCACCGGCATCAACCGCGGCATGCTCATGGCGGCGGGCGAGGCCCTGGCGGAACTGGCGCCGGCGGGCGAGCTCTCGCCCAACCCCCTGGATCTGGAGGTGCACCGGGAGGTGGCGCGCGCCGTGGGGCGTGCCGCGGTGGCCTCCGGCATCGGGTCGGCATCGGGGCTGGACGAACTGGGCTAGGGCGCAGGTAGAGGCGACACAATGAGAGAGGCGGGGCTCAGCGTCCCGCCTCTCTCATTCTCAGGCTCGCGTGGGGCTAGAACTTCTCGTCGAATGCCACGTTCCCGGTGACGCCCACCTGGTAGGCGGAGACGCGTCGCTCGAAGAAATTGGACAGCTCCTGCACGTCCTGCAACTCCATGAAGGAGAGGGGGTTGCGGGTGCCGAAGTGGGCGGGCATGTCCAGGTTCTGGAGGCGCTGGTCGGCCACGTACTCCAGGTACTGGCGCACCTCTGCCACCGTGAGCCCCGCCACCCCGCCGCCCAGCAGGTCCTCGGCGAACTGCGTCTCGCAGGCCACCGCCTCCTCCAGCATCTGCACCACCTGGCGCTGCATGTCCGAGTCGAACAGGCCCGGGTGCTCGGCGCGCACCTTGCGCACCACCTCCAGGGCGAAGCCCATGTGGGCCGACTCGTCACGGAACACCCAGTTGGTGCCGGAGGCGAGGCCGTTCAGCAGCCCCTTGGAGCGCATGAAGTAGACGTAGGCGAAGGCCGCGAAGAAGAAGAGCCCCTCCACGCACGTGGCGAAGCAGATCAGGTTCAGCAGGAACCCGCGGCGCTTGGCGTCCGAGTCGATGCGGTCCAGGTCCTGGATCGAGTCGAGCCACTTGAAGCAGAACTCGGCCTTGCGCCGCACGCTGGGGATCGTGTCGATGGCGCGGAACATCTCGTGCCGGTCGTCGATGTCCGGGATGTAGGTGTCCAGCAGCGTCAGGTAGAACTGGACGTGCACCGCCTCCTCGAACAGCTGTCGTGAGAGGTAGAGGCGCGCCTCCGGGCTGTTGACGTGCCGGTACAGGTTCAGCACCAGATTGTTGGCGACGATGGAATCGCCCGTGGCGAAGAAGGCCACCAACCGGCGCACCAGATGGCGCTCCGGCTCCGAGAGCTTGTTGTTCAGGTCCTTGATGTCCGAGGAGAAGTCCACCTCGTCCACCGTCCAGGTGTTGCGTATCCCGTTCTTGTACATCTCGTAGAAGACGGGGTACTGCATGGGGCGCAGCGTCAGGTTCAGTCCGGGGTCGAGGAGCATGGTGTCACCTCGTTGAGGATGGGGCGGCCCACCAGGAGCGGCGTCCGCGGTGTTGGGTGGGATCAGTGCACGCCCGGCAGGGCCGGAGCCCCTCCGGGCGTGCTGATGGTGCGCTGCGCTACTGGCAGGCCTCGCACATCTCGGGGTTCTCCAGCGAGCAGGCGACGGCGTCCGCGTCGGAGTATTCCTTCTCGGCTGCGGCTGCCGTGAGCGTGGTGGTCTGGAGGATCCGGGTGGCGGGCCGGGAGCGCAGGTAGTAGGTGGTCTTGAGGCCCGACTTCCATGCGTACATGTACATGGAGGAGAGCTTGCCGATGTTGGGCGAGGCCATGAACAGGTTCAGCGACTGGGACTGGTCGATGAAGGGCCCACGGGCCAGCGCCATGTCGATGAGCGCCTTCTGGGGCAGTTCCCAGGCGGTCTGGTAGAGGCGACGCATGTCCTCGGGCAGCTCGCCCAGGTGCTGCACCGAGCCCTCACCTGCCTTGATCTGGTTGCGGATGGCCTCGTTCCACAGTCCCCGCTCCTTCAGCTCGCCCACCAGGTAGTTGTTGATCTGGATGAACTCACCGGAGAGCGTCTCGCGCTTGAACAGGTTGGAGACCTGGGGCTCGATGCACTCGTAGGCGCCGCAGATGGAGGCGATGGTGGCCGTGGGGGCGATGGCGATGAGCAGGGAGTTGCGCAGTCCGTGCTCCTTGATGGACTCGCGCAGCTCCTCCCAGCCCTCGCGCTCCGGCTTCACGCCCCACAGGTCGAACTGCAGGTCGCCCTGGGCCGCGCGGGTGTCCGCGAAGGTCTCGTGGGCACCGTGCTCCTTGGCCAGTTCGTTGGAGGTCTTCAGCGCCCAGTAGTAGACCTCCTCCTGGATGCGTCCGCCGACGGCGCACGCATCCTCGGAGTCGAAGGGCAGGCGCAGCTTGAACAGCACGTCCTGCAGGCCCATGACGCCCAGGCCCACGGGCCGCCACTTGGAGTTGGAGAAGGCGGAGGCGCCGGTGGGGTAGTAGTTGATGTCCACCACGCGGTCCAGGAAGCGCACGGCGGTCTGGACGACCTGGCCGATGCGCTCGTAGTCGATGCCGCCGTCCTTGACGAAGTGGCCCAGGTTCACCGAGCCCAGGTTGCACACGGCGGTCTCCTCCTGGTTGGTGACCTCCAGAATCTCCGTGCACAGGTTGGACAGGTGGATGACGTTCTCCGGCTTGAGCGTCTGGTTGGACTTGCGGTTGGAGGTGTCCTTGAAGGTCATCCAGCCGTTCCCGGTCTGGGCCAGGGTGCGCATCATGCGGGAGTACAGCTCACGGGCCTGGACCTGGCGCTCGAACAGCCCCTCGGACTCGGCCTGCAGGTAGCGCCGCTCGAACTCCTCGCCGTAGGTGTCCACTAGGTCGGGCATCTTCTTGGGGTCGAAGAGCGACCAGGTGGCGTCCTCCTCCACGCGCTGCATGAACAGGTCCGGCACCCAGTTGGCCAGGTTCAGGTTGTGGGCGCGGCGGGCCTCATCGCCCGTGTTGTCACGCAGCTCGAGGAAGTCCTCGATGTCAGCGTGCCAGCTCTCCACGTACACGCAGGCGGCGCCCTTGCGCTTGCCACCCTGGTTCACCGCGGCAACGGACGAGTCCAGCGTCTTCAGCCACGGCACGATGCCGTTGGAGGAGCCGTTGGTGCCGCGGATCAGCGAACCCTGGGAGCGCACGCGCGAGAACGAGACGCCGATGCCCCCCGCGAACTTGGAGAGCTTAGCGATGTCCGTGTAGCGGTTGTAGATGGCCTCCAGGTCGTCCTCCGGGGAGTCCAGCAGGTAGCAGGAGGACATCTGCGGGTGGCGCGTGCCCGAGTTGAACAGGGTGGGGGAGGAGGGCATGTAGTCCAGCCGCGACATGAGCTGGTAGAGGTCGATGGCCTCGTTGGGGTTGGTGGCCAGGCCGCACGCCACGCGCAGGAAGAAGTGCTGCGGGGTCTCCAGGGAGAGGCGCGTGTCCGGGTGCTTGAGCAGGTAGCGGTCGTAGAGGGTACGGATGCCGAAGTACTCGAAGGCGCGGTTGCGCTCCGGGTCGATGGCGTCGTTGAGCTTGCGGGCGTTGGTGGTGACGAACTCCGCCACCGAGTCGTCGATCAGGCCCAGGGCGTGACCGGTCTTCACCGACTGGGAGAAGGAGTGGATGTCCTGGTTGGCCACTTCCTTGTCGATGAACACCGCCAGGAGGCGCGCAGCCAGCTTGGAGTACTGGGGCTCCTCGGCGATGAGGGAGGCTGCCGTGCGGATGGACAACTCGTCCAGCTCACGGGTGGTGGCCCCGTCGTACAGGCCCGAGATGGTGCGGGTGGCCACGCGCAGCGGGTCCACGTCGCCCAGTCCCCCAGCGGAGCGCTCCACCGCGCGGACGATCTTCATGACATCGGCGGTCTCCAGCGCACCGGAACGCTTGCGCACCCGCATGGCGGTGGCGCTGGCGGGCGTGGTCTCAACGGGCGTACCGCCCGTGATCTGGCCGTCGGTCTGCGGGATCGTCGTCATCGGTGCCTCCTGCTTCCTCGGGCCTCCACCTGGCTCGGGTGGCCCGCTTCCAGTTGCTCCGCCGGGGCCTCGGCAGGGCCCCGCACGGTTTCCAACGAGCGCCTAGTCTGGCACCCCACATGTTGGGGTGTCAATCACTATTTGCGCGATATCTAGTAGTTCTGGAGATGCCAGAAAGATGGGCAGCCATCATGCTAGAGCAACATGCGTCGGCCCCGCCAGCGGGAAGTGGCAGAGGGGCCAGCACGCAGAGTTCTCGACGGGGAGTGGGGCGCAGCCCCTAGAACGCCGACATGGCTGGGAGTATCCGGGCTAGGGGGTTCTTCTCCGCTCGCTGCGCTCGCTCGATTGAAGGGGGACACCCTTCCATCGAGCCCGGCGTAGCCGGGCGGGGACGTAGGCAGCCGGGAACCCCGCTAGCCCGCTGCGGGCTTTTCGAAGACGATATGCACGTCGCCCGTGGTATGGGTGCGGAAGCCAGCCTCGCAGGCGGCCAGGTAGTAGTCCCAGGTGAGGATGAAGAACTCGTCGTACCCCTGGGCACGCACCTCGTCGATGCGCTCCCAGAACCGCTCGCGCCAGCGGCGCAGCGTCTCCGCGTAGTCGAGTCCGATGTCCTCCACCGACCGCACCACCAGCCCGGTATGGGCGTTGGCTCGCTCCATGGCGCCCACGGAGGGGAGGACCCCACCGGGGAAGATGTACTTCTGGATCCAGTTCACGCCCGTGCGCTGAGCCTCGAACCGTGCATCGGGTACGGTGATGACCTGCATGGCGAGGCGCCCGCCGGGCTTGAGCACGCGGGAGCAGGCGGTGAAGAACGTCTCGAAGAACTCGGCCCCCACCGCCTCGAACATCTCGATGGAGACGATGGCGTCGAACTGCCCGTCCACCTCACGGTAGTCCTGCAGGCGAACCTCCACCTGCTCAGAGAGGCCCGCAGCCTCCAGCCGCTGGCGGGCGAGCTTGGCCTGTTCGGTGGAGATGGTGAGGGTGGTGACCTGGGCCCCGAACTCCTGGGCGGTGAGGGTGGCCATGCCGCCCCAGCCGGTGCCGATCTCCAGTACCTGATCCCCCTGCTTGATACCGGCCAGGGTGGCCAGGCGCCGGTACTTGTTGCGCTGGGCCTCGGCCAGGTCCTGGCCGGGCTCGGCGAACAGGGCGGACGAGTAGGTCATGGTCTCGTCCAGCCAGAGGGCGAAGAAATCGTTGCCCAGGTCGTAGTGGGCGTGGATGTTGTGCTTGGAGCCGTCCACGGTGTTGGCGCGCGAGCGGTGCTGGCGCACGTTGCGCCAGCGGTTCAGCAGCTTGAGAGGGCCCCTGTTCAGGTCCACGGCGCGCCGGTTCACCAGGGCCAACTCCAGCAGCGCCACCAGGTCGGGTGAGGAGCAGTGGCCCTGCTGGTAGGCCTCACCGAAGCCGATCTCCCCGCCGAAGATGACCTTGGGGTAGAAGCCCTCATCGTGGATGCGCAGGATGGCGGCCGGGCCCGGCTGGCCCGAGTCAACGTGCTGCTGGCGCCCGTTGGGCAACTCCACGGTGAGACTGCCCAGCTTGATGCGGGAGATGGCGGCCAGGAAGGCACGCTTGGCCAGGCGGTTGGAGACCGCCGTTGGGATCAGACTGGGCAACGTGGGCCTCCGGGGCTAGGCGCTGGCTGGCGCCGAGGTGGTCTCGCCCGTGATCACCCGCAGGTCGATGCGGTCGGCCACGAAGGCGCGCATGCGCGAGCGCACGCGCTCGTACATCCCGCCGTGGTTGGCCTTCACGGGAAGCAGCCCCACCTTGTCCAGGATCGCCTCACCCATGAGCCCGTAGCCGGGGCCGCCAAGGGCGTTCAGCGTGCGCTGGACCAGCCGGGGCGAGAAGGGGCCGATGGGGTAGCCGCGCCGGACGGCGATGTCCATGAGCAATTGGCCGGTGCGCTTGATCGTGCCCGCCATGTCCGCGAAGTTGCGGACCAGGTCTCGGCCAATCTGGCCGAAGTCCTGGTTCATCTCGTGCATCCACTCCAGCGCCCGCGTGCCGAACTCGGGCACCAGGCGGGTGCCGGGCATCTGGAAGCCCAACACCGTCTTGGCCACCAGGGGCAGCAGCTCCGGGTTCTCCTCCACCTGCAGTGCCGCCATGTCGCGGTACCAGACGGTGTGGAGGGTCTCGCGCCGCTTGATCACGTTGGCGCAGTGAGCGGCGTAGGGTGCGGCGGGCTTGAGTAGCCCCGCGATGAGCCCGTGCCAGTTGTCGGTCAGGTACTCCTGGATCACGCCGTAGGTCGCCAGCTCCACGGGGGTGCGGCCGCAGCAGTGCTCGTAGGTCTTCTCCTGCGTCTCACGCTGCTCGCGCTCGAGCTCCTCCTCGGTGAAGCCGAGGGTCTGGAGCATCAGTTGATAGGGGGTGGCGTGGGTGTGCTCGTCAGGAACCCACACCTGCTCATTGAAGCGGGCCAGCCAGGGGGCGTCGTAGTGCTCGGCCCCGTACTGGAACACCGCGGCGTAGGAGTCGGTGGCGCACTCGGTCAGCATCGCCAGCTTCAGGATACCCACCAGGTCGCTCTCGTCCATGCCCTCAGGCAACGTCGCGACGACCTTGCGCACGTCTATCTCGTCCGAGGCGGCGCGCATCTCGGCCAGGTCCGGCAGGACGCCGGGGCGGGCGACGATCTGGTCGACCAGGGCTTCGAGCTTGGGCGCAGCGGTCGGCGGAAGGTAGTACTCGCCAGTGGTGCGGCTCATGATCAGGGCACCTCGTTTCGTATTCCAGCGCATCGATGCGCTTGGGCGGGAGAGGGGGCCGCGCTCCGGTGGGAGGCGGCCGGTCCTGACGTCCGACGGGCAGGGGCGCTGATGCGGGTTTCTCCTGTCCTCGCCCGCGCCTCATGCAGGAGCGGGGTACGAGACGCGCGAGGGCGCCTTGGGAACGAGCCTACGGAATCGGCCTAGGCGTGTCAACGCGCACGGACACCGGCTCAGACGCATCCTGAGCGCCTGCATCCACAGTTCGTGGCGCCTCGATGAAGGTGAGCTCCACGCAGGGCATGCGATCGAGCAGGCGCGCGGCGATGGCGTAGGGCCCCCACCAGGGCAGGCGCAGCGCATGGTGGGCGCGCAGGAGCCCCACGGCGGCCAGCAGAATCCACCCCTGCGGGCCCATGCGCCGTGCCCACCGGCCCACGAAGCGCAACAGAAGGGGCACGCGTTCACGACGCGCACGCAGCACCCGTGCCCGTACCGTTATGGCGTAGGTCGCCTGCTCCGTGGGTACCAGCACGTTCGCGTGTGGGTTGGCCGCCAGGTTCGCAACCCAGTCCCGCGCGCCGGGGTAGCCGGAGAGCACCAGGCGGTCAGCGCCGTCCCAGGCGAAGGTGGTCTCCACCATGCGTGATGCGCCCGTGCGCCGGCCCGTGTGGAGCGTGCGCACGGCGAACCCATCGCGCAGCGCGGCGCGCAGAGCGGGGGGCAGTGGTGCACTGGTGGGGCCGAGGCTCACCCGGCCAGTATGGCACGCCTTCCTTATACAAGGAGAGGCGGGTTCGCGGGGGAAAGAAGTGGCCCCCCTCCAGGGGAGTGGAGGGGGGCCGGGGACAGGTTGATCCAGGGCCTGGCAGGAGATGGGGAAGGGGGATGGCCCAGGACTGTCCCTGGCGGCGGCGTCCGCGTGGAGTTGGGGGGAAGACGGTTCCGCCGCAGCACAACAACAACGTACCAGCCACGGCCTGCCGGGGCATGCGGATTTACCCCCCATGGGCATGGGGGCCAGCCCTCTTACACGTTGGGTGAGTTGGCGGCCGCTAGCCGCTGCGTCTGGCCGTGGCCTTGTCGGCGGCATCGGCCAGGGCAGGGAAGATGCGCCGGAGCACCACCACGCTCATCAGTCCGGCGAGGGTGACGATGGTGATGGCCTCCCGTGGGCCGGCCAGCTCGGCCAGCAAGCCCATGAGGAAGGTGCCGGGCGCCTGCGCGCCGATGCCCAAGGCGATGGCACCCATGGCTCGACCGCGCTCCTGGGGCGTCACCGCCTCCAGGGGGATCACCGGTTGCATCCCTGCGAAGGCGGCCAGACCCAATCCCGCCACCACCATGGCGGCCAGGGCCAGGGGGTACCACGGCGCCCATGCGAAGAGCACCGCCATCACCATGAGCAGCGCCGCCCCCAGTGAGTAGTAGTTGCCCTTGTGGACGGTATCGCGCGAGGCGATGATGGCCGAACCCATCAGCGCGCCGAACCCCAGGGCGCTCACCAGCAGCCCGAACGCGACCTCCTGCAGACCCATCACATCGCGCGCCACCACGGAGACCAGCTGCACGAAGGGGAAGCCGAAGAAGTTGAACGCGGCCGTCAGCAGCACCGCACCCAACACCGTGCGATTGGTGCGCATGATGGAGGTGGCGGCCCGCAGCTGCTGGCCCACAGGACCGCGGGAGACGGTGCGGGTCTGGTCGGAATTGACCCGGATGGAGAGCACCAGCGCCAGGCCCATGAGCATCAGCAGCGCGATGCCCACATAGGCGCCCGTGAATCCCGTATACCTGATGAGCGTGGTGCCCACCAGCGGGCCCACCATGTTGGAGCCAGTCACCAGGCCCGCGTCGAGGAACGTGGCGTTGGTGAGCACCCTGCCGGTGAAGATATCGCCCAGCAGCGCCCGGCGTGCGGCGTAGTCCACGGCCCAGGTGGTGCCGGTGATGAAGATCATCAGGTAGGCCATCCACGCCACCTGGTGCCCGGTGGAGAGCAGGACCACCATCACCAGCGAGGCCGACAGGTTGACGGTCTGCGCGCCCACCATGAGGCGCCTTCGCGCGAACCGGTCGGCCAGGTTCCCGGCCACCAGTCCGAACAGGAACATGGGCGCCACCCGACTCACCCCCACCAGCGCCACGGCCAGGTCTGAGCCGGTGAGGGTGAGCACGAACCAGGAGAGGACCGCCAGTTCGGTGGCGCGGTAGGTGTAGTAGAAGATGCCCAGCGTCCACACCCGCCGGAAAATGGGGTTCGCCAGGGCCTCGAAGGTGCGCACGCGGGCGGAACGCGGGGGTCGCTGCGGGCTCGCGGCAGGGGTTGAGGTCACACGCACACCCAGCGGGCAGGGTGCGGCCATTCTAGCGCTCCGGCCTCCGGTTGGGTTCCCATACGCCGGTTAGACATTTTCTCAAACAGTGCTTGGATACCAACGCAGCCCGTCACCTTTGTCAGGGTTGGCGGAGCAGGGCGCCCTCACTACACTGAGCGCAGCTCACTCAGGGGGTCCCCCGTGCTCAAGGCCGCACTCTTCGGCGCCGCAGTGATATTCGGCCTCATCGCCCTGCCTGTGGTGCACTTCATCACCGCCATCCCCTCCCCCTTCATCGGCGGTTACCTGGCGGGGGCACGCGCGAGCGTGGAGGGCGGGCAGGCGTTCACGGTCGGGCTGCTTATGGCCCTCCTTCTGGTGGGGCCCATCATCGGGGTCTTCGCCATCACCAGCCTGCTCATCGGGTTCGGGATCACCTTCGCCCTGGTGGCGGGGGGCGCGTTCGCCTGCTACGTGTTCCTGGCCGGGTCCGTGGGCGCGGCCGTCGGTGGCGCCCAGGTGCGCAAGCAGGCCTCCTCCTAGCACCCGTTCCCTCCCTGTGGCGGCCCGCGCTTCGCCACTCGCCCCTGCTCATCCGTGCTCGGCACCCACCGTGCAAACGGCCTTGCACGCCCTTACGCGTGGGGCCCTGGTGCGTTGTCTCCTACGTGGAAGCATGCAGGAATGCTGGGTTTTGGTCATTGAATTAAACCCGAACTTAAAAAAAAGCTTGACATCATCTGTGCTTATGAGTACTAATACCGCAACCCACCCTCAGGAGCAGGTCATGGGGAAGGCCAACAAGCCCTACGCGCGGTTGCTTCGGGTCAGCACCACCCGCATGGATGGGGGGAAGCTCTTCGGCTCGACCCCCAAGGAGAAGTGGGAGCGGTTCGCCTCGCCTGACCGGCAGAACCGCGTCGCCATCGGCAATCACAGCATGCTCATCAACCACCCGGATGGCTGGGTGCTGGTGAACGCCGGGCCGGGCGACAAGGCCCCCCTCTCTCTGGACGTCGCGCCGGTGCGCTCGCGCTCCTCGCTGCTGCGGGATCTGCGCGAACTGGGACTGATGCCCAAGGACATCCGCGTGGTGATCTACACCCACCTGTGGGATGAGTACGCGGGGGGAGGCACCCACATGACCTCCTCCGGCCGGGTGCTGCCCACCTTCTCCAACGCCCGTTACGTGGTGCACCGCGCCGCGCTGGACGAGGCCAAGCGCCCCTCGGAGCGGGTGGTTCGCGCCTACCGTGCCGACGACGTGGAGCCTCTGGAGGAGGCGGGTGTGCTGGAGGTGGTGGATGGGGCCACGGAGGTGGCCCGGGACGTGTGGGTCGAGCCCGCGCCAGGCCCGGCGGCTGGGCACCAGATCGTCATCGCCGAGCACGCGGGAACGAGTTACGCCTTCATGGGTGGGCTGGTGCCCACCTCCCTGCACCTTAACCCGCAGGTGTGCACCGCCGCAGATCGCAACCCCGATGCCACGGTGCGCACCAAGATAGAGGTGTGCCGGCAGGCGATGAGCGAGAACTGGCAGGTGGGGCCCGTGGGACCGGACGAATGGGTGGGCGCCAAGGACCTGGCAGCCCTCTCCGCCTTCAGCGCAGGTACCGCCCTCGCCCCGGTGGAGGCCCCGGTGCGTGCCGCGGGACGCAAGACCGCTGGGGTCGCGGCCTAACCCTCCCAGCCCATCTCGCGCATCATCTTGATATCGGACGCATCGAGCGCCGCCCCAGACAGCATGTCGGGGCGGCGCTCCAGCGTTCGGCGCAGTGCCTCCCGCCGCCGCCAGCGGGCGATGGCCGCGTGGTCGCCGGAGCGCAGCACCTCAGGCACGCCCACCCCGCGGAACTCGGCGGGCCGCGTGTACTGCGGGTACTGGAGCAGCCCGGAGGTGTGCGAGTCGTCGGCGACCGCCTCGGCGCCGTGCCCCATGGCCCCCGGCAGCAGGCGGACCACCGCGTCCACCACCGTGAGGGCCGGCAGTTCACCGCCGGTGAGCACGTAATCACCCACCGAGAGCTCCTCGGTCACCAGCCCCTGGATCACCCGCTCGTCCACCCCCTCGTACCGCCCGCAGAGCAGGGCGAGAGAGGGCAGGGAGGCGAAGCGCTCAGCGTCGGCCTGGCGGAAGGTGCGCCCCTGGGGCGTCAGTAGCACCAGCGGCGTGCCCACGGGCAGGGAGAGGGCCTCCACCGCCTCGAAGATGGGTTCTGGGCGCATGACCATCCCTGGCCCACCACCGAAGGGTGCGTCGTCGGTGGTGCGGTGGCGGTCGTGGGCATGGGCGCGGATATCGTGCACCGCCACCGAGGCGATGCCCGCGGCAAGGGCCCTGCCCACGATGCCCACACTGAGGGGGCCGGGGAACATATCCGGGAAGATGGTCAGCACGTGGATCTGCATGAAGGTCAGTGCCCCCGCGCCCGCTCGGTGAGTTGGCCGAGAGCGTGCTCCAGCACCGGCGCCAGCGCTTCCATCCCCTCGCGCACGCCCTTGCTGGAACCCGGCAAGTTGACGATGAGGGTGCGCTTCCGCACGGCCACCACGCCCCGTGAGAGCATGGCCATGGGCGTCTTGGTGAGCCCGTGGGCCCGCATCGCCTCGGCCATGCCAGGCACCAGCCGCTCGGCGATGGCGAGGGTGGCCTCGGGCATCACGTCCCGTGCCGTGAGCCCGGTGCCGCCGGTGGTCACCACCAGGTCGAGGCCGTCGTCATCGGCCCAGGAGCGCAGCGTGGATTCCAGCGCTGCGCGCTCGTCGGGCAGCACCCGGTAGCGGCGCACCTGGTAGATGGGTGGGGCGAGCAGCTCATGGAGCAGCGCCCCGGAGGTGTCCTCGCGCTCGCCGCGCGCACCGAGGTCCGAGGAGGTGAGGATGCCGACGGTGTACATGCGGGGATTGTAACGCCCAACAGGCGCGCATCGCCGCACCCGTCGTCAAACTCCGGTGTCTCCTGCGGGCTCGCTTCCAGCCAGCCGTCTCACCACCTCCAGCGCGTTGGCGGCGTGGCGCTCCATGCGCAGCTCCCCGTGCCAACCGGCGGCGATGCGCCCGTCCCGACCGATGACGTAGGTGATGCGCCGGGTGCCCAGACCCAGCCAGCGCCGGGCGCCGTAGGGACGGATGATGGCCCTGGCCGGGTCGGGCAACAGGCGGAAGGGCCGGCCCAGACGAGTGATGAAACGCGTCTGGATGGCGGCATCGTCCGGCGAGACGCCCACGATGGTGGCCCCCAGGCTCGCCATGTCTCCGGCTACCTCACGGAAGCCGCGCGCCTCGAGCGTTCAGCCGGAGGTGAAGGCCTTGGGGAAGAAGTAGAGCACCACCGGCCCACTCTGGAGCGCACCGGCCAGGCTGAAGGCCACTCCGTCCGAATCCGGGGCCTCGATGGAGGGTGCTGGGGTGCCGTGGGTGAGCATGCAGCCATTATACCTGTTTGAGGCGACGGTACCCACAGGCTTGCCCCCAATACCCGTGTGGGCTAGCGTGGTGGCATGAGCACCGGATCCACGCCCGCGGCCCGCGCCACGGCCAAGCGCACCCTCTACCTGATCCCCTACGTCGCCCCCTCGCGCCCGGAGGCCGAGGAACACGCGCTGGTGGAAGAGTACTGGCGCGAGGCAGTGGAGCAGGTGGAGCGACTCTCGGTGGGCACCCCGGTGCGCCACATCTTCCACGAGGGTTCGCTCTCAACCGGCGCCGAGGCGCTGGCGGTGCTGGAGCAGGGCAACGCCTCCGGCTACCCCCACCTGAAGCGGTTGCTGGACGCGGGCGCGAGCCTGGAGCCCACCGAGGACGTCGAGACGCTGAAGGCCACGCTGGACCTGCACCGGTGCATGTCCGTGGTGCAGGCGTCCGAGAAGGTGGCCGAGCGGCTGATGCATTGGTTCGAGGAGACGCGGCGCGAGCGCTACCAGGGCATCGCCCAGCGGGTGAACGCGGCACTGCGCTCCGACGGGGCCGCGGTGCTGGTCATCAGCCCAGACCATCAGGTCCAGTTCGCCAAGGACATCGATGTGGTCTACGTGGCCCCGCCCGCACTGGACCGGCTCACCCGCTGGTTGCGTGAGCACGCCGTCGCCCTGGACGCGGCCCAACCTGCGGGCGAAACGCCCTCGTGGGCGCAACAGGACGCCCCGGGCAACTAGGCGCGGCTGGCAGCCTCGATCAGCAGTTCCAGCGCTGCCCGCGTGAACGCTTCCTGGAGCACGAGGCGCGAGCGGGGTTGCTCCTGGACGAGGCGCGCCGTCACCCCCGCCGGCTCCGCGATGGCGAGCCAGCAGCGGCCCACATCCCTCCCGCCCGGCCCTGCCACGCCCGTGGAGGCCAGGCCCAGGACGGTTCCGAAGCGCTCCCGCACCGCCTCCGCCATGGCGCGGGCCACCGGCTCGCTCACCGACCCGTGCTCGGCCAGCAGGGCCTGCGGGATGCCCAGCAACCCGGTGCGCGAGGGGTAGTCGTAGGTGGCGACGGCGCCCTTGAAGAAGGCGGTGGCACCGGGGTAGCGCGTGAGGCGCTCGCCGATGCGCCCGCCCGTGGTACCCTCGGCGACGGCCACGGTGAGCCCCCGTTCACGCAGCACCCGGCCCGCATGCCGCGCCAACCCCAACTCGGTGTTCATACCACGAGTCTACCGTGCCAAGGCCACGGCGGGTGAGGGGCTGGTATCATCGCGGGGGACGGGGCGTAGCGCAGTCCGGCAGCGCGCCTGCTTCGGGAGCCCATAGTAGTCAATACCGCACAAATCACCACCTGATAGAATCTGCCCATCGGGGTGTAGCGCAGCCCGGCAGCGCACCTGCTTTGGGAGCAGGGGGTCTCGAGTTCAAATCTCGACACCCCGACCAGCTTGAGATCAAGAGCCCAGTCAATCGGCTGGGCTCTTTGCTAATACCACTCATCACCGTGATACGCCTCCGGGCCGCCGACCGCTTCGCCCGATGGTCGCACGCCCCCTCGTGCTTGGGGCACCCCATCGCCTCAGGACGGGTATGATGCCCCCACCAACCGCAGGAGGCGAGCATGCAGGTACGCAACCTCAACACCACCCCCAAGATCTCTGGCGCAGGGCCGCTGTTCACCAGCGACGACGTGCACCGCGTGCCCCTGGCCCCTGATTCTGCCGACTTCAACGCCGCCGTCGTCCACTTCGGCCCCGGCGTGCGCAACAAGTTCCACTACCACGCCTCCGACCAGCTGTTGGTGGTCACCGAGGGCGTGGGCAAAGTGGTGACCAAGGCTGGCGAGGAGGTCACTGTGCGCGTGGGCGATGTGGTCTTCGCCCCCGCGGGCGAGGAGCACTGGCACGGCGCATTGGAGGATGGCGGGGCGTTCGCCCACATCACCGTCACTCGCAAGGACGGCTCCGTCACGCAGACGGAACAGTAGCGAGACCTGCTAGGATTGCCCGCCGGAGGTCCCCCGTGTACGTCACTGTCTCCCGCTTCTCCGCCAGCCCGCGCGATGCGGACTTCGACGCGCTCCAGCTGCTGCTGGAGCGTGACGTGCTGCCCGAGGTGCGCCACCTCAACGGCTACGAGGGGTGCTACCTGCTGCGTGCCGGATACCAGGAGGGCATGCTGCTGCTGCTGTGGGAGACGGAGGACGCTGCCGCCGCCGCGCGCAAGAGCGGGGCGAGCGCGGAGGCCCTGGCTGGGCTCCTGGGGCTCATGTCCAAGCGCCTCCCCTCGGCGGGCGGCTTCGACGTGGCCTACGCCGACCACCCGGTGGACTAGGGAGAGGGCATGGACATCGGACTGATGGTGGAGGGCCAGGCCGGGCTCAACTGGGAACGCTGGATCCACATCCTCCATCTGGCCGAGCGGCTCGGCTTCCCCTCGCTGTTCCGGTCTGACCACTACTTCATCGGCCCCCAGCACGACTCGCTGGAGGCGTTCATCTCCCTCACGATTGCCGCGCGTGAGACCCAGCGCATCCGCTTCGGCGTGCTGGTGAGCCCGGTCACTTTCCGCCATCCGGTGGACGTGGCGCGCATGGCCGGACAGATAGACCTGCTCTCCGGCGGGCGCCTTGTGCTGGGCGTGGGCAATGGCTGGAACGAGCCGGAGCACGCCGCCTACGGTATCCCCTTCCCGGAGCCCGCCGAGCGCTCCCGCCGCCTGGAGGAGGCCATCGGCGTGATGCGCGCCCTCTGGGGGCAGGGCCCCGCCACCTTCACGGGGCGCTACTACCGGCTGGAGGGGGCGGACATGCTGCCCAAGCCCGCCGCCGGGCGCCCACACCTGCTCATCGGCGGCTCGGGGCCCAAGCGCACCCTGCGCCTGGCGGCCCAGCACGCCGACGAGTGGAACTCCGTCAACGCTCCGCCCGAGGTCATCGCCGAGCGGGTGGACATCCTAAAGGCGCACTGCGAGTCCGTTGACCGCGACCCGGCCACCATCCGCAAGGGCGTGATGGTCTTCGCCGCCGTGGGCCGCACCCGCAAGGATGTGGAGGCGGCCGCGGATGGTATCCGCCGGCTCACCTTCCGGGGCGAGGCCCTCACCCCGGCGCAGACCATCGCTCAAGCCCGCGAGCGAGGCATGCTGGTGGGCACGTTGGACGAGGTGATGGAGCGGCTGCGCGGTTATGCGGCGGCGGGCATCGACGAGGTGCAGTTCCAGCACATGAACTTCGATGACGACGCGCTGCCGGAGTGGCTCGCCGCCGAGGTCGCCCCCGCCGCGCGCTCGCTCTAGCCCTCGCTGCTTGACCCTCCGCACGCGCGTGCGTACGCTGCGCGCACCTTCCGCAGGAGCAGCCCCATGGCCCGCGTCTGGGACGCCTATCTCACCGAGCAGGATCGCGCGCACGTCCAGCGCGCAGGGCATGGCCCGCGGGGATGGGGCCAGCGCCCCGCGCTGCTGCTGGTGGATCTGTACCGATGGGTGTTCGGAGATGAGCCGCAGCCCCTGCTGGAGGCCGTGGAGCTCTGGCCCGCATCGTGCGGGCTCGCCGGCTGGGAGGCGCTCCCCCACATTCAGCGCCTACTGGCCGCCGCGCGTGAGGCCGGCGTGCCGGTGGTGCACGCCACGGGACTGCACGAGTCCGAATCCGGGCTGGTGGGCTGGAGCGATAACCCCCGCTCTCGAGCGGCGAAGTCCGGCTACATGGGCGGAGCGTCCGAGCGTGATGCACGCATCTACGACATCATGCCCCAGGTGGCGCCCGTAGCGGGCGAGGCGCTGGTGCGCAAGGCCTCGCCCAGCCCCTTCTTCGGCACGCCGCTGGTGGGGCACCTGACGGGGTTGGGCGTGGACACGCTCATCATCGCGGGCGAAACGACCTCCGGGTGCATCCGGGCATCGGTGGTGGACGCGTGCACCCACCGCTACAGCGTGGTGGTGCCGGAGGAGTGCGTGTTCGACCGCCACGAGGCCGCCCACGCCATCAACCTGTTCGACATGCACCACAAGTACGCCGACGTGCTCCCCCTGACCGAGGTGCTGGCCTGGGTGGACGCCTGGCAGGCCCCGCAGGGGTACGGCACCAAGGAGGCAGCCCATGGGCAGGCTTGAGGGACGGGCCATCGTCGTCACGGGAGGCGCCGCCGGTATCGGCCGCGCCTTCGCCGAGGCGTATGTGCGCGAGGGCGCGCATGTCCTCATCGCCGACATCAACGGGCCCGAGGCCGAACGCACGGCGGCGGCCTTCGGCGAGCAGGGCGGGGACGTGTTGGCGGTGGCCACGGACGTCTCGTCCGTCGCCGACACCGAGGCCATGGCCGCCGCCGCCATGGAACGGTGGGGGCGCATCGACGGGCTGGTGAACAACGCCGCCATCGCCATCCGGGTCAAGCACTCCGTGCAGCCCATGGAGGAGATAGACCCTGCGGAGTGGGACCGCATCATCAACGTGAACCTGCGCGGCGTGTTCCTCTGCTCGCGCGCCGTGGTGCCCCACATGAAGGCCGCCCGTTACGGCAAGATCATCAACATCGCCTCGGGCACCGCGTTCAATGGGCGCCCGTTCCTCTCGCACTACGTCGCCTCCAAGGGTGGCGTGCTCACCTTCACCCGCTCCCTGGCGCGGGAGGTGGGCGATTGGAACATCACCGTCAACTCCATCGCGCCGGGCCTCACGGCCTCGGAGACGGAGGAGACGCCCATGTCCCGCTACGAGGCACGCGTGCCCGATAGGGCCATCAAGCGGGTTGAGACCCCTGCCGACCTAGTGGGCGCTGGGATATTCTTCATCTCGTCTGAGTCCGACTTCATCACCGGCCAGTCGCTCATCGTCGATGGCGGCGTGGCGATGAACTAGTCCGTCAACAGCCAACTTCACGCAGAGGTTCCGCCCCATGGGAGAGGTCGTCTTCGCCGCAGCCACCGTCCACGCCCCGCAGCTGCTCACGCGCCCGCCGCAGGAGGACCCAGCCCAGCTGGACGCCGACATCGCGGCCATGAACGCGCTGGGCGCGCTTCTGGACGAGACCACGCCCGACGTGCTGCTGCTCATCGGCATCGACCATGTGGAGACGTTCTGGCTCACGGCGGTGCCGCAGTTCGCCATCATCACCGGCGCGCGTGCCACGGCCGAGTACGCCGGGCACACCTACGCCCCGTCCATCCACCAGCCCTTCGCCCGCGGGCTGCTGGAGGGGCTGGTGGAGCGGGGGATAGACCTCTCCTACGCCCAGGACGCCCTGCTGGGACACGCCTTCGCCGTCCCGCTGGAGTACGTCCATGAGGGCCGGGGGATCCCGGTGGTGCCCCTGTTCGTCAACGCCTACCTGCCCCCGCTGCCCACGACGCAGCGATGCGTGGAGGTGGGCCAGGCCATCGGGCAGGTCATCGCCTCGCGCCCTGAGCGCGTGGCCATCCTGGCCTCCGGCGGCATGTCCCACTACCCCGGTACGTGGAAGTACTACCACCCCGAGTACGGCTTCGACCACTGGGCCATCCAGGAGATCGAGGAGGGGCGCTTCTCCTCCCTGGTGGAGCTGACCGGCGAGCAGTTGGACGAGGTGGGCAACACCGAACTGCTCCCGTGGCTCATCATGCAGGGCGCCACGGGCGTCCAGCGGGGCGAGCTGCTCACCTACCAGCCCACCTCGCATCACGGCCACGCGGTGATGCGCTTCATCCCCGACCGGGGTGGGCGCGGCCAGGAGCACCAGGACATGCTCCCCTACGGGGGGTTCGAGTTCGCGGGGAAGGGGTACGAGTTCTACAAGTACCCCACGCCGGAGGAGTTCCCCCTCAACAACGCCCTCTACCTGCTGCGTACCGACCACACGCACCTGGAGCGCTTCCTGGACAGACCCGACGCCTACTGCGAGGAGCGCGGGCTCTCGGCGGCCCAGGCCAAGGCGCTCAAGCAGATGACCACCGACGCGGTGGTGGCGGAGGGGGCGCACGGCATCCTGGCCATCACGGCCATGCTGGTGATCCAGCGCGCCAAGCGCGAGCGCGACGCCCAAAAGGCCGCTCGCTAGGGTAGCCTCGCCAGCGCGAGGCAGAAGCGCTCGTCCGCAGGCTCGTGGACGAACAGCTCGTCCAGGCGCAATCCCGCCGCCGCCAGCGCGGCGCGGGCCGAGTCCGGCGTGAACTTGTAAGAACTCTCCGTCCAGATGGACTCGCCCGCCGCCAGGTGGACGGTCATGTCCAGCGCCGGGATGAGCACCGTCTGCGCAACGCGCGCCACAAGGTGCATCTCGATACGCGAGGCCTCCCGGTTGAAGAAGGCCCGGTGCTCGAACGCCTCCGGGTCAAACGTGGCGCCCAGCTCGCGGTTCAGCACCCGCAGCACGTTGCGGTTGAACGCCGCCGTCACCCCCGCCGCATCGTCGTAGGCGGCCTCGATGACCGACTGCTCCTTCACCATGTCCATGCCCACCAGCAGGTGATCCCCCGGCTCCAGCAGGCCGCTCACGTCCCGCAGGAAGCGGGTGCGCTCCTCCGGGGAGAGATTGCCGATGGTCCCCCCCAGGAACAGCACCAGCCGTCCGCCCTGACTGGGAGGCACCTGGTCCAGGTGACGCTCGAAGTCCCCCACCACCCCGTGCACCTGCAGGAAGGGGAACTGGGCCAGGAGCGCGAGGGATGAATCCCGGATGATGGTGGGGCTCACGTCGAAGGGGACGTAGCGACGCAGGTGCTCCGGCGCGCTGGGCGCGCTCAGCAGCACGCGGGTCTTGGAGGCCGAGCCGGAGCCCAGTTCCACGATCTCCGCCGGGCACAGCTGTGCCATCAATCCCGCTGCGATGCGCTCCAGCAGCGCGCGCTCGGCGCGGGTTGGGTAGTACTCCGGCAGCTCGGTGATGCGCTCGAACAGCGCGGAGCCATTGGCGTCGTAGAAGTACTTGGGGGGCAGTTGCTTCGGGCTGAACGTGAGGCCGCGGTGCACGTCCTCGGCCAGGGTGGCGCCGAAGTCCGTCCCGTCCAGATGGTCGTCGAGGGTGAAGCGAGAGCCGGTGGTGGTGTGCGTCATGGGGCCTCGGCGCAACCCTACCAGGCGGCGCGAGCGGTGTCGAAGGGTCAGATGCAGCCAGGGGCCCCGGCGGTGCAGGCTCAGCCCAACCCGCGCTCCACCAGCAGGCGTAGCACGTCGGACAGCAGGAAGATGGCCAGGCCCAGCACCAGCGTCATCTGCACGTGGCCCAGGGCGTTGGCCGCCGTGCGCATTCGCCCACGGGGCGCGTCGGAGCCGGGGCGCCCCCGCCTGCCCACCACCAGGAAGAACATCCAGGCAGAGAGGGCGATCTTCACGCCCAGCACCGCCCCGTAGGCCGCAGTGGAGGTGTCCTCGGACAGGCGGCTCACCGCCAGGATGCCGCCGGTGATGGCCAGCGTCCACATGGCCATGCCCACCAGCTGGCCGAACTCAGCCCCGGCGAATCGGGCCAGGGCCGGGGGGGCGATCCCGGCGCGCACGGCGGGACGCACCACCACCCAGTAGAAGATGCCGCCGCCCACCCACGCCACGGCGGCGATGGCATGGAGCCAGCGGATCAGCAGCAGCAGCGCATCAGGCATGGGGGGATGCTAGCGCACGGAACGGGCAAGCCCAAGGGGGAGCCCCCTGGAACGAGCACGCGAAACGAGCGGGCAACGACAAGCCCGGCCCTGGCGGGTACAATCGCCGCGACCACGCCGGGACCGCCCGGTGAACGTGAGGTGAGCGATGGCTACCACGGTGAGGTTCTACTGGTACCCCAAGTGAACCACCTGCCAGAAGGCGAGGGCGTGGCTCTCGCAGGAGGTGGTACCTTTCGAGGAACGTGACTACTTCAAGCAGCCCTTCAGCCGCGATGAGCTGGTGGCGCTGCTGGACGGGGCCTCGCCCCGCACGGTGTTCAACGCCAAGTCCGTCGCGTTCAAGAAGACCGGATTGAACGCGGACGAATTGCCCGATGCACGGTTGCTGGACATGCTGCTGGAGGAGCCGCGCTACTTCAAGCGCCCGCTGGTGGTTGCCGATGGGCGGCTGCTGGTGGGACTCAACGCCCAGAAACTGGCAGAGGCGCTGGGCTGATTTGGCGTAAGGTGAGGACTGGCTAACCAGTTCGATAACGACAGGAGAGACGGATGCCCATCCGAGTCCTGCCGCCGGAGGTCGCTGCTGGCATCGCCGCGGGTGAGGTCATCGAGCGGCCCGCCTCGGTGGTGAAGGAACTGGTGGACAACGCGCTGGACGCCGGCGCGCGCTCCCTCAGCGTGGAACTGGAGCAGGGAGGGCTGGCCCGCATCCGGGTGACCGACGATGGGTGCGGCATCCCGCAGGACGAGCTGCCCCTGGCCTTCACGCGCCACGCCACGTCCAAGATCGCCGCGCTGAAGGACCTCGACTCGCTCTCCACCATGGGCTTTCGTGGCGAGGCTCTGGCCTCCATCGCCGCCGCTTCGCGGGTGCGCCTGGCCTCTCGCCCGTCGCAGGCAGCAGGAGCGGCGTACCTGGAGATGGCAGGGGTGAGCGCGGGGGCATCCGGCACCGAGGCCGCCGCACCCGGCACCACCGTCACCGTGGAATCGCTCTTCGCCTCCATCCCGGCACGCCTGAAGTTCCTGCGCTCGGTGTCTGCGGAGACGGCGCGGGTGCGGGCGGTGGTCGAGCACGCGGCCATGGCCTTCCCCGGCGTGCGCATGCGCCTGCGGGCTGACGGGCGCACCCTCTTCGAGAGTTCCGGCAACGGTGAGCTGCGTGAGGTGCTGGCCCAGGTGTTCGACGCCCGCACCGCTGCGGCGCTGCTTCCCGCGGTTCCCTCATCGCGCGCGCCGTACCCCGCGTACGGGTTCGTCTCGCCGCCCTCGGTGAGCCGGGCCAACCGCACGGGGATGCACCTGTTCGTCAACGGGCGCTGGATCACCAGCCGCACTCTCTCGGTGGCGGTTGAAGAAGCCTACCGGGGCCTGCTGATGGAGGGGCGCTACCCCCTCGCGGTGCTGTTCCTCCAGGTACCGCCGGCCGAGGTGGACGTGAACGTCCATCCCAACAAGCGGGAGGTGCGCTTCGTCCGCGACGCCGACGCCTTCTCCTCGGTGCAGCGCGCCGTTCGCGAGGTACTGCTGGAGGCCGAGCCGGTGCCCGAGGCGCCGGGGTTGCTGTCCAGCCCGATCCCGGACGCGCCTGCGCCCCTGGGCCTGCTCATGAGCGGTCTGACCGCACCGGCCCCGCCCGGCCCGCTGCCGGAGCCCGCCTTCCACGGAGTGGCCGAGCCTGCGGCAGCCTACGCGCCCACCGCACCGGCTCCGCAGGCAGGCCTGCCGCACCTGCGGGTGCTGGGGCAGGTGGCCTCTGCGTACATCGTGGCCGAGGGGCCCGACGGCCTCTACCTGGTGGACCAGCACGCCGCCCACGAGTCGGTGCTCTACTACCGGCTGCTGGCCGCATGGGAGGCGGGGCAGGGGCCTGCCGTGCAACCGCTGCTGGAGCCGCTGCCGTTGGACCTGAGCCACGCGGAGCAGGAGGCGGCGGAGGACGCCCGTGCGGAGCTGAGCCGCTACGGTGTGTCCCTAGAGCCCTTCGGGGCCGAGACGTGGCTGCTGCGCTCGCTCCCGGCTCTCGCCCGGCGGGTGGACCCGCGCCGCCTGGTGGCCGAGGTGCTGGAGGCGCACCGCCATCCCGGCGCCTACCCCGCCACTCACCAGGCCGTGGCTGCGTCCATCGCCTGCCACAGCGCCGTGCGCGCGGGCCAGGCGCTCAGCACCGAGGAGATGGAGGCGCTGGGCCGCGCGCTGGTGGAGGAGGCGAACCCCCAGCACTGCCCCCACGGGCGCCCCACCACGGTGCGGGTGTCCACGGCGGCGCTGGCCCGCGAATTCGGGAGGACGGGATGAGCGCCGCGCTGCGCGTACTCCTGGCCACGGCCAACCCCGCCAAGGCGGAGCACCTCGCCTGGCTGTGCGCGGGGCTGCGCGTCGAACCGGTGCATCCGGGCCCCGGTGGGGGGCCGCAGGTGGCCGAGGATGCGGCGAGCCACCTGGGCAATGCGGTGCGCAAGGCGGTGGCCTGGTCGGCGAGGCAGGGCGGCGTCGCGCTGGCCTCCGACGGGGGGCTGGTGGTGCCCGCGCTGGAGGGGGAGTGGAGTTCCCTCACCACCCGCCGGGCCACGGGCACCGGCCTGGAGACGGACGAGGAGCGCGCCGGGCGGCTGCTGCGCCACATGGCGCGTTTGGCGGACGCGGAGCGCGCGGCCCACTGGGTGGAGGCCGTCGCCATCGCGCGTGATGGCCGGTTGGTGGGCGCCTGGCAGGCCCAGGGCCTCGCCGGAGTCATCGCCCAGACCTATGCACCCCAGCCGGGCGCGGCGGACGGCTTCTGGGTCAGCGGGCTGTGGGCCGATGCGACCACCGGGCAGCGGCTGTGGGAGCTGGACGAGGCCGCCCGCGAGCGCCTCGCCGACCCGTGGCTGACCCTGGCCCTGCCCGCCCGCGACCTGCTGGCTCGCTTGGCAGGCTAGGGCAGGCGCACGCCCTCCGGGCCCACGGCCACCAGGCCATCGGCCACCAACCGCCCCACCAGCCCCGTCAGCCACGCCCCATGCTCAGCGGGCTCGTACCCCTCACGCACCAGCGGGCCCAGAGTCTCCAGCGAGAGCGCAGCGCCGGGGGGCAGCGTCCGCAGCGCGGCGATGACGCGGCCCCGGTGCTGGCGCGTGGAGCCTGCGAAACGTCCCTGCTTGGGCACGTGGGGCACCGATGCCTCGGCGAGGGCCCGGCCGCCCTCACCCGCAAGGGCCGGTGCGGCGGCGCACAGCGCCTGCAGGGGGCACCCCTCGCAGGAGGGGCGGGCGGCGGTGCAGATGCTCGCGCCGATATCCATCAGCGCCTGGTGCCACGCCGAAGCGTTCAGCGGCGCCTCGGGGCCCGGCACCAGCGCGGCCACCAGCGGGTCCAGGGCCGCGCGGGCAGGGGCCTGCGCGCCGTGGTGCACGCGCGAGAGCACCCGGTACACGTTGGTGTCGGCAACCGGCACCGCGGCCCCGAAGGCGAAGCAGGCCACGGCGGCGGCGGTGTAGGGGCCGATGCCCGGCAGCGCTAGCAGTGCCTCGACGGAGGCGGGCAGGACGCCCGCGCGCTCGCGCATCAGCGTCTGGGCTAGGCGGTGCAGTCGCACGGCCCGACCGTTGTACCCCATGCCCGCCCACACGCGGATCACGTCCCCCGGCGCGGCTGCGGCCAGCGCCTCCAGCGTGGGGAACGCCTCCAGGAACTCACGGTACTTGGGCACCACGCGCTCCACCTGGGTCTGCTGGAGCATCACCTCGGAGACCAGGATGGCGTAGGGGTCGGCGGTGTGCCGCCACGGCAGATCGCGCGCCTGCGTGGCCCAGAAGGCGGCGACGGCTGCGTGCAGGGCGGCGGGGGCCGGGCTCACGAGGCCAGCAGCGCGTCCAGCGCCGCGCGCAGCGCTTCCGGCGAGAGGGGGCCGATGATCTTGCGGACGATGCGGCCCTGCCGGTCCAGGAAGAACTTCTCCGGCACCCCGCGCACGCCGAAGGACACGCCCAGGCGTCCCTCGGCATCCAGCAGGTTGGGGTACCCCACGCCGTAGCGCTCGATGTGCCGCAGGCTCGCCCCCGCCTCGTCCCAGATGGCGATACCCACGAACTCCACGCCCCGGCCCGCGTACTCGCCGTACACGGCGGCGAGGCTCTCCGCCTCCAGGCGACAGGCGACGCACCAGGAGGACCAGAAGTCCACCAGTACGACCTTGCCGGCCAGCGAGGCGTTGTTCACCACGCCCGCGCCGGAGATGTCGAACCCGGAGAAGCTGGGGGTGCGCTGGAGGGTGACCGGCTGCTCGGCGGTCTCGTTGAACTCGGCCAGCCCCCCGGGGGCGCCGCCGGTGGCAACCAGCCCCCAGGCCAGCAGCCCCATCAGGGCCAGCACCGGGGACATGGCCAGTGCGAAGAGCGCGACCCGGCGGCGGGTCCAGCCGGTGGGAGTAGAGGAGGGGTCGCTCATGGGCACACACTCGCGGGGGATAGCACGGGAGAGGGCCGTTCGGCCCTCTCCTCAGTTTACGCGCTGGAAGAGCCGGAGGCCTTAGCCAGCCCCGGACAGTTCGTGGGCGGCGATGGACGCCTCACCCAGGGTGACGTAGGTCTCCTTGGCGCTGCCGCAGACCACCTCATAGACGGAGGAAGCCACGCCGGAGGTGGCTGTGGTCACGGAGCCACTCTCGGCAACCTCATACACCTCAGCCTTGCCCTTGGGGCCTTCGATTGTTGCGATGAGCGAGCGGTCTGCCATGACGTTGCCTCCGGATGTGGTAGAGCGGCGGCGCCTGTTTGCAAACGGAAAGGCGTGCCGTTGTGGGAATGGAGCGGCGGAATCATAGCACCGGGCGTACGGGTGAAACCCGTACGCCCGGTGATTCCGTCTCTTACAGCCGCTGCTTACTTGCCAGAGGGCAGCTTCAGGCGGGGGAAGACCTTCTTCGCGTTGTCCTCGAAGATGTTCTTCTTGTCCTGGTCGGTCAGCCAGTCGATGGACTCGATGACCGGCTTGGTGTCGTCCATCCACTTGCCGTTGGCGGGGTCGATGGCGGTACCGGAACCGGGCTTCTCGGTGCCGAACATGCACCGGTCGGTGCCGCAGATCTTGAACAGGAGGTCCAGGGACTCCTTGTTGTAGAGCACGGCGTCGTAGTACAAGCGGCGGATCGAGGCGTCGAAGTCCTCAAGCTTGGCGTTGGCCTTCATGTCGTTGAACCGGCGCACGCGCCAGCGGCCGATCTGGAACGGCACGGAACCGCCGCCGTGGGCGACGATGATCTTCAGCTTGGGGAAGTCGGCGAAGACGGTGGACTGCGGCTTGGCCAGGTTCAGCACCACCTGGGACTCGGTGGTGATGAAGTGGGCGGAGTAGGACTCGCGAGGGTCCTTGCAGGCCGCGGAGTGGATGTGGATCGGGATGTCCAGCGCCACGCACTTCTCGTACAGGGGGTACCAGTACTTGTCGGACATGGGAGGCGTGTAGTGGGCATCGCCGGGCTGGGAGCCGAGGCCCTCGCCGGGGTCAGGGTTGATCATCACACCGATGAAGCCCAGCTCGTTGATGGCCCGGTCGACCTCTTCCAGCACGTGCTTGGAGTCAGGCTCACCGGAGTGCTGGGGGAGGGCCGCCACGCCGGCGAACCGATCGGGGTGGTTCTTGACCTGCTTGGCGATGACGTCGTTGTTGACCTGGCACCACCAGTCCACGATGGCCGTGGGCTTCTCAGAGTGCATCATCTGGAACGGGCGGGGCGAGAGGAACTGCATGTCCGTGCCCACGCTGTCCATGATTTCGATGTTCTGCTTGGCGAACTGCTCCACCCGCTCGTCGGAGAGGCTCAGGGCACCCTTGCCGTGGTATCCGCCCCCGGCCATCAGCAGTGCGCGCCAGGCGTACAGCTCCGGCGGCGCCACCGTGTGGGCGTGCATGTCAAGAATCATTACCCGACCTCCTTGTAGTTGCAGGCTGGTAGTTGCAGCCGTGCCTGGGTTGCGGGACGCGAGTTGCGCCGGAGCACCTGCCTACGGCGCGCGCGCCGGGGCGGTCTCCGCACTCCCCCCGACGGCACGCCGTTTCTACATGTCCCCTCAGGGGATGTCAAGAGAGGGTGAGGCCTGGGCTTGGGCGCAGACGCGTGCCGGTGTAGACTGGCCGGGCACGATTCTCCGGTACGCCCGCTCCGCGCCCGCGCGGGCGGGTTCTCAACCTTCCACAAGGAGGCCACCATGGCTGACATCGTTCTGGGCATCGGCACCTCACACAGCCCCATGCTCGCCCTCAATGGAGAGCAGTGGAACCGTTACCGCGCCGTGGACTACAAGTCCGAGGCGCTGGTCTTCCCACCCGGGGGCATCTCCATGTCCTACGAGCAGGGCCTCAAGCACGTCCCCACGGCCATCCGTGAGAAGCCGCTCACCCTCGAGGTGTTCGAGGAGCAGTCGGCCGCCTGCCAGCGGGGCATCGCGGAACTGGCCAAGACCTTCGCCGAGGTCAACCCCGACGTCACGGTCATCATCTCGGACGACCAGGACGAGTGGTTCTTCGACAACCTGATGCCCGCGTTCACCATCTTCTGGGGCAAGTCCGTGCCCATCATCCCGCGCGTGGCCCGCGGCCCGCACGATGCGGACATCGCCGAGGCCATCGCCAAGGGCTACGGCGACGTGGCCATGGACGTGCCGGTGCAGCAGGAGCTGGGCCGCCACGTCATCAACTACATGATCGAGCACGAGTTCGACGTCTCGCACTTCACGGACGTGCGCAAGGCCTACGGCGGCTCGGTGGTGCGCCGCTACCCCACCGCGGACGGGGAGTCCGACGCGGTGCGCGTCACCGACCCGGTGGACCAGGGGCTGCCCCACGGCTTCGCCTTCGTGGTCAAACGCATCATGGGCAACAAGCCCCGGACCATCCTGCCCATCTTCGAGAACACCTGTTACCCGCCCAACCAGCCCACGGCCAAGCGTTCCTACAAGTTCGGCCAGGCCGTGGCCGATGCTATCCGCGCCTGGGACTCCAACGCCCGGGTGTGCATCGTCGGTTCCGGCGGCCTCTCGCACTTCGTGACCGATGAGGTGCTGGACCGCGCGTGCCTCACGGCCCTGGAGAAGAAGGACGCCCAGGGGCTCATGTCCCTGCCTCGCGAGCGGCTCTACTCCGCCGCCTCCGAGACCCAGAACTGGGTGGCGCTGGGCGGGGCCATGGCGGACACGGCCCTGAACATGGAGCTGATCGAGTACGTCCCGGTGTACCGCACCGAGGCGGGCACCGGCGGCGGCTGGGCCTTCGCTCGCTGGCAGTAGACCTGCTCGCACCGCTGATCGCAGAACGGCCCGCCCCACGGCGGGCCGTTCGCTTTCGCGAGCAGCGGCTGGCGCGACGGGGAGCGGGGCGCTAGGATGCCGACGCTCGCCGCCGGGCGGGCCGTTCGAGTGCGGTGAAGGAGGCGCGATGCATATCGGTATCGGCATCCCCACGGTGGTGCCCCAGGGCAGGCCAGAGTTGCTGGTGGAGTGGGCTCGGCGCGCTGACGCTGCGGGCTTCTCCAGCCTGAGCGTGCTGGACCGGTTGGTGTACGAGAACCCGGAGCCCCTGGTGACCCTGGCCATGGTGGCAGGCGTGACCACGCGCATCCGCCTGCTCACCTCGGTGCTGCTGGCCCCGCTGCGGCCCGCCGGGCTGCTGGCCAAGGAGGCGGCTACGCTGGACATGCTCTCCGGCGGCCGGCTCACCCTGGGCCTGGGCGTGGGCAACCGGGAGGACGACTTCACGGCATCCCCCGCCACCTACCGCAACCGTGGCGCGTTCTTCGAGGACCAGCTGGCGACCATGAAACGCATCTGGGCAGGCGAGGGTGCGGCTGAGGGCACAGGGCCGGTGGGCCCGGCGCCGGCGCGCAAGGGAGGCCCGGAGCTGCTGATCGGTGGAAGGGCGCCCGCCGCACTGCGCCGATCCGCCCGCTGGGGCGACGGGTACGTGATCGGCTCTGTCTCCAACCCCCAGGCGGCGAGGGAGACGTACGACGTGGTGGCTCAGGAATGGGCGTCGCTGGGCCGCCCCGGCAAGCCTCGATTCGTGGGTGGGTTGGCCTGCGCCATCGGTGAGGAGGCCGCGCGCATCACCATGGAGGAGGTGCAGCGCTACTACTCCTACCAGGGTGGGCCGCCGGGCAACGCGCCGGGCCGCCCTGGGCCCTCGGCGGCCGCAGGCGCGCGTCTGCTGCCGCACACCCCGGCGGCCATCAAGGAGCAGCTCGCGGCGTGCGAGGCGGCCGGGGTGGACGAGGTGCTGCTGCGCCCCGGCGTCTTCGACCCCGAGCAGGTGGATAGGCTCGCTGCCGCTGTCCTCTAGCTGGCAAGGATATTTGCGTGAGAACGCAGGAGGGCGCCGCTGGTGTGCGGCGCCCTCCTGCTGCGCTGGGATGCTGCTGCGCCTAGTGCTGCTTGCCGTCGGAGAGCCAGGCCCCGCCCTTGCGGGTGCCGGAGGTGTCCTTGCCCCAGACCATGGCCTTGGCGTCCACCTCGGCCCACTCCGGCAGGCTCACGCCGTCACCGGAGAGAGTGGCCTCCACGTCAGGCTTGCCAGGCTTGTAGTCCTTGAAGGGGCCACCGGTGCCCTCGTAACCGGGGTAGCTGTAGTACTCACAGGGTAGTTCGATTACGCCCTCGCTCGGGTCGCGGTGGACGTTCATGGGATCGCCGCCGTCGGCGACCATCTGCATCTGCTCCTCCAGGATGCGCCGGAACATGATGATGCCCACGTCCGTCACACCCAGCCGCTCGGTGGTGCGGTCGGTGATGGGGCCCTGCGCCACCCACGCCAGCGCGTCCTGCGCGATGACGTAGTCGCGGATCAGCCGGCCCTTCTCGTCGTAGAGCGGGCGCTCCTCGAAAGGGACATCGATGTCCGCCTGCGGCCCCTCACCGGCATTGAACTGGCGGTAGTTGGTGATCAGGTGCAGCGTGTGGGTATCGTCCACCGGCACCCGGAACTCCAGCCCGTGACCCACCCGAAGGATGTTGGGGAACAGGATCGGGTGGCCGATGCGCCAGTGATCCATGTCCTCGGTCTCATCGCCCACTAGCCGGCGCTTGATGATGCCGTAGCCCGTGATCTCGAAGCCGATCTTCTTGTGCTCAGCGCCGCGGCCGCCCACCCCTGCGTTCCACAGGTCCCGCTGCTCCTTGGGCTTGGTGCGATTCATCCACCAGCCGCCGTAGTAGCGGTGGAGCCACTGGAAGTGCAGCGGGTCCAGGGAGTTCTCCTGGCACTGGAGCCAGTTGCAGGGAAGCACCACTGACCAGGCGTCGTGGTACCCCTCCCAGGCCAGCACGTCCCACTTGGGCAGCACCGGAGCGGGCGCGGGGCCCAGGTACGCGAAGACCACCCCGCCCAGCTCCTGGACGGGGTAGGCCAGCATCTTCACCTTGTCCTTGAAGCGGGAGCCCTCGGGCTCCGACGGCTGGTCCACGCACTCGCCCTTCTCGTTGAAGAGCCAGCCGTGATAGCAGCAGCGCAGCCCGTCCTTCTCCGGGATGCCGTAGGCCATGGAGGCCTTGCGGTGCGGGCAGCCGGGCTCGATGAGCCCCAGGGTGCCGGAGGCGTCGCGGTAGAGGATCAGGTCCTCTCCCAGCAGGCGCACCTCCTTGGTGGGGTTCTCCTCGTTTACCTGGGAACTGCCGGCGATGGGGTGCCAGTACCGGCGCATCAACGCGCCCATGGGCGTGCCCGGCCCCACCTGCGTCAACCGGTCGTTCTGTGCCTTGGTCAGCACGGCATACCCTCCCGTTCGGTACGGCTGCGGTTGCGACAACCCTAGAAGAAAGCGCGTGGCGGGCGCGTGAATGTTCGCGCCCGCCACGTGTGAGGTGTGTGAAGACCTGCCTAGGAAGCGGCGGTCTTGCCCGGCTTGAAGACGTAGTCCGGATTGGTGTAGCACTCGTCGGGCATCGCGGTCTTGAGACCCTTCTCCGCCAGCTTCTCCTCGAAGAGTTGCCGGATCCACGGATCCTCGTCCACGTACTCGATGTTATTGTCCTTGGCATCGCCCCCGTCGTCATCGTCCTTGCCGATGAACTGCACCGGCGGGTGCAGGGCGAAGTAGCGCGCGGGGATCTCGCCGGTGTTGAAGTGCTGGTGGAACCACTGGTCAGGAGGGGTGATGGCCGCGCCCTCGATCCAGGGGTAGACGGTCTTCTCGCCGCCCTCCTTCCACATGATGGAGTAGCCCTCACCGCCGGGGATCACGATCAGGCGCCCTGGGCCGTGCCGGTGGCCCTTCTTGTAGGTGCCGGGCGGGAAGACGGACATGTGGGCAGAGAGCTCGGAGTTCGGCACGTACATGGCGATGGACGAGCCGCCCGCTCCGCGCGAGGAGAGGGAGACTAGCTTGTCCCAGGCCAGCAGGTCCGGCCAGAAATTGCCGCGCCAGACCTTCCCGCCGATGCGGCCCCAGGCGGAGCCGAAGTCCTTCACCACGTCCTTGGCGTCGGAGAAGAAGTCCTGCGAGGCATCGTCGATGGGGCCGGTGTTCACCTGCTTGTTGTTGAAGAAGAAGTCCGGGTCGTTGATCACCGACATCGCCAGCGGCAGGTAGTTGAAGAACAGCAGCCGTACGGGGTTGGAGCCGTCCATGTTCTTCAGTTCGCACCAGGCGTTGCGGGGGACGACGAAGGCCGAGCGCGGGCCCCATTCGAAGTCGCGACGGGTGTTGGACACCTCGCCCCAGACGGAGGAGAAGCCGCGGCCGGAGAGGACGTAGACCAACTCGTCCACGCCCAGCTTGAACGGCTTGAGGCTCCCGCCGGGAGGGATCTCCTGCACGCGGGCCTCGGTGACGCCGCCCATGTCCGTGAACCGGATCAGCGCCGCGTCGCACCCGCGCAGGTCCCAGTGCCCCAGCTTGAGCGTGCGCAGGTCCGCCACGTAGTGGTCCTCGTACAGCGGTACGCCCTTCTCCGCCTGCTCATGGAGCCAGTTGTCGTGAAGAAAATAGCTCTTGGCCATCGGCCCTCCTCCTGATGAGATCGCGGCCGGGGCCGCTCGGTTCGGCGGAGTGTATCAAAAACCCCTCGCGCGCGGGCTTGCACGCATCCCGCGTGCGTGCGCGCCCTCAGTACCTTGCTACGATGCTCCCTCGATTGGTGCGGTGTACGGTGGAAGGGCAGCCTTGGGGAGGGCGGTTCACGCCGCCCCGACCGGGTGAGGGAGGCCCGTGAACCTGTACCTGGCTCTGCCGCTGGTGGCGCTGGCCGTGAATGGCGTGCTAGCCGTGGTCGCGTTCCGCGGCGGCTGGCAGGCCACAGGGCGGCGTCCCTTCGCCCTCTTCCTCGCGGGCATGGCCTCCTGGGGTGGGCTGCTCTACCTGATGCGCTCCTCCACCTCCTTGGACGAGGCGCGCTGGTGGGACGAACTGGTGGTGATGAACTTCGCCTTCATCACCACCCTCTACCTGCACTTCACCTACCCCCTCTCCGGCCGCCGCCCCCGGCGCTACCTGCTGCCGGGCGCCTACGCGCTGTTGGCGGTGTTCGCCGGAGTCACCCTGGGCGGGTTCACCATCAGCGGGATGCAGCTCAAGCCCTACGGCTTCGCCCCTGTCCCCGGCCCCGGCTTCATCCCGCTCCTGGCGTTCACCTATGGGGCCATAGGCCTGGGCATGGTGAACGTGCACCGGGCCCTGCGCCACGGCTACACGCCCGACCTGCGCAACCGTGCGTCCTACCTGATGGCGGGCACGGGCCTCTCGCTGCTCGGTACCGTCTCCGACATCCTCCCGGTGCTCGGCGTGCCCATCTACCCGCTGGGCATCGTCTCCGCCGCCTCTCGCAGCGCCTTGGCCAACGGCAGACGGGACAGGTTGAACTCCTCCCGCCCCTCGTCCACATCCCGCTGGGCGAGCCAGGAGAAGGGTGCGAGGTTGGTGTACCAGGGCCAGCGGGTCTCGTGGGAGTGGCAGTCGAAACAGGCGCGCATCGCCAGCTCCCGCGTCCGTGGGCTGTCCATTGCGGGCTCGGCAAACACCGGCGGGTTGGTATGGGCTCGCCCGTAGGGCACCGCCTGGATCAGCGCCACCAGCGCCAGCGGGGCCAACTTCACCATGCGCTTCAGACCCATGCTGCCCCTCCCTTTCACATGTACGCCGAAGAGCGTCCCGCTCGCGCGTGGTGTACCGATGCAGGGGAACGGGTGCAGAGTGAACATTGCGTGAGGGCTGTCACCCCTGCGGCCCCGGCGCTATCCTCCGGCACACCAGCGCATGAGGTGTTCGGCCATGAACAGTCCCGTCAACGCCCCTGACTTCTCCGGCAAGGTGGCTATCGTCACCGGCGCCAGCCGTGGCATCGGCCGTCAGTTGGCGCTGGCATTGGCCCGCCAGGGCGCCACGGTGGTGGGCACCGCCCGCAACCTCGACGCCTCGCCCGGTCAGGGCGGCACGCTGGCCTCCATGGTGGCGGAGGCGCAGGAGCGAGGCTGGCGGGCGGAGGGCATCGCCGCGCAGATCACCGACCCCGCCGATGCGCAACGCCTGGTGGAGGAGGTCATCACCCGGCACGGACGCGTGGACATCCTGTGCAACAACGCGGGGCACCTGGTGGACAAGACCCTCCAGGGGCACACCAATGAGGAGATCTACCAGACCTATCTGGTGAACGTGTTCGCGCCCCTCTCCCTGATGCGCGCGGTGCTGCCGAGCATGCGGGCCCAGGGCTCGGGCAACATCTTCAACGTCACCTCTGGCTCCGGGGTGGGCTCCCCGCGCCCCGGACAGACCGTCTACTCCTCCACCAAGGCAGCGCTGGACCGCGCCACCTGGGTGCTGGCCCACGAGGTGCGTGCGGAGGGTGTTGCCATCAACTCTTGGTGGCCCGGCGTCATCGCCACGGACATGACCGCCGGCCGCCTGCAGGGCGACCCGCTGGAGGTGGTGGAGGCGTCGGCCCTGTGGGTCATGTCTCAGACCGCCGCCATCTTCACGGCGCGCACCGTGCGCCGGGGCGAGTTCGGCACCGTCTACGGCCCGGGACTCGACTAGCGTCATGCAACAGCTGCTGAGCAGGTTCGCGCCGGAGGGTGTGGACGGATGAACTGAGCCCGCTCCCCCCTTGAAGACGGAAAACAACAGCAGGACAATGAAGGCACCCTCGTTCAGGAAGGCACGACTCGATGACGCAGACGGCCCTGGTGGGTGGAGTGGCGACGGTGACGGTGGCGGTGGTGGGGGTTCTGCTGGACACGTGGGCGCTGGCCGCCCCCTTGGACATGCTCTTCGGGGTCGAGGACTTCTCGGGCGGTGTCATCGGCCGCTCGCTGCTGGCCGCCGCCGCCGGTGCGGTGCTCCTGGTGGCGGGCTACTTCCTCGGCCGCCGCACGGGCTACATCGCCCTGCGCTAGAACCGCTCGCCGCTCAAAGGCCCAGCGGTGACCACCAGCCCCAGTTCATCGTTGGGCCGCTTGCGCAGCAGCCGCACCCGTGCGGTGTGCGGGTAGTTTGCCGTGCCGCCGCGCCCGGTGAGGCGCAGACTGGTCTGACCCGTCGCCATGGCCGCCAGCAGCATGATGGCCATCACCGCCGTGGCCGCGTAGAGCGGAAGTAGGACCCGCAGACCCGTTCCCATCGCTCACCCCCTGTGTGCTTTTTCGCTGCGGCAAGATCAGCATCTCGCACCGGTGTTACGCCGGTGTGACGGGCGGGTTATCGCTCTGTTACGGTTCGGCTCCATCCGATGGAGGTGGCGCATGGCAGAGCGCATGCTCGAGGGGAAGGTCGCGCTGGTGACGGGAGCGGGGAGCCCGCGCGGGTTGGGGCGGGCCATGGCGCTGGCGCTGGCGGGAGCAGGGGCGCGCGTCGCCATAGCCGACGTGGACGAGGCCGCTGCGCGCGCCGTGGCCACGGAAGCCGACACCCGGGGCGGGAAGGGCTGCGCCCTCCTGGTGCGGGTGGACACCTCCGACGCTGCGCAGGCCAGCGCCGCCGTCAGCACCACCATCGCCGAGCTGGGCGGGCTGCATGTGCTGGTGAACTGCGCGGGCATCAACCCCCACACCGTGCATGGGGCTAACGAGCCCCTCTCCTTCTGGAAGGACTCACCGCAGGTGTGGGAGCGGGTGCTCGCCGTGAACCTCAACGGCTACTTCCACATGGCCCGCGCCGCAACGCCCCACCTGCTTGCCCAGGGGTGGGGGCGCATCATCTCTGTCACCACCAGCTTCGACACCATGATCCGGGGGCAGACGGCCCCCTACGGGCCGTCCAAGGCCGGGTGCGAGGCGCTGGCTTCGGTGATGGCGGCGGACCTGGAGGGAACGGGGGTGACCTCCAACGTGCTGGTGCCGGGCGGGGCCACGGATACCAACATGATCACCGCGCCAGACGGGTTCGAGCGGTCCCGGATGCTGCGCCCGGAGGTGATGGCAGAGCCGGTGGTCTGGCTCGCGTCCAGTGAGGCTGACGGGTTCAACGGTCAGCGCATCATCGGCTCGGCGTGGGACGGCACGCTGGGCCTGGAGGCGCGTCTGGCACGCGCAGCCGCACCGGTGGCGTGGCCGCAGTTGGGGCGCCCGAACCGGCGCTAGAGCGAACCGGGGGGAAGGGGTGGAGCGGGAGACCGGATTTGAACCGGCGACATTCTGCTTGGAAGGCAGACGCTCTGCCGCTGAGCTACTCCCGCTGGCGGCGATGCGCGTTCAGCGCACCTCGAACACGGCGTCGATGGACACGGTGCCGTCGAAGGGGTTGCGCGCCACGCCCATGGACGAGCGCGCGTGCCGGCCAGCATCGCCGTACAGCTCCATGAGCAGGTCCGAGCAGCCGTTGACCACCTTGGCGAAGTCGTTGAAGTCCGGGGTGGACTGCACCATGCCGAAGACCTTGACCACGTGTACCACGTTGTCCAGGTCACCAATCACGGTCTTGAGGTTGGAGAGCATGCGCAGGCAGGCGCGCCGCCCGGCCTCGTAGCCCTCCTCCAGCGTGCCGCCTCCCCCCATGACCACGGTGATGTTGGAATCGGCGGTGCGTGGGCCTACGGCGCTGGTGAACACCAGGTCACCGGCGCGATAGCCCACCAGGTAGGAGCCCGCAGGGGGCACGGGGTCGGGCAGCTTGAGGCCCAGGCTCGCCAGCTTCTCTTCAACGCGGGACATCGCTCTCCTCCGGTGCGTGCTTCCCGGGCTCCCCCGCCGTTGGAGACAGTATAGCGCCAGACCCACCCCCACCTGGGCCGGGGCTGGCAGGGGCAGGCACGGGCCCGCCGCGCCTGCCGGTTTCCACACCGAACAGGGCGACGATGAGCGTTGCCGCCACCAGCACCAGGGCGACGATCCAGAAGGCGGTGGCGAAGCCGAGCCAGTCGGCGATCCCGCCCACCACCAGGGGCCCGGTGATCTGACCGATGTTGGTGAACAACTGCCAGACGCCCAGGAACGCCCCGCGCATGTGGTCAGGCGCCTGGTCCATGGCGTAGACCTGGATCGTGCCGGTGCCCATGGCCTCGGCGGTGCCGAAGACGATGACGGCGATGGCTGCCGAGGCGAAACCGGTGGTCCCAGCCATGAGCCAGACGCTCACCGCCGTCAGCGCCAGACTCGCCAGGAGCAGTTTCTTGCGCCCGTACCGGTCGGTGGCCAGGCCGGCGGGCATGGACGCCAGCAGCGCCAGGAGGCCGGCTACGGCGATGAGGTTGCCCACCGCGGTGGCATCGAGCCCCGCCACAACGCGGGTTTGCACCGGGAAGAGGGTGCGGAACACCCCGGTGCCACCCACCACCAGCCCCAGACCCACCGTCCCCACCGCCAGGGCGAAGAAGGCGCGGGTGCGGAACATGGACAGGTCCGAACGCCACCAGGGTTGGCCGGACCGGGGCCTGCGCGCGCTGCGCTTGGCCGATTCCCTGATGAGGAGCACCGTGACGATGACCACGGCCACCTTGGTGGCGGCGATGAACAGGAACACCCACCGCAACCCGAAGAGCGTGGCGATGAGCCCGCCCACCACGGGCCCGGTGAGCAGGCCGATGCGTGAACTGGACTCGCGCAGCGCGACGGCGCGCCCGCGCGTCTCCACCACGGTGGAGTCCGCCAGCAGCGCCGCGGCGCTGGTCATCCACACGGCGATGCCGGTGCCCGCCAGTATCTCCAGCAGGAAGAAGGCGAGGTAGTGGTGGACGAAGAAGTCGGAGGTGAGGGCGATGATGTGGAGCACCGCACCCAGGATGATGAACGGCTTGCGACCGAATCGGTCGGCGAGCCATCCGGTGACGGGCCCGGTGATGACCCGCGGCGCGGCGCTCACCGAGGAGACCAGCGCCACCAGCAGGAACGAATCGCCCAGGTCGTAGGCGAAGAGCGGGCGTACCAGCCACAGACCGCCCGTGCCGAATCCCCAGAAGAAGAACATAAGGAAGACGGGCAGCGTCTTGGGGCTGAGCAGTGCCCAGAACGACGGCTTCTCGGTGGTTGAGGCGCCAGGGTTGCGTGCCAAGGTGGCGTGATGCTACCACGCGTCGGAATGGCTTGCGCTATGGAGCGCCATGGATATGATGCTTGCGCGTACAACTTCCAAGGAGGCTCCGGTGCTGCACCTCGTCTGGGAACGCTTCGACCCGGCTCGCGTCCTGGGCCACCGTGCGTACGGCTACGATGCCCTCGCTTCCACCCAGGATGCGGCGTGGGCGCTGGTGGACGCTGACGCGTCACACGGCGTGGCGGTGCAGGCGGGCACGCAGGCCCAGGGCAGGGGGCGCTTTGCCCGCCGCTGGGAGGCGGGGCCCGGCGATGCGCTGCTGCTCTCGGTGCTGGTGCGCCCACCTCTGGCTGTGGTGCCGCTGCTCACCATCGCCACCACCCTTGCGATCCAGGACGCTACGCGCACCCTCGCGGGCGTGGATGCGGCCGTGAAGTGGCCCAACGACGTGCACGTGGGCGGCCGCAAGCTGGCCGGCGTACTGGTGGAGGGGCGCACTGACACGGCAGGGATAACCACCTGCGTAATCGGCATCGGCCTCAACCTGGACCTGGATCCGTCTGCCCACCCCGCCATCGCTGAGGTTGCCACCAGCCTGCGGGTGCTCTCCGGCGGCCACTTCGATGCAACCCACGCCGGAGCAGTGGTGCTGGCGGCGCTGGACGCCCAGTACGCCGCCGCCGAGGCGGGCGAGGACCTGCTGGGGCGCTGGCGCTCGGCGTTGGACACTCTGGGCAGGCGCATCCGGGTGGGCGTGGTGGGCGGCGCGCTCACAGGGGTGGCGGAGGACGTGGACTCCTCAGGGCAACTGCTGCTGCGCACCGACGATGGGCGATTGCACACGCTCGCCGCGGGCGATGTGACGCTCTCCCCCTAGAAGCACCCTGCGCCCGATGACGGTGCGTTTGCTGGCCCTCCGGTCCTTCCCGTACAATGGGCTCCCTCGCGTGCGTACCCACGCCTCGACCGGCCACAAGGAGACCCCGTGCAGCCCGTCCGTGACTACGCGCCCGCCGCCTGGCGGCGCATGGTGACCATCCGCCAGCGCCTCGAGCGTTTCCTCGACCGGCGCGGCTATGCCGTGGTCGCCACCCCCGTGCTGGAGAGCACCGATCTGTTCCTGCGCAAGTCGGGCGGGGAACTGGCCTCGCGCATGTACTCCTTCACCGACCCCTCCGGCCACTGGCAGTCGCTGCGTCCAGAATTCACCTCCTCGGTGGTGCGGGCGTTCATCGAGGGCTCGCTCTCCGGCCACGCGCCGCAGCGCTGGCAGTACTGCGGCCCGGTGTTCCGGTACGAGGGGCCTGGAGAGGGCGGGCTGGAGTTCCAGCAGTTGGGCGCCGAGCTGCTCTCTGCGGGCGGCCCCGCCGCCGACGCAGAGGTGGTGGCCCTGGCCGCGCAGGGACTCACGGCCCTGGGTGTGAAGGGGCACCGGGTGCGGGTGGGCCACGTGGGGGTGGTGAGCGCGATGCTGGCGGGCCTGGGCTTGCCGGAGCGGGCTCGCGTGTTCGTGCTGGGGAGCCTGGGCGCGCTGCGCTCGGGGCCCGACGGCATGAAGCAGGTGCGCGCCCGCGCCGCCGAGCTGGGACTGCTGGATGAAGGCCGCCGGCGGGCCATCACCCGCATCGCCCGCTCCATGGCGCCCGCCGACGCGGAGGGCATGGTGAAGGGGTTCCTGGCGGCGGGCGTGGACGGGCACACCGGCCAGCGCACGCCGGAGGAGATCTTCACCCGCTACCTGAAGAAGTTGCAGGAGGCCTCGGTGCCCGAGGTGATGGAGCGCGCTCTGCGCCTTTCCGCGGAGTTGGTGGAGACCACCGGCCCCGCAGCGCGCACCCGCTCGCGCCTGGGCAAGCTGGTGTCCTCCTATGGCCTTGACGAGTCGGTCCTGGAGCCGCTGGACGCGCTACTGGAATCGCTCGGTCACTACGACCTGAAGGGCGTGCCGGTGCAGCTCGACCTGGGCTTGGCGCGCGGCATCGCCTACTACACGGGCGTCGTCTTCAACCTGGACCACCCGCGCGTGTCCGGCGCCCCGGGTCTGGGCGGCGGCGGGCGCTACGACGGGTTGGTGACGGCCCTTGGCGGCGCGAAGGACGCTCCGGCGCTGGGCTTCGCCTACAGCCTGGAGCGCGTCTCGGCGCTGCTCCCGGCGGACTTCGGGCTGGACGAGGATGACGGAGCGATGCGGGTGCTGGTGGTGGCGCTGGAAGGCTCACAGGATGAGGCCGTGGCCACCGCCGAACGACTGCGCGCCCAGGGCATCGCGGCGGAACTGGACCTGGGCGGGCTGCGCACCGACGTGGAGACGGCCCGCTACGCCAAGGCCAGGGGCATCGCCACGGTGATGCGCGTGGGGAGGGATGGCGATGTCGCCGAAACGCGCCTCTAGCCGCAGCACCAAGGAGCCGTTGCGCCTGGCCATCCCCTCGGATGGGGAGATGCGCGACCCCACGCTGGCGTTCCTGGCGGCCTGCGGGCTCAAGGTGAACCGCCCGTCGGCGCGCCGCTATACCGCCTCCATCCCGATGGTGCAGGGGTTGGAGGTGGTCTTCCAGCGCACCGCGGACATCACCGCGCGCGTGGAGGACGGCAACGCGGACCTTGGTCTGGTGGGGCTCGACCGCTATCAGGAGTCACGCGTCGAGGGCGGCGACGGGCTGGTCATCATGCCGGCGCTGGGCTTCGGCCAGTGCGAGCTGGTGGTGGCCGTACCGGAATCGTGGGTGGACGTGGAATCCATGGCGGACCTGGCGGATCTGGCCGTGGAGTTCCGTGAGTCCGGTCGCGAGCTGCGCATCGCCACCAAGTACCCGCGCATGGTGCAGCGCTTCTTTTTCGGCCACGGGGTCAACTACTTCTCCATCGCATCGGTCTCGGGCACCATCGAGGCCACGCCCGCCATGGGCTACGCCGATATCATCGTGGACCTGACCGCCTCGGGCGTGACGCTGCGGGAGAACCACCTCAAGCGTCTGGACGACGGCACCGTGCTGTCGTCCGAGGGCGCGCTGGTGGGCAATGGGCGGCTGTTGCGTGAGCACCCGGAGCGGCTGGAGCCCGCGCGTGAGCTCATCGAGCGCATCGAGGCACACCACGCCTCCGGCGCCTTCCAGCGGGTGAGCGCCAACGTGGCCGGTGAGTCCGAAGAGACCGTGGCCAAGCGCGTGCTGGAGAAGCCGGAGGCTGCCGGGCTCCAGGGCCCCACAGTCTCGCGGGTCTACAGCCCCAGCGGCAAGCCGCTCTTCGCCGTCACCACCGTGGTGCGGCGCGAGCACCTCACGCGGGTGGTGGACCACCTACGCGCCATTGGCGGCTCATCGGTGACGGTCTCAGGGGTGGACTACGTCTTCGGCCCCGCCTCCTCCGTCTACCGCGACCTGCGCTCCGCACTGGGCCTGGGCTGATGCGCACCGTCACCGGCTACCAGCAGGGGCTGGCCGCGCTGGCGCGCACACCCGGCTACGCCGAACCGCACCTCTCGCCCGCCGCCGCCGAGCGCATGACGGGCCTGTTCGGCGAACCCGTGGGCGCGAGCGAGGCGGTGCGCCGCATCGTGGCCGACGTGCGCGAGCACGGGGACGATGCCCTGCGCCGCTGGGCCAAGCGCCTCGACGGCGCCGACCTGGACGCCATCGAGGTGGAACCGGCGCGCTGGGCAAGCGCCCTCAAGACGCTGCCGGAGCCCATGGTGGAGGCGCTCCTGGCCGCCGCTGCGCGGGTGCGTGCCTACCACCAACGGGCCATGCCTCAGGGGTGGGACGACCCCGGCGCCGGGTACGGGCAGCGCATCGTTCCCCTGGAGCGCGTGGGCCTGTACGTCCCCGGCGGGACGGCCGCCTACCCCTCCACGGTGCTCATGACGGCTATACCTGCCAGGGTCGCCGGGGTGGAGCAGGTGGTGCTGTGCACGCCCAACCCCAGCCAGGAGACCCTGGCCGCCGCGCACATCGCCGGGGTGGACCGGGTGTTCGCCGTGGGCGGCGCTCAGGCCATCGCCGCCATGGCCTTCGGCACCGGCATCGTCCCCAAGGTGGACAAGATCTGCGGGCCGGGCGGGGCCTTCGTGGCCCTGGCCAAGCGCGAGGTGTACGGCCACGTGGACATCGACGGCCTCTACGGGCCCACGGAGACCGTGGTGCTGGCGGATGAGAGCGCGGACCCAGAGATGGCCGCCGCAGACCTGCTGGCCCAGGCCGAGCACGACGAGCTGGCCTCCCCCGTGCTGATCACCACCTCGGCCGACCAGGCCCGGGCCGTGGGCACGGCGCTGGAGCGTCAACTGGCCGGGCTAGAGCGCCGGGCCGTCGCCGCCGCCGCCGTGGAGCGCCAGGGCATCGCCGTGGTGGTGGAGAGCGTTGAAGAGGGGATAGCCCTGGCCAACGCCTTCGCCCCGGAGCACCTGTGCCTGCTGGTGCGCGAGCCCGCATCCCACGTGGGGCTGGTGCGCAACGCGGGAGGCATCTTCGTGGGTGAGGACTCCCCGGAGGTGGCGGGCGACTACGTGGCCGGCCCCTCCCACACCATGCCCACGGGCGGCACGGCGCGCTACGCCTCCTCCCTGGGGGTGCAGACCTTCCTCAAGCACGTGCCGGTGATCGCCCTGCGCCCGCAGCACCTGCGGGAGGTGGGCCCGGCCGCTGCGGCCATCGCCCGTGCCGAGGGGCTCACCGGCCACGCCCGCGCCATGGAACGGCGGCTGGAGGGGGCGGGCGGGCCTGACAAGGACTTCTTCCCGGAGGAGTGCTGATGGCGCGCCGTCGCGTGATGGATCTGGTGCAACCGCACCTGCTGGGGCTGGACTCCTATGAGGCGGTGGACCCGCCGGAGGCGCTGGCCGCGCGTGCGGGCATTTCGGAGTCCGAGGTGGTCAAGCTCAACGCCAACGAGAACCCCTACGGCCCCTCGCCCAAGGTGGCGGGGGCGCTGGCGGACATGCGCCGCATCCATCTCTACCCCGACCCCGCGCAGGTGGCCGCCCGTGCGGCGGTGGCGCGCTACGTGGGCCTGGGCCCCGAGCACGTGGTGGTCGGCAACGGGAGCGATGAGATCATCGACCTGCTGTTCCGCGTGCTGCTGGCGCCGGGCGAGGCCATCGTCAACGCCGTGCCCACCTTCGGTATGTACGCCTTCAGCGCGCAGGTGTGCGGCGGGCGCACGGTGCCCGTGGAGCGCGACGCGCGCTTTGCAGTGGACGTGGAGGCCACCGTCGCCGCCTGCAAGCGTCCCGAGGTGAAGGCGCTGATTTTCGCCTCGCCCAACAACCCCTCCGGCAACGCCACACCGGTGGAGGACATCGTCCGCCTCCTGGAGGCGGACTGCCTGGTCATCGTGGACGAGGCGTACGTGGAGTTCGACGCGCGCTCCGTGGCATCCCTGGTGCCGGAGCACCCCAACCTGGTGGTGCTCCGCACCCTCTCCAAGTGGGCGGGGCTGGCCGGGCTGCGGGTGGGGTACGGGCTCATGGCCCCGGAGCTGGCCGACCTGCTCATGCGCGCCAAGCCCCCCTACAACATCTCCCAGGCCGCCGAGGCCGCGCTGCTGGCCTCGCTGGCCGACGTGGACACGCTGAACGAGCGGGCAGCGCGCATCATCGCCGAGCGCGCCCGGCTGGCGGGGCTGCTGGCTGCGGTGCCGGGGGTCATCCCGCTGCCCTCGGAGGCCAACTTCATCCTCGCCCGCATGCCCCAGGGACGCGGCAAGGTGGTGTACGAAGGCCTCGCCCGGCGCGGAGTCTTCGTGAGATACTACGCGCGCGGCGTCCTGGCCGATTACCTGCGGGTATCGGTGGGCACGCCCCAGCAGACGGACCGCCTCATGGCCGCGCTGGCCGAGGCGATGGAGGACTGAGGTGGCCCAGCGCACCGGCACCTGCAAGCGGCTGACCGGCGAGACGAACATCGCCGTCACCATCGGCCTCGATGGCCCCGGCCGCACCGAGGTGAGCACCGGCAACGGGATGCTGGACCACCTGCTTGACCAGCTGGGTCGCCACGGCCTCTTCGACCTGAAGGTGGAGGCCAGGGGCGATGCCGCCCGCACCGGCTGGCACCACACCGTCGAGGACACGGGCATCGCACTGGGACGGGCCCTCGCCGAGGCGGTGGGTGATGCCAAGGGCATCCGGCGCATGGGGCACGCCATCGTTCCTCTGGATGAGGCGCTGGCACGCGTGGCGCTGGACATCTCCGGACGGCCCTATGCGGTGGTGGAACTGGGCATCACCGGGGTGACCATCGGGGAGCTACCGGGCGATCTGGTGCGCCACTTCCTGCACTCCTTCGCCACGGAAGCGCGCATCAGCCTCCACGCCGAGGTGCTCGCAGGCGTGAATGCCCACCACAAGGCGGAGGCTACCTTCAAGGCGCTGGCGCGCGCGCTGCGCGATGCGGTGGAGCCGGACCCGCGCGCCGGGAAAACCGTGCCCTCCACCAAGGGCACCCTCTCCTAGGCCGCTAGCCCGCTGTTGGCTCCACCTCGGCCCGGTAAGACTCGATCACCGGGTTCGCCAGCAACCGGTCGCACATCTCCTCCAGCGCCCTGCGGGCGGCCGCTGCATCGGCGGCCTCCAGCTGAAGGGTGAGGTACTTGCCCACCCGCACCTCGCTCACAGAGGAGAACCCCAGGGCGTGGAGCCCGTGCTGCACGGCGTTACCCTGGGGGTCGTTGACCCCGGGCTTGAGCTGGATGTGGACCTGGCCGGTGAAGCGCATGGGTGCGTCCTAGGGGTTGGTGTGGTCGGGCACGACGGGAGTGGGCGTGGGCACCGCCACCTCCGGCGTCACGCCGCAGTTGGCGTCGAGGAACAGCGGGCCACGGTTGCGGTGGGAGGCGACGAATGCATCCAGCGCCGCCTCATCGAATCCGTCGATGGTCTGGGTCCAGCCCCAGGCGGTGAGGACGATGCTCCCCTCACCCACGCCATCGTAGGGCTGTGCGACCAGGCAGCCGGGGTACCCGGCCTGCCCGGTCAGGTAATCGCTCAGTAGCGCCACCTGCGCCGGGTCGGTGAGGTTGTGGTTCAGCACCACCGCGCCCACCTGCAGGTTCTTCACGATGGCCTCGTCCGCCTGCTGCTCCGCCAGCACGCCCCACGGCGCAGGGTCGGCGTAGTGCGCCCCGGAGGTGGGCGGCGTGGTGCTGTAGGCGGTGTGCTCCTCACCCTCCGTCACCTCGACGGCGGCCTGCGTCTCCACCTGGGTGCCAGCGGCGGGCACCGGCGTGGGCGTCGCGTTCTGGCCAGGGTTGGCCAGCGGGACCACCGACGGCAAGATGATGCCGATGATGAGCAGGCTGGCAATGAACCCGCCACCCAGCGCGATGAGCGTACGGCGGCGGCGGCGCTTGGCCACGGAGCGCTCGCGGCGCTGGGCGCGCGAGACGGTGCGCTTGGCGGGGCGGCGGCGGCGGGCTGTCTCGGCCCGCGTAGCGGCGCTGGCGGCGGCAACTGGTGCAGCAGCCGCTGCTCCAGCGGCCGCCTCAACCGGCGCCTCAGCCTCAGTGGCAGGCGCCGCCTCACCAGGCGCTTCCTCCTCAGCGGCAGGTTCCTCAGGTTCACCGGCAGGCGTCTCCTCAGCCGGAGCCTCGGCCACGGGCGCGTCTGCCTCAGCGGGAGCCTCAGCCTCTAGGGCAGGCGTCTCCTCAGCCGGGGTCTCGGCCACGGGCGCGGGCGCGTCCGCCTCAGTGGGAGCCTCAGCCTCTATGGCAGGCATCTCCTCAGCCGGGGTCTCGGCCACGGGCGCGGGCGCGTCTGCCTCAGCGGGAGCCTCAGCCTCTATGGCAGGCGTCTCCTCAGCCGGGGTCTCGGCCACGGGCGCGGGCGCGTCCGCCTCAGTGGGAGCCTCAGCCTCTATGGCAGGCGTCTCCTCAGCCGGGGTCTCGGCCACGGGCGCGGGCGCGTCTGCCTCAGCGGGAGCCTCAGCCTCTATGGCAGGCGTCTCCTCAGCCGGGGTCTCGGCCACGGGCGCGGGCTGCTCGGCTTCGGCGGCGGGCGTAGGCTCCTGCTGCTGCTCGTCGTCGTTCGGGCGCTGCTCTTCGCTCATGGGGTGGTCTTCCTCACAGTAGCGGCGTGCCGGTGAGGCGCCGGTACGCCTCCAGGTAACGCTCGCGGGTCCTGCGGACGATGTCTTCGGGCAGGGCGGGGGCGGGAGGGGTCTTGTCCCAGGGCTGGGTCAGGAGCCAGTCCCGCACGAACTGCTTGTCATAGTTGGGCTGGGAGCGCCCCGGCGCGTACCCCTCGGCGTCCCAGAAGCGGGAGGAGTCGGGGGTGAGCACCTCGTCGATGAGGATGACCCGCCCGTCGTGGACGCCGAACTCGAACTTGGTGTCCGCCAGGATGATGCCACGCGGGTGTGCGTAGTCGTGCGCGAACCGAAAGAGGGCGAAGGAGAGCGCCTCCACCTGGGTGGCCAACTCATCGCTGATCTGCGCGCGCACCTGCGCCATGGACAGGGGCTCGTCGTGTCCGGCCTCGGCCTTGGTGGTGGGCGTGAACAGCAGTTCGGGGAGCTGCGAGCCGTCAACCAGCCCTGCGGGCACCGGGATGCCGAAGATGCTCCCGCTCTGGCGGTAGTCCACCAGCGCCGAGCCGGTCAGGTAGGCGCGCACCACGCACTCCACGTCGATGCGCTCGGCGCGCTTCACCACCATGGCCTGGCGGGCGATGGCTGGGTCGAGCCCCCGGAGAATGGGGTGCTGCGCCACAGGGCCCAGCGCCGCGGGGTCATCGGCCATGCCCACGAAGTGGTTGGGGACGATGCGCCCGGTCTGCGCGAACCAGAATCGCGACATCTGCGAGAGAATGTAGCCCTTGTCCGGGATGCCATTGGGCATCACCACGTCGAAGGCGCTGATGCGGTCGGTGGCGACCATGAGCAGCAGCCCGTCGCCCAGGTCATAGGTGTCGCGCACCTTGCCCTTGTGCAGCGGATTCGGCAGGTCGGTGGTGAGGAGCGTCATCGCCTCTACTCCAGCCCGGCCCGCGTGAAGATGGCGTCCACGTGCCTGGTGTAGTAGCCGTAGTCGAACAGCTCGTCCAGCTGGGTTTTGGAGAGCTTGGCCTGCACCGTGGGATCCTTGCGCACCAGATCCCGGAAGTCCTTGTTCTGTTCCCAGGTGGAGGCCGCGTGGCGCTGGGCAAGGCGGTAGCCCTCCTCTCGGGCCATCCCCGCCTCCACCAGCGAGAGCATCACCCGCTGGGAGAAGACCAGCCCGCGGGTGGACTCGATGTTGGTCATCATCCGTTCGGGGAAGACCCGGATGCCGTTGATGATGTATGTGAACAGATCGAGGATGTAGTCCAGCGCCATAGTGGCGTCGGGCAGGATGATGCGCTCTGCGGAGGAGTGGGAGATGTCCCGCTCATGCCAGAGGGCCACGTTCTCCAGGGCCGTCACGGCGTTGCCCCTGATCAGGCGCGCCAGCCCGCACACGCGCTCCGACAGGTCGGGGTTGCGCTTGTGGGGCATGGCGGACGAGCCCGTCTGCCCCTCGCCGAACGGCTCCTCTACCTCGTGCACCTCGGTGCGCTGGAGGCCCCGAATCTCGGTGGCGAACTTCTCCAGCGAGGCTGCCACCACGGCCAGGGTGCTCACGAAGTAGGCATGGCGGTCGCGCTGGACGATCTGGTTGGAGATGGGCGCGTAGGGGATGCCCAGCGCCTCACACGCGTAGGTCTCCACCTCCAGGGGCACCGTGGCGTGGGTGCCCACGGCGCCCGATATCTTCCCCACGGAGACCTGCGCTGCGGCCTCGGCCAGGCGCGCGCGGTTGCGGCGCATCTCGTCCCACCACAGCGCCAGCTTGAGTCCGAAGGTGATGGGCTCGGCGTGGACGCCGTGGGTGCGCCCCATCATCAGCGTGGCCCGGTGCTCTAGCGCCTTGGCCCGCAGCGCCTCGATGAGCCGGTCGACCTCAGCAAGCAGGAGGGCGGACGCGTCGCGCAGCTGGAGGCCCGTGGCGGTGTCCCACACATCGTTGGAGGTCAGACCCAGATGCACCCAGCGCCCCTCGGGGCCCAGGGAGGAGGTGACGGAGTAGAGGAACGCCGTCACATCGTGCTTGGTCTGGGCGAACTTCTCGGCGAGCTTGGCCTGATCCCAGGTGGCCCTGCGTATCTTGGCCATGTCCGCCTCGGGCACCACGCCCAGGCGGGTCCACGCCTCGCAGACGGCCACCTCCACCGCGAGCCACCGGTCGTACTTGCCGGCGTCGGTCCAGATGGCCTTCATCGCCTCACGGGCGTAGCGGTCGATCACGAGCGGGCCTCCGTGGGGGCGGTGCGCAGGTAGTCCAGCACCACGTGGAAATCGGTGAGCTCCCGGTGGGGGATGCCCTCGGCTCGGCACACGGACAGCAGGGCGTCGCGGGCGAAGACGAAGTCGGCCTCGCGGGCGGGGCAGGCATCCGAAGCGCCGTCGCCAGCGTACAGCACCGCATGCCCCGCCTGCCGGTGCGCGCGCACCGCGCTGCACTTGCAGTTGCCGGGGTACCAATCGCACGCCGGGTCAGCCCAGCGGTAGCGGTAGGCGCCGGACTCCGGTGACCGTTCGGCGGCCTGCACGCCGACGTTGGCCAACCCGTTCTGGTCCAGCAGTGCCCTGATGTAGTAGTCGAGCCCATGGCTCACCACGCCCAGGCCGATGCCCTCACGCTCACAGTGGACGGCCAGTTCTACGAAGCCGGGGCGTAGCGCCGCCGCCTCCCGAACGTGGGCCGCCTGCTGCTCCTGGGGCGCGCGCACACCCTCGAACGCCTGCTCCTGGTACTCGGCGAGGGATATCTCCCCACGCCGGAACCGGTCCGCCGCAGCGCGCCACCCGCCGGGATGGAAGCGCTCCAAGAGCAGCACCGCCACGTTCTGCGTGGCGGTGGTGTCGTCGAAGTCGCACAGGATGAACATGCGGGAGAAGCACCCTACGGGTGGGCTGGCAGTGCCAGGATAGCCGATGGAGCCGCTGCGCGCACCCGCGCGCGCCCTGGCGCATCTGAACCTGGCGAGCGCCCCGCCTCCCGCGCGATACTGGGCGTGCCCTTCGAGAGGACGCTGATGACCACCGCTGCCACAGGCCCGCAAGCCCTGATCGCCGCCTACACCCAGGTGCGGGCCGCGACCGAGGCGCTGTGTTCGACGCTGGAGACGGAGGACTACGTCATCCAGGCCATGCCGGACGTGAGCCCCGCCAAGTGGCACCTTGCTCACGTCTCCTGGTTCTTCGAAACGTTCCTGTTGCGCCCGCACCTGCCGGGCTACCGGCCCGTGGACGAGCGCTATGCGGTGCTCTTCAACTCCTACTACAACGCCGTGGGTCCCCAGTTCTCCCGCCCGGAGCGGGGCACCCTCTCCCGCCCCACGGTGGCGCAGGTGTATGCGTACCGGGCCCACGTGGACGAGGCGATGCTGCAGCTGCTGGAGGGGCTCGCGCCGGAGCAGGCGGCGGCGCTGGGCTCCCTGGTGACACTGGGCGTGAACCATGAGCAACAGCACCAGGAGCTACTCCTCACCGACCTCAAGTACAACCTGTCCGTTAACCCCCTGCGGCCCGTCTTCCATGACCGGGCCATCCCCACCGCCCCCGCGGCCCCGCTCTCCTGGCGCGCCATCGCAGGAGGCATTGTGGAGGTGGGGCATGCGGGCGATGGCTTCGCCTTCGATAACGAATCGCCCCGCCACCGGACGCTGCTGGAGCCCTTCGCCCTGGCATCGCGCCCCGTCACCAACGCCGAGTACCTGGCGTTCATGGAGGACGGCGGCTACGCGACCCCCACGCTGTGGCTCTCCCAGGGGTGGGCTGCCGTGCAGACGAACGGCTGGGAGGCCCCGCTGCACTGGGAGCGGGTGGATGGACAGTGGCACCACTTCACCCTCGCTGGCCTGGTGCCCGTGGACAGGGATGCGCCGGTGAGCCACGTCTCCTACGTGGAGGCCGAGGCCTACGCCCACTGGGCGGGCGCGCGCCTGCCCTCCGAGGAGGAGTGGGAGCACGCGTTGGGCCACCTGCCCATCGAGGGGAACCTGGCCGATTCCGGGCTGCACCAGCCCATCTCCTCAGGGCTCGCGCCGGAGGCTGGGGGTATGCTTCAGGCCTACGGCGATGTGTGGGAATGGACGCGCTCGGCCTACCTGCCGTACCCCGGCTACCGGCAGGCCGAGGGGGCGGTGGGGAGTACAACGGCAAGTTCATGCTGGGGCAGATGGTGCTGCGCGGCGGCTCGTGCGCCACGCCCACCAGCCACGTGCGGGGCACCTACCGCAACTTCTTCAACCCACCGGACCGTTGGCAGTTCACCGGCCTGCGGTTGGCGAAGGACGCCTAAGCCCAACTAACGCGCGAAGGCGGCGATGTCCGTGCGGTGCATCTTGCCGTCGTAGAAGACCTCGTTGGCGGCTCGGTAGGCGAGGCGGCGCGCCTGCTTGGCGTCCGCGTTCACCCCCACCACCATGAGCACGCGCCCGCCCGCCGTGACCACCTGGCCGTCGCGCAGCCCCGTGCCCGCGTGGAAGGTGAGCACGCCTTGAGGCAGCGATTCGAGGTTCCCCACCACCTTGCCCGACTCGAAGGGGCCGGGGTAGCCCGCCGAGGCGAGCACCACGCCGATGACGGCATCGTCACTCCAGCGCAGGTCCAGCGCATCCAACTGTCCGTCCAGCACCGCGTCCACCACGTCCAGCAGATCGTTCTCCAGGCGTGGGAGTATCAGCTGCGTCTCCGGATCGCCGAAGCGCGCATTGAACTCCAGCACCTGAGGGCCGTCGGGGGTGAGGATGATGCCGCCGTACAGCACACCGGTGTAGGGCGCGCCGGAGCGGGCCAGCTCCGCCACCACCGGCTCGATGCAGGTCGTGCGGATGCGCTCCTCCAGCGCCGCATCCCAGAAGGGAGGCGGCGAGTAGCCGCCCATGCCGCCGGTGTTGGGGCCCCTATCGCCGTCGCGCACGCGCTTGTAGTCGCATGCCGCCACCAGGGGGGAGACGCGGGTGCCGTCGGTGAAGGCGAAGACGCTCACCTCCTGGCCGGTCAGGCACGCCTCGACCACCAGCCGGGCGCCGGCCTCGCCGAAGGCGCGGTCGGTCATCATGGAGTCAACGGCGGCCAGGGCCTCGTCCTCGCGCTGCGCCACCACCACGCCCTTGCCCGCGGCCAGCCCGTCCACCTTGACCACGATGGGCGCACCCTGGGCACGGATGTACGCTTTGGCGGCCTCGGCGTTATCGAAGACGCCGAAGGCGGCAGTGGGAACGCCCGCGCGGGCCATCAGTTCCTTGGCGAAGGCCTTGGACCACTCGATGCGCGCCGCCTCACGGGTGGGGCCGAAGATGCGCAGCCCCTCGGCGCGGAACCGGTTCACCACCCCGGCCACCAGCGCGGCCTCCGGGCCCACCACCGTCACGTCGATGGCGTGCTCGCGGGCGGCGGCCAGAAGGGCGTCAACGTCGTCGGGCTTCACGTCCAAGTTGGTGGCGATGGACGCCGTGCCCGCGTTGCCCGGCGCGCAGAAGATGCGCGGGGCGCGCGGGCTGCGCGCCAGCTTCCAGCAAAGAGCGTGCTCGCGCCCGCCGCCGCCGATGACCAGGACGTTCATGCTGCTATTCCCACTCGCCTGTCATTCCCACTCGATGGTGCCCGGCGGCTTGGAGGTGATGTCGTACACCACCCGGTTGATGGCGCTCACCTCGTTGACCACCCGTGAGGAGATGCGCGCCAGCGTCTCGTAGGGCAGGCGCGCCCAGTCCGCCGTCATGGCGTCCTCGCTGGTCACCGCGCGCAGCGCCAGCACGTGCTGGTAGGTGCGCTGGTCGCCCATCACCCCCACGGTGCGGGTGTCGGTGAGGACCGCGAAGGACTGCCAGAGCTTCTCATACAGCCCGTCGCGCTTGATCTCGTCCATCACGATCCAGTCAGCGGCGCGCAGGGCGTCCAGCTTCTCGCCGGTCACCTCGCCGATGACCCGTATAGCAAGGCCCGGCCCGGGGAAGGGTTGGCGGTTCAGTATCTCGCCGGGCAGTCCCAGTTCGGCCCCCGCGAGGCGCACCTCGTCCTTGAACAGGTAGCGCAGCGGCTCCACCAGCTTGAGCTTCATCCGCTCCGGCAGGCCGCCCACGTTGTGGTGGGTCTTGATCTTGTGTGCGGCGGTGGACTCCGGCGTCTGTGACTCGATGACGTCGGGGTACAGCGTCCCCTGGGCCAGGAAGTCCACCTCGCCCAGCGCGCCGGCCTGCTCCTCGAAGATGGCGATGAACTCGTTGCCGATGCGTTTGCGCTTCAGTTCCGGGTCCGTCACCCCGGCCAGGGCGGACAGGAACCGTTCCGTGGCCTCCACGTACACCAGGTTGAGCCCCAGGTTGCGGGTGAACACCTCGCGCACCCGCTCCGGCTCCTCCCGCCGCAGCAGGCCGTTGTTTACGAAGATGCACGTGAGCTGGTCGCCCACCGCCTCGTGGATCAGCTTGGCCGTCACCGCCGAGTCCACCCCGCCGGAGAGGGCGCAGATTACCTTGCCGCCGCCCACCTGGGCGCGGATGCGCTCCACCGTCTCGCGCACGAAGTTGCCGGGCGTCCATGAGCCGGACAGGTCGCAGATGCGCGTGGCGAAGTTGCGCAGCATCTGGGTGCCCTGGGGCGTGTGCGCCACCTCCGGGTGGAACTGGATGCCATAGTGGCCCTCGTCGTCCGCCATGGCGGCCACGGGGGAGTTGTCGGAGTAGGCGATGGAGCGGAAGCCCGGCGGCATCTGCTCGATGCGGTCGCCGTGGCTCATCCACACGGGCTGCTCGTCCTCCAGCCCCTCGAACAGGGGGGAGCGCTCGTTGCGGCGCAGGACGGCGAAGCCGTACTCGCGCTCGGTGGAGGAGGCCACCTTGCCCCCCAGCTGGTGCGCCAGCAACTGCATGCCGTAGCAGATGCCCAGCACCGGCACCCCCGCGGCGAACACCCAGGAGGGCGCCTGGGGCGCGCCCGGCGCATACACGCTGGCGGGCCCGCCGGAGAGGATGATGCCCTTCAGGTTCAATTTGTCCACCGCCTCGCGAGGGGCGTTGGGCGGGAGGATCTCGCAGTAGACGTTCAGTTCGCGGATGCGCCGGGCGATGAGGCGCGAGTACTGGGAGCCGAAGTCCAGCACCGCGATGGCCTCGGTGGGCGCGGGCGGCTGAGGGCTGTGCTCCGTGGAGTGGCCCTCACGCTCCTGCGCTATCTCCAGGTAGGTGGAGACCTCCACGTCCCCAGAGGTCTTGACCCGGTGGGTCTGCTCGTCGGGGGAGGCGGGCGGTTGCTGCGCCATGGGGCTCCTGTGGTGGGACGGGTGAGGGTTGGTTAACGCTACCACCCGCCCGGAAAACGGGTCAACGCGGGCGCACGGGAGGTTCGTTTGCTATGCTGGCGGCCCGTCCGCAACCCACTCCTGCGAGCACCCCATGCCCCCCGCCGTCGACAACCCGCTGGCCGCCCACCAGGACGCCGTGAACGCGGCTATCGCCGCCGCACTGGAGCGGGCGGGCGCCTCGGGACTGGCTCTCTACCGCATGATGTCCTACGCCCTGGGCCTGGCTGACCGCGAGGGCGCACCGGAGCGTGCGGCCCCGCCGCAGCGCGTGCTGGGCGCGCTGGCGCTGGAGTCGGGTGGGCAGGGCGCCATCCACGCCGCGGTGGCGGTGGAACTGCTGGCCGCATCGGTCCAGGTGCACCAGCAGATGCAGACCGGCGCCCAGGGCACCCCTGACCGGCCCGCCGTCTGGTGGGTGTGGGGCCCGGCCCAGGCCATCAACGTGGGCGATGCGCTGCACGCCCTCTCGCGCCTGGCGCTGCTGCGCCCGGACGGCGGCGCGCCCCCGGCGCAGGAGACCGCCATCGCTGCGACACATGCGCTGGACACGGCGGCGCTCACCCACGCGGAGGGGCAGTTCCTGGAACTGACCTACCAGGAGCGCGTGGACGTGACCGTTGCGCAGTTCACGGACATGGCCCGCAAGCGACGGGGCGGGTTGTTGGGCGGGGCGCTGGCCGTGGGCGCAGCCGCGGGTGGCGCGCAGACGGGCCGGGTGGAGGCGCTGCGGGCCTTCGGCGAGACGCTGGGCGTCGCTGCGCAGATGGCCGATGACCTGCGCGCGTTGTGGGGCGAGCCCACGGAGGAAGGACGCGGACGCGCCCTCTCCAAGAGCAAGCTCTTCCCCGTGGTGGAGGTGCTGGAGCGCGCGGACCTGGCGACCAAGCGCGCGTTGGGCAACGTCTACTTCCAGCGGGTGTTGGAGCCCGCGCACCTGGACACCCTGCGCGCAACGCTGGAGCGCGCCGGAGCACGCGAGCGGTGCGTGAGCGCCGCCATCGAAGCCCGCGAGGCGGCGCTGGCGGCGCTGGGCGCGGCGGGCGAGCCACCGGCACGCTGGGCCGAGGTGGCCGCATCCCTGACACCGATACCCGAGGACTGAGGCATGGCCAAGAAGACCGTCCGAGACATCGCATGGGAGGGAACGCGCGCACTGGTGCGCGTGGACTTCAACGTCCCCTTCGAGCGGGGCACCACCCGCATCTCCGACGACATCCGCATCCGCGAGGCGCTGCCCACCATCTCCTACCTGCGCGAGCAGGGGGCACCGGTGGTGCTCTGCACCCACCTGGGCCGCCCCGGCGGGGAGCGCAACCCGGACATGGAGCTGGCCCCCGTGGCCGAGCGCCTCGCCGAGTTGCTGGGCGCGCCGGTCACCTACGTGCATGATGCGCCAGGCCCGGAGGCGCTCGCCGCCGCGCAGGCGCTGGGCGCAGGCGAGGTGCTGCTGTTGGAGAATGTCCGCTTCTGGGCGGGCGAGGAGGACAACGACGCGGACTTCGCCCGCTCCCTCGCCGCCCTGGCCGACGCCTACGTAAACGACGCCTTTGGCACCGCTCACCGCGCCCACGCCTCCACCGAGGGGGTGGCGCACCACCTGCCCGCCGTGGCGGGGCTGCTGTTGGAGAAGGAGTTGCGCTTCCTGGGCGGCGCGCTGGATGAGCCCAAGCGTCCGCTCTCCGCGATCATGGGCGGGGCCAAGGTCTCGGACAAGCTCAAGGTGCTCCAGCGCCTGGTGGGCCACGCCGAGCACATCTTCGTGGGCGGTGGCATGGCCGCCACCTTCCTGAAGGCCAAGGGGCTGGGCATCGGGGCCTCGCTCCTGGAGGAGCCGATGGTGGACGAGTGCGCGAGGCTCCTGGAGCGCGCGGCAGGGGCGGGCACCACCCTCCACCTGCCCACGGACGCGGTCATCGCCCAGCGACTGGACAAGGGCGTCCCCACCCAGACGGTGAGCGTGGATGACGTCCCCGACGGCTGGATGATCCTGGACATCGGCCCGGCCACGGCGCGCTCGTTCGCTGGGTTGCTGCGAACGATGGGCACCATCGTCTGGAACGGGCCGATGGGGGTGTTCGAGGTACCGCCCTTCGATGCGGGCACCCGCATCGTCGCGGACGCGGTGGCGGGCTCCGGCGCGGTGAGCATCATCGGCGGCGGCTCCACCGCCGAGGTGGTGGGCCACCTGGGGCTGGCGGGGAAGATGACCCACGTCTCCACCGGGGGTGGGGCGAGCCTGGAGTTCCTGGAGGGGCGCACGCTGCCTGGCGTTGCTGCCCTCAACGAGGCCTAGCGCCACTGGCGCACGAGGAGAGAGCGATGCGGACGCCGATGGTGGCGGGTAACTGGAAGATGAACACCAACCTGGCGGAGGCCACGGCCCTGGCCAGCGGCCTGCGCGCCGAGCTGAGCGGCGTGAAGGGCGTGGACCTGCTGGTCTGCCCACCCTTCGTCTCTCTAGCCGCCGTGTCCGGCGCGCTGGCGGGCTCCGCCATCGCCGTGGGCGCCCAGAACATGCACCCGGAGGCCAAGGGCGCCTTCACCGGCGAGGTGTCGGGCCCCATGCTGGCGGGCCTGGCCTCCCACGTCATCCTGGGCCACTCCGAGCGCCGCCACCTGCTGGGCGAGGACGATGCCTTCATCGCCGCCAAGGTGCAGAGCGCGCTGGGGCTGGGCCTCACGCCGGTGCTGTGCGTGGGTGAGACGCTGGCCCAACGCGAGGCGGGGCAGGCAGAGGCGGTGGTGGCCGGGCAGCTGGCGGCGGGCCTGGCGGGCCTGAATGCGGAAGCCATTGGCAAGGTGGTGGTGGCCTACGAGCCGGTGTGGGCCATCGGCACGGGCCGCGCCGCAACCCCGGAGATAGCCCAGGCCATGATGGGCGCGGTGCGCTACGAACTCAACCACCTCTCGCACCTGGAGACGGCTCAGTCGATGCCTCTGCTGTACGGCGGCAGCGTGAACGCCGCCAACGCCGCGGAACTGGCGGCCCAGGAGGACATCGACGGGGCGCTGGTCGGCGGCGCGAGCCTGGTGGCCGAGCAGTTCGCCGCCATCGCCACGGCCTTCGCGGCGCGCGCCGCGCGCTAGCCGTGCCCGCCGCGCGAGCGCCTGTCGTCTTCATCGTGGGGCCCACGGCCTCCGGGAAGACGGCGGCTGCCATCGCCCTGGCGTGTGCGCTGGCGGGGCACCCGCCCGCGGAGGCGGTGAACGCCGACTCACGCCAGGTGTACCGGGGTATGTCCATCGGCACCGCCAAGCCCACCCCCGCCGAGCAGGCCGCGCTCACCCATCACCTGGTGGACATCGCGGACCCCCAGGACGGCTACTCGCTGGCCGCGTTCCTGGACGCGGCGCGGACGGCCATCGTGGACATCCAGGGCAGGGGGGCGGTGCCCATCGTGGTGGGTGGCACTGGGCAGTACGTGTGGGGGCTGGCCGAGGGGTGGCAGGTGCCGCGCGTGCCGCCCGACCAGACGCTGCGCGCTCGGCTTGAGGCCCAGGGCCCGGAGGCGCTGCACGCGCGGCTCGCTGACGTCGACCCCGAAGCAGCCCAGGCCATCGGCCCACACAACACCCGGCGGCTGGTGCGTGCGCTGGAGGTGTGGGAGGCAACCGGGGAGCCCTTCTCCGCCCAGCGCCAGCGCACCGAACCGACCTTCGAGCCGCTGCTGTTCGGCCTGCTCGTGCCCCGCGCCACGCTCTACCGGCGCATCGACGACCGGGTTGACGCCATGCTGGCGGCTGGCTGGCTGGAGGAGGTGCGCGGGCTGCTGGACGCGGGTTGCGCGCCAGACCTGCCTGCCTTCTCCAGCGCGGGCTACCGGGACCTCGTGGGGTATATTTTGAGTGAGATAAGTCTCGATGAAGCCGTGTACAAGGCCAAGATGGCCACGCATCGGCTCGCCCGCTCCCAGGACGGTTGGTTCCGAGCTGAGGACCCGCGCATCGTCTGGTGCGACGGGCAGGAGGCGCTGGTGGAGGCGGCAGCGGGGGCGGTACGCGAGCTCCTCACTTGACGGAAGGGTGACGCTCAGGCACCCTTTGGCGAACCCCGCGTACGCGAGAAAAATCGAGGCAGGTGAACATGGATCCCATCGTTGAGGCATTCTCCAAGCTGGGCACGACGCCCGTGTCCGACGCCCTCGACCGGCTTGGCCTGGTCGGGCAGGTGCTGGGCATCAAGCCCATCGACCGCAAGTTCCGTCTGTGCGGGCGCGCCTTCACGGTGCGCACCGAGCCCGTGACCGCCGGCACCAAGGGCGCCAGCGTGGGCGACTACATCGACGACATCCCCGAGGGCGGCATCGTCGTCCTGGACAACGGCGGCGCGCTGGACGCCACCGTGTGGGGCGACATCCTGACCATCATGGCCTCCCGCAACAAGCTGGGTGGCACGGTGATCCACGGCGTCTGCCGCGACTCCGACCGCTCCCTGGAGCTGGGCTACCCCATCTTCGCCCGTGACACCTACATGCGCACGGGCAAGGATCGGGTGAAGGCCGAGGAGTACAACGGCCCCGTCTCCCTGGGCGAGGTGCGCGTGACCCCCGGTGACATCCTCATCGGCGACGGCGACGGCATCGTGGTCATCTCCAAGGAGCACGAGGAGCAGGTGCTCAAGACGGCCCAGGAGATCGACGCCATCGAGGAGCAGATCCGCAACGAGATCCAGAAGGGCGGGCGCCTGGACGAGGCCCGCAAGAAGTTCCGCTACTTCTCCCTCCAGTCCCGCGAGAAGTAGCCCCCTGCCTCATGTCACCAGAACGGGGCGCCCGCGGGCGCCCCGTTCGCTTTGTTCGAGCAGGCCCCGTGGGCCCTGGGCGGCCCTTGACCCCCCACGGGGGGCGGGTTAGCGTTTGCCCACCGGCGAGCGCTGGGTATCGAGCCATCACGGAGGCGACCTCCATGCAGACCAACATCCCCTGTGTCCTGATGCGCGGTGGCACGTCCAAGGGCCCCTTCTTCCTGGCCAAGGACCTTCCCGCCGACCCTGACCTGCGCGACCAGGTATTGCTGGCGCTCATGGGCTCCCCCGACGTGCGCCAGATCGACGGGTTGGGCGGAGCTGACCCCCTCACCTCCAAGGTGGCGGTGGTGAGCGCCCCCTCCACCCGGGAGGACTGCGACGTGGACTACCTGTTCCTGCAGGTGGTACCCGACAAGCCCGTGGTGGATCTGACCCAGAACTGCGGCAACATGCTGGCCGGTGTGGGCCCCTTCGCCATCGAGCATGGGCTCATCCCCGCGCAGGACGGCGAGACGCCGGTGCGCATCCACATGGTCAACTCGGGCGATAAGGCCGTCGCCCGCATCCCCACGCCCGGCGGCGAGGTGGAGTACGGGGGCGACGCGCGCATCGATGGGGTGCCGGGTACCGCCGCGCCCATCTTCATCGACGTGGAGGAGACGGCGGGGAGCATCTGCGGCGCGCTGCTGCCCACGGGCAACCTGGTGGACGTGATTGACGGCATCGAGTGCACGCTCATGGACAACGGGATGCCCGTGGTGGCCATGCGCGCCGAGGACCTGGGCCGCACCGGCTACGAGACGCGCGATGAGCTCAACGCCGACGAGGAGCTCAAGAAGCGCATCGAGGTCATCCGCCTGCAGGCCGGGCCGATGATGAACCTGGGCGACGTGACCGATAAGGTCGTGCCCAAGATGTTCCTGTTGGCCAAGCCCAAGGCGGGCGGGGCCATCTCCACCCGTTCCTACATCCCCAAGGTGGCCCACGCCTCCATCGGCGTGCTGGCCGCCGTCACGGTGGCGACGGCTGCCGTGATGCCCGGCACCACGGCCTACGACCTGGCGGTCCGCCCCGAGGGCGCGCGCAAGGTGCTGGAGCTGGAGCACCCCACCGGCTTCTTCACCGTGGAGATCGAGACCGAGGGCCCCGAGTCCTCCCTCCACATCAAGCGCTCGGCGCTGCTGCGCACTGCACGGCGCATCATGGAGGGTCAGGTGAGCATCCCGTCGAGCGTCTGGGACGGCAAGAGCGCCCAGGCAGCCCACGCCTAGGAGTAGCGATGACCGAGCGTGTAATCAAGACCATCCCCGGCCCGCACCACAATCCCTCCAAGCCCGGGCTGGTGCTGCCGGCCAACGCCTGCGATGCCCACTGCCACGTCTTCGGACCGGGCGAGAAGTTCCCCTATCACCCCAACCGGGCCTACACGCCCCCCGACGCCTCGTGGGAGAAGCTGCGGGCGCTGCACGACCACCTGGGCATCGAGCGCGCGGTCATCGTCCACGCCTCCTGCCACGGCCCCTACATGGAGGCGACGCTGGATGCCATCGCCCACTCCGGCGGGCGCTACCGGGGCACCTCCATCGTGGAGCCGGGCATCACCGACGCCGAGCTGCGCCGCTACCACGAGGGCGGCATCCGCGCGGTGCGCTTCAACTTCGTGAAGCACCTGGAGTCGGTGCCGGACCCCGCCGAGGTGCGCCGCATGGCCGAGCGCATCGCGCCCATGGGCTGGCACCTGGTGGTGCACCTGGACGCCGTGGACATCGATGAGCTCGCCCCGCTGCTGCTGGGCCTCCCAGTGCCCTTCGTCATCGACCACATGGCCCGCGTGAAGGCGGGCGACGGGCTGGAGCAGGCGCCCTTCCAGACGCTGCTGCGCCTCATGGCCAACGAGAAGGCGTGGGTGAAGATCTGCGGCGGGGAGCGCATCTCCTCCGACGGCCCGCCCTTCCACGACGCCGTGCCCTTCGCCCAGGCGCTCATCAAGGCGGCGCCCGAACGGGTGTTGTGGGGCACGGACTGGCCGCACCCCAACGTGAAGCACATGCCCGACGACGGCGGGCTGGTGGATCTGCTGGGCCTCTACGCGCCCGATGCCGCCACCCTCAAGCAACTCACGGTGGACAACCCCACCCGGCTCTACTGGGCGGACTGACGAAGGGGGGAGAGATGCAGCGCAGTGCCCGCTCCCTGCGCCTCTCAATCGTGCTGCTGCTGCTGACGGCGGCGACCGCCCTTGTGTGGCCGCCGCCGTCGCGTGCCCAGTCCGGGCCGGTGGTGCTGGAGGTGACCCTTGACGGGGCCATCGACGCCATCGCCGTCCGTACCCTCAATCGGGCCATCGCTCAGGCGGAGGCCGAGGACGCAGCCGCCCTCCTGGTGCGTCTGGATACACCTGGCGGCGAGTTGGAGGCTACCCGCTCCATCGTGACGGCCATCTTCGATGCGCGGGTGCCGGTCATCGTCCACGTCGCGCCGGAGGGCGCACGCGCGGGCAGCGCGGGGACGTTCATCGCAGCCGCCGCCCACATCGCCGCCATGGCGCCCGCCACCTCTATCGGCGCGGCGAGCCCGGTGCTTGCGGATGGGACGGACATCCCCGGCGATACGCTGCGAGAGAAGGTCCACCAGGACGCCGCCGCACTGATGCGTGAGATCGCGACGCAGCGAGGACGCGCCGTCGCACCGCTGGAGGCGACCGTGCTGGAGGCGGTGGCCTACGGCGCCGAGGAGGCGCTGGGCGACGGCGTGGTGGACCTGGTGGCGCGCGATGTCACCACCGTGATTGCGGCGGTTGACGGACGCACCGTCGAGGTGCGTGGCCAGCCCTTCACCCTGGCCACTGCGGATGCCACGGTGCTGCCGGTGCGTTCGGGGTTGGCGGGCTTCGTGGACGGGGTGCTGACGGTGCTCGCCAACCCCACCATCGCCTGGCTCCTGGTGGTGCTGGGCTGCCTGGGCCTGCTCTTCGAACTCAGTGCGCCAGGGCTGGTCATCCCCGGTGTGCTGGGCTTCCTCTTCCTGCTGGCGGGGTACGCGGGCTTCGCCCATCTGCCCATGAACTGGCTCGGCGCGGCGCTGGTCTTCGCGGCCTTCGTCCTCTTCGCCATCGAACTGAACGTGGATGGCTTCGGTATCTCTGGTATCGCGGGCATCGCCGCCTTCATCGCAGGCAGCGTGCTGCTCTACCTGAACTTCACCGAGCCCACACCCCTCGGCCCGCCACCCGGCATCAACCTGTGGGTTCTGGTGCCGGTGGGCGCGACGGTGGTCGCCCTGGCGGGGGGAATAATTTACGTTGTGGCCCGCGCGCGCCGTGCCGCCAAGGACCTTCCTGAGCCCGTGGGCTGGGGGATGGAGGGCTCCCGGGGACGTGTGGTGGAGCCGCTGACCCCCCAGGGGCGGGTGCTGGTGCGGGGGGAGACGTGGAACGCCCGGACCGTGGACGGAGAACACCTGCCAGAAGGCACGGAGGTGCGCGTGGCGCGCGCCGAGGGCGCGCTGCTGTGGGTGGAGGAGACGGGTGGGACGTCCACAGCGCTGAACCAGACAGAAGGAGCGTGACATGGCACATTGGGGATTGAACGTCGTGCGACAGTACGAGCGGTTGGTGGTGTTCACTCTCGGCTCGTACTCAGGGACGCGCGGGCCTGGGATGCGATGGGTCTGGCCATTCGTCAACAATGGCTCGGCGACGGTGGACCTGCGCGAGGTGCCGGTGGGTATTCCGCGCCAGACCGCCATCACGCGCGACAACGCACCTATCGACATCGACTTCTTCGTCTACATGCGGGTGATGGCGGACCGGCCTGAGGACACCATCCTCAACATCTCCAACTTCGGCATCGCGGCGCAGGCGCTGGCCATGACCACACTGCGCGCCGTGGTGGGCGAGATGGACCTGGACGACGTGCTCTCCAAGCGCGAGCGCATCAACTCGGCCCTCCAATCGAAGCTGGACGAGGTGACGGTGAACTGGGGCGTCAAGGTGACGCGCGTGGAGATCAAGGAGGTGGAGCCGCCGCGCGATGTGCAGGAGGCTATGAACCGCCAGCTCTCCGCCGAACGCACCCGACGTGCCGCCGTCACCGAGGCCGAGGGGCAGCGCGACGCGGCGGTGAACGTTGCTGACGGTGAGCGTCGCTCTGCGGTGCTGCGGGCGCAGGGCCAGAAGGAGGCGGCGATCCTGGAGGCCGAGGGTGAGCGGCAAGCAGCGCTCCTCCGTGCCGAGGGCTTCGCGCTGGCGCTCGCGGCCATCAATGAGCAGGCGCGTCAGGTGGACGCGCGCACCATGAGCCTCCAGTACTTCGACACGCTCAAGGAGGTGGGAGCCTCGCCCGCCACCAAGTTCGTGCTGCCGCTGGAACTGACCAGCATGGTCAGCCAGTTCGTGCAGCAGGCGCAGGCGGCGAAGGAATAACGACCGGCGCTAGAGGGTGGCCAGCAACCGGAGCAGCCCACCCTCGGCGTCGGCGCCCAGGTGAAGGTATCCCACCTGGCGCCCGGCCCTGCGCAGCGCGTCAACGTCGCCCACGGCCTGCGCGCGGGCCAGCTGTCCCAGGGTGTATTTCTCGCCGGGGACGGGGATGTCCTCACCCGTGTCCACCGTCAGCACCAGGAAGCGGCCCGACTCCGGTCCGCCCTTGTGGAGCTGGCCCGTGGAGTGCAGGTAGCGGGGCCCATAGCCCGCGGTGGTGGCCAGGTGGTGCTGGGCACCCACGCTCTTGCGCAGCGCCGCCAGCGTACCGTCCACTCCCGGTGTGCGCGCCGCGTACACCAGCACCGCCAGGTAGGTTCCCTTGGGCGCCTCAGCGAGCAGCCCCGCCAGGCTGGGTCCGGGCTCCGGGTCCTCCAGCCCCGCCTTGCGTTGGGTGGCGCGCAGCGCCCGTGCGGCAGCGTCCTTGGCCGCCTGCACGTCGGGCTGGTCGAAGGGCTGGATGCTCAGCAGCGCCCCGGCGATGGCCGTCGCGACCTCCCAGCGGAAGAACTCGGCGCTCAGGTCATGCCGGTCCTTCAGGTCGAGGCGCACCAGCGGGTGCTCCAAGGCGGCGATGCGCTCGGCTGCAACGTCCAGCGGGCCATTGGCGTCGCCCTCCAGCCGCAGATAGACGAACAGCCGATCGCTCCCGTAGGCGCCGGGGTCCAGCAACGGCTCTCCCGCCACGGGCACGATGCCCGTGCCACCCTTGCCGGTGCTCTCTGCGACCAGCTGCTCAGCCCACAGGCCGAAGGGCTCCAGCCCAGGGGAGGTGATGAGGGTGAGCTTATCGCGCCCCTCCGGTACCCCCGCCGCCATGAACGCGCCCAGCCACGCGCCGGGGTTGGCCCGTGCCTCTCCCGGCCCGCACAGCCCCGCCATCACCGAGGCGCGGTCCAGCAGCCGTTCCAGGGGCAGGCCCGCCAGCGCGGCGGGCACCATGCCGAAATGGGAGAGCACCGAGTAGCGCCCGCCGATGTCGGCCTGCGCCTCGAAGACGCGCCGGAAGCCGGCCTCCGCGCCCAGCCCTGCCAGCGGCGTGCCGGGATCGGTGACGGCGACGAAGTGTGCGCCTGCCGCCTCCTGGCCCACGGCCTCCTCCACCAGTGCCCTGTAGTGACGATAGAGGGAGAGGGGCTCGATGGTGGTGCCGGACTTAGAGGAGAGGAGGAACAGGGTGTGGGCTGGGTCCAGAGCCGCGTCAACGGCGCGCACCTGCTCAGGGACGGTCGAATCGAGCACGGTCAGGCGCGGTGCGCCCTCATTGTGGCCCAGCACGGCACGAAGCGCCTCTAGGCCCAGCGAACTGCCGCCCATGCCCAGCAGCACCACCTGGGTGATGTCGTCGGCACGCACGCTTGCTGCGAACTCACGCAGTTCGTCCAGGTGCGTGCGCATCTTGCCGGTGACGTTCAGCCAGCCGAGGCGGTCGGTGATCTCGGTGGGACGCCGGTTCCACACCGTGTAGTCGCCCGCCCACATGCGGGGGATCGTCCCATCGCGGTCGAGCCGTTCCAGCGCTTCGTTGACGGCGGGGCCGTACGTCCCCAGCGCCATGACGCTGGGCAGGGCCGTGGCGTCGGTCAACGCCCACCCCCGGTCAGCAGGGCGCGGGCTGCGGCGGCAATCGCCTCAGGCGTGAGGCCGAACTCGGTGTAGAGCCGCTGGTAGGGCGCGGAGGCGCCGAAGGTGTCGACGCCGATGGCCGTGCCCGTCGCACCGATGTGGCGCTCCCAGCCCAGGGTGACGCCGGCCTCCACGGAAACGCGTGCGCTCACGTTGGCCGGCAGCACCTGCTCGCGGTAGGCCTGCGGTTGGGCGGCGAACAGTTCCCAACTCGGCATGGACACCACGCGGGTCGGAACGCCCTCGCCCTCCAGCGCCTCGGCGGCGGCCAGGGCGATGTGCACCTCGGACCCGGTGCCGATGAGCAGCGCGCGGGGGTCTGCCGAGGCCTCGCGGACGACGTACGCGCCCCGGCTCACCTGCTCCGGGCTCGCCGACAGCAGCGGCACCCCCTGGCGGGTGAGCACCAGCGCCGTGGGCCCGTTGGTGCGCTCCAGCGCCGCCCTCCAGGCCCCAGCGGTCTCGGTGGCATCGGCCGGACGCACCACGGCCAGGTTGGGCATGGCGCGCAGGCTCATCAGGTGCTCCACCGGCTGGTGGGTGGGGCCGTCCTCACCCAGGGCGATGGAGTCGTGGGTGAACACGTACACCACCCGTTGGCCCATGAGGGCGGCAAGGCGCATGGCGGGGCGCATGTAGTCCGCGAATACCAGGAAGGTGGCGGTGTAGGGGATGAACCCGCCGTGCAGCGCCATGCCGCCGGCGATGGAACCCATGGCGTGCTCGCGCACACCGAAGTGCAGGTTGTGCGGGCCGCCCTCACCGAAGGCGTGCTCCTTGAGCAGCGTCTTGGTGGAGGGGGCCAGATCCGCAGAGCCACCGGTGAGCGCATGGACGCGCGTCGCGATGGCGTTCATCACCACGCCGCCCGCCTCGCGGGTGGCCAGCGCCTTGCCGCCGGGGCCGAACAGCCCCTCCAGCACGGACTCCCAGCCCTCCGGCAACAGGCCCGACAGGTCAGCCGCCAGCTGCTCGGCCTCGACGGGGAACGCCTGCTGGTAGGCGGCGAAGCGCTGGTTCCAGTCGGCCTGGGCCTTCTCGCCACGCGTCAGCGACCTGCGCCAGCGCTCCAGCGCCTCCTGGGGCACGGTGAAGGGCTCGTAGTCCCAGACCAGCGCCTCGCGGGTGCGCTGGGCCTCCTCGGCGCCCAGGGGCTCGCCGTGGACTCCGGGGGTGCCCGCCTTGTTGGGCGCGCCGTAGCCGATGACCGTCTTGCAGATGATGAGGCTGGGGCGCTCGATCTGGGCGTGCGCCTCGATGATCGCCTCCTCCACCTCACGCACGTCCAGCCCGTTGATGGGCCCCACCACGTGCCAGCCGTAGGCGGCGAACCGCGCGCCCACGTCCTCGGTGAAGGCCAGGTCCGTCGAGCCCTCGATGGAGATGGAGTTGGAGTCGTACAAGTAGATGAGCTTGCCCAGCTTCCAGGTGCCGGCCAGGGAGGCGGCCTCGGCGCTCACCCCCTCCATCAGGTCACCGTCGGAGACGATGCCGTAGGTGTAGTGGTCGATGATCTCGTGGCTGGGCTTGTTGTAGTGCTCGGCGAGCAGCCGCTCGGCAAGCGCCATACCCACGCCGTGGGCGAAGCCCTGCCCCAGCGGGCCGGTGGTCACCTCGACGCCCGGCGTGTGCCCGTACTCCGGGTGCCCCGCGGTGTGCGAGCCCCACTGACGGAAGTTGCGCAGTTCCTCCAGGGGCAGGTCGTAGCCCGACAGGTGCAGCAGCGCGTACAGCAGCATGGAGGCGTGGCCCGCCGAGAGGACGAACCGGTCGCGGTTGGCCCAGGCGGGGTCCGCCGGGTTGTGCTTGAGGAAGCGGTCCCACAACGCATAGGCCATGGGGGCCATGCCCATGGGCGCGCCGGGGTGGCCGGAGTTGGCCTGCTGCACGGCGTCCACGGCCAGGAACCGCACGGCGTTGATGCACAGTTCGTCGAGCCGGGCGGCATCGCTGCGGGTGGTCATGGGCAGCCTCAGAAAGGGGGATTGGGGACCCCCCCTAGGCTAGCACCCACCCCCCTCAGGTGCCAGCGCGCCGGGCCAGCGGCCGGGAGAGCGGCGAAATCACCCGCAAGGAGGGCGGGGTCCATTCATCAGAGGACCCGGGTTCACCCGTGAGAGTGATTGCACACCAGGGCGAGGAGGCCATAACGGACCGGTCGGTCGGTTTAGCGCTGATGCCGGAGTGCCAACCATGCCAAAGGTGAGTGACGAGCACGTGGCGGAGCGCCGTGAGCACATCCTGCGCGCTGCGACCACCTGCTTCGCGCGCAGCGGCATCCACCGCGCGACGGTGGACGACATCTGCGCCGAGGCCGGCATCAGCAAGGGCGCCATTTACGGCTACATCAAGAGCAAGGACGACGTGGTGGCCGCCCTGCAGGTGGAGGCGGTCCAGGCGGACGCCGCGCTCGTGCGCCGCACCACCCGCCAGACCGACTCCGCCCGTGGTCTGGAGGAGACGCTGCGCGCCGCGTTCGGTGCGCTGAACGACCCCGCCGCCACGGAGGGGCTGCGTGTCGAGGTGATGCTGGCCACAGAATCGCTTCTGTCTCAGCGCCTGGCCGACGCTCAGACGCTCGACCTGGAACTGTGGACGGATGCGTTGGAGCTGGTGGTCAAGGATCTGCGCCGTACCGCCTCGCACCTGGCCGGGCAGGACCCACGCTCCGTGGCGCTGGCGCTGACGGCGGCAATCCAGGGCGCGGCGAAGATGAAGGCCGCCATGCCGGAGCTGGACACGGCGTCCATCGCCGGTGCGCTGGCCTGGCTGCGCACGGCGCGCGCGCTCACCCCCGCTTCCTGACGCTCCCCCGGCAGGGGGACACCCCCTGCGCCACTTCGTGTCTACCCCCGGCAAGGGGAGTTCCACTCCCCTCTGCACACCCCTAGGCTCTGATGCACAGGGCGCTTGACGGCGTACGCGTGGGCCTCTACCGTCCGCCCATCCTCGCGCGGACGGAGGCCTCATGCGCTACCGCAGGCTCGGCAACACGGACCTTGAGATTTCGGAGATCGGCTTCGGCTGCGGCAACACCGCGGGCCTGATGATCTGGGGCGAGCCCGCCGACCGGGTGCGCGCCGCCGAGCACGCCATGGACGCGGGGATCAACTACTTCGACACCGCCGCCACCTACGGACAGGGCAAGTCGGAGGAGAACCTGGGCCCGGTCCTCAAGGCGCTCACCCGCAAGCCGCTGGTGGGCTCCAAGGTGGCGCTACAGGAGGAGGACCTGGGCGACATCCGGGGGGCGGTGCGCCGGTCCGTGGAGCGCTCGCTCCAGCGCCTGGGGCTGGAGACCCTCGACATCGTCCATCTACACAACCGCGTCACCCTCAAGCGCGTGCCCGGCATGAAGGTGGCCATCGGTACGCTGCTCACCTATGAGGAGATGCTGGGCCCCGGCGGCATCCAGGAGACCTTCGAGGAGCTCCGGCGCGAGGGCAAGCTGCGCCACTTCGGCTACTGCGCCTTCGGGGGCGACGCCCCGCTCTACAACCGCATCGCCGACGAGGGTCGCTTCAACTCCGTCCTGGTGTTCACCAACGTGCTGAACCCCTCCTCAGTGCGCAGGATGCCCCCGGGCTACGTGGGCCACGACTACGAGCAGGTCGTCCCACGCGCGGCGGCGAAGGGCATCGGCACCGTCGCCCTCCGGGTGCTGGAGGCCGGCGCGCTGTCCGGTTCAGCCACGCCCCACGACCTGAACCGGGGCGGGCCCTCCGGCGACCCGGAGTACGTGCGCAACGCCCGCCGCGCGCTGACATTGGACTTCCTGCGCCGCGATGCGGACGAGACCCTCGCTCAGATGGCCATCCGCTTCGCCCTGCACCAGGAGGGCATCTCCACGGTGCTGGTGGGCTTCTCCGAACTGGCGCAGGTGGACGATGCCGTCGCCTGCGTGGGGCAGGAGGGCTTCACCGCGGACCAGCTGGCCCGCCTGGAGAAGCTGTACGAGACGGACTTCGGCCTGACCGATTAGACGCCCCTGGACACCGTGAACACGCGAGGGCCCCGGCGCATGCCGGGCCCTCGCGTGTTGCCATCGCCGGGACTGGAGCCTACTGACCCTTGTAGTCCCACTCATAGCCGGGGGTGGTGTAGCACTCCGGCGGCATCTGGGACTTGAGCCCGCGCTTAGCGAGTTCCTTCTCGAAGGTCTCGCGGATCCAGGGGTCCTCCTGGTCGTACTCGTACTGGTCGTTGGCTATGTCCGCCACCTCCTCGCTGACGCCGGTGAACTGCGGCAGCGGGTGGAAGGCGAAGTAGCGCCCGGGCGTCTCGCCCACGTTAAAGTGCTGGTGGAACCAGCGGTTCGGCGGCACGAAGATGGAGCCCTCGTGCCAAGGCACGAAGACCTTCTCCTTATCACCCTGCCACATCACCGAGTAGCCCTCACCCGCCGGGATGACGATGACGAAGGCGGGGCCGTGCCGGTGACCCTTCTTGTAGGTCTTTGCCGGGAACACGGACATGTGCGCCGTGAGTTCGGAGCCGGGGAACTGGATGAACACCGTGGTGCCACCCGCGCCGCGCCCCTTGAAGGGCACCAACTTGTCCCAGGCGCGCATGTCCGGGAAAAAGTTGCCGTACCAGTAGTTGCGCACGCGCCCGGCCGCCGTGTCCGCCTCCACCACCTTGGCGTCGGCGTAGTAGCCCTCACCCGCAACCTCGGAGGCCACCTTGGTGGGGTTGTCGAAGAAGAGCGCCGGGTCCTTCGCCGTGGACATGGCGATGGGCAGGTTGTTGTAGGCAAGCAGCCGAGCGGGCTCGCCGGCGCTCATGCTGGAGTACTCCACCCAGTGGTTGCCGGGGATGCGGAAGCAGGAGTGCGCACCCCATTCGAAGGAGTGCTTCTCGCCCCCGTCCACCCACACCGTGGCCACGCCACGGCCGGAGAGGACGTAGATGATCTCCTCCAGCGCGAACTTGCGCGGAGGGATGCTCCCACCGGCGGGTACCTCGTCGATGCGGGCCTCGGAGACGCCCTCCTGCCCGGCGAGCTGAAGGAAGGCGGAGCGGTGGCCCCGGCTCTTCCACTGGCCCAGGTCCACGGTGCGGCCGTCCTCGATGTAGTAGGAGCGGTAGATGGGGATGCCCTGCGCCTCCATCCACTTGTCGTACAGGTACGGCTTGCGGATGTAGAGCATCTCTTCAGGGATGTCGTTGGCCACGAGGGTCCTCCTGTGCTGCTGTCTGCTGAGGTCGCCGGGAGGCTACCGGCATGCCCGTGGGGTGTCAACGCGCGTGTGCGAGAATGCCGCCACACTGGACGACGACGGAGGACCCCATGCCCACTGACGCATTCCCCGCCGGGTTCATCGGCCTCGGCCGCATGGGCCTGCCCATGGCACGCCGGCTCCTGGGTGCAGGCTTCGCCGTCCACGTCGCCTCCCGCAGCCCGGGCCCGGTGCAGGCGCTGGCGAGGGAGGGCGCACAGCCTGCGTCCACCCCGGCGCAGGTGGCCCAGCGCGCGGACATAGTCTGCACCTGCCTGCCGGACGAGACCGCGACGGAGGCGGTCTACTTTAGCCCGGACGGTCTGCTGGCCCACGCGCGGGCGGGACAGGGGTTGGTGGAGTGCTCCACCATCTCGCCCCGGCTGGCCCGGCACCTCGAGGCCGCTGCGCGCGAGCGCGGCGCCTGGTTCGTGGACGCGCCGGTCTCCGGCGGCGTGGAGCGCGCCGCCGACGGCACCCTCGCCATCATGGCCGGTGGGGATCCGGGGGCCCTGCGGGTGGTGCGCCAGGCGCTGGAGGCCTTCGGCACGGTGCACCACGTGGGCGGGCCGGGGCAGGGGTGCGTGGTGAAGCTGGCGAACCAGCTGCTGGTGGGCGTGCATACGGCGGGCGCCACCGAGGCATTTGTGCTGGCGCGCGAAAGCGGGGCGAGCGTCTCCCAGGTGCTGGAGGTGCTCTCCGGTGCGTGGGCGGCCAGCACCATGCTGGAGCGCACGGGGCCCCTGGTGGCCTCCGGGGAGTACGGCTCACGCGCGCCGGTGCGCCTGCTGGCCAAGGACCTTGCGCTGGTGGCACAGGCGTCGGCGGACGTGGGCGTCAGCCTGCCGCTGGCACAGGCCACCCTGGGCGTGTTCCAGCGTGCCATGGCCGCGGGGTTGGGCGAGACGGACATCGCCGCCGTCGCCACGCTGCTGGGGCCGGGGCGCTAGCGCCCCGCACTCACGAGAGCAGAGGACGGACCCGCCTTGGGCAGAGTGAAGACGACCTCTGCCCCCCGTTCGCGGTCGGCCTGGGCCCAAATGCGCCCGCCGTGGGCCTCCACGATGCCCCGCGCTATCGCTAGGCCCAGCCCGCCCCCGCCGCTGGAACGGGCACGGGAGCGGTCCGACCGGTAGGAGCGCTCGAACACCCGCTCCAGCTCGTCGTCGGCGATGCCCTCCCCGGTGTCCGCCACGTACCCCTCCGGCACGGTGACCAGCATCACCCGCCACAGGTCGGAGTAACCCGCCTCGCCGGGGACGTGGTCAACCACGTTGTGCTGACCCTGGACGAGCTGCGGGTTGCCCTGGGCGTCGAAACCGGTGATGAACGCCCAGATGGGGGCCGTCGCCACTGCCCCGCCCGATGACGGGGAGTTCGTGCCGAAGTCGTAGTACTCCACCGCCTGGCCGCGGTACCACCCGTCCACCAGCGCGAGCGCTGGAGACGGCTCCGGCGTGGGTGTGGCCGTGGGCCGGGGGGTGGCGGTGGGCTCCGGCCCGGCGCATGCCGCCGCCACCAGTGCGAGGGTCAACGCCACCGCGGCTGCCCCTCCCGTCGCGAAGAACCTGCCGATTCTCATCTCGTCTCCTCCTGCCGTGGGACGGGTGTGCCGTCCGTGCTGGGGAAGACGCTAGCGGGCAGTTCTTACAGAACCATTACGGGCATTACGGCCCCGTGACGGCTCAGGGCACCAGCACCACCTTGCCGGCGGTCTGACGGCCCTCCAGCGCGCGGTGCGCATCGGCGGCCTGGGCCAGCGGCAGTTCCAGGCCGATGCGCACGGTGAGCTGGCCCGCGCGCATCCAGTCGAACAGCTCCCCGGAGCGCCAGCGCAGCTCCTCCGGGTCGGTGCCGTAGTGGGCCAGGGTGGGGCGGGTGAGGAAGAGAGAGCCCTTGGCGTTGAGCGTCTGCGGGTCCACGGGGGCGACGCGCCCGGAGCTCTGGCCGAACAGCACCAGGTACCCGCGCGGGGCCAGGCACTCCAGGGAACGGTCGAAGGTGTCCTTGCCCACGGAGTCGAACACCACGGGCAGCCCCTTGCCTCCGGTGATGCGCTTCACCTCGGGTAGGAAATCGACCTCGGAGTAGCGGATCACGTGGTCAGCCCCGGCGGCGCGGGAGAGCGCCTCCTTCTCAGCCGTGGAGACGGTGGTGATGACCGTGGCGCCGCGCATCTTGGCCATCTGCGTGAGCAGCAGGCCCACCCCGCCTGCACCCGCGTGCACCAGGCACGTCTGACCCGCCTGGAGGGGGAAGGTGGAGGTGCACAGGTAGTGGGCGGTGAGGCCCTGGAGCAGCGCGGCCACGGCCAGCTTGGTCTCCAGTCCCTCCGGCACGGGCACCAGCTTGCTCGCCGCGACGGCGGCGTACTCGGCGTAGGCCCCGCCGGTGCCCTGGTAGACCACCCGGTCACCGGGGTTCAACCCGCTCACGCCCGCGCCCACGGCCTCCACCACGCCGCCCGCTTCACCGCCGGTGGTGAAGGGCAGGGGCACCTTGTAGGCCCCGGAGCGCTCGTAGGTGTCCTTGAAGTTCACGCCCACTGCTTCGTGCCGCACCAGCACCTGGCCCTCGCCGGGGGTGGGGGTGGGGATGTCCTCGTAGCGGAGCACCTCGGCCCCGCCGTGCTCGTGGAAGCGCACTGCCTTCATGGGTCACCTCGCCGTCGTTCTGGTGGGCAGTCTAGCCGAACAGCAGGTCGTAGATGGGGATGGTGAGCAGGCCGATGGCGATGGACGCGGGGGTGGAGACGATGAGCCGAGCCGCAGTGAGCGCGCCACCCAAGAACGGTATCTCGAACATCACAGTGCGGGTGATGGGGCTCAGGCTCCAGGCCGACACGAAGGCCGCGATGGCGCCGGGCCCCGCCCCGGTGTGGTACACGGAGCCGATGAGCGGAACCACCACGTAGGGCCCACCGGGCACGACGGAGCCGACCACGGTGCCGATGAGCACGCCGGTCAGACCCGACTCGTTGCCCATCCACCGGCTGATGAGCTCGGCGGGCAGCACCACCTGCGCCATGCCCGCCAGCAGCATGCCGATGGCCATGTTGGGTGCAACCACCTGGAACATCCGCCAAGAGACACCCAGCCCCTGCCGAACGCCCGCCACCCGGTGCTGGCGGTAGGAGATGGTCGTGGCCCCCACGAACAGGGCGGTGAGCACCAGGAAGGTGGTCATGACCCGCCCTCCCGCTTCCTCCCGGTGATGACCGAGCCTCCAGTGAGCCGAGTCAGGTCGCGGGAGCGTTCGGGCATCATGCGGAAGACCAGGGGCACCAGCACCGCCGCGACGATGGGGAACCAGAGGCTGGCGATGATGCGTGCGAGAGTGAGGGGCACCCCCAGGAAGGGGATCTCCCACACGAAGGTGCGGTTGGCGGTGATGAGGTTGCGGGCCGCCAGGAACCCGGAGAGGGGCGCGACGCCCGCTCCCGATGCCAGCAGCGAGGCCGCCACCGGGTAGACCACGTAGGGTCCGCCGGGGGAGAGCATCCCCACCACCATGCCCACGGCCAGGCCCACCATGCCCGCATCGTCGCCCATCCACCTGCCCACCATGGCGGGCGGGAACAGCACGGTGAGCATCCCCGCCAGGAGCATGCCCATGGACAGGAACGGGACGGCGCCCAGCACCAGGTGCCAGGCGTTGTCCACGCCCTGAAGCAGGCCGTCCGTGCCTTGCTGGACGTAGGCCAAGGCGCTCACGCCGACCAGCAGCGTCAGGGTGATGAGCATGCTGATGCTGGGCCGCCACCGGCGCGAGCGACGGGGCGCGGCGGAGCGCGCTGTGGGCTGGTGGGACACGGGCCAACCATCCAGAAGTGGTGAGGCCAGTATCGCGCGCCGCCGGGGCGCTGTCACGCTACGGCAGGGTGTAGTCCACCACCAGCGTGGGCCACCCGGCCGGGGCGCCCTCCCTGCTCCCAAAGCGCTTGGCGGTGCGGGTGCCGCTGGAAGCGTCGGGCTTGACCAGCCAGCCGTGATTCAGAGACGGGCTGACCAACCACGCCTGCACATCCGCCATCAGCCCCGCACCCTCCCAGGAGGCGGCGCCGGAACGGTCCACATTGGCTGAGCCGGAGGAGGTTGCCTCGAAGTCCCCGCCCGGCGCACCCCAGGTGGTGGTGAGTGAGGCGCGGGTCCAGGTGGCGCCGGAGGGGTTGGGCGCACCCCGGCCCTCCTCGCCTCCCGCGTTCTCCACGCCCTCCGACCAGGAGGTGCTCACGCGGTGCAGCCCGAAGGGGAGGGGCCCCGCCTGGGTGCGGTCAACGCTGAACGTGAGGCGCACGCCGGTGATGGTGGCGCCCTGGGGGATGGAGGAGAGGTCGAACCGCACCAGCGCGTGCCTTTCGTTGCCCTGGTTGGTGAAGCCCGAGAACAGGTGCTCCCCGGCCCCGTTCCCCAGGTTGCCGGACTCCCCGTAGAGCGTGACATCGGCCACGGGAGCAAGCGTCACGCTGAGGCTGGTGGGGGTGGGCGAGGGCGTTGCGGTGGGCGCGAGCGCCTGGGTGACGGTGGGTGTGGGAGTGGGGGCGGGCAGCGGCATTGCGGTCGCGGTTGGCGCCCCGCTGGGCGTGGATGCGGGCGAGGAGGTGGGCGTGGCCGTCGCTGTGGGGGCTGCGCCAGGGACGGGCGTCGTCGTGGGGGCAGGCGCCGGCGTGGCGGTGGGCGTGGGCTCAGGCCCAGCGCACGCGGCCAGGGCCAGGGTGGTGGCGAGCAGAAGGGCGGCGGCGCTCAGACGCATGGGGAACCTCCGTGAGTGCATGCATTCAGACGCCTGAGGCCGCCGATCGGATGCACCCGCTCTAGACGAACAGTTCCTCGACGGTCCACAGGCGCTGGGTGAGCCCCTGCTCGTACAGGTAGGTGGCGATGGCGCGCACCGACGCTGCGTGGGTGCCCAGGCCGTGCTTGCGCGGGAAGATGCCGAGGCGGCGCATGGCGCCCACGTTCAGCCCCTGGTGCTCGCCAGAGTCCGGCTCCTCAGCGTCGTAGATCGCGCGGGCCTTCTCGCTGGCCGCCACCACCGCCTCGGCTAGGCCGGGGTTCGCGGCGTGCGACTCCTCCTTCATCACCAGCAGCGTGTTGATGGGCATGGCGCCGGTGCGCTTGAAGTAGTCGTCGATGAGTGGGTTGGCTTCCTCGGTGAGCCGTTGGACGGTTGGGGCCAGTTCCGCGTTGCCGCCCGCCACCACCAGCGCGTCGATCTCACCCGCGGCCAGCAGATCCTCCAGCTTGGCGCGCTTCTCGGAGGTGAACCGCTTGGAGCGCGGGTAGTTGATGTCCCGCAGCGAGTCAGCCTCGCCCTCCACCCAGGTAATGCACTCGGCCGAGACGTCAAATTGGTGCACCAGGATGCCGCGCAGCCACGCCGCGGGGTTGGAGGCGAAACCCAGGGGCACGCCGATGCGCTTGTTCGCCAGGTCCTCCGGGCTCTTGATGCCCGCGTTCTTGTTCACCGTCACGCCGGTGAGCGGGTAGAATAGGTTGGGAAAGACCGGGAGGCCGATGAGCTGCACCCCGTTGTCCTTAGCCACGATGTAGTTGGTGATGGTCAATTCACCCACATCGTACGGGCGCGTGGTGACCATGCTGGGGAAGATGGGTGCGGGGGCGAAGCCGGGGGAGGAGACCACCACCTCGAACCCCTCCACTTTCACCCGGCCCTCCACCAGGTGCTTGGTCTCCAGCCGGGTGCCCACCGCCATCTTCAGTGCTGCCATCGGGGTCTCCTTGGTGTTCAGTCAGGTTCCATGGGGCTGTTTAAACCGCGAGCGGCACAGATGCCGCCTTGTCTGAGCATCCACTACGCCGGGCGCGGTGCGGTGGCAGCCTTGAAGGTGTAGGACGTCCCTGTCTCGGGGTTGTAGTAGCGGCGCTTCACCTTTTCCAGGTCCATGGAGGTGACGCGCACGTACACCGTCTCCTCCTCGGAGGAGCCCTTGGTGGAATGGATCTCGCCGGGCAGGAAGTAGGCCACGTGCCCCGGCGCCTGGTAGTCGGCCCGGGTCACCTCCAGCGTGGGGCGCGCCGAGGGGTCATCGGCGTAGCGCCAGGCCATGCGGGTCTGCACGTTGGAACCGCGCTCCACGCCGTAGACCACGAAGGCTGGGCCGTGGTCGTGCGGGGCGGGCTTGGTGTCGGGACGCAGGGCGGGCTGACGGTACGCCAGCACCATGAAGCCGGGGTCAGGGTGGCCGGTGGACTCGTCGGCGTGCATCACGTACATGCCGTTGTCCGGGCCGAACTTCTCGGAGGTCTCCGGCCAGCCGGTCGCGATGATGCGTCGCATGCACTCGGCGATGGTCTGCGCCTGCTCGCGCGGGTCGTCGGTGCCGTTGAAGGCACCACGGATGTCCTCGATGAACTGCTCTTCCGTGTAGTTCGCCACAGCCTTCCTCCTAGAGCTTCACGCCGTACTCAGCCGCCAGGGCCTGGAAGTCCGGCTCCTTCAGCAGGCTGAGCGACCCGTTCTCGAACATCGTGCGTTCCCCGTTCAGCACCACCGTCTGGTCGGAGATGTAGGCCGAGAGGGTGTTGGCCAGGCGGCCGATGTGCACGTGCATCGTCTTGGGTTCCGACAACTGACCAGGGCGCTTCTCGGCGCGCGGGTGCATGCCGCCGTGCCAGGAGTCCACGATGAACGTCTTCTCGTGCCCCACCTTCGCCTCGTTGGCGGCCAGCAGGCCCTCGAACTGCTCCTTGCTCCACACGGTCTGGGTGTCGCCGTCCTTCACCTCGGAGGGCGCGGCACCGGCCCACTCCAGCCCCGTGAGCATGTTGTTCTCAATGGAGAGCAGCAGGGGCGATGGGAAGGGCTCCTTGGAGGCGAGGCCCGGGTGGTCGAAGGCGATGGTGCCCTGGGCCTCGCCGGAGCCGACGGGCGCGTACACCTCGCCGGGGAACACCCGCTCGGTGCGGGAGAGCTCGGCGTCCTGAGCGAAGAAGGAGTCCGCCACCTCGGTGGGGCCCACCACCCGGCCGGACAGGTCCGTGCCCGCGGGGGTGGTGATGCGGTAGGAGCGCGCCTGAGCGGTGATCTCCTCAACGCGGCCGGCGAGAGCCATCACCAGTCGCCAGTCGAAGCGCGCGTGCTCCGAGGCCATGCGCTCCGGGGTGCGCATCCGGTTGTTGATGCGCACGTGGGCGGCCTGGCCGTTGGCCTTCAGGTGCTCCAGCAGCGCCACCCGGTTCACGTTGGCGTTCATCACCAGCTTGTCGGTGGCCAGCACCGCCGCGCCCACCACGGGCGGCAGCTCCCTGCTGCCCCGCGCCAGCGGGTCTATCCACAGGGAGTAGGCCTTGGCGCCCACGGAGGCGAGGACCTCCTCCATCAGCGTGACCAGGCCCGCGTCCACGCCACCGTGCTCGTTGAGCAGCAGGACCGACTCGCCGGGCGCGGCGTTCAGGCAGTGCCGCACCAGGTTCTCGACCCCCGCCCGCACCGCCGCTGCGTCTGCCGCCATGGCGCACCTCCCGTACCGGCTGCGGCGATTCTAGGCCGCACCTGGCCCGCGCGCCACCCGCTCGCGCCGTTCACCATGGGGGAGCCCGTGCTATGCTCGCGCCCACATCTCGTCACAGGAGGCCGCCGTGGTCACGCCCAAGGCAGAACTGTTCGACTGGAACGAACCGAAGGGCACCAACCGAGCCGGGTTCGGCAAGTGGAAGTCGCCCAAGTCGCCCTACGACAACTTCATGGAGGCGCAGGGCATCCCGATCCACCGCGCCGTGGGCGTCCACAAGGTGCAGGACCTGCCCCTCTCCGACTGGAAGCGCCTGGGCGGGCGGGGCACCGGCATCCAACTCCTGGGCACCGAGCACCTGTGGGGCATGTACGTGGTGGAGGTGCCCGCGGGCGGTGCCCTCAACCCGGAGAAGCACCTGTACGAGGAGATCTACTACGTGGTGGAGGGGCGGGGGAGCACCGAGGTGTGGCAGGACGGGGATTCCCGCAAACTCACCTTCGAGTGGGGCAAGGGCTCCCTCTTCGGCATCCCACTGAACGCCATGCACCGGCTGGTGAACGCCACCAACTCCCCGGCGCTGCTGCTGGCCGCGACCACCGCGCCAAACATGCTCAACCTGGTGCGTGACCCGGACTTCGTCCTCAACTGCCCGTACCCCTTCACGGAGCGCTTCGACCCTGATGCCGAGGACTACTTCAAGCCGGTGGAGGACATCTACGCCGACCCGGTGCGCGGCCTGGCCATGCGGCGCACCAATGTCATCCCGGACATCATCAACACCCACTTGCCGCGGGACAACCGCCGCTCGTTCTCCTACCGGCGGGTCGAGCCGCACATGGCGGGCGCCAACTTCTACATGAAGATCGGCGAGTACGAGACCGGCCAGTACTCCAAGGCCCACAAGCACGCCTCCGGCGCCATCCTGGTGTGCATCCGGGGCAAGGGCTACTCATACACCTGGCCTTCCACCCTCGGGCAGCACCCCTGGGAGGGCGGGAACGGCGACCAGGTCAAGCGCCAGGACTACGAGGAGGTGGGGATGATCTCCGCCGCCCCCATGTCCGGCGACTGGTTCCACCAGCACTTCGGCACCTCGCCGGATGGCATCCGCTTCCTCATCTTCGACGGCCCCTACGGGCCGGGCTTCCGCTCCGGCCGCAAGCCGGGCGACGATGCCATGGACGCGGGCGCCATCAACACCCGTGAGGGCGGCAACGCCATCTCCTACCCCGACGAGGACCCCGCCGTGCGCAAGGAGTACGAGCGCATGCTGGGCATGGAGGGACTCAAGAGCGGGATGCCCGAGTGGGCCTACACCCACCACACGCCCCCGCCGGGTGCGGCGGAGATCGGCGGCGTCTAGTGAATAGGGGAGGTCGGGCCGCACGGCCCGACCACCGTTCGCAAGGAGGTTCCGATGGCCATCGTCGTGCGACGGACGCTCTTCGAGACGGTGGGCCAGGGCGGGCCGCTGGTGGAGCTGGTGAAGGAGATGGAGTCGTTCTTCAACAAGGGCGGCATCAGCACCAAGACGCGGGTGCTGTCCGACTTCTACTCGGGACGCACCGACCGCGTCGTCCACGAGGCAGAGGTGGACTCGTGGGCCGACTACCAGCGCATCGGGGGCGTGATCAACGCGGACCCGGCCGCGTTCAAGGCCTGGTTCGCCAGGCCCAGCGGCCTGATAGACGGCGCCGAGGTGGAGGCCTGGCAGGTCCACTAGGCTCGCTCCCGCGCCGTCTGCTCAGCGCGCCAGGCGGCGCAGCAGGCCGGTGAGGGTGTCCACCGCCGTTACCAGCAGGAGGTACCAGGCGAGCACCAGAGCCACGTGGGTCATGTCGAACCGGCTCATGGCGAGGCGCAGCTCCAGGCCCAGCCCCCCCGCGCCCACCAACCCCACCACCACGCTGGCGCGCACCGCCACCTCCCACCGGTAGAGGGCGAAGGTGAGCAGGCGAGGCAGCAGCCCCGGCACGATGGCGTAGGCCAACACCTGAGCCCGGCCCGCACCCGCCGTTCGCAGCGCACGCACAGGGCCGGGGTCCGCGTCCTCCGCAAGCTCTGCGCCGATCTTGCCCAGCACCCCGCCGTTGTGCAGGCCCAGGGCGATGGCCCCCGGCACGATGCCCGGAGCGAAGACGAACACCGCAACCAGGGCCCACACCAACTCCGGCACCCCGCGCAGCAGCACCAGCACCGCGCGGGCCAGGCCGAAGAGCGCCCATCCCCCCACACGGGCGCGCCCTGCCTGCGTGCCCGGCGTGACTGTGCGCGCCGCCAGGGGCACCAGGGCCAACGCCAACGCAGACGCGATCCCCATGGCGAGGATGCTCATGGCCAGCGTGTCCAGCGCGATGCGCCCGGTGCGCGCCCAAGACTCCACGCTAGAGAAGGCGGCGGGCCCCACCGCATCGAACCCCGCCAGGTCCGCCAGGAATGCACCCAGCCTGCGGAGCGTCTCTGCGGAGGCGAAGGGGTGCGCCGGGGCCTGCCCGGAGAAGGCCACGCCGCTCCACGCGGCGAGTGTCAGCACCGGGAGGGCCGCCAGCGAGACCTGCACGATGCCGAGGCGCGGGCGGCTCATGGGGCCAGCCCCCGGCGCACCGCGCTGCTCCAGGCGTCCACCGCAACCATGAGCAGCGCCATCGCCCACACGAAGGTCCAGGCACGGGCGAAGTCGAGGTCAGCGAGGGCGGTCTGGATGTGGAAGCCCAGCCCCCCCAACCCCACGAAGGAAAGAACAGCCGCCGAGCGTATCCCGCACTCCAGCCGGTAGAAGATGTAGCCCACCGCGTCGGCGGCGATGAGGGGGAGGCGCCCGTGAGCCAGCACCTGTGCCTCCGAGGCCCCGGCACGGCGCAGCGCCTCCAACGGCGCTTCGTCCGCATCCTGGAGCAGCTCGGCCAGCACCCGGCCCAGTATCCCCGCGTAGGGCAACGCCAAGGCCAGCACCCCCGCCCAGGGCGAGAGACCCACGGCGGCCACCAGCAGCCACGCCCACACCAACTCATGCACCGCCCGCAGCACGCCCAGCAGCCCCCTTGCTCCCCCCACGCTGCACCAGCGGGCCCAGCGTGTCCGGGCCAGCACGCCGGAGGCGACGACGCCCAGCGGCACGCCCAGCACCAGAGCCAGACTGAGGCCAGCGAGGGCATAGGCCAGCGTGCGCCACGCCGCCGTCACCACCGTGCCCGCCAGCGCCCAGGAGAGTTCCGGGCGCAGCGCGGCCAGGGCTATCTCTCCCGCGGCGCGAAGCCCGCCGCCGTGCAGTAGCCCCTCGCGCCAGGGCACCGCCAGCAGGCTCAGCGCCAGCATCCCGGTGAGCGCCAGCGTCAGGGCGCGCCGCCCCTCCACCCGCGCGCGCAGCGTGCTGGGGAGCGCACCGGCGCGGCTAAGCATCCGGTTCCTCCAGGGTGTAGAGCGCCGCCACCTGCGCGTCGGTCACCTGCTCCGCTGGCAGGTCGAAGAGCGCCTGCCCGGCGCGCAGGCCGATCAGCCGGTCGAAGCGCGCCCGCGCGGCGCCCACGTCGTGGAGCGAGGCGACCAGCGCTCGGCCGCGCTCGCGGGCGATGCCGGTGAGCAGGGCCAGCACGTCATAGCCCCGCGCGGGGTCCAGCGAGGCCACGGGCTCGTCGGCCAGCAGCAGGGCGGGCTGCTGCACCAGCAGCCGGGCGATGGCCACCCGTTGACGCTCCCCGCCCGACAGGCGGCTGGTGCGCTCGCCGCCGCGCCCCGCCAGGCCCACGCGGGCCAGCTCATACTCAGCCGCAGGGCGGCCCTGGGGCACTAGGAAGGACAGGAGGGAGCGGGCCAGGCTCCAGCGGCCGAGGTTGCCCGCCAAAACGTTCTGCAGGGCCGAGAGAGTGGGTACCAGGTCGAGACCCTGGGCCAGCATGCCCACGCGGGAGGCCCGCTCCCGCCCGGGGCCCAGGCGCGCGGGGTCAACGCCACCCACCCGCACCGAGCCCGCGTCAGGGGCCAGCGCACCGGCAGCCAGCAGCAGGGCAGTGGTCTTGCCCGCGCCGGAGGGGCCCACAAGCGCCACCGCCTCGCCGGGGGCCACTGTGATCGAAACGTTCCACAGCGCGGTGCGCGCGCCGTATCGCTTCCCCACCCCGGCCAGCGTCAGGGCAGGGGGGCTAGCGGGTGATGAGGCCAAGACGCTCTGCCACGGACTGGATCTGGGCGTAGTTCTCGTTGGAGGTGGGGATGAACCCGTTCGTCCCGAATGCCTCGGCGATGGCGTGCGCCTCGAGACTCGAGTCGGCGATGAGCCCCAGCAGGGCGGTGCGCACCCGCTCGGCCGCCCCTGATCCCAGCCGCTCGTCCAGGTCCGGTCGCACCACCCAGTGGTAGTCGACGTAGGCGGGCGTGCGATACATCTCGGTCACGCGGGACGTATCCACCTCACCCGCTCCCACCCTAGCGTCCCACACGGACTCGTTCAGCGCGCCCACCTGGTAGGCACCCGCCTCCACCAGCTTCCACGTGGCATCGTGGGAGCCGGAATAGTTGGGCGGCCCGTCCAGGTCATCCTCTGGGTCAACGCCAGCCTCCAGCAGGAAGGCGCGGGGCATCAGGTGGCCGGAGGTGGAGCTCTCCGATCCGAAGGTGAGGGAGTGGCCCGCCACGTCAGCCAGAGCCGTGATGCCCAGGGCAGGATCGGCGACGAATACCGAGTGGAACGCAGCGTCCTCCGGGCGCTGGGCGATGGCCTCGGCGCCCGGGGTGAGGAGGCGCGCCTGCACGCCGGTTAGTCCCCCGAACCAGGCGAGCTGGATGTCTCCGTTCCTGAAGGCGGTGACCACGGCGGCGTAGTCCACCGAGGGCACGTAGCGCACCTCGTACCCGGTGCGCTCCGACAGGTAGCGCGCAAGCCCATCGAACCGCTCTTGGAGCAGGGCGAGGTCCTGGTCGGGGATGCCACCGATCACCAGGTCCAGCTCCTGCCCACCAGCGGAGCAGCCTGCCAGAGCAGCCAGGGCCAGCAGGGCGATGACCGATGAAAAGATGCGTGTGCGCACGACGGAGCCTCCTGGATGCGCTTGCAGCATGCGGGGTGCGGCGCTAGCCTGCTGTCGGCCCTCCGACACTGGGCCAGGAGTTAGGTGATGCGCCCCAACACCCTCGCAGGAGCGACGACGAACGCCGAACGCATCGGCGCGCTGCTGGGCGTGGACGCTGCCGCCGCCGAGGCCGTCGCGACGTTGGGGCGCACCCGCGCCCTGGCGCCGGGGACTATCGCACACACGCCGGGAGCGCGGGCCGAGGGGCTATCCGTGCTCCTCAAGGGATCGGTGCGCCTCTACCGACTGGACGCGACGGGTGCGGAGACGGTGCTGGGAGAGTTGGCACCGGGCGATGTGTTCGGCGAGGCGCACGCCGGAGTGCACGCTTCCTTCGCCGAGGCCGCCACTCCCTCCCTGGTGTGTGCGCTCGATGCGCCTGCGCTGGAGCGGTTGACCGAGGCGCACCCGCGCGCCGCGCTGCGCTTGATGGCGGCCCTCGCTGAACGCATCGCGGGCCTCGCCGACCAGCTGGAGCGTGCCGCCCGCTGGGGCGTGCGTGAGCGACTCATCGCCCTGCTGGTGCGCCATGCGGGCCCGGATGGGCAGGTGCGCGGACTCACCCACGAGCAGATGGCCTCCGCCGTCTGGGCCACGCGCCAGACGGTGACCCAGGAGTTGAGCGCATTGACCGCCGAGGGCCTGGTGAGTGTGGGACGCCGGCGAGTCCTGCTGCGCGATCCCATCACGCTGCGTGCGTTGGTGACCGATGGCGCGCCGCCCCGGCGGGCACGGCGACGTTGAGGGGCCCACGGGCGCTAGGCTAGCGCCCCCAGAACGGCCCGCAAGGCCGCACCCGCGGAGGCTGTCCCCGTGCACCTGGGCCGCTACGTCGAGCCACTGGACCTGCGTTCGCTCATCGGGCACCTCGCCAGGTGCTCCGGGCACTTGCGCTGGTGCCTTCGGCGACCGGGGCCGTGGGCCTCGCCGCCCGCGCGCCGGTGAGCGCGGGTTGGTTCGCGGCACTGGCCGCGGATTCGATGGCCGTGGGCTGGTCGCTCTCGCGCCTCCGAGGCTCCAGATGGCGCTCGAGAACGTGGAGCGGCTTGCGGGAGCCAGCCAGGTGCGTATCCGGCGCGAGGCGACCAGGTCTGATGAACTGACGCTGCTGGTCCAGGACAACGGAAGCGGCTTCGACCCCGCCTCGACGCCATGGCACCGGGAGCTCATGAGCATCGCCGCATGCGTCGGGATGCGTGGGGGGACATGGACCCTGCGCTCCCCCCTCGGCTCCGGTACCACCCTCACGGCGAGCGTTCCCGCCCACTAGCAGCCGCACGCCTCTGGCGGGTTGAACCAACGCGCAAGGGCCCTACAATGCGCGCATGCCCAGCGTCATCAGTGTCGACCGCCTCATCAAGCGCTACAACCATCTGACGGCGGTGGATGGCGTCTCCTTCACCGTGGAACGCGGCGAGGTGTTCGGCATCCTCGGCCCCAACGGCGCGGGAAAGACCACCACGCTCGAGTGCATCGAGGGGCTGCAGCCTCCCACCAGTGGCGTCATCACCGTGTTGGGCATGGACGTGGCGCGTGATCCTCGGGGGGTCAAGGCCCGCATCGGGGTGCAGCTGCAGGCCTCCAGCTACTTCGACTACCTGACCCTCACCGAGATCCTCGAACTGTTCGGCGCCTTCTACCCCCAACGAGCCAAGCCCCTGGACCTGCTGGCGCGGATGGGTCTGGAGTCCAAGGCTGGCGCGCGGGTGAACCAGCTCTCCGGCGGGCAGAAGCAACGCTTCTCCGTGGCCGCCACCCTGGTAAGCGACCCTGAGATCGTGTTCCTCGACGAACCGACCACGGGCCTCGACCCGCAGGCACGGCGCAACCTGTGGGAGGTGGTGCAGGGCATCCACGCCGAGGGCCGGACCGTGGTGCTCACCACCCACTACATGGAGGAGGCGCAGCTCCTGTGTGACCGTGTCGCCATCATGGACCAAGGCAAGTTGATCGCATTGGACACCCCCACCAGGCTTGCGGAGGCGCTCCCTGCTCCCTACACCGTGCGGGCCGCGACGCCAACGCCGCTGGACCCGGACTCGCTTCTGGGCCTGGACGCGGTGCTGGACGCCGAGACCGCCAATGGCACGCTGACCCTCCAATCCTCCGACGCCACCCGCACCGTGCCCGCCCTCATCGCCCTGGCGGGTGCGGGCCTGGGCCAGCTGGAGGTGCAGATGGCGACGCTGGAAGACGTGTTCCTGGCCATGACGGGCCGCAACCTGCGCGACTGAGGCGGCGATGCCCTTCGTTGAACTGTTCAAGGCCAACATCCGCACACTGCTGCGCAACCGGCAGGCGCTGTTCTGGTCGATGGCGTTCCCGCTCATCTTCGTGTTCGTCTTCGGCCTCTTCTTCGGCGGTGACGCGCAGCGCGCCACGCTCCTGGTGGTGGACAGGGCGGACGATGCGCTCTCCCACCAACTCGTCGCGCAACTGGAGGCGCTGGACTCGTTCACCGTTCAGCCGAGCACCGACGAGGCCGCCGCCCGCCAGGCGGTGCGGGATGGCGATGCGAGCTACCTGCTGGTGCTGCCGATGGGCATGGCGTCAACCACCGGGGCGGGTGGCACGGCGAGCGCTCTGCTGGTGTACGACCAGGGCAACGCCTCGGCCCCCGTCGTCATCGGCGCGGTGGGACGGATGCTGGACGCCTTCAACCTGGAAGCCTCCGGCGCACCCCGGCTGCTGGCCCTGGAACCCGAGGGCGTGCAGGGCCAGGAACTGACCTACTTCGATTTCCTGCTGCCCGGGTTCGTGTCCATGGGCATCATGACCTACTCCATCATCGGTATCGCCTCGGTCATCGCCCTCTACCGGGAGCAGAAGGTGCTCAAGCGCCTGCTGGCCTCGCCGCTGCGGGTGCGCCACTTCTTCGCTTCCATCGTGGTAGCCCACCTGCTGCTCTCCATGGTGCAGGCGGTGGTGATCGCGGGGGTCGGCATGGCGCTGTTCGGCGCGATGGTACGCGGGAACCTGGGCATGCTCTTCCTGGTGGTGGTGCTGGGGAACACGGTGTTCCTCTCCATCGGGTTCATCATCGGGGCGCTCTCACGCACGGTGCAGGCGGCCAGTGGCCTGGGCAACGCCGTGGCGATGCCCATGATGTTCCTGTCCGGCACGTTCTTCCCCCGCGACTCACTGCCCGCCGTGCTCAAGGCGGTGGTGGACCTGCTGCCTCTCTCGGCCATGGTGGACCTGCTGCGGGGTATGGCGCTGGACGCGCGCCCGCTGTGGGACTTCCCTGGGGCGCTGGCGTTGCTGCTGGCGTGGGCGGTGGGCACGGCGCTGGTGGCCGTGCGCGTCTTCCGCTTCTCCTAGCGCCGCAGCAGCAGTGCGCGCACCCCCGGAAGGGCGGCGCGGCCCACGCCGATGTCGCGCCGGTTGAAGAGCCACACCGCCCAGACCAGGGCGGCCAGCCCGATGCCCATTCTCTGCTTGTTGCCGTGGGAGAGCTCGCGGACCGGTGTGTCCAGCGCGACTCCGAGGTGCTCGCACAGCGAACGGGTTTAGGTCTGGTCGTCCGCTCCGTCTCCCACGCTGGAGCGCAGCGCCATGAGCGAGCGAGCGTTCATACCGGGGTAGAGGCTCAGGTCACCGGGCAGGTAGCCCACACGGGCCCGCACCGCCAGCGAGTCGCGTTGGGGATCCAGGCCCAGGACGGCCGCATCGCCCGCATCGGGGCGCAGCAGGTCCAGCAGGATGCGGATCGTGGTGGTCTTTCCCGCCCCGTTGTGGCCCGGGAACCCGAACACCTCGCCGGTCTCCGTCCGCAGATCCAGCCCATCCAGCGCACGCACCGCCCCGCCATAGGACTTCACCAGGCCCCGCGCCTCGATGGCCGGTGCGGTGTCCGTGGCCACCTCAGTCCACTCCGGCCGTGGTGATGAGCCGCTCCACGGCCAGTTCCGGCTTGCCGGTGGCCCTGGCCGATGCGGCGAGCACAGGGCCGAACTCCACCGGGCTGAGGCGCGCCACGAAGCGCCCGTTGAGGGAGCGGCAGGCGCGCTGTCCGCGCTCGGGGCTCACCTTCCATCGCTCCTGAATGAAGGCCACCGCCTCGGGGCGTGCCTCGTCGATCCAGGCCGCGACCTCCCGGTGCGCCGCCACCAGGGCGCGCAGAGCAGGGAGGCGTTGGGCAACAAACGCCTCGGTGACCACCAGCCCGTGCACCAGCGTGTCCGGGTAGCGCTCGCACAGGTCCAGCAGGGTGTGGAAGCCGCGCGCCTCCAGCACCTCATGCTCCAGGGTGCGGGCGATGGCGGCGTCCTCGCGGGGTGAGGGCCCGTCCTCCGTCCAGCCGGGGTGCGCGCGCTCGTAGGTGAGCGTCACGTCCCTGTCCGGGTCAAGCCCACCCTCGGTGAGCCAACGGCGCACCATCAGATCGGGCTCGGAGCCGGGCTGGGCCGCCTGCACCAACCTGCCGCGCAGGTCTGCCTGCGCGGCGATGCCCTCACGCGCCATGAGCCAGTGGGGGGCGTTCCGGTGGACCATCAGCGCGACCTTGAGCGGGGCGTCCTCGGTCATGATGGCGCGTGCCGCCGCGCCGATGGAGACGACCACGTCCAGCTTCCCGGCGGCCAGGGCGTCGGTACTCTCCTTGCCTGCCAGCGTATCGAAGGAGACCTGCAGGCCATGGGCGGCGTAGATGCCGGCCTCTTGCGCCAGCTGGAAGTCGAGCATGTTGATGGTGCGGTTGATGATGCCGATGCGCAGCGCTTCCATCGGGCCTCCGTGAGGTGGGGAGTGGGGGCTAGGTCTTGCGGACGCCCTCGGCGGCGAACTGGGCCATGCGGGCCTGGGCGGCCCCGCGCTTGTTCGCGGGGATCTCCTTCGCCCCGCCCAGCAGGTCCGCGTTCATGATGATCTCGGCCGATTCCTCGATGACCATGTTGGCCTGGATCGCCTCGGCGATGACCTCCCCGAAGGTGAGCACGCCGTGGTTCTCCAGCAGCAGTCCACGCCCGGTGCCGGGTGCGTCGAGCACCTTGGAGATGTTCTCCACCGACTCCTGCGAGCCGCGTGGGCCGTAGCCCGCCACCGGCACGCCGTCGTTGAAGCCGAAGCGCACCAGCGGTTCATAGGACACCGGCACCGCGCGGGAGGCGACGGCGAAGGCCGTGGCGAAGGGGGAGTGGGTGTGCAGCACCGCCCCTGACCCAGGGCGCTTGCGGTAGACGATGGCGTGCATGCCCACTATCTCGGCGCTCACCGGCGCGACCGAACCGCCCAGCAGCTTCCCGTCCATGTCGAAGTGGGCGATGCCCTCGGCGGTGATCTCCCGCAGGTTGCTCACGGCGGTCAGCAGGAAGGTCTGCGTGCCCGGCACTAGGAGGGAGATGTTGCCGTGGAAGGACTTGGTGAGGATGCCGGAGTCGGCGACCCGGTTGGCCGCCGCCACCATCTGCTGCTTGAGGGCGTCGTGGTCGCTGGGCATCGCCTCGCCTCCTGCCGTACCCGGGGTTGCTGGCGCCATGCTACAGCCACCGTCGGTGCGAGACTACCCGTGGCCCAGGAGGCGCTCCATGAACAGCGTGCGCTGCTCCACCTGCGCGTACGGCCCCTCCGGCCGGTAGGGCGATGCTTCCGGCTCCACGTGCAACACGAGCAGGGCGGGGCCCTGTGCCGCCAGCAGTTGCGGCACCAGGCGGGCGGCCTCGTCAAGCGTGCGGGCCTCGCCCGTCCAGCCGATGCCCGCGCCCGCAGCCAGCGCGGCGAAGTCAACGCCATCCCCGCCCGGCAGCGGCGCGCCGCCACCGGTCTCGTAGCGCCCGTTGCGCCAGACCACCAGACGCAGGTTCGCAGGCGCCGCGCCCGCGATGGTGAGCAGCACGCCCAGGTTCATGGCCCACTCACCATCACCCGCGATGAGCAGTACGATCCGCTCCGGCTGGGCCAGCGCCAGTCCCAGCGCCAGGGAGGGCGAGATGCCCATGGGGTCGGAGGCGGCGTAGGAGAGGTGTGGCGGGTCGGATTCGCGCCACGCGCGCCCCGCAGTGCCCAGGGAGGTGATGACCAGCGCGTCCGGCGCCAGCGCATCGCGCAGCAACCCAGCCGCCTCGGAGCGTCTCATCGCCCCGCCTCCGGCGCATCGCGCAGCGCATCCCGGTGCGCCAGCAGCACCACGGGCCTTCGTGAGAGCCACCCCTGGCGCGCCGCGTCGGGGATTATGGACAGATCGTCCGGGGTGCGCAGTGTGTGGTGGGGCAGCCCCAGCGCGTCTAGCACCGGCGTGATGACCCGGTGCTTGTACGTCTGGTAGTAGTAGCCGTCGTCGTGCCCGCCACGCAGCGCGGCCAGCACCAGGAAGGGCGTCTGGTGGTGCAGGGCGTACCCCGCCAGTGCGTTGGCCGAGAGGAGCAGCCCCGCGCTCTGGCACACCAGTACCGCACCCTGTCCGCCCAGGTACGCGCCCGCGCAGATGCCCACGCCATCGTCCTCGCGGGTCACGCGCACCAGCCGTATGGCGGGTTCAGCGTCCAGCGCTCCGATCACCCCGCCCAGCCACTGGTCGGGCAGGGTGGCGGCGATGGTGATGTCCGCCTCACGCAGGAGGGCGGCTGTGCGTTGGGCAGCGGCGTCCATGGCGCGGCACGGTACGGTGCGCCATGGGGCGTGTCAACGAGAGGGGGTGCGGGAGTGGGCGCGAGGGGTGGCCGCCACCCTGACCGCTGGCGGCCACCCGCTCGGGGGTAGAAGTCCTCGCGCCGTTTTTCAGTATGGCGTGTATCGCTGAAGAACGCAACCAGCATATTTCTCTGGCCTTCTGGCATGCCAGCGCCACGCGCCCCGGCGCGCCTGGCGATGTCGCCACGAAGGGGGTAGGCTAGGGCAGCGCTCCCCCTGGCGGGGGCGAAAGAATACACAGACGCGCATCTGCGCGTTCCCACGGGAGGCTCCCCATGCCCGCTGTCATCCGCGAAGCCCGCACGGTCTGGACCGGCGACCTGGCCAAGGGCTCTGGCTCGCTGTCCGCCGTCTCGTCCAAGGCCTTCTCTGACCTTGCCGTCACCTGGGCGGCCCGCACCGAGGCCCCGCAGGGCAAGACCAGCCCTGAGGAGCTGATCGCCTCTGCCCATGCGTCCTGTTTCTCCATGGCCCTGTCCGCCGGCCTGGGCCGGGCGGGCACGCCGCCCACCAAGCTGGAGGTGAGCGCCGCCGTCACCTTCGACAAGACCGATGCGGGGTTCCGCGTCATCTCATCGGCTCTGACGGTCAAGGGCACCGTACCCGGCATCAGCGCCGAGGACTTCGCCAAGGCCGCCGAGGGCGCCAAGGAGGGCTGCCCCATCTCCCAGGCGCTCAAGGGCAACGTCGCCCTGAGCGTCACGGCCTCGCTGGCCTAGCGCGTGTGAGGAGGCCCGCTGGCGCGGGCCTCCTCGATACGGCTTGCTAGGCGCCCTGCACCACCGCCAGCACCTCCTCGGCGTGACCGGCAGGCTTCACCTTGGCCCACACGTGGGCGATGCGCCCCTGCTCGTCGATGAGGAAGGTGGAGCGGTTCATGCCCATGAAGGTGCGCCCGTACAGCTTCTTCTCGCCCCACGCGCCGTAGGCCGTTGCCACCGCCGCGCCCTCGTCGGAGAGCAGCGGGAAGTTCAGCGACTGCTTGGCGGTGAAGTTGTCGTGGGAGCGCAGCGAGTCCGCGCTGACGCCCAGCACCACCGCGCCCGCACCGGCTAGAGCATCGTGGTTGTCCCGGAACGAGCAGGCCTCCACGGTGCAGCCGGGCGTGGAGTCCTTGGGGTAGAAGTAGAGGACTACCTTCTTACCATGCAGCCCCTTGAGGCTCACGGTCTCCCCACCGGTGGCGGGGAGGGAGAAGTCGGGAGCGGGGTCGCCGGGCTTGAGGGTGATGGGCATGGTGCACCTCCGGGGAGCGTTGCCGCCATCATAGCCCAGCAGGCGAACTGGGTGGCAGCACGCTGGCCGGGCAGGGGTGCAGGACGTACAATGGGTACATGGAACGGCGTTGGTTCGCCCACGTGTGGCGCCGCGGGGCGCTCGCCCTGACCCTGGTGCTCGCCGCCTGCGCAGGGCCCTCCGGCGTTCCGGTGGGCAGCGAGCTCACTGCACCAGGGACATTGCCGGCTCCCACTGCCACGGCTCTGACCGCTGTGGCTCCATCGCCCACACCATCAGCTCCCACTGGCTCTCGGCCTGAGACGACGACAGCGCCAGCCCCCACGGTGACACGGGACGGGCCACCGGGGCTCAATGCAGAGTGGAGCCAGGGGAAGTGTGCGCCCTCCGGCGCTGAGCGCTTCAGCGCTGGTCCCATGCGTGTGGAGGACATCGGCGCCATCGTGCCCATGGGGCTCATGGTGGACTCCCACGTCACGCCTGTGGACCACATCTACTTCGAACCGTTGGTCTTCCGCTCAACCCCGTACCAGTACGGCGTGTTCGCTCCGGCCGATGGATGGGTGGTCTCCGTGGGGGTCCGGAACAATCACGTCAACGAGGCGGGGGGGGGTGCTGGAGGTGCCCCAGTACCGGATGGTCATCGAATACTCCTGCCACCTGTACACCATCTACGACCTCATCACCCGTCTGGCCCCGGAGATCGAGGCGCAGATGGGCACCAACCCCGGCTACACCGTGATGCGCGTGCCGGTGCGGGCGGGGCAGGAGGTCGGCCGCATCGGCGGCCAGACGCTGGACATGAACGTGGTGGACCTGGACGTGCAGGTGGGCGGGTTCGCCGCGCCGGAGCACTACGTGCGGGAGCCCTGGAAGATCCACAGCGTGGACCCCTTCGACTACTTCGTGGAACCACTGCGCTCCCAGTTGCTGGCGCTGAACCCGCGCCAGGCGAGCCCGCGAGGCGGGCGCATCGGGTACGACGTGCCGGGGCGGCTGGTGGGCAACTGGTTCGCCGAGGGCACCAACGGGTACGCGGGGGCCGATCCCACGCGCTACTGGGCAGGCCACCTGTCCATCGTCTACGACCTGTACGACCCGTCCCAGGTGCGCGTGTCCATCGGTACCTTCGAAGGGCGCTCACGCCAGTTCGGCGTGCGGGGCAACGGCCCCGACCCGGCCCTGGTGGATGCCTCCAGTGGTCTGGTGGTCTACGAGCTGGTGGAGTGGGAGTACCTGGTCGCGGGAACGAGTGAGCGGTGGGACCGCCTCTCCCCGCAGCCCAGCGGCATCGCCGCCCAGAACGGGGAGCAGGTGGCCGGGGTGCTGCTGGCGCAGGTGCAGGCAGACGGCACGCTGCTGGTGGAGGCGCTCCCCGGCGTCAGCGCCGCTCAGGTCAGCGGCTTCTCGTCCGCGGCCCAGCGCTACGAGCGCTGACCCGCTCCGCCCACCGGCGGCGCGGGAGTTTGAGCTTGAGGGTGCGCTCGATCTCGCGCCACTTGGGGCCGTCGTCCTCGCACAGGAAGGTGACCGCCTCGCCCTGGCGGCCCATGCGCCCGGTGCGGCCCACGCGGTGGGTGAACAGTTCGGGGGAGTCGGGCAGGTCGTAGTTGATGACCCGCTCCACGCCTTCCACGTCCAGGCCGCGCGCCGCCACGTTGGTGGCGACCAGGATGGGCGTCTCACCGGTGCGGAACGATGCCATGACCCGCTCGCGAGCGTTCTGGCTCAGGTTGCCCTGGAGCGCGCCCACGGGGTAGCCGTCGGCGGCCAGCTGCTTGGCCAGCTTCTTGACCCCGTGCTTGGTCTTGCCGAAGACGATGACCGGACCGTCGCCCCGCTCGTCCAGCAGGGCGCGCAGCGCGGCGGGCTTGTCCGCCTTGGGCACCTCGTACACCAGCTGCTCGATCTCCGGCGGGCGCTCCCCGGAGGCGTCGGCCGCGACACGCACGGGCTTGCGCTGATGGCGAGCGGCCATGCCCGCCACCCACTCCGGCATGGTTGCGGAGAAGAGCGCCGTCTGGCGCTCGTGCGGGGTGTGGGCCAGGATGGCCTCCACGTCGCGTGCAAAGCCGCGGTCGAGCATCTCGTCGGCCTCGTCCAGCACCAGCATCCGCACGCCACCCAGGCGCAGCGTACCGGAGCGCAGGTGGTCCAGCGTGCGGCCCGGCGTGCCGACCACCACGTCCAGCCCGCGCGCGATGGCCTTGCGGTCATTCACCAGCGAGCGTCCGCCGTACAGCAGCCCCACGCGCACGCCGCCCCGCGCCGTCAGTGCCTCCAGCACCCCGCCCACCTGGATGGCCAGTTCACGGGTGGGCACCAGCACCAGGGCGGCAATCTCCCGCCCGTTGGGCCGCACGCGCTCGGCCATGGGGATGCCGAAGGCGAGCGTCTTGCCGGAGCCGGTGCGGGCGAGGCCGATGACGTCCTGGCCGTCCAGCAGCACGGGGATGGCCTGGGTCTGGATGGGCGTGGGCTCGCTGATGCCCATGGCATCCAGAGCCGCAGCGGTGGCCCCGGAGATGGGCAGGCCGCCGAAGCTGCCGGGACGCGCAGGCGCGAGGGGCGCAGTTGCCACAGGGGCGGGCGGCGCGGACCCGGCCGCTGGCTCCTGCTTGGCGGGGCGCTCGGTGCGGGAGGCGAAGCAGCTCTTGCAGTAGATGGGGCGATCGCCGGTGGGCTTGAAGGGGACGCGGGCCTCCGCGCCGCAGTTGGCGCAGGTGCCGGTGTGTCCCGCGCCGCGCCTGCGGCGGGGACGGTTGGTGGTGACGGGCATGGGGTTCCTTGGGGGCGTGATGCGGCACGGCGGTGTGCCGCGCTCATCCATTGTACCAGCCCCACTCCCCGGCATATCGGAGCGGGGAGTGCGGTGTTCGGGCTATCCCCGCGCCAGAGAGATGAACCGGGCAACCCGCTCCATCTCCTCGTGCAATGGCCCCTCGCCCAGGTGCGCCTTGATGTGGGTTGCCCCCTGCTCACCCCACCAGGCCAGCAGCGCGCGCCAGTCGTCGGGCCCGCCCTCCGGCAGCTCCACGCGCCCCTCCATGCCGATGGCGTCCGGGTCGCGCCCCGCCTCCAGGGCGGCCTCGCGCAGCAGCGCCTTCTCCTGGGCGAGGTTGTCCACCCGTGAGGATGGGATCCACCCGTCGCCGATGCGCCCGATGCGCCGCAGCACCGGGGCAGAGGAGCCGCCGAACCAGACCGGGATGGGCCGCTGCACGGGAGGTACGGTGAGGCTCACCCCATCCAGCTGGTGCTCCTGCCCCTGGAAGCTGACCCAGTCCTGGGTCCACAGCGCCCGCATCAGCGCCACCTGCTCCTCGATGCGCCGCCCCCGGGTGGCGAAGTCCGCGCCCAGCGCCGCGTACTCGTGGTTGTTGCGGCCCACGCCCACCCCCAGCCGCAGCCGCCCGCCGGACAGGGCGTCCACCTCCGCAGCCTGCTTGGCCGCCAGCACCGTCTGGCGCTGGGGGAGCACCAGCACCGCCGTGGAGAGGCCGATGCGCTCGGTCACCCCGGCGATGAACGCCATGGTGGTGAACACCTCCCGGTACGGTTTCTCCGCCGGGTGCGACTCACGGCCCGGCCGGGCCACGGGCGTGGTGCCCACCACGTGCTCGTACAACACGATGTAATCGAAGCCGAGCGCCTCGGCCCCCTGGGCGAAGGCACGCAGGGAGGCCGGGTCACGGCCGATGGACTCCACGGGGATCTGGATGCCGAACTGCATGGGGCCTCCTGAGGCGGGCGTTGCCCCACGCATATCACAGCCGTGTTCGGGCGGCCACCGTTTACCTCGCCGGACGGGTGCCCGATACTGCACGGGCCGCAACGGCCCCGGAGACCCATGCTCGCCTTCTGGCAGTCCCTCGGCCTCATCTTCGTTGCCGAACTAGGCGATAAGTCCCAGCTGGTGGCGCTCGCCTTCGCCACCCGATATCGCCCGCTGGTGGTCATCGCAGGGGTGACGGCCGCGACGCTGTTGGTACACCTGGGCTCGGTTGCGCTGGGCCGCTCGCTGGATGCGGTGCTGCCCGACCCGTGGCTCGGGGCGCTGGCCGGGGCAGCGTTCATCGGCTTCGGGCTGTGGACGCTGCGCGGCGACCGGCTGGACGACGACCCCAGCAGGCAGCGCCGGCGCTGGGGGCCGTTCCTCACCGTGGCCGGCACGTTCTTCATCGCCGAACTGGGTGATAAGACCATGCTGGCGACGGTGACCCTGGCCGCGCGTGATGCCTCCTTCGCCGGCGTGTGGATCGGCTCCACCGTGGGCATGGTCGCTGCGGATGCCGTCGCCATCTGGGCGGGCATCGTCATGGGGAAGCGCCTGCCCGAGCGGGCGATCCGCTACGGGGCCGCCGCCCTGTTCCTGGTCACCGGTGTGCTCACCATCGTCACCGCCCTCTGACCCCGCCCCGCCCTTGACGGCGGAGGCTCGCTGTGGTCTCTTATCGCAAGCATTCGCAGGAGCGTATACTTGCAGCAGCAGTCGGCGGCGGCGGCCATACGCTCAGCGGGCAGGCGCCTCACTCCCCAGCGCATGCTGGTGCTGGAGGCCGTGGGCGCACTGGGCGGTCACGTGCCGGTGGAGCGCATCGCCGCTCACGTGCAGCAGACCGCACCTCAGGTGGACGTGGCGACGGTGTACCGCACGGTGGCGCTCCTCTCACGCCTGCACCTGCTGAATGAGGTGCAGGTGGGCGGAGTGAGCCACTACGAGGTGGCCGACCCTTCGGACCGCCACGGGCACATGGTATGCGAGCACTGCGGGGCCACCTTCCACCTGCCGCCGGGTTACCTGGACCGGCTGCGTTCCCGGCTGCTGAAGGACAAGGGTTTTGATCTGCACCCGGAGCACGTGACGGTGAGCGGCCTGTGCACCGCCTGCCGCTCCGACGAGCAGCACTCCCACTCCGGCCACACCCACACGGGTGCCTCATCCCACTCCCACACCGGCTCGGAGGCCTAGCCCATGGCCCGACTGCTTCTGGCATCGTTGTTGCTCGCCCTGCTGCTGGCCGCCTGCGCTGGAGATGACACCCCCCCTGGAGATGCACGACTGCGGGTGGTCACCACCGTCTCGCCCATCACCTCCATCGTGGAGCAGGTGGGCGGCGGGCGCATCGCCCTCACGGGTCTCGTGCCAGAGGGGGCCAACTCCCACACCTACGAGCCGCCACCCTCGGTGGCGCGCACGCTGGCTGAGGCCGACCTCATCGTGCTGAACGGCCTGTACCTGGAATCGCCCACGCTGGAGCTGGCCCAGGCCAACCGGCGCACGGGGGTGCCCATCCTGCAACTGGGCGATGCGGCCATCTCCCGTGAGGAGTGGGTGTTCGATTTCTCGTTCCCCGAATCTGAAGGCCACCCCAATCCGCACCTGTGGACCAGTCCGCGCCTGGCCGCCCGCTATGCGGAGCTGGCCGCTGATGCGCTGGCGGTGCTCGACCCGGAGAACGGTGCGTTCTACGCCGCCAACGCAGCGGCCTTCGCAGGGCGCATTGACGAGCTGGACGAGCGCATCCGGGCCGCGGTGACCACCATCCCGGAGGCTCACCGCAGACTGCTCACCTACCACGACTCCTTCCCGTTCTTCGGGAGCGACTACGGCTTCGAGATCATCGGCGCGGTGCAGCCCACCGACTTCTCCGAACCTTCGGCCCGCGAAATGGCAGCCCTTATCGAGCAGGTGCGGGCCGCAGGCGTTCCAGCCGTGTTCGGCTCCGAGGTCTTCCCCAGTCCGGTGATGGAGCAGATCGCCCAGGAGGCGGGCGCGGGATTCGTGGACACCCTGCGCGATGATGACCTGCCGGGCGAAACCGGCGCGCCGGAGCATTCGTACCTCGGCCTCATGGCCGCCAACGTCCGCACCATCACCACCGCGCTGGGGGGCGATGCCTCGGCGCTGGACGGCTTCGACGTGAGCCCCGTGTTCGACGGCTCCTCCGATGCCGTCTACCCCCAGTAGCCCATGCTGCACCCCGGACACCCCGCACACAGCAGCGGCGCTCCCCTGGTGGAATTGACAGGCTTCGCCTGCGGGTACGACGGCGCACCGGTGCTCTCCGGCGTGAACCTGACCGTGCGCGAGGGCGAGTTCGTCGCGCTGCTGGGCCCCTCCGGCTCCGGCAAGACCACGCTGCTGCGCGCCATGCTGGGGGCCGTCCCCGCGCGTGCCGGGGCGGTGAGCGTGGCGGGTCGCCCGGCGGGCGCGCGGTCCGCGCCGGTGGGATATGTGCCGCAGTTGGCCGACATCGACTGGGACTTCCCTGTGACGGTGGAGCAGGTGGTGCTCATGGGGCTCACGGCCGATGCCCCCTGGTGGCCATGGCACCGACGGGATGCCCGTAGGCGAGCCCACGCAGTCATGGAGCGGCTAGGCATCGAGGCCCTGGGGGGTCGGTTCATAAGGGAGTTGTCCGGCGGGCAGCAGCAACGCGCCTTCCTGGCTCGCGCCCTGGTGCGCCGCCCCTCTCTGCTGCTCCTGGACGAGCCGACCACCGGAGTGGACATCCGCACCCGCGATGAGGTGCTGCACCTGCTCCATGAGCTGAATCACGACGGCACGGCCATCGTCATCGCCACCCATGAGATCAACGCCGTTGCTGCCCACCTGCCAAGGGTGGTGTGCATCAACGGAGCGCTCGCCGGCGCGGTGGTGGGCGACGGCTCACCCGACGAGGCGTTCACGCCCCAGGTGCTGCAACAAACCTACGGGGCCGAGTTGCACGTGGCGCGGGTGGACGGGCTGACGCTGGTGACGGAGGCCCCGCACCGGTTCGGCCGTCACCCCGGCGAGCAGGACGGCCACGGACACGACGCCGCACACCGGCACGGTGAGCCTGCGGCCCACACGCACGAGCACGGCGAGGGGGAGCACCATCACCATGCTTGAACCCTTCGACTACCCCTTCTTCGTCCGGGGCCTGCTGGCGGCAGCACTGGCGGGCGGAGTGTGCGGCCTGCTGGGCGTGTTCATCGTTCTGCGGCGCATGGCCTACATCGGCCACGGCCTCTCCCACGCCGTTTTCGGTGGCGCGGTGGTGAGCTACGTTTTCTCGGTGAACTTCCTGCTGGGCGCCAGTCTGTGGGGGTTCGTCTCGGCGCTGCTCATCAACCAGGCAACCCGGCGCCGCGGCATCGGCGCGGACGCGGCCATCGGCATCATCACCACGGCGTCCTTCGCCCTGGGCGTCGCGCTCCTCTCGCGCTACCAGGGCTTCACCCGCTCCTTCGACGCGGCGCTCTTCGGCAACATCCTGGGGGTGGACGGCACGGACCTGGCGGGCATCGCGCTGGTGGCCGCCGTCACGGGGGTTGCGGCCCTGGCCGCCTACAAGCTACTGCTCTTCGCCACCTTCGAGCCGCAGGTCGCCCGTTACTACGGCGTGCCTACCGGCTGGGTGGACGCGGCGTTCTCACTGGTGCTGGCGGCGGCCATCGTGGTGTGTCTGCGCGTTCTGGGGGTGACGATGATCGCGGCGGTCATCGTGATACCGCCGGTGACCGCGCGCCTGCTCACCCGCGGATTCGGGCGCATGATGGCCCTCTCCACGGCGCTGGGCGCGGCCTGCGGCGGGGTGGGGGTGTACGCCTCCTACTACGCCGACGTGTCGTCGGGCCCGGCCGTGGTGCTCACCGCCGCCGCCGTGTTCGTCGCCGCCTACGCCTGGACCGGTCTGCGGGCGCGCCAGCGCACCGGCGGTGGTAGCCTGCCGTCCTAACCCCGGCAGGAGGGTCCACGTGCAGAGTCGTTACCGTCCCAAGGAGCGCAACGGGGCGCCCGCCCGCTTCCTGCGTGAACCGCTGGGCGGTGGCCCCGCCCGCCGGCTGGCAGAGGCGCGGGAGAACGCGGCGAGCTCCTTCGTGGGCGTGACCACGGACGGGGCACCGGTGCCCGGTCTCTTCCCGCTGTCCGGCCCCGGCCCCGCGTTCGCCCTGGACGGCCTGGCACGTGCGGGGCACGCGTGGCTGACCGGGCTCACCCCGCAGCAGCGTGAGGCAACCCGCTTCGCTGTGGACGCGCCGGAGTGGCGTCTGTGGTGCAACATCCACCCCTTCCTGGTGCGCCATGGCGTTCCGCTGGAGACGCTGGATGGGCAGGGGCGTGAGGCTGGGCTGGCGCTGGCCGGTCAGGCGTTGAGCCCCGCGGGCTTCCAGACCGTGCGGGATGTGATGCGCTTGAACGAGACGGTTCGCGAGCTGACGGGCAAGGACGACGAGTACGGCGAGTGGCTCTACTGGCTCAGTCTGTTCGGTGAGCCGTCGGCCCGCGAACCGTGGGGCTTCCAGCTGGATGGGCACCACCTGAACCTGAACGTCATGGCCGTGGGTGGGCAGTTGGTGCTCACGCCAACCTTCCTGGGCTCGGAGCCCGTGGAGGCGGATGCAGGGGCCTATGCGGGCACGCGCGTCTTCGCGCAGGAGGAGGCGCTGGGCCTGGCGCTGATGCGTGCGCTCCCCGCTGCGTTACAGCGGCGGGCCACGGTGGCCGATGAACTGCCGGGCGACGTGCTGGGCACCGCCTTCCGCGACAACCTGGTGCTGGGGTATGCAGGGGTGCGCTACGCGGACATGCCCGCCGGTGCCCAGGCGCTGGCCCGGCGCCTCGTGGCGGTCTACACCGGCAGGGCGCGTGAGCCCCATGCCTCAGCTTGGCAAGTGCAGGTCGAGGCGCACCTGGGTGAGACGTGGTTCGCGTGGGCCGGTGGGACGGGGGAGGCTGATGCCTTCTACTACCGGCTGCACAGCCCGGTGATCCTCATCGAGTTCGACCACCAGGACGGGCTGGCACTGGAGTCGGACGGGCCGTCGCGCCACCACATCCACACGCTGGTGCGCACCCCCAACGGCAACGACTACGGGGCCGACTTGCTGCGCCAGCACCGCGAGCGCGTCCCGCACCCGCACTAGCGGACTAGGCGCCGTGGCACTTCTTGTACTTGCGGCCCGACCCGCAGGGGCAAGGCTCGTTGCGACCGACCTTGCGCCCGCCGCTGGCGGCCTGGAAGCGCCGGTCAGTCGCGCGCCGTGCCTCGCACTCAACGCAGGTGCAGGTCAGCGGGTGGTCGGAGTACCAGCTGGTGCGCTCCTTGCCGATGACCATGCGAATCCTCCGTGATGGCGGCCTGCGATGCGCGCTGAGCTCAGAAGAGGCGTGCGCTCGCCAGGGTCGCACGGATGATAGCAGAGGGTTAGGCCGGTTAGGACTTGGGAGGCTGCCAGTGACCGGCGAGGGTGTCCGCGCGCTCAGCCAACGCGCTTACGTGGGCTGACAGGCCGGCGATGTCGCGTGCCATGTTGGAGAACTCGGCGGCAGCGGTCGCCTGCTGGTTCAGGTGCTCCCTGAAGAGCTTGTTCAACGCCTCAAGCTCCCGCATCCGCACCTCCAGCTGCTCCTTGGTCTCCTGGAGCACGCGGTGGTTCTCCGCCAGTTCGTGGGCGTAGATCTCCAGCTGTTCGCGATCCAGGTCCGCCAACGAGAGGGCCTTTCCCCTCTTCCTCCTGGTCGTGGGTTCAGGCTCGACGGGGTTGGCTAGCGTCCCCCTGGCGGAGAAGCCGCGATGATGTCCAGCAGCGCGTTGGGCTTGAAGAGCTTGACCAGGAACAGGTCGGCGCCCGCAGTCTCCGCCTCACGGCGCATGTGATCCTGGGCGAGGGCAATGAGGATGACGATCTTGATGTCTGCGGTCTGGGGCTCAGCCTTGAGTCGCTTGCAGACCTCGACGCCGTCCATGCGCGGCATGCGCACGTCCAGCAGCAGGAGGTCGGGTTGCTGCTTGCGCGCCATGCGCAGCGCCTCCTCGCCGTTGGTGGCCTCGGAGACCGCGTGCTCGCCGGTGCGCCCGATGGTGGCGTCCAGCAACGTGCGGATCGACGGTTCGTCATCCGCGATGAGCACATTGAGTGAGCGTGTGGTCACGGTCTGCCGCCTCCGTCCCGGCATGCCGGGTGGCCTGCTCCGCCACTCCGCAGACATTCTCAAGCGCGGAGTGGGGGAGGCGCATCGTCCGAAAGGGCAGGCCCGCTACTGCTCCATGGCGGAGGCGGCGAACACCTCCTCCAGCTTCATCAGGCGGGGGGTGAGCCCCTGCTCGTAGGAGTACTGGGCCGCGGTCTCCAGCACCATGCGGTTGGCGACGATGCCATGCTCCACCAGGGGCCTGGCGACGATCTTGTTGCCATCGGGGCCCAGCAGGCCGGCTTCGACGTAGTAGTCCATATGGGCCTTGCGCCGCCGGTTGGCGACCTCGTTGGCCTTCACGTACGCCTTGAGCAGGTTCAACACCACCCACGGGTGCTGCTCCGCGATGCTGCGGCGCACCACCATGCCGTGGTTTATGGGGTAGAGGCCCGTCTTGGTGTAGTAACGCGCGCCCTCGGCCTGAGCGTCGGGGAAGAGGGGCTTGATGTCCGGGTGTGCCCACAGGTCGATGGTCGCCCGGTCCACCAGGTTGGGCTCGTTCAGGTAGAGGAGCGTGGCGTCCAGTTCCCCGGCCGCCATCATGGAGCCGATGTTCTTGTCCAGGGGGATCTGGTTGATGGTCACCCCCTCGGGCGCCTTGAAGCCGGTGGCTCCCCCGTGCGAGTGCTCCGGCGTGCGCTCCATCCAGAAGGTCATATCGCGCGGACGCACGCCGAACTCGTGCTCCAGCACCCCACGCGTCCACAGCGCGGCCGTCTGCTGGTACTCGGGCACGCCAACCCGCTTGCCCTTCAAGTCAGCGGGCTTCTCAATGCCCGCGTCCTTGCGCACCAGCACGCCGGTGTGGAAGAAGCGCCGGGTGGTGAAGATGGGCAGCCCCACCCAGGTGTCGTCTCCGCGGGCCGTCGCCATCATCAGGGAGGAGAAGCTCATCTCCGACACGTCGAACTCGGCGTGCTTGAGCTGACGCCAGAAGATCTCCGACCCGTGGATCACGGAGGGGATCAGGTTGATGCCGTCTGCCTTGACGGTGCCGTCGATGATGGGCCAGGTCCGGGGGTTGTCGGCAAGGGCTATGGACAGGTTCAGTTCCACGGAACGCCTCCTGGGCTGGTTGGTGTCTGCCTACATCACCGCGCCCTGCTGCCAGGGCACGAACTCCTCGGAGCCCACGCCGAGCTCCTCCGACTTGGTCTTCTGGCCCGAGGCGACCTCCAGGATGCGGTTGAAGATGACCTCACCCATCTCCTCCACGCTGGCGGTCCCGTCGGCGATGACGCCGCAGTTGATGTCCATGTCGCCCTCCATGCGCTGGTAGAGCGGCGTGTTGGTGGACAATTTGAGCGATGGCGCAGGCACGCACCCATAGGCGGAACCGCGCCCGGTGGTGAAGCAGACGATGTTAGCCCCGCCCGCCACCTGGCCCGTGATGGACACCGGGTCGTTGCCGGGGGTGTCCATGAACACTAGGCCCTTGGCGGTGACGGGCGCGGCGTAGTCGGCCACTGCGGCAAGGTTGGTGGTTCCGCCCTTGGCCACCGCGCCCAACGACTTCTCCAGGATGGTGGTGAGCCCACCCTCCTTGTTGCCGGGGGAGGGGTTGTTATTCATAGCCCCGCCGTTGCGCGCGGTGTACTCCTCCCACCAGGAGATCTTCTCCAGCAGGCGTGAGCCCGCCTCCTCGGAGGCGGCGCGGCGGGTGAGCAGATGCTCCGCGCCGTAGATCTCCGGCGTCTCCGAAAGGATGACGGTGCCACCCTGGGAGATGAGGATGTCGGCCGCCGCGCCCAGTGCCGGGTTGGCGGTGATGCCGGAGTAGCCGTCGCTCCCGCCGCACTGGAGGGCCAGCACCAGTTCGGACGCGGGCACCGGCTCGCGATCCACCGCATCAGCGGCCTGAAGCAACGTGCGGATGCGCTTCTCGGCCTCCTTCACCGTGGCCGCGGTGCCGCCCGTCTCCTGGATGGTCAGGGGGAAGACGCGCTTGTCGCCCGTGAGCCCCTCCGCCTCCAGCAGCTTTGTGAGCTGGTTCGCCTCGCAGCCCAGGGCCACGATGACCACCGCGAAGAAGTTAGGGTGGCGCGCGTACCCGCCGATGGTGCGGCGCAGCAGATCCATGGGCTGCCCCTCCGAGGCCATGCCGCACCCACTGCCGTGGGTGAGGGCGACGACCCCATCCACGTTGGGGAAGCGCCGGAGCGCATCGCCTCTGAACCGGTCGGCGATCATGCGCGCCACCGACGCCGAGCAGTTCACCGTGGTGAGCACCCCGATGTAGTTGCGGGTGGCGATGCGTCCATCGGGGCGGCGGATGCCCATCCACGCGGCACGCCGGGGCGCCATCTGCGTGGGGCGCGCCTCCGAACCGATGGCGTGGTCGCGCCCCTCAGCCGACATGCCCAGGTTGTGCAGGTGGACGTGCTCGCCGGGCGCGATGGCAGCCGTGGCCTGCCCGATGACCTGCCCGTACTTGCGCACCAGCCCACCCTGGGCGATGGCGGCGGTGGCTATCTTGTGGCCCGGCGGGATGTTCGCCGCCGCCGTGACGCCCTCTTCCTCCACCGTGGTGCCCTGGGGGATAGCCACGCGCGCCACCACCACGTTGTCCGCACCGTTCAGACGGATGGTCAGCCGTTCACTCACGCCCGCTCCCTCCATGCCCTGGCCGGGCAGCGCCAAAGGTACCACCGCCAGCGTCTGCAGGGCAGGGGTATGCTGTGAGGAGCCCGTCCTGGGGATGCCCATGCGTCTTGCCGTTGCCCTTGTCCTCGCCCTCTTCCTGCTCGCCGGGTGCGACGAGGACGCCCCTGCTTCCCCCACACCGAGACCCACGGAGAACCCCGCGCCGGCACATGAGGCGCGCAGCGACGCCTGGCCCGAGGTGTAGATCTCCAACGGCTTCGATGGGGCCACCTACGAGTTCAAAACCAACTGCTTCGACCCCTACGACGTACAGGAGGCGTGCCCCCTGTGGGAGGCGACCCGTGTCGCCGTCGAGGGGCCGGACGGGCGGGTCTTCGAGCTGAACAAGGACTACAACGTCAATGCCTACTCCGACGAGGTGATCCGCCGCTGGGTGCTCTACGGTCCGGCGGGTGCTGGGCTACCCATCCTCGGTGCATACACCTTCCGCTACTACCAGGGCGGGACGGTGATGCTGGAGCAGACGGTGGACTACCGGCCAGACACCGTGGGCTACCCCACGGATGTGGTCTGGCGGCGCGAGGGGACGGACATGGTGGTGACGTGGACGCCGCCCCAGGGCATGCGTGCGGGCATGTGGTACAAGGTGCTTGTATTCCCCGACGAGGGAAGCCTCATCAGCCAGGTATTCGCGTGGGATGCGGCGCAGGCCTCACTTCCCGCCGTGCCGCTGGCCGACGGCCAGGGCTTCACCCTCAACGTAGCCGCCTATTTTCAGGCCGGTTACGCCTACTCGGACTACCAGCACTTCACCTGGTAGCCGCGCCGTTGCGCAGCACCTTCCCCGGGTAGGCCCCGGTGTGCTCGCCGTGCTCGTACAGCACCTGGCCGTTGACCACGGTGTAGTCCACGCCCTTGGCCCTCTGGCCCAAGCGCATCAGGCCGCCGGGCAGGTCGTGCACCTCCTCCGGCTCCTCGGTGCCCACGGTCTCGGGGTCGAACACCACCACGTCCGCGGCGTAGCCCCGGCGCAGCAGGCCCCGCCCGTCCAGTCCGTACAGCGCCGCCTGCATAGAGGTGAGCTTGCGGATGGCCTCCTCCAGACTGAGCGCCTGCTCCTCACGCACCCAGTGGCTCAGCAGCAACGTGGCGTAGCCGTAGCCCGCCTCGTAGATGACGTGGGCCCCGGCATCGGACAGGCCGATGACCGAGTAGGGGCTGGCCAGCATCGCTGCCAGCGCCCCGGCATCGGACCCCGACTGGTTGTTCTCCAGGCCTGTGTTCAGGTCGTCAGCCAGCACCATGTCGAGGAACGCGTCCAGCACGTCGGCGTTCTCCTCCCGCGCCATGAGCCCCACGCTCTTGCCCCGGTAGCGGGCGTACCGCTCGGACAGAACGCGGGTGATGCGGATGCGGTCCCACTGGATCGGCAGCGCGTCCACGGGGAGATCGCGCCCCTCCACCGCCTCGGCACGCAGCGTGGCGCGCATGGCAGGGTCGGCGAGGGCCGCCTTCTTGGCCTCGTGGTCCGTGAGCATCACCTCACGCCAGGTGGGCATGCGGTCGAACACCTGGGCGTTGCGCATGGTGAAGCGCTGGGAGGCCGGGCGAGGGTTCACCACCGGGTAGACGGGCCACCCCTCGCCGATGCGCTGGGCCACCAGGTCCAGGTGCTCGCGCCACTGGTCGGGTCGCTTGGCGTTGTGCACCAGTTGGTTGTAGATCACGGGCCGCCCGCTCACCTGCGAGAGGTGGGTGGCGAAGCCCTCGCGTATCTCCAGCGGGTAGGCGCTCCCGCACTGGAGCACCCCGGCGGGCAGGTCGGACAGCGCCGAGGCCAGGGCGTAGATCTCCTCCAGCGGGGCGACGATGGCCGGAACGGGCCGCCCCTCCAGGTCCAGGTGCCCGCCGTTGCGGTCGAAGGAAAGGCCCAGCGCACCGGCGCGCATGCCGTCGCGGATGATCCCCTGCATCTGCGCCAGTTCCTCGGGGGTAGCCTCAGTGCGTTCCTGCGACTCGGCACCCATGACGTAGCGGCGGATGGCGGAGTGCCCCATGAGCACCCCGGCGTTCACCCCCAGCTTGCGGTCGAGGAAATCCAAGTACTCCGGGAACGACTCCCACTGCCAGTTCACCCCGGCGCGCAGGCTCTCCATGGGGATGGCCTCCACGCGGGAGAGCATCTTGGCCAGGGACTCGCGCTCGTCTGGGCGCGCGGGGGCCAGGGAGAGGGAGCAGTTGCCGAAGATGACGCTGGTCACCCCGTGCTGGGGCGAGAAGGTGCACAGCGGGTCCCAGGTCACCTGGGCATCGAAGTGGCAGTGGTTGTCGATGAAGCCGGGGGCCACCACGCGCCCGGAGGCATCGATGGTGCGCCTGGCCTCGCCGCTGAGGCGGCCGATGTCCACGATGACCCCATCGCGGATGCCCACGTCAGCGTTGAAGGACGGCATGCCCGACCCGTCCACTACACGGCCGTTCTTGATGAGCAGGTCGTACATCTCGCCCCCTTCAGCCCAGCGGGCCCGCAAAGGTCTGGTCGGCGTACACGTCTGACAACGGCTCGATGGCCTCCGGCCACTCGCTGATGGGCACGTGCCGGTGCCCCTCGGCACGCGGGGCGCCTGCCCAGCCCACCTGCTCGAGGTAGGTGTGCAGCAGGACGCGGTGCCCCTCCGGGTCCACGGCGTAGGCCGCATGGTCCATACCGGGGTGCAGTTCCGCGGGCACGTCGGTCACCGTGACGCCCTGCTCGCGCAGGAAGGCCACCGCCTCACGCAGCTGGCGGTAGGAGCCCACGCTCACCCCGAAGGCGGCGAGCGTGGTGGTGGCGGGGATGCCCAGGCGCTCGCGCAAGCCCAGCGGCAGCAGCCCCAGAGAGTGGTGCTCGGCCCCGGCGCGCAGGAACACGCACCGCTCTCCCTCCACCGTCGTCTCGGCGGTGACGGTGAAGCCCATGAGTTCGGTGTAGAAGCGGGTCGAGGCGTCCACGTCGTCCACCAGCAGGTGCACCGGGCCAATGCGCGTGACCTTGAAGGGGCGCTCCAACAGCACCCCCTCAACGTCGTGGACGGCGGGCAAGCGCGCCGCGTCGCGGTGCCCGCTGCGCAGGTCCACCCCCTCCGCCAGCGCCCCGTCCACCTCGGCCTCCTCACCCGCCATGGGAAGGGACGGCGGCTCGACGGCGCGTCCCGCGTAGAAGGGCAGGGGTTTGGAGGTGCCCTGCCAGCCGATCTGCTCGATGCCGTAGTACAGCTCGTTGGTGTGCCGGTCGGGGTCCTGGATGTAGGTGTGCCAGTTGGAGCCAGGCATATCGCGCCCAGAGCGCTCGATGGTCACGCCGTGGCGGCCGAAGTAGCCCACCGCCTCCACTACCTCGCGCAGCGAGCCGACCTGCCAGGTGAGCTGGTTGATGTTGGGCCCGTAGGCGTGTCCGCGTGAAGCGGCCATGCGCTGGCGCATCTCGCGCGGGAACAGCACGAAGGAGTGATGGTCGCCGCCGTAGTGGGTGAAGTACCCCTTGGTCTGGCTCACGCCCTTGAGCGCGTCGGCCAGGCGCGGATTCTTCCCGAAGTCCAGCACGTCCGAGAGGCGGAAGCCCAGCAGGTCGTGGTAGAAGCGCAGGCACTCGTCCATGCGCTCCACGTCCAGGCCGAAGTGGCCCAGGCGGCGCACCTTGAAGGGGCGCTCCAGCAGCACCCCGCCCACGTCGTAACGCTCCGTCCGGGGCTCGACCGCCATCACGCACCTCCTGTGGTGCTCGTCGTGGCCGGGAGTGTACTCCCGTGCGTCCTCACTCCGTCAGCGTCAGCAGCTCCCACATGGCATCGCGGGTCGCCCGCGCTGTCTGCTCGGTGATGCCCAGGTACCCCAACACCTTGGCACCGGTGGAGTCCGGGAGGCGCAGGATGCCCAGCAACAGGTGCTCGGTGCCGATGGGGTAGGTATCCGAATACAGCCCCGCCTCCTCCAGGGAGAGGGCCAACGCCTCGGCGACCAGCGCCGTGTGCGCCACCCCCTGCCAGTCCACCGTCTCCCGCTCCGGCGCGCCGGGCGCGGGGCGCGCGTGCAGGTTCATGAAGGCGCAGAGCTCGTCGGCCAGCGTCAGATCCACGCCCATGCGGCGCAGGAGCAGCCCGCCCGCGCAATCGGGTTCCATGAGCACCCCATGGAGCAGGTGCGCGGTGTTCACCCCCGGCGCCCGGCCTGGCGCCTGCGCCTGGCGCAGCACCGCGTGCTCCCACGCCAGCTTGGCGCAGCGGCCCATGCGGGCCATGTCGGGAGTGGGCAGAGCGGTCACGGCGAACCTCCGGAGCGACTCGCGGCAGTCTACCCCCTCGCGCGTGAGCGCGCGAGCGCGTCCGCTCGCACCGTCTCCCGTGCGACTTTCGGGCGGTGGCAGGGGGGTCACGCCCGCCTAGGCTGGGAGCTATGGCGAAGTTGCGCGGCATGTGGGCGGCCCTGCGTTCCGAACAGCGGGGTGCGCTGCTGGCGGAGATCGTCATGGTCATCGCCACGTTCACCCTGCTGGGTACCGGCGTGCTTGCGGGCCTGCAGACCGCCTACCGCACCAAGGGGCAGGTGGAGGTGGTCGCGACCACGGAGAACATCATCCGTAACCAGTTGGCCTACGTCTTCGAGCAGGCCTACGCCTCACCCAGAGCGGACTACCTGGACATCACCCCGCCCACGGGCTTCACGCTGACCACGGACATCCTGACCTACTCCACCACCAGCACCGATGGCATCGAGCGGGTCCGCATCAGCGTGGCGTACGCCGGAGCGACGGTGCGCACCTACGAGACCGTGAGGGTCAACCAATGAGCGCGCTGCGCGGGATCCGGCGTGCGTGGGCCCGGCTGGGCAGCGGCGGCTTCACCCTGGCCGAGGCGCTGGTGGACTCCATCGTGCAGGCGGTGAACAACTCTGCGCTCATCGGCATGCTCTACGACATCGAGTCCGTCGCCTCAGACGGTTCCACCATCTGGGCGCGCGTGCTGCTCACCCCCAGCGGGGACATCGTCATCCTCTCCTGGACGGATAACTAGCGTCCACCGCAGGGGAGGGCGCCGGGGCACTCCAGCACCCACTCCCCGCCCTGGCGCACCAGTGCTTCCCGGCGCACGTCCAGGATCGTGCGCCCCGCGCCCTCCTGGGGAGGTGGTCCCTCCAGCGCCACGGACACCGTGGCACGCGTGCGCGCATCCTCCAGCAGCACGCTGATGGCAACGACACCGATGAGTCCGCCACCCTCTCCTCCCAGGGGGAGCACCAAGGGAGGGGCGTCGGGCCCCGCAGCCTCCAGCGCTTCACGCGCCTGCACCGACAGGTAGTCGCGGGCCTCCTCCCACTCCCCAACGCTCGCCGACAGGTAGAAGCGGCGCACCGTCTCGTAGGCGGAGCGCTCCGGGCGCACCGCGCCCGCCAGCATCAGCAGGCCCAATACCAGGGCGCCCGCCGCCGTGCCATAGGCGGCCAGGGCAACGCACCCATCGGCAGTGCGTGCCCAGCGCATCACACGCCGCAGGAGGCCTGAGGGGAAGGGCTGCATGCGCGCTAGGCTCCGGTCAGCGGCACCTGATGCCGCAGTACGACCTCCCGCCCTTCGCGCGCCGACTCCAGCATGGACAGGCACACCTCCATGGTGGCGGCGGCCCACCGGCCACCGTGCACCACCGGCACGCCGTCGTTGACGGTGGCCAGCAGTTCGTCGAGAACGTTGCCGCGCCCCGGCGTCCCGCGCCAAGGGGCGGGCGGCTCCAGCCGGAAGCCCTCATCAGCGTACACGCCCACCCCGTCGGGCAGCAGGCGCAGGTCGGCCCGCTCACAGGTGAGCAGAAAGCTGCCCAGCTCCGGCTGCAGGAGCGAGCCGGAGCCCATCTGCTGCCCCTTCGAGGCCACCGGGTGCCCACCGCCGTAGCCCGTGTCCACGCGCAGGGCCACCTCCTCGTCCGGGCTGTCCACCCCTGCGAGGGCCCGGCGCGCCGCCCCGTAGCGACCGGGCTCGCGCCCCCTGCCGGAGGCGAGTTCGGAGGAATCGAAGTGGTCATAGCCCGTGTAGGAGAGCACCGCTACCGGCCCGCCCTCGAAGGTGAGCAGCCCTGCGTAGGCCCCCTCGGTGGGGCGCGCAGGGTCCAGCACAAAGGTGGAGGCGCGCACGCTGGAGGCCATGCCACCAGCAACGTAGCGCGCAGCGTCCACCTGGTGCGGTACCTGGTTGTACATGATGCCGCCGCCCAGCTCCGTCACCAACTCCTCGGGCCGGCGGGGGCGGTAGAGGAAGTCGGTATGGGCCGTGGCGCTGATCATGGCCAGTCGCCCCACCTGCCCGGAGACCAGCAGCTCACGCATCCGCAGCACGGCCGGGTTGAAGGAGGCGGTGTGGCCCACGATGAGCGCCACGCCGGCGGCCTCGGCAGCCTCGGTCATGGCGAGGCATTCGGCCACCGTGAGGCCCATGGGCTTCTCCACCACGATGTGTCTGCCCGCCCGCGCCGCGGCGATGACGTGGGCCTCGTGGAACTGGTGGGGCGTGGCGATGTAGACGGCGTCCACGTTGGGGCTGGCGCACAGCGCCTCCACCGTTGGGTGCGTCTCGCCCTCGAAGTCGGCTCTGAAGCGAGCCAGATGCTCTGCGTGCAGATCGGCAGCCGCCGTCACCTCGATGCCGGGGTGAACGGCCAGCGCGGCCAGCATGCCCGCGCCCGCGCGCCCCAGCCCCGCGACCCCGACCCGCAGTGGTTGTGTCATCTGGTCTCCCCCACGCCCTCCGGGCGCTCGATCGAAGGGGGACTCCCCCTTCGGGCCTGCGGCCCTACCCCCGCCTCCTCGCCCTCGACGGGCGCTCATGGCAGCGAGCGTTCCGCCAGCGCTTTCAGCGCCCTCCGGGCGCTCGATGGGGTGGAGCCCCGTCGAGGACGGGCGCCAGCATACGCCCGGCGCACTTCCCCGCACAGCGCCGCGGGCTTAGGATGGCCCCCACGCAGCCAGGCCCAGGAGGCGCCCCATGCTGAACGCCACCGATAACGAGCTGATCTCCCGTGTCGGCCCCGGCACGGTGATGGGCGAGTACGTGCGCCGCTTCTGGGTGCCGTGCCTGCTCTCCGAGGAGATACCGGAGCCCGACTGCCCGCCGGTGCGCGTGCGCATGTACGGCGAGGACATGGTCGCCTTCCGCGACACCAGCGGCAGGCCCGTGCTGCTGGACCGCTACTGCCCGCACCGCCTCGCCAGCCTCTTCTTCGGCCGCAACGAGCAGGACGGCCTGCGCTGCGCCTACCACGGGTGGAAGTTCGACGCCACGGGCGCATGCGTGGACATGCCCTCGGAGCCTGCCGACTCCAACTTCGCCGCCAAGGTGCAGGTGCGCTCCTACCCCGCCCAGGAGGCGGGCGGCGTGGTATGGGGGTACATGGGCCCGGAGGGCACCGCCCCACCGCTGCCGCAGCTCACCTGGGCGGGGGTGCCGGCGGCGAACCGCTACGTGTCCAAGTCGCTCCAGCAGGGCAACTGGCTCCAGGCGCTGGAGGGGGGGATAGACTCCTCCCACGTTTCGTTCCTGCACTCCACCCTGGACGCCACCCAGTTCCGCTTGGGCATCCAGGAAGAATCGCTGCGCATCGAGGCGCTCACCGACCCCGCGCCCCGCTACTTCGTGGACGAGACAGGCTACGGGGCGCGCTTCGCCGCACGGCGCACCATCGCCTCGGGCGACTACTACTGGCGCATCACCCAGTGGCTGCTGCCCTTCTACCAGGTCATCCCCGCCGAGCCCGGTGCGGTGGTGACGGGCAACTGCTACGTGCCCATGGACGATGACAACACCCTGGTCTTCCGCATCTCCTGGCACCCGGACAGACCGCTGACCGAGCGGGAGGTTGCCGAGTACCAGAACGGCGGGTTCTTCCACGCCGCGCGCATCCCCGGCACCTACCTGCCGGTGCAGAACCGTGAGAACGATTACCTCATCGACCGCCAGGTACAGCGCAGCGAGACCTTCTCCGGCATCCATGGCATCCAGGCGCAGGACCAGGCCATGTTGGAGAACATGAAGGGTGGGACCATCTCCGACCGGCGCTACGAGCACCTGGGCACCTCGGACATGGCCATCATCACCGCCCGCAGGCGGCTGCTGCGCGAGGCCAGGGCGCTGGCCAAGGGGGTCGAGCCCACCGCACCGCTGGACGGGGCGGTCTACGGGGCGCGGTCGGCATCGCTGCTGCTCGCCCCGGACGTGCCGTGGGAGGAGGCGGCGGCACCGCTGCTGGCCCCCCGCTCGGAGCGGGTGTAGCCTTGCGGCGATGACCTCCCTCGTCCCCACCTCCCACCCATGCTAGGCGCGCTTCTGGCCATCGCCTCAGCCGCCACCTTCGGCTTCAACACCGCCGTTGTTCGCCGCTCCATGCTGCGCGCCAACCCCTACGTGCTCATCATCGTCTCCATCACCGGGGCCACGCCCGTGTTCGCCCTGCTCGCCTGGCTCACCGGCCAGTGGGCCAGGGCAGGGGAGCTGAGCATCAGCGGTTACGTGCTGCTGGCGCTGGCGGGGGTGCTCAACTTCCTGGGCGGGCGCTACTCCAACTTCCGGGCCATCAAGTCCATGGGCGCCAACCTCACCGCTCCCGTGCGCACCCTTAGCGTCCTGTTCGGCGTGTTGCTGGGGGTGTTTGCTCTGGGTGAGGAGGTGGGGCTGGTGCGCTGGTTGGGCATCGCCCTGCTGGTGGCCGCACCCCTGGTCGCCTTCTCCCAGCCGAGGGCCATGCAGCGCGAGTTCGCCTCAGGCTCGGCCCTCAAACTGGCCGAGGGGCTCCTGTTCGGTCTCATCGCGGCCATCTCCTACGCAGGAGCCACCTACCTGCTGCGCTACGTTCTGGCCGGCACCGGCCTCAGCCTGCTGGGCGCGACGGTGGCGCATGGCGGAGCGGGGGTGCTGCTGGTGGCGAGTCTCGCCTTCCGGCGCAACCGCGACGGCATGCGCGCGCTGGACGCGACGGCCTGGCGGCTGTTCGGCGTCATCACGGCGACGATGGTGCTGGCGCAGGTGTTCCGCTTCAGTGCGGTGGAGACGGCGCCCATCACCGTGGTCTCCCCGCTCATCGAGACCATGGGCTTCTTCGGCGTGGGCTTCGCCTGGCTGCTGAACCGGGGGCACGAGTCGTTCAGCCCGCTGGTTCTGGTGGGCATCGTCCTCGCCGTGGCAGGCGCAACGGCCATCACGCTTTAGGCGGCGTCCTCGTTGGCGTAGCCCCGGAATGCGCCCGGCGCGTCCTCGCGCAATCGCAGCAGCGTGACCATGGGCATGATGGCCAGCACTGCCCCAAACACGCCCACCGCCATGAATCCCACGTTCTCGGCCAACAGCCCCCCCAGCAGCGGGAGGCTGATGGCAAAGGCCGAGGCCAGTGAGTCGTTGACGCCCACCGCGCGCCCGCGCACCTGAGGAGAGGAGGTGTCGGCGATGACCGCCGTCGCGGCCACGAACACCGCGCTCCACCCAACTCCCACCAGGAAGATGCCCAGGGTGATGGGAGCGTACAGCGGCAGGGCGGGCACCAGCAGCGCACCCACCACCGAGGTGAGTAGGCCACCCCACAGCAGGGGAAGGCGGCCCACCCGGTCGGCCAGGCGGCCCAGGGGGATGGAGAAGGCGTACATGCCCAGCACATGGAGCGTCACGGCGATGGACACGCTGGTCAGGCTGTGGCCGTGGTGCTTGAGCACCAGGGGCGTGGCCGCCATGAGCATGGACATGACGCCCTGGGCGGGCGCGTAACACGCGGAGGCCGCCGTGCGGGGGTAGGAGCGCAGGTACTCGCGGAAGGACATGCGGCCTCGGCCGCGGCGGGCGGGGGCAGCGGGCTGACCGGGCCAGTAGTCGGCTAGGTTGGTGGCGATGGTCTTGGGGTCGGGTCGCACGGCCAAGACGATGAACACCGTGGGGAGCACGGTGCCGGGCACCAGCAGCCACGGCATCGCCAGCTCCGGTACGCCGGTGACGCCGGAAATGCGCTCGGATACGGCGATGAGCACGGGGGCGATCAGTGTGCCCATCAAGGAGCCCGTCAGCAGGTAGCCCAGCGCTTCTCCCCGGCGGGTGGGCGGGTACATGTCCGCCACGGCCACGCGCAGCTGCTGCGTTGCGCCCACGCCCATGCCGAACACGAACGCCCCCAGCAGGAACACGGGAAACGACTCCAGCAGCACCGAGGTGGCCAGCAGAGGGGCGCCCGTCATGCCGCAGGCCAGGCCCGCCAGCATGGCGGGACGGCGGCCGAAGGTGTCGGCCAGCTTGCCCAGGGGGTAGGAGATGAAGATGCGGCTCAGCTGCATGGCGCTGACACCGATGCCCGTGAGCAGCGCGGAGCCCGTCAGGTCCAGCACGATCAGCGCCCCGAGGGCCACCAGCATCTGGGTGCCGGAGCCCTGGAGCGCCTGAGCGAGGGCGAAGTAGACGGTGTTGCGTCGGATGAGGGCAGGGATGCGCGCTCGCGCGGACGCGGCGGCACCCGCGGTGACGGTCGACTCGCTCATGGCGTGCTCACGGGGACGGGGTGTGCCCACTCTAGGCCCGCACACTCACCCGCGCAACGGCGTGGGCACGCAGTCTCCGGTGATAGGCTAGGGCGCATGAGCGAACAGGAGTCGGGCACGCTGTTCGAGCGGGTGGGGGGGATGCCCTTCTTCACCGCACTGGTGGAGCGCTTCTACCAGGGCGTGGCCGCCGACGCGGTGCTGCGGCCCATGTACCCGCAGGACTTGGAACCCGGCAAGGCGCACCTCGCACTGTTCCTGGCTCAGTATTGGGGCGGGCCGCCCCAATACTCCATGGAACGGGGACACCCGCGCCTGCGCGCCCGGCACGCCCCGTTCCCCATCGACAGCGCCGCCGCCGCCGCCTGGGTGCGCCACATGCGCGCCGCCGTCCGCGCATCGGACGCCCGCACTGTGGACCGAGCCCGGTTGATGGCCTATTTCAAGGGTACCGCCGCGTTCCTCATCAACCACCATGCGGAGTGGAGCGCGCGCTAGGCGATATATCCCCGCTCCCGGTAGTAGCGCTCTGCGCCGGGGTGCAGCGGGGCGCCGGTGACCGCCACGTCCCACTGACGCTCGATGGGCCCGGTGAGCGAGGACCAATAGGTCGGCCGCACCAGCGGCAGGACCGGGTCCTGCCCGTAGGAGACCTGGATGGACGCCGTCTCCACCTCACGCTTGCCCTCGTCGATGGCGCGAGCCAGGTTGTAGGCCACCTCATCGTCGAGGCTCGCGTTGCACGAGAGGACGATGTCCGAATCGTCCAGCGCCCGCAGCGGGGCGGTGATGCCCGGCAGGTAACCCGCCGGGGTGATGGCCCGGCGCAGTCCCCGCGCCTCCAGCGCCACCATCTGCGGCTCGCCCACGTCCAGGAACCGGTAGCCGTGCGCCGCTGCCCACACCCAGGCCGAGAAGTCGTACGCCGACCCATCGCCGAACAACGCATCCAGCCGCCCGGCCCGGGCGCGCTCGGCCGCCTCCGCCGCGGTGTGCTCCATGGGCACGGCGCTCCCGCCCCACGCCTCGATGTCCTTGTAGGTGAAGCCGTAGGCCGCCAGCACCTCCTCGGCGGCCCGTCCGCCCACGTGCAGCTCGGGCTTGCGCTGGGCGATCTCCTCGAAGGAGGTGATGTCGGTGTGCGGGGCCACGGCGAACAGGAACCGGTCCTCCTGGGGCAGCCAAGCGATGGTGCGCAGCCAGGAGGCGGGCTCCCTGCCCGCGAAGGCCCCCACTCCGGTGTGCCGGTGCTGGTTGTTCACCGACTTGGTGAAGCACACGTCCACGGCACCGGAGGCCAACTCCGCGTAGGAGGGACGGCCGATCACGATGGTGGCGTCGATGGGCATCAGCGCGGCTAAGTTCTTGCCCATGGCCTGCGTGAACCGCAGTTGGGTGGACCAGGACGCGCCGAACCGGATGGACGTGGGTGGCATGGGGCACCTCGGGTTGGTTGCTCGGGCTCGCTCGCCGCGTGGCATACTACCGCAACCCCGCACCGGAGGAAGCCCATGCCCCGCATCCCGTTGCTCACCGACAAGGACGCCCTGCCTGCCGCTCAACAGGCGGAGGGACAGGCCATCATCGATACCCTGCACTCCATCCGTGGCCCTTTCGCCATCCTGCTGCGGAGTCCTGGCCTCGCTCAAAAGGTAATGGAGGCCGGGGCGCACGTGCGGCTCCAGACCTCGCTCACAATGGCCGAGCGTGAGACGGTGATCCTCACCCTGGCCCGCGAGAAGAACGCCACCTACGAGTGGGCGGCCCACGTGGGCGTGGCGCGCAAGAACGGCGTGCGGGAGGACGCCATCGAGGTGATGCGCCACGGCGCCGATCCGGCCGGCCTCCAGGACGACGAGCGCGACATCATCACCTACGTGCGGCAGCTGGCGCGAGAGAACCGCGTGGAGCAGGGGCTGTTCGACGCGCTGCGGGGTCGGCACGACGAGCGCTGGCTCGTGGAGATCACCGCCACCGTGGGGCAGTACTGCTACATCATGGCCATCAACGGTGCCTTCGAGGTGCAGGCCGCGCCGGACAGCCCCGACAAGCTGCCCGTCTAGCGGCTATTCGAGCAGCCACCAGCGCCGGCGTGGGCGCTGGGTATAGGAGAGACCGAACCGGCTGACGGCGGCATCCCGGATGCGGGTGACCGCCTCGGCCGGATCATCGGTGACCACCAGGTCATCCAGGTCCTCGGCGTCGATGGCGCCCTCCGCCAGGAGCCGTTCACGCAGGAACCCCACCAGCGGAGCCCAGTACTCGGTGCCCATGAGCACCACGGGGTAGTCACGGGTCTTGCGGGTCTGCACCAACGTCGCGATCTCGAACAGCTCGTCCAGGGTGCCGTAGCCGCCGGGCAGGGCGATGAACCCGTAGGAGTACTTCACCAGCATCACCTTGCGGGTGAAGAAGTAGCGGAACTCCTTGTAGGTGTCCAGGTAGGCCGAGGGGCGCTGTTCCATGGGCAGCTTGATGCCGCACCCCACCGTCTCGCCGCCCGCCTCCTTCGCACCCCGAGTCGCCGCCTCCATGATGCCCGGCCCGCCGCCCGTCATCACCGTGAAGCCCGCCCGCGCAAGCTCCTCGCCCACCGTCATCCCCATGCGGTAGGCAGGGTGGTCCTCGGCGAAGCGGGCAGAGCCGAACACCGTGACGCACGGGCCGACGAAGTGCAGGGTACGGAACGCGGAGAGCATCTCCCCGAAGGTGCGTACCGCCTGCACCAGGCCCGTGGAGCGATTCTCGTGGGCGAAGAGCAGACGGGTCTCAGGGGTGGGCCGGCGGGGAACATCGAGCGAACCACGGGCCACGGGGCACCTCCTGGTCTGGCCTCGGTAAACGAACCGCGCCGGTCGGGTTGACCGGCGCGGCGAGAATCGCAGTGGTCGTCCCTGCGGCACGGGGAAGCAGGAAGAACGCCGTTGCGAAGGCCGGGCGCGCCTGGTACGGGTCTGCCGCTGCGGGAACCTCGCCCGTCAGCCGCCCCTGTGCGCCGCGTATCGTTGCGTGCGCAACGATAGTAGAGGCCTTCCACCAACGGCGGGTGGAGCGATGGTGACGGGTCGGTGACAGTCCGGCCTACGTCCAGCCTCGGTTCCACGGCTCGCCCCGGCGCAGCTTGCGCTCGTAGTAGCGCCACTCGTCGGAGTGACCCGTCTTGGGGCGGTTGAGCGCCTTGCCGCGCTCACTCACCTTGGACAGGTTCTCCGCCAGCGTCTCCCGGTGGGCCTGGCTGATGCCCTCGAACCCCGCCAGGGTGGCGGCGTGGATGATCTTGGCCGTGCGCTCCATGTAAAGCGCCGTCACCGTGGCCTCGTCGATGGAGGAGCCCGCGGTGACGATGCCGTGCCCGTTGATGGTCATGCCCGGGGCCTTGCCAATGGTTCTCACCACCTGCTGTCCGTCGGCCACGTCCGAGACGTACACGGGCACCGGCAGCACTGGCAGCCCATCGCCGAAGCGCACCGACTGCAGATGCACCGCCGATATCTTCAGCCCCGCCAGCCCCGCCACGATGCACATGGGCGCGTGGGCGTGGACGATTGCGTTCACCTCGGGCCGCGCCTTGAACAGTTCCGTGTAGATGGGCGCCTCACCCGGCACGGTGCCCTCGCCGGAGAGTTTGTTGCCCTCGAAGTCGAAGTGGGTGAGCCAATCGGCGTCGGGATTCTCCTGCGCCACGCGCAGCAACTTGACCGCGATGCCCTTGTTGTCGGGCAGGCGCACACCCACGTGGCCGATGATGTCGCCGAACTCCCACTCCAGCATGGCCGTGGCCAGGCGTAGGTCGGCCTCCAACTGTTCGATGTCCTCAGGCATCACGCCCTCCTAGCGCAGGTGCTTCTCGTAGAACGCCCACACCTTGCCCCACGCGTCGGCGGCCTGCTCAGGCCGGTGGGAGGCGCGCTCCCAGGCGAAGAAGGCGTGGCCCGCACCGTCATAGCGGTGGAACTCGTAGGTCTTCCCGTGCTTCTTCAGCTCCGCCTCGATGGCGTCCACCTGGGCGGGCTCGGGGTTGGCGTCGTCGTTGCCGAACAGACCCAGCAGCGGGCAGGAGAGGTTCGCCGTCATGGAGATGACGGGCACGGGCTGCTGGTGGTTGATGCGCTCGGGCGCGGGGATGACGTTCCCGCCCCAGCAGTCCACCGCCGCGTCCACGGCGATGTTGCACCCGGCCATGTAGGCCACGCGTCCGCCGGAGCAGAAGCCGATGATGCCCACCTTGCCCGTTGCCTCCGGCAGCGCGCGCAGGTGGTCGAGCGCGCCCTGCAGGTCGCCCAGCACGGCGGCATCGTTCTGCCCGCCCTCATCACGCACCCGGGCCGAGGCCTCGGCCGGGGTGCCGGGACCTGACGGTAGTGCAGGTTGGGCGCGATGGCCAGGTAGCCATGGTGGGCGAACCGGCGCGTGACCTCCATGCACCATTCGTCCCAGCCAGGCATGTGGTGCGCCACGATGACCGCAGGGAAGGGGCCGGATCCCTCGGGCCGGGCCTCATAGGCGTTGATGACATCGCCGTTGTGCCCGGTGATCTCGATGGTGCGGGCGCTCATGGCGGGGTGGATGAAGCGCTCAGACATGACTCTCTCCTGCGCGTGATGCGGGTTTGAGCGGGAGCATACCACCCCCGCAGCGGCTGCTAATCCAGCGCCTGCCAGTAGCGCCGCCCCTCCTGCCGCACCAACCGTCCGAAACCGGGTGCGGGGAAGTGGCCCGCCGCGTACAGCGCCCCGCTGCGCTCGGCGGCCTCCAGCACGCGCTCGCGGCTCTCCTGGGCCTGGGCGGGGTCAACGTCGGCCCGCGAGCCCCAGCCGGTGCGGTGGGTCTGGGCGGGGATGTGGGTCAGGTCGCCCACGATGACGGCGTGCTCCCCCTCCGAGACGATGCGTACGCACAGATGGCCCGCCGTGTGACCGGGGGAGGCCTCCACCCACACCTGGGGGGTGAGCGCGTCGCCCCCGTCCAGCAGGCCCAGGCGACCCAGGCGCTCCAACGGGGCCACCTGCTCCCGGAAGGGCTTGGGCTGCTCCGCCTCCGGCAGGCGCGCGCCCGTCTCGTAATCCAGGCGCGGGGCCAGGTAGCGGGCGTTGGGGAAGGTGGGGACCGCGTCGGGGCCGGTGCCCGTCATGTTCCAGCCCACGTGGTCGGGGTGCACGTGCGTCGCCACCACCAGGTCTATCTCCTCCCGCAACCCCGCGCTGGCGCCCAGCGCCGCCGGCAGCAGGCCCGATTCGGCGCGCGGGCTGGTGCCGTGGGGGCCCAGGCCCGTGTCCACCAGGATGGTATGGCCCGCCGAGCGCACCACGAAGGAGCCGATGTTCAGGTCCACGGTACCCGCCGGGCCCAACGCGCCCGGCTCCAGCGCCCAGTCGGCGTCCGAGAGGGCAGGGAAGAACTCGTGCGGGTCGAAGTGGTAGATGCCGTCAGAGACGGCGCTGATGGTGACGTTGCCGACGCGAACCGTATCCATGTGGGGCCTCCTGCTAGGGCTGCGGACTCGAAGCCCACTCCGGCAGGACGAACTTCCCGAAGGAGTCGCCCTCGATGGGGATGACATCGGTGACGGCCGCACGCTCGATGAACCCGTAGACGTGCGGGTAGTCCTGCCCGTGGGCCGGTTCCCACCGCAGGGGGCTGGCCAGACGCGCCGTGTCCACCACCAGCAGCAGCAACAGCCGGTGGCCGGAGAAGTGGCGGCCCAATACCCCCGCCACCTGCGCCGGGGTGCATGCGTGATGGAACCCCTCGGCGGCGAAGTGGGCCGCCTGGTAGTGCGGCGTGTCGGCGCCGCGTGCCCAGTCGGCGGGCGTTGCCACGTGGATGATGGAGCCCGCAGGCAGCGTCGCGCCCATCAGGCTTCCCTGAACCCGCCCACCAGCGCCCGGTCGAGGTGCTTCCAGTAGCAGTCCACCGAGGCGAATCCCGCCGCCTTGAGCCACTCCAGGTGGCACACCAAGGTTGCGTCGCGATGATGGTGCAGGGCGTCGTGGGCGCGCTGGGCGGGCGTGCGCTCCTCACCCGCAGGCCGGGCGCGGCGCGGACGGGCGGCCCGGAAGCGCTCGTGGAGGAAGTCCGTCTCCGTCGAGGCGGTGTCCAGGTTGAAGAATGCCCCGCCCGCTCGCAGGTTCCGGCAGATGTCCGCATAGAGCGCCGCCATGCCCTCGGCGGGCAGGTGGTGGATCGCCCGCGCCGAGACCACCAGGTCGTAGGGCCCCGCGGCGACGGCCTGGGGTGGCAGGGCCCCCGCCGAGAAGTCGCCCACCATGTAGGTGAAGCGAGGGCCGAAGCGGGCCATGCGCTCTCGCCCCACAGCCATCATCGCCTCGGAGATATCCAGGCCGATGGCCGTGGCGTTGGGGAAGGCGTCTAGGCACACCGCGGCCACGGGCCCGTAGCCAGAGCCCACGTCCAGGATGCGCAGCGGCGCGGACGGGTCCGCCGTGGCCAGGCGCGTCATGAGCTGGAAGATGGGCAGCCGGTCGGCGTCCTCGTAGGCGTCCATGCGGGCGATGTAGTCGGCAACGTGCGCCTCTCCCACCCACTCGCCGCCGAAGCGCGGCTGCTCACCCATGCTCATGCGTTCTCCTAAGAGAGCGAAACCTTGAACTGCTTGCGCTTGGGGAAGTAGCGACGCATGTTCGGCGTGGCCCCGTGCTTGAGGCACTCCTCCTCGAACATGTCGAGCACCAGGGGGTTCTCGTCGTCGTACTCCACCTGCATGCCGCCTTCCTTGATGGACACGTCGGCGCCGCCGCTGCCGGCGAAGGGCGCGATGACGCCCGGCATGCCGCCACCCGCCCCATACCCCAGCGCCAGGTAGCGCGCGCGGCGCGAGCCGGTGTTGAAATGCTGGTGGTAGCACGCATCGCTCGGCACGATGACCATGGAGCCGACCTTCCAGTCGGCCTTGCGCATGTCGGACATATCGTCCTTGGTCCACGTCAGCGAGTAGCCGGCATCCCCGGACAGGATCAGCAGGTGCGCGCCCGGCCCGTGGCGGTGGCCCTTCTTGTAGGTGCCCACGGGGAATTCGGACACGTGGCCCTTCATGGCGTTGCCCGCCATCTCGAACATCACGTTGATGCCCCCCGCGCCGCGCCCCTCCCAGGAGTAGAGGGGCATGTCCGGCACGTTGGGCAGGAAGGCCGAGTCCCACACCCGCCCGGAGTAGAGCTTGCCCTGGCCGGAGAAGAAGTCGGCCTCGGCGCCGTAGCGCTTGGTGAAGGCGAAGTCGTTCTCGAAGACGAAGCGCTCGTCGTTGAACAGGCGCATCATCGGCGGGGCGGTGGTAACGGACAGGTAGCGCGCGGGCTCCGAGCCCGAGGCGTTGAACAGCTGGTAGGAGGCGTTCAGGGGAATGGCGAACATCGAGCCCTTCTTCCACTCGAAGTTCTGCTTGGGCCCATCACCCACCCAGATGGAGGTGGCCCCGCGCCCGGAGACGATGTAGACGATCTCCTCGTACAGGTGCTTCTCGGGCTCCGACTTGCCGCCCGGCGCTATCTCCACCAGGTGAGAGTCGTTGATGAGCATGGGGTAGGGGATGTTGATGACGGCGCCCTGGCCGCCCTTGCGCTCCCACGGGCCCAGCTCGACGGTGGCCAGGTCCTCGAAGGCGTACTCGTCGATGATCTTCACCCCCTCACGGGCGAGCCACGCCCGGTAGGGGTCGGTCAGGTTCAGCTCCTCCAGGGCCTCGGTGGGCTCCTTGGCTCGGACGATGTCAGCGTCGTTGGTGGTCATGGGTCCGTGGCTCCGTGGGGTGTGGGTTTACTTCTTGGTGGCGGCGGCACGCAGGGCGTCGTTCTCCGAGACCGAGGCCCCGTCCATGTCGTACCAGGCCTCAGGCTTGCCCAGGCCGTGCTCGATGTTCCAGGTCACGGTGTCGAAGCACTTGCCGGTGACGCCGGTGCTCACGTCCTGCTCGGCCAGGAACAGCGAGAGGGGGACGATGTGCTCCGGGCGCAGGGGCGGGGGGGCGTTGCGGTTCGCCAGGCCCATTTCGCGCCGGGCGATGTTCTGCTCGTCGAAGCCGGTGGTGCGGGTGTGCGCCGGCACCAGCACGTTCACCGCCACGTTCTCGTTCGCGATCTCGTCAGCCAGGTAGAACATCAGCGTCAGCAGCGCGGCCTTGGTGGACTGGTAGGGCATCTCCCGCGAGTTGGGGCGCAGCCCCATGTACGCGCCGCCCATGGAGTGGTGCAGGGCGCCGGAGGAGATGATGGACATCACGCTGCCCTTCTTCTGCGCCAGCATGGGCTTGATGAACCGGCGCGTCACCTTGAGTGCACCGAACACGTTCACCTCGAAGGAGCGGCGCCAGTCCTCATCGCTGGTCTCCAGCGTGGTGATGCGCCCCGTGGGCGGGAAGAGGATGCGCTGGCGCATGGCCGCATCGTTCATCAGCACATCGCAGGTGCCCCACTTGGCGATGGTCGCCTCGTAGGCCGCGTCGAGCTGCGCGTCGTTGGTGACGTCGGCATCCAGCACCAGCACGTCGTCCGGACGTGAACGCAGTTCCTTCAGGAACGCATCGTCCCGGTCGGAGGAGAAGCCCGAGGGCTCCCACGACAGGTCCATCGCGGCCACCTTGGCCCCCTGGGCCAGGAACGCCTGGGTGAACGCCCGACCCATGCCGCGCGCCGCGCCCGTGATGGCAACCACCTTGCCTTCGAGCTTCGACATCTCGCTCTCCTCCTCCGGGCCGAGCCCGGTCAGTGATGTTCTTCGCCGGAATGCCGCCCATTATGGACATCGCCGCCCGCAGCGCAACCGTTGAGAACGGGAAGGGCTGCACCCCCTGGGTGCAGCCCCTTCCCGTTCTTCACCCGCTGCTAGGCGAAGTTCGCATTCACCTTTCGAGCAAGGTCAGCCTCCACCTGCGGCTTGGTGGACCGCTTGTCTTTGAACGGGCCTCCCGTGACGTCGTAGCCAGGGTAGTAGGAGTGCTCCTGCGGCAGGGCAATGGGGCCGTTGTCCTGCCGGTGGACGTTGATGGGGTCGCCCCCGTCGGCCACAGTGCGCAACTGCTCCTCGATGACCTTTCGATAGAAGAGGATGCCCACGTCGGTGACGCCCAGGTGCTCGCTGGTGCGGTCGGTCACGGCGCCCTGGGCAATCCATGCCGTCTGGTCCTGACCCAGTACCCAGTCGGCGCGCAGGCGTCCGTTGGGCTTGTACACCGCCTCATGCACCACCGGCACCTCAGCCTGCGGTGGGATCACCTCACCCGGGTCGGGCACCCGAACACGCAGCACCAGGTGCAGGGTGTGCGTGTCGTCCATGGGCACGCGCATCTGGAAGGAGTGCTGGCGGTTCTGGCCCACCCGCAGGATGTTGGGGAAGAGCACCGGGTGGCCGATGCGCCACCACTCGTTCTCCTCCGTGTCCCCCTCCATCAGGCGGCGCTTGATGACCCCGTACTCGAACTGGTCGAATCCCACGCGCACCTCGTGCCGCCCGCGGGCGCCCGCGCCCTGCATGCGCTGCTTCCACGCCTCGCGCTCCTCCGGCGGCTTCTCCTTCAGCAGCACGTAGGAGCCGAAGTAATTGTGGAGCCACTCGAAGTGGACGGGGTCCAGGGAGTTATCCATGCACTGGAGCCAGTTGCAGTCCAACTCCATGCGGATGAGGAACCGCTCCACGCCCTCCCAGGTGAGCAGGTCCCACTTGGGGAGCACCGGGGTGGGCGCGGGGCCCAGGTACGCCCAGATCACCCCGCCCAGCTCCTGGACGGGGTAGGCCAGCATCTTCACCTTGTCCTTGAAGCGGGAACCCTCAGGCTCCGACGGCTGGTCCACGCACTCGCCCTTCTCGTTGAAGAGCCAGCCGTGGTAGCAGCAGCGCAACCCGTCCTTCTCCGGGATGCCGTAGGCCATGGAGGCCTTGCGGTGGGGACAGCCGGGCTCGATGAGCCCCACCATGCCGGAGGCGTCGCGGTAGAGGATCAGGTCCTCCCCAGCAGGCGCACCTCCTGGTGGGCTCCTCGTCGTTGACCCCGGCACTGCCTGCGATGGGGTGCCAGTAACGGCGCAGCAGCTCCCCCATGGGGTGCCCTTGCCGGTCTGCGTCAACCGCTTGTTCTGCTCGGCGGAGATCGTGTCCTGCTCCTTTCGCCGTCCGGGGGTGCGTCGTGTCGAGAAGGCGAGGCCGTGATACACCCTCCAGGCGTGCGGCGCAAGCACGCCTGGCATGCTACCATCGGGGCATCCCCCTCCGAGGCGATGGCCGTGACCACCTGGAACCCCAACGTCTACCTGCGCTTCGCCGGGCAGCGGCTGCGCCCCGCCCTGGATCTGCTGGCCCAGGTGCCGCTGGAAGCGCCCCGCACCGTCTACGACCTGGGCTGTGGGCCGGGCACGGCCACGGTGTTCCTGAAGCGTCGCTGGCCGGAGGCGCGCGTCGTTGGCGTCGACGGTTCTGCTCCCATGCTGGAGCGCGCTCGCCAGGAGCACGAGGACATCACCTGGGAGCAGGGTGACCTGCGCACCTGGACGCCACCGGAGCCGGCTGACCTGCTCTTCTCCAACGCCGCGCTGCACTGGCTGGACGAGCACGAGAGCCTCTTTCCCCGGCTGGTGGAGATGCTGGCGCCCGGCGGCGTGCTGGCGGTGCAGATGCCGCGCAATTTCGGCGAGCCCACCCACACCACCATCTTTGAGACCATGAGGGCCCACCCCTGGCGCTCGCGGCTGGAGTGCCTACTCAACGAGACGCCCACCCAGCCCCCAGCCTTCTACTACGGCGTGCTGCGCCCGCTGGTGAGTTCGCTGGACATGTGGGAAACGGTCTACCTGCAGGTGATGGAGGGCGAGAACCCGGTGGTGGAGTTCACCAAGGGCAGCTTCCTGCGCCCCATCCTGGACACGCTGAACGAGGCCGAGGCCGCCGAGTTCCTGCGCGAGTACGCCGACCGGGTGCGCCCACACTACCCCCGCAGGGACGATGGGATGACCCTGGTGCCCTTCCGGCGTTCGTTCCTCATCGCTACGAAGTAGATGGACCTCTCCCCCTTGCAGATGGCGCTGGCCGCGGGCGTGCTCCTGGTGGCGGGCCTGATCCGGGGCCTCACCGGGTTCGGCCTAGCCCTGGTGGCGGTGCCGTTCCTATCCATGCTCATCTCGCCCAAGATCGTGGTGCCGGTCATCATCCTTCAGACCGTGGCCACCAACATCCCTTTGGTCTACCGGGCGCGGGCCCACGTGCAGCCCCGGCGCATCTGGCCACTGGTGGCGGGGGCAGTGGTGGGCCTGCCCTTCGGTTCGGCGCTGCTGATCTGGGCCTCGGCAGACACGCTGCGGTTGCTGATCGGCTCCGTGGTGACGGTGTTCGCTCTGGCGCTGATGGCCGGGCTGCGGGTGAGGGTGCGCAACGAGCGGCTGGCCTTCCTGCCTGTGGGGTTCGCCAGCGGGGTGCTGAACGGGTCGTCGTCGCTGGCGGGCCCGCCGGTGATCCTCTTCTTCGCCAATCAGGACGTGCCGCCCCGTATCTTCCGGGCGAACATCATCGCCTACTTCTTCCTCACCAACCTGTTCGCCGTTGCCCTGTTCTGGGCAAGCGGGCTGTTCACCCGTCCCGTGGTGCTCACCGCGCTCGCCCTGTTCCCCGCGCTGGCCGTGGGCACGGCGGCGGGTGACCTGCTCTCCCACCGCATCAACCCGGCTGCGTTCCGGGCCATCACGCTGGGTGTGGTTCTGGCGGCGGGTCTGGCTGCCGTGGCCTCGGGTGCGGGGCTACTGTGAGCCCCGCGACGCGTCCGGTAGGCTAGGGGAGTGAGCGCACCCCTCGTGCTAGCCATTGACCCCGCCGCGCCGGACCGGGCGACCATCGACCGCGCCGCCGAGGCGCTGCGGGCCGGGCTGCTGGTGGCCTTCCCCACGGAGACCGTGTACGGGCTGGGAGCGAACGCCCTGGACCCGGTCGCTGCGGGGCGTATCTTCGCCGCCAAGGGCCGCCCGGCCGACAACCCTCTCATCGTCCACGTTCCTTCCCTCGCCGCCGCGGAGGCGCTGGTGGGGTTGCTCGCCCCGGTGGCGCGCACGCTGGCCTCCCGGTTCTGGCCGGGGCCGCTCTCCCTGGTGGTGCGCCACCGGGGCGATATCCCCGCCATCGTCACCGGTGGCCTGCCCACGGTGGCGCTGCGGGTGCCCAACCACACCGTGGCCCGTGCGCTGCTGGAGGCGGCGGGGGTACCCGTGGCCGCCCCGTCGGCCAACCGTTCCGGCGCGCCCAGCCCCACCACGGCCCAGCACGTGCTTGCCGACCTGGGGGAGCACGTCGCCGTAGTGCTGGACGGGGGGGCGTGCGGTGTGGGGGTGGAGTCCACCGTACTCGACGCGACCGGCCCCGCGCCGGTACTCTTACGGCCCGGTGGCCTCGGCATCGAGCAGCTGGAGGCGGTGACGGGCGGCATCGTGCTACCCGGCCCGGACGCGGAGGGCGAGGCGCTGCGCGCCCGTTCGCCCGGCACCCGCTACCGCCACTACGCGCCCCGCGCGCGGGTGGTGCTGGCAGAGCCGGTGGACGTGGGCCCGGTGGCCCGGCAGTGGACAGGGCGAGGCGAGCGCGTGGGCACCCTCTCCCCCGGCCCGGTGAGCCCGCTGGGCACCGGTGCTCCTCATCAGGACGCCGGGGACGGTGCGGAGGGCTACGCCCGGGTGGTGTACGCGGGGCTGCGCGCGCTGGACGCAGTGGGCTGCACACTCATCGTGGCGGCCACGGTGCCGGAAGCGGGCCTGGGACGGGCGGTGATGGACCGGCTGCGACGGGCGGCCTCGGCGGGCGAGACGGACACGAGCGCTGGGATGGACCAAGGAGAGAGCCGATGAGCGCGAAGAACACGCCCCCCCAGGTGGCCGTCATCATGGGCAGCCGCTCGGACATGGAGACGATGCAGGCCGCCGTGGACGTGCTGATGGAGATGGGCGTGCCCCACGAGGTCGCCATCGTCTCCGCCCACCGCACGCCGGACTGGCTCTTCGAGTTCGCGTCATCTGCCAGGGAGCGCGGGGTGAAGGTCATCATCGCGGGCGCGGGCGGCGCTGCCCACCTGCCGGGCATGACCGCGGCCAAGACGGTGCTGCCGGTGATCGGCGTGCCCGTGCAGTCGGCGGCCCTCTCCGGCATGGACTCACTGCTGTCCATCGTGCAGATGCCCCGCGGCATCCCCGTGGGCACCGTAGCCATCGGCAAGGCGGGGGCGGCCAACGCGGGTCTGCTGGCCTGCGCCATCCTGGGCCTGGGTGACCCGGCGCTCCAGGAGCGGCTCTCAGCCTTCAGGCAGGCCCAGACCGACGCCGTGCTGGGCGAGCAGGTGACCCGGTGGCCTCAGGCGTGAGCTGGCCCCTGCCAACGGGCTCCTGGCTGGGCGTGGTGGGCGGCGGCCAGCTGGGCCGCATGTTCGCCGTGGAGGCACAGCGGATGGGCTACCGCGTGGGGGTCCTGGACCCGGACCCCACCTGTCCGGCGGGGCAGGTGGCCGACCGGCACGTCGCGGAGCCCTACGCCGACCCCGAGGCCCAGTGTGCGTTCGCCCAGGGCCTCTCGGCGCTCACTCTGGAGTTCGAGCACGTGGACCCGGCGGCCATCACCGGCACCGACGCCCACTGCCCCATGACGCCCAGCCCCGCCGTTGCGCTGATGAAGCGCGACCGGCTGACCGAGAAGCAGACGCTCTCCGCCCACGGCTTCCCCCTGGCCGACTTCGCGCCTGCGGGCGATGTGGCGAAGCTGCACGCTGCCGTGGCCACCATCGGCCTGCCCGCGGTGCTCAAGTCCACCACCGAGGGGTACGACGGCAAGGGCCAGCGGGTGCTGCGTACGCCGCAGGATGCCGCCGACGCCGAGGCGCTGGTAGCGGGCGAGGGCTCCCTGCGCTACGTGTTGGAACGGTTCGTTCCCTTCACCAAGGAGCTGTCGGTGATCTGCGCGCGCGGACGCGACGGTCAGACCCGCTGCTTCCCGCTGGTGGAGAACGTCCACGTGAACGGCATCCTGGACACCACCCTGGCCCCCGCGCCCGTGCCTGCTGCCGTGGCAGAGGCGGCCGCAGCGCTGGCCACGGCGCTGGCCGAGCGGCTGGACGTGGTCGGGCTGGTGGCGGCCGAGCTGTTCCTGCTGCCCGATGGTGGCCTGCTCATCAACGAACTGGCGTTCCGCCCGCACAACTCCGGTCACTACACCATCGAGGGGTGCGCCACCTCCCAGTTCGAGCAGCTCGTGCGGGTGCTGGCGGGGCTGCCCCTGGGCTCCACCGAACTGGTGCGCGCCACGGCCATGGCCAACCTGCTGGGCGACCTGTGGCCCGCGGGCGGGGAGCCGGACTTCGCCCAGGCGCTCACGGTGGAGGGGGTGCGCCTGCACCTGTACGGCAAGGCCGAGGCCCGGCCCGGCCGCAAGATGGGCCACCTCACCGCCACCGCTCCCACGCCCGAGCAGGCGTTGGAGCGAGTGCTGCAGGCGCGCCGGCGGCTCACCCCCTAGGCCTTCACGCCGCCTGCACAACGGCTGCACGCGCCCCGCACATCGGCCTGCACCCACATCACCGGCCCATCACGCACGGGGGCTACGGTAAGGGTGGATCGGAAGGGTAGGGGGTGAGCCCCCTCTACCAGGGGATCCAGACCAGAGAGCGCGGTGAGGAGGTGCCGATGTGTAATGTACGAGGGCAGACCACAAGCCTCCAGGGCCCCGCGAACACGACCCAGGCGCAGTGAAGAACCTCGTCGGTGAGGGCGCGCCATCCGGCTCTCAAGCCGGGAGCGGCAACGGGGCCCTGGGGCATGACAGAGCATCAGCGAAGAGCCCGGACGAGTCATCGTCCGGGCTCTTTTTCGTCTTTTCGCCCTGCCCGAAAGTCGCAGAGGACACCAGCCCGCCACGCCTGCCACCTGCGGGTGGTCGCAGGGAACGTGCGCCATCCGTCCTAGGCCGGACGCCGTAAGCAGTGCGGGTGAGACCTCGCGCCGAGAATCACCCGCACGGCTGAGGTGCCATCCCCCAACGGGGGGCACGATGGATGCGTCGAGCCCGTGGGGCGTTGAGCCTCACATATGGAGAACGCAGCCATGTCCACCGCGTTAGCACTGACCCGCCGCCTGCCCCTCTTCAGCCTGCTGCTGGGCGCCAGGCCCGCCCCCGTGCTGGCCCGGCCCATCGCCGTCCCCGTGCGGGATGAATTCGGCCTTAGCGGTTCGATGCGCGTCACCTGGTAGAGCGGAACAGCCCATCCAGCAGGCGGCCCCACGCACCCGGGCGCGGGGCCTGACCCAGCGCACGCAGCAGGCCCCAGGCGAGGGCCACGTCGCCGGAGACGACGGGCACGCCCGCCTCACGTTCGGCCTCCGCCGTCTGACCCAGCAGGCGCAGCCCGCCGCCCATCACCGCCACGGCGTCCACACCCGGCGTGCGCCGCGCCGCCGCCACCGCAGCACGCCGAGCAGCCCTGATGCCCTCTGGTGAGTCGGGGTGCCAGGCCAGGCGGTCCGACTCGGCCACCGAGCCCACCACACCCTGCGTGACCCAATCCTCCAGTGAGGCGACCTTCACCCCCTGGGCGCTGAAGGCGTCCGTTGCCATCTGCCTCCACGCGGGCGTGGTGTAGTACCCGGCGGCCACCGCTATGCGCCGGGCCCCCAGGGTCGTCAACGCCTCCAGCATGGCCGCGCCCATCATCACCACGGGCACCCCGGCCGCCCCGCTCAGGCGCTCCTGCACGGTCAGCGCATCCGCTCCGTGGGACAGGGAGTAGGGAAAGCCCAATTGGCCCACGGCGTCGGCACCGGCCTGGGAGAAGGCGAGCGCGGCGCGCTCCAGCGCGGGAGCGGCTCCCCGGATGGCCTCCAGCGGCAGCGCGGCCATGGTGCGCTGCGGCAGGTCGATGGGGATGAACGACTGCGCCACCTGGGTGCCCTGGGGGGCAACGGCGAGGAACTCGGTGGGCATGGTGTCGAAGTAGGCTGGTGGGGAGAGGAAGGCGACGCGCAAGGTCTGCTCCAGGGAGGGGCTCAGTCGAGGGCGTAGACCCGGACGGGTTCGGCGAACCCCTTCACGGTGTGCAGGCCCATGTCCGAGAGCGTCGGCTCCCCCTCCCCCGCCGCCTCCCGCACCGACTCGGGGGCCAGCACCGGAGCCGGGGCGGCCAGCGCGCACAGGCGCGAGGCCAGCTGCACGCTGGCCCCAAACAACTCACAGTCCTCCTCGATGGGCTCCCCCGCCGCAAGGCCGATGCGCACCGTCATGGCCTGACCCTGTGCGGCGTGCGCCGCCTGGTCGGCGAAGGCGCGCTGGATGTCGACAGCGGCCCGCAGCGCGCCCTGCACGGAGGCGATGTAGGCCATGATGCCGTCGCCCGTGTGGTTCACCTCGCGCCCGCCGTGGGCCGCCAGCGCCTCGCGCATCAGCGCGTTGTGGGTGCGCAACAAGCCCATGGCCGCCGCATCCCCCAACAGTGAGATGAGCGCGGTGAAGTCCGCCAGGTCCGGGAACATGATGGCCCGGAACCCCGGTTCCGGCTGGGCAGCCCCGGTCTGGCCGCCGTCGGGGCCGGAGACCACGCCCAGGAACGCGGCCACCGCCTGGGGTTCCACCTCTACCACCTCGGAGGGGATGTCGCCGTGGGCGTGCTCGTGCAGACCCACCAGGGCTTCCTTGGAGTCGGCCTCGGCCAGGCAGAAGGCGGTGTGCCGGTCCTCTTCGAACCAGCACGTCACCATCCTGACCCCGTACTCGTCCTGGAGGGCCATGTCCTTCTCGTGGGCCGTCTCCAGCGTGCGCCACGTGGAACCGTCCACGAAGTGCCGGTCCATGAAAAGGGGCATCGCTCTCTCTCCGTGCGCGTGCGGCGCCCGCCCAGGGTACACCAGGGAACGCAGCGGGCCCGTCCAGATGGACGGGCCCGCACGGATAGCGACGTTGCGGGGCGTTGCCCTCGGAGGCTAGGTGTAGCGCTCCTCGGTCACACCGGCCTTGCCGGTGCAGTAGGGGATGAACGCCTTCATGTTGCACTGGGCGCCGGTCTTCTTGAGCTCGGCTTCGAAGATCTCGTGGATCTCGCGGGCCTCGTCCTCGTACTCGACCTGGATGCCGCCGTCCTTGAGGGAGACGTCGGCCTGCTGGCGTTGGTTGGGGACGTGGAAGCCGCCCTTGCCGTCGCGCAGGGCCATGTAGCGGGCGCGCTTGGTGCCCGTGTTGAAGTGCTGGTGGAAGGTGCCCTCGCCCGGGATGATGACGATGGAGCCGACCTGCCAGTCGCACTTGACCATGTCGGAGCGGTCGGGCTTGGTCCACAGCAGGGAGAAGCCGGCGTCACCGGACAGCAGCACCAGGTGCGCGCCGGGGCCGTGGCGGTGGGCCTTCTTGTAGGTGCCCACGGGGAACTCCGAGATGTGGTTCCCCATGTCGTTGCCGCCCATCTGCAGCATGGCGTTGATGCCGCCAGCGCCGCGGTCCTTCCAGCCGTAGAGGGCCATGTCGGGCGCGTTGGGGATGAAGTTCGTCTCCCAGATGCGCTTGTTGTACAGGGTGCCCTTGCCGGAGAAGAAGCCCTCGTCACCGGTGTAGCGGGAGTGGAACATGAACGGGTTGTCGAAGATGAAGTCCCGGTCACGGAAGAAGCGCATCATCTGCGGGGCGTTGGTGGTGGCGATGTAGCGCACCTTCTCCGAGCCGGAGCCGTTGAAATGCTGGTAGTAGGCGTTCAGCGGCACCGTGAACAGCGCGCCCTCCTTCCACTCGAAGGTCTGCTTGTTCTTCTCGTCGTCCATCCACACGGTGGTGGCCCCACGGCCCTCCACGATGTAGAAGTTGATCTCGTACATGTGCTTCTCGGGCTCGGACTTGCCGCCCGGCACGATGTCCACCACGTGCATGTCGTTGGGGACGACGGGGCTGTTGGGGATGCACACCACCGCCCCGTAGCCGCCCTTGCGCTTCCAGGGCGCGACCTCGATCTCCTTCATCTGCGGGATGTAGTACGTCCGGTGGACGAGCACACCCTCATCGGCCAGCCAGTCCTCGTACGCGTCGGGGATGCGGAAGTCCTTCAGCCCCTCCTTGGGGGTGTCGGCCACCTTCATGTCCGTACCCTTCATCACCATAAGCGGGTCCTCCTCAGACCATTGCGATGGCGCGCAGGGTAGCGCATCACCCGTCCCCGCACAATCGACGCCTGCGGCGTCTGCACGCGGGCGCGTGAGGCGGGTGCGCGGGACGAAGCGGCGTATAGTGGGCGCCAACACGCCCCCGGAGGCAGCCATGGCCACCCAGGCCCGCACCAAGCGCATCGATGCCGACACCCACTTCTTCGTGACGGTGGACTACGCCCTGCTCCGCGACGCGCTATCCGGCGTGCAACAGGCGCAGCTGCGGGAGATGATGGCCCACGATGCGCTGCGGGTGGTGGACCCGGACGGGCTGCGCGCGGCGCTCACCGGCGCCCCACTGCGAGACAAGAACGGTGACCCGGAGTGGGACATCCAAGCGCGTCTCGCGGAGATGGACCGGCTGGGCTTCGACACCCAGGTGCTCAACGTGCAGCGCGCCATGCCCACCCCGCTCAAGACCCAGGGCGATGAGCCGCTGTGGCTCCGGCGGGCCCTGGCCCCCCTATACAACGACGCATCGGCCCGCATCCAGACCGAGCACCCCGGCCGGTTCATCGGCCAGATCACCGTGCCGTGGGACGACATCGAGGCCTCGGTGCGCGAACTGGAGCGCGCCGCCGGACTGGGACTGAAGGCCGTGGCCATCTGCGGAAGCTGGATGGACCGCAACCTGGATGCCTATGAGCTCTACCCCTTCTGGGAGGCGGTTGAGGCGCTGGGGCTGGCGTGCATGGTGCACAACCACACCCAGGGGCACCGGGGGACGATGTACGACCACCAGACCGAGTACCCCATGGTGGGCACGGAGCGTTACCACCGCCTCCACATTGGCACCTATCTGGGCTTCGGCATCGACTACACCGTGGCCTGCGCCGCACTCACGCTGGGCGGGGTACTCGACCGCTTCCCCGGCCTGCGGTTCGCCTTCTTCGAGGCCGGGGCCACCTGGTGGGCCTACGCCATGGCGGGAGCGGACCGCTCCTTCTACATCGAGCGCGCGTGCTCGCGCACCAACACGCCGCCGTCCGAGCTCATGAGGCGCCACACCCTAACCACCGTGGAGAACGTGGAGCCCCTGGAGCAGCTGGTGGCGGCGTACGGTGCGGACAACTTCGTCATCGGCACCGACTTCCCGCACCCGGAGTTCCAGCGCCTGCCCAACGGCCACGCCGACATCACCCAGGCGGCCATCTCCCCGGAGGACCAGGCGAAGATACTGGGCGGGAACATCGCACGGTTCCTGGAGCTCTAGCCAACCCGGTTTGCCCCTCGACTCCGGCGCCCGCTATGGTGGGCGACGCACTCTTCGGTATCACGACACAGGAGGCGCGCCAATTGCTGCACGCCGTGTTCGCCACACACCTGCCCGACACCTGCCCCGCCGGCCACGCCGCACCGCGCAAGACCGCGCTGGAGGGCCTCACCCGCCTGATGGAGGAGCTGCCCTCGCGCGGCATGAACCTGGTGGGTGGCTGGGCCAACCAGTCCGCCCACGGCCTCTACCTCATCATCGAGGCACCCAACGCGCACGACGTGAACAGGGCGGTGATGGAGTTCGGCCTGGGCCGATGGAACACGCTGAACATCAACCCGGTCATCACCGTGGAGCAGTTGCGTGGGGCGCTGGAGCGGGCCATCATCGACGACCCGGTCTAGGCACGGCGCGGCCCGCTCCGTTCCCTCGGGTTGAATGGGCCTGCCTGCTGCCGTAGCCTCTGCGGAACGCCCGCGCGCTCGCGGCACAGGAGGCCCTCATGGCGGAACGCACCCAAGTAATCATCGTCGGCGGCGGCCCGGTGGGGGTGGGCCTCGGCATCGAGCTGGGCATGCGCGGGGTGAACTGCACGGTGGTGGAGCGGCGCACCGAGCTCCAGCACATCCCCAAGGGGCAGGGACTCTCCCAGCGCACGCTGGAGCACTTCCACTTCTGGGGCATCGAGCAGGAGCTGCGTGAGGCGCGCATGCTGCCCAAGGGCTACCCCATCGAGGGCGTCACAGCCTACAAGGACCTGATGTCCGAGTACTGGTACCAGCCCCCCGGGCGCGGGTCGATCCGCCCCTTCTACTACATGGCCAACGAACGGTTGCCGCAGTACGAGACGGAGAAGGTGCTGCGGGCCAAGGTCGCGACGCTTCCCAACGTCCGCGTGCTCATGGGGCGCACCGCCCGTGCGGTGGAGCAGGACGCCGATGGCGTGCGCGTCACGGTGGAGAGCGCAGAGTGGCCGTACGACGAGGAGGTGCTGGAGGGTGACTACGTGGTGGGATGCGACGGGGCCCACTCGCTAATCCGCGAGAAGACCGGCATCAAGCGCCGCGGGGCCGACTTCGACCAGAAGATGGCGCTGGTGGTGTTCCGCTCCCAGGCTTTCCACGAGGCGCTGGAGCGCTTCCCGCACTCCACCACCTACCGGGCCATGGATCCTGCCCTTCAGGGCTACTGGATGTTCTTCGGCCGGGTAGACGTGGGCCAGGAGTTCTTCTTCCACGCCCCCGTGCCCCTGGACGCCCAGGCTGACACCTACGACTTCCAGTCCCTGCTCAACCGGGCCGCTGGGTTCGAATTCGAAGCCGAGTTCCTCCACAGGGGCTTCTGGGACCTGAAGGTGGCCGTAGCCGATGAGTACCAGAAGGGGCGCGTCCTCATCGCGGGCGATGCCGCCCACTCCCACCCGCCCTACGGCGGGTTCGGGCTGAACAACGGGCTGGAGGACGTGGCGAACCTGGGCTGGAAGCTCACTGCCTTGCTGGAAGGCTGGGGCACCCAGGCGCTGCTGGACTCCTACGGGGAGGAGCGCCGTCCCATCTTCTGGGAGACGGGCCAGGACTTCATCGCCCACTGGATCGAGAAGGACCGCGACTTCCTGAACACCTACAGTCCGGAGAAGGACGAGCCGGAGTTCGCGCGCCAGTGGAAGGCCCAAGGGGAGACGAGCCACCTGGCCGTGTACGAGCCCCACTACGAGGGGTCGTCGGTGCTGTGGGGCCCCGAGGGTGGCGTGTGTTCAGCCCACGGCTCCCACACCCTCACGGCACGCGCCGGTCACCATCTGCCCCCGGCCACCCTCTCGGACGGGCGGGGCGTCCACGAGGCCTTCGGCCCCTGGTTCACCCTGCTGGCGCTGGACGCCACCGATGCGGAGGTGGCGGCGTTCGAGCAGGCAGCCCAAGCGGAGGGCGTGCCGCTGACGCTGGTGCGGGATGCGGTGAAGGGCGGGCGCGAGGCCTACGAGGCGCGTCTCATCCTGGTGCGGCCCGACCAGTACGTGGCCTGGCTGGGCGATGCCGCGCCCGCCGACGCCGCGGCGGTGCTGCGCCGCACGGTGGGGCGCTAGGCCGGTGCGCCTGGCGGGCCAACGCGCCGTGGTCACCGGCGGGAGCCGGGGCATCGGCCTGGAGATAGCGCGCCTGTTCCGGGAGGAGGGCGCGCAGGTACTGGCCGTCTCGCGGATGCAGAAGAGCCTGGACGCCGCCGCCGCTCAGGTGCCGGGGCTCCACACGCTGGCCGCAGACGTATCGGACCTGGCGGGCACCGAGGCCGTGTCGGCGTGGGTGGGTGAGCACTGGGGCGCGCTGGATATCCTCATCAACAACGCGGGCATCTGGGCCGGGCCCGGCGCAGACGTGCTCAGCGGTCGGGATGAGGATTTCACCCGTGTCCTCGCGGTCAACGTGGTGGGGCCCTACCGGTGCGTCCGTGCGCTGCTGCCCTGGCTCGAACGCACGAGGAGCCCCCGCATCATAAACGTGGGCTCACGTTCCGGCCTCTTCACACCGAACCTGACCAGCGCCTACGGGGTGTCCAAGGCGGCGCTGCATGCCCTCACCATCGCCACGGCCAACGAACTGCGCGGGCGGGTCGCGGTCAACGCCCTCTCGCCGGGGTGGGTGAAGACCGACATGGCGCCCGACGGCCCTGGCGACCCGCGCTGGAGCGCTGCGTGCGCGCTGCACCTGGCCACGCGGCCTGCCCACGTCACGGGACTGCTGTTCCACGACAAGCGCGTGCTGTCCTGGTCCTCTCGCACCGACCCCAACGCCTAGCCCCAAAGAAACCAGGGTACGCATTCGCCGGTAACGTACCCTTCCCGTGCACGGCTCCCATCCTTCACCGCACCGAGGGCACCCGCACAACGTGGACTCATTCACCAACCCCGTCATCCTCTTCTTCATCTTCGGCATCGTGGCCGGGCTGGTTAGGAGCAATCTGGACATCCCGCCCCAGATCGCCAAGTTCCTCAGCCTCTACCTGCTGATGGCCATCGGGCTCAAGGGTGGCTTCGCCCTGGCTGAATCCGGCCTGACCACCGGAGTCGTCCTGGTGATGGTGATCGCGGTGGGCATGGCCATCGCGGTGCCACTGGTCTCCTACCGGTTCCTGCGCCTGTTCCTCGATGGCTTCAACGCCGCCGCCGTCGCCGCCACTTACGGCTCCATCAGCGCGGTGACCTTCGTCACCGCCAGCCAGTTCCTCTCCAGGGGCGGCATCGGGTTCGATGAATACCTGAGCGCCGCGATGGCCCTCATGGAGGCCCCGGCAATCATCATCGGCGTGCTCCTCGCGAGCCGCCTGCGACAGGGGAGTCATACCACCGTCGGCACCGTGTTCCGGGAGAGCTTCACCGAGGGGGCCAACCTGCTGCTGCTCGCCGCACTGGTCATCGGCATCATCGCCGGGCCCACCGGCGCAGAGCTCATGAAGCCCTTCACTGGCGACCTATTCACAGGGCTCCTGGCCTTCTTCCTGCTGGACATGGGCCTGCAGGTCGCCAGGAACGTCCCGCAGGTTAGGGGCAAGAGCCCCGCACTCCTGGGTTACGCCATCGGAGCACCGCTGCTGCACGCGGGCACGGTGCTGGGCATCTGTGCCCTGCTGGGGGTGGAACTGGGGAACACCGTGCTGCTGATGGTGCTCTCCGCGAGCGCCTCCTACATCGCCGTGCCCGCGGCGCTGCGCCAGAGCATCCCGGAGGCATCACCCAGCCTGTACCTCGGGCTGAGTCTCGGCGTCACCTTCCCCTTCAACGTCATAATCGGCATCCCGCTCTACCACGCGGTGGCGCGCCTGGTCCTCGGGTAGAACCGGCAACGCGCACCGCGCCGCCTTGATGCGCTAGGCTGGGCATCCCAGAACCCCACGCCCAGGAGGCGCGCCCATGCACGTCGGCATCCAATTCCCCTCGCAGACCATCGGCAACGACCCGGCGGCGGTGCGCGGGTTCGCCGTGGCGGCAGAGCAGGCCGGTTTCCACCATCTCTCCTACGGGGAACACATCGTCTGGGCCGTCCCTGGTGAGGGTGACGCACGCTCCACCAACACCCACCACGACGTGCTGACCACCGCCGCCTACCACGCGGCGGTCACCACCCGCATCCAGCTCTTCCCCGCGCTGTTGGTGCTTCCCCAGCGCCAGGCGCAGCTGGCCGCCAAGCAGTGCGCCGAGGTGGACCTGCTCTCCGGCGGGCGGCTGCGCGTGGGCGTGGGCGTGGGAAGCCTGGTGCCGGAGTACGCCGCCATGGGCGCGGATTTCCGCACGCGCGGGCGATTCATCGAGGAGCAGATAGCCGTGATGCGCGCGCTCTGGTCCAGCGATTGGGCCACCTTCGCGGGCGAGTACCACCACATCGAGGGAGCGAGCCTGGGCATCACTCCCGTGCAGCGGCCCATCCCCGTGTGGCTGGGCGGCGGGAGCGATGCGGTGCTGGAGCGCATCGGCCGCATGGGTGATGGGTGGATAGCCACCGCGCGCCCCGGCGACATCGGCGCGCGCGTCGGACGCATCCGCGCTGCCGCCGAGCAGGCCGGGCGCGACCCCGCGTCCATCGGCATCCAAGGGCGCATCTTCCTGGAGAACAAGTCCCCGGCCCAGTGGCGCGAGGAGGTGGACGCCTGGCGGGCGGTCGGCGCGAGCCACATCGACGTACGCGACGGGGGCCTGGAGCCCGATGCGCACATCGCCCAGGCCGTGGCGTTCATGCGGGAGACCGGCCTGGGTGGGTAGGGGGCATCAGGCCGCCTGGGCCTGGGTCATCAGGTAGGCGACCACCACGCTGACTCGAGGGTGCCCCTCGCCAGTGTGCTCCGGTAGCTTGGTGTAGATGCCGTTGATGTGCCGCTCCACGGTCTTCAACTCGAGGCACAGCCGCGTGGCGGTACCCCCGTTGGTGAGCCCGCAGGCCATCAGGCCCAGCACCTCACGCTCACGCGGGGAGAGCCGGGTGCCGAAGGTGCCCTGTGGCTCGGCGCCACCGTCCACCAGTTGGCCCAGCATCAGCGGGGCCAGCACCACGCGCCCGCCGCGCACGTCCTCAACGGTGCGCACCAGGTCGATGGCAGACCGGATGGTCGCGCGGGTCAGGGCCGCCACCCCACCACCGGGGTGCGGTGCCAATTCACGAATCGCCCGCATGGCCGAGGGCTCGATCTGCCCCGCGATCACCACCAGCGCCGCCTCGGGCCAGGCCTCCCGCACCGTCGCGACCAGTTCGGCCGCAGGGCCGGAGAAGCTCGGCGCCTCCACCACAACCACATCACGCGGCTCCAGCCGCATGGCGCCCATGACCGTGCGCCAGGTGGCCAGCCCCGCGGCGTGAGCCACCGTCAGCCGCTCGGAGCCCCGCAGGGCCAGCGCGCAACCGGCGCGGAAGATCTCGTCGTCGGAGAAGAGGACGACACCGGCGCGCCCCACCGCCTCATCGGCGGCCCTCTCCAGCAGTGCTGCGAATACATCGTCAGAACGCAGAGAAGCGTTGAGCGTCACCATGTCATCCCCCCCAGGCTGACTGGTCTACCGGTTGGGTGCTGTCCCCACAGCGTTCCCCCCGGCACAGACAACAATAGCCGGGTACTGGGTGGCATGCGTTAAGGAACGGTGAACGTTGCGGATGCAAAAGGTAAAAATACGATTTTCGTCAACGCGGGCGGGGTGCCGGAGGGTCAAGCGACGGGTTCGGCCAGGAACACCGGGATGAGGCGCTCGGTGCGGGTCTGGTACTCGGCATAGGGCGGGTAGGCCTTCACGGCGACCTCCCACAGCCGCTGGCGCTCCGGGCCCTGGGGCACCTCGCGCACCCGGTAGGCGCGCACCTCGGCCTTATCGCGTATCTCGACGCTGGGGTCGGCCTTCAGGTTGTGGTACCAGACCGGGTGCTTGGGGGCGCCTCCCTGGGAGGCCACCAGCACGTAGGACTTGCCGTCCTTCACCCGCATCAGCGGTGTCTTGCGAACCGCGCCGGTCCGATTGCCCCGGTTGGTGACGATGATGACGGGCAGCCCGGTATCGCGCAGGGTGTTCGCCTCCGCGCCGTTGCTCGCCTCATAGCGCTCCACCTGGGTGGAGACCCACTCCTTGGGGCTGGGGATGTACTCACTCATGGCGCTCTCCTCTGAAGGGTTGCTGCATTCTAGCGCCGTGGCTCGGCGCGCGCCGCTGGCCTATAGTGAGGGCGCCCGCACCAGGGCCAGGGAGCGCACGATGCTGACGTCCGAGCAGAACCGCCGACTCACCCAGGTGGGCCCCGGCACGCCCATGGGCGAGTTGCTGCGCCGCTACTGGCACCCCTTCGCCGCCGTGGGCGAGCTTGACGCGCGACCAACCAAGGCCGTCACGCTGTTGGGCGAGGAGCTGGTGGCCTATCGTGACGCTTCGGGCACCTACGGGCTCATCGACCGCTACTGCCCGCACCGGCGCGTGGACCTCTCCTACGGCATCCCGGAGCAGGCGGGCCTGCGCTGCATGTACCACGGCTGGCTGTTCGACGAGGCAGGCACGTGCACCGAGCAACCCTTCGAGGAGACCGTCCATCCGGACGGGCGCTTCAAGGAGAAGACGGGGGTCCGGGCCTACCCGGTGCAGACGTTGGGCGGACTGCTGTTCACCTACATGGGCCCTGAGCCCGCCCCGCTGCTGCCCAACTACGACATGCTGGCCCAACCGGAGCGGGTGTGGCGCGAGCTGTTCATCACCGAACTGCCATGCTCGTGGCTCCAGTGCCAGGAGAACTCCGTGGACCCGGTGCACCTGGAGTGGCTGCACGGTGTGTTCGGCGCGCACGAGGCGCGATTGCGCGGGCACCGTGACCCGCTGGCCGAGGCGTTGGCGGAGTACGGGCGGCACAGGGAGATCGGGTTCGACCGGTTCGAGCGCGGCATCATCAAGCGGCGCGTGTACGGCTCCAGCACTCGGCAGGACCCCAAGTGGTCGGTGGGGCACCCGCTCCTCTTCCCCAACGTGCTTCAGGGCGGCGGCGGCGGGCGCTACTTCATGCAGTTCCGCGTCCCCATGGACGATGAACGCACCTGGCACGTGGAACTGACCAGCTACTGGTTCCCTGACGATGTTGACGTGCCCGGGCAGACCAGCGTGCCGTATCACCACGTGACGCTCGCCCACCCCGACGGGCGCTTGCGCGGCGACGACACCATGGCCCAGGACAGCACGGCCTGGGTGCTCCAGGGGCCCATCGTTGACCGCTCGCTCGAGATGCTGGGCGAGTCAGACCGGGGGCTCATCCTCTTCCGGCAGATGCTGGAGGAGCAGATGCGCATCGTCGCCGAGGGCGGCGAGCCCATGAACCTGGTGCGCGACCCCGCCGCCAACCACCTAATCCACAACGACCAGGAGGGGTGGGGGAGGCTGGGCCACGACTCGGACATCGAGGAGATCGCTCGCTACGGCAGCGTGCTGCGTGACGGTATCGCGGCCCTGCTGAAGGGCACGGTCAATAGGGGCGCGCACACCGCCTAGCCATCGCTAGGGCAGGGTGCTCACCGCGGCGAGCCCGGCGGCGATGGGCGCGGCGACGCCCACCTCCAGCGTCCAGGGCCGCGCAGAGACGGTGCGGTAGCCCATCTTCCCGCTGGGCTCCTCGGCCGCGATGCGCGCGGCCTCCTGCGCGCTCACGGCGAACACGCCAAGCCCGCCGCCCCAGATGCCGGGGGCCAGCGGTGCGAGTGGCTCCAGGGGCCCGCAGGACATGAGGCGGGCCGCCATCTCGTTGCTCCGCAGCCATACGAAGTGGTCGAGGCCCGTCTGCGCGTCCTCCTTGGGCCGCGGCGTGTTCGTCGGCTCCAGGTCCACCAGCATGAGCCGCGCGCCCACCGCCCGCCCCGCCAGTTCATCGCGCGTGAGGCTCACCTGGCCAGGGTTGGGGCTGAAGCGCGCGCCCGAGGCCTCCAACCGGCGCGAGAGCGCACGACCCACGTAGCAGGCGACGCCCTCGTTCATGGTGTGCGGGCGCACGCTCACCGTTCGCAGGCGTGCCTGGACGTAGGGATCGGCGGCTGCCGTGGCCTCGGCGTCAACCAGAGAGGAGGCAGCGATGATGCCCAGCGCCGGGACGTTGGCCATGGGCCCCTCACCCCCATGCCCCAGCGGGCCATAGCCATACAGGCGCCCCTGCTGTTCCAACTGGTACAGGTGCGCCAGCAGTGCGTGCTCCTGCGCCGGGGTTGGCGCGGACGCATCGGCCACCGGCTGCGCCTGGAGCAGGTAGAGCTGCGCACGGGCCACGCGAGCGCGCAGCTGCTCACCGGTCAACTCCGTCAGCGGCACATCGTTGGTGAGCATCCGGGGTGCGTTGGGGCTGGTCATGGCAGGCCTCCTAAACGGCTTTGAAGTCGCCCCTCGCCCGGCGCGTCATGTACTGGGGGCTGGAGCGGGCCCTGAATCGCTCTCCGCCGAAGCGCTTGAGCCAGGTGGCCAGCGGCAAAAGGTTCTTCTCGAAGGCGGGGTCGAACCCCTCCCACCGGCGTGCGTGCTCTTCAGACCTGAAGAGGTTCATGCGCGCTCACTTGTAGGCGAAGTCGCCCGGCGTGCCCAGCTCGGAGTCTGCGTAGCCCACGATCGTCGCGGGCTCCTGCTCGACCGACTCACCGTCGCGCACCGCGACGTGGATCGGCTCGCCACAGCACAAGCACGCGGTGTCGATGTGGACGGTCTTACCGGGGAAGAGCCAGCACACGGCCAGCGCTTCGAGCCCTCACTGGGCGAACCAGCGCTGGTTGCCGTCGATGCTCACCCGATAGGCGTTGGGCAGTGAGGAGAAGGGGGCCAGGGAGACCAGCACGTCCTGCCCCGGCTCCATCCACCCCGGCAGGCCGGACTCGACCAACTCGTGCAGCAGGCCACGCGCCTGCTCCAGCGGCACGCCCAGCGTGGAGGCGAGCTCCGTGTAGTGCGGCGCGCGGCCGGTCTCGACGAACGAGCTCATCACCGCGTAGTAGGTCCTATCCAGCAGGTCCAGTTCGCTCATGACAGGCTCCGTTCGCGGGGATGCGGCGGGCCGATGGTAAAGCGCCCGTCCGTGGGGCGCAATCGAGAGCGGATGGGTTGACAATCGTGTGCGCAGGCTATTTATAACCTTCAGGTTGATTACCAGGGGTCTCACGTGCCCGCCGACCAACTCTCGCGCACCCTCTCCGCACTGGCCGACCCGACGCGCCGGGCCATGCTGGCGCGCCTGTCGGCGGGGGAAGCGACGGTGGGCGAACTCGCGGAGCCCTTCTCCATCTCCCAGCCCGCCGTCTCGAAGCACCTGCGGGTGCTGGAGCACGCGGGGCTGGTCGAACAGGGCAGGCGAGCGCAGTGGCGTCCCTGCCGTCTGCGGGCGGAACCCCTGCGGGAACTTGCCGGTTACCTGGAGCGCTACCGGGCGTTCTGGGAAGGGAGCCTCGATACGCTCGATGACTATCTCAAGAGCATCGGCGGCGAGGCCCGCCCAGGAGGCAGCGATGAGTGAGCAGCACACCGGGGAGATCGTCATCGAGCGCATCTTCGACGCACCGGCAAAGGCCCTCTGGCGGGCCTGGACCGTCCCCGAGGAGTTCGCGCGTTGGTACGGGCCCCAGGGGTTCAGCGTCCCGGAGTGCCGCATGGACCTGCGCGTGGGCGGCGAGCGCATCTGCTGCATGGCCGCGCCCAACGGCTTCCGCATGTGGATCGGCGGGCTCCTCCAGGAGGTCACTCCCCACGAGCAGCTGGTGTTCACCGACCAGCCATGCGATGAACACGGGAACCCGGTGCCCCCCTCCCACTACGGCATGCCGGTAGAGGAGTTGATGCAGACGTTGGTGGCCATCACATTCGCGCAGAGCGGCGGGCGCACGGCACTAACAGTCCGCCAAAGCGGGTTCACCCCGGAACAGGTCGCCGACGAACGAGCGGGCATGGGTTGGAACCAGTCATTGGACAAACTGGCGGCGCTGGTGGGGTGACGGGCTCCCGCTAGGTGTCCAGCGTGTCGGCGGGGAAGACCTCCTCCAGCGAGTAGCGCCGGCTGGTCTGCCCCTGCTCCGCGTACATGTCGAAGGTCAGTTCCCACAGCTCCCGGTTGGCGGCGACTCCGTGGTTCCACACATCGCCCAGCTCCGCCCGCTGGTCACGGAACAGCTCACGCGCGTCCAGCACCAGGTTGTAGGAGGAGCCGTCGCCGCGCGCGTCGTTGATGGCGATCTCGCGGGAGCGCTCGAAGGCATCGTAGATGCGCCGGGAGAGGCCGGGGTTGGCGCGGTGCAGCTTGCCACCCATGACCATGATGTGGGTGGGCGTGACGAACCCGTGCTCTTTGCGCAGGTCACGGTGCATCTGCCGATAGTTGGGGAAGAGGCGCTTGACGATGTTCGGGCTGCCCTCCAGGACATCCCAGGCGTCCGGATCGATGATGTCGCCCGAACAGGCGTCAACCTCACCGTCCAGGAGGCGCTTCCACTGGGGCTTGCCGTCGGTGCGGTACTCCACGTCCACGGGCTTGTGCAGCGGCCAGGGGCCGTCCACGTTGGCGATCCACTTGAAGGTGCTGATGTCCACGTCGTGGAAGCGTGCGAGCATGCCCCGCGCGTAGGTGGTCACCACACCCCACATGGAGGTGGCCCACGTCTTGCCTTCCAGGTCCTTGGGTGTCTCGATGCCCCGGTCGGCCCGCACCCAGATGAGGTTGTAGATGGGCTTGCGCTTGATGAGGATGGGCAGCGCCACCATGTCCCAGCCGTTATCGATGGCGGGGAGCACGTCGCCGATATTGGTGTCCAGCAGGCCGAAGTCCCCGTTCTTGAACCGGGGGTTCTCCATCTGCCCCGCCGTCTCCATGGCCCCGGCGAAGGTGAACTCCACCCCCTCCACCGGTGCTCGCCCCTGCACGAAGGGCTGCATGATGTCGTAGCGGAAGTTGGGCTTGGCCGCCTGGGCCTCCACGTGGATACGCAACGGCTCGGTGGGCATGACGCGCCTCCTCTCGCCCGCTCCAGCGGACGGCGCGAACATGATAGCGCGAATAGGGAGCGGCCCGTTAGACGGGCCGCTCCTCGCCCGCAAGCGCCTACTTACCCGCGCTGGGGTCGTCCACCTTACGCAGGTAGGGCTTCACCGTCTCCCAGCCCTGGGGGAAGAGTTGCTTTGCTGCCTCGTTGTCCACGGCGGGCAGGATCACGACCTTGTCGCCCTTGCGCCAGTTGGCGGGGGTGCCCACCTTGTTCACGGCGGTCAGCTGGGCGGAGTCGATGACCCGCATCAACTCGTCGAAGTTGCGCCCCGTGCTCATGGGGTAGGTCATGGACATCTTCACCTTCTTGTCCGGGCCGATCAGGTAGACGGTGCGGACCGTCTGGTTGTCAGCGGCGGTGCGCCCCTCGGAGCTGGCACCCGCGTCGGCGGGGAGCATGTCGTAGGCCTTGGCCACCGCTAGGTCGTCGTCAGCGATAATGAGGAAGTTGAGCGGCGTGCCCGCCAGGTCCGCGATGTCCTGGGCCCAGCGCTCGTGGTCGGCCACCTTGTCCACGCTCAGGCCGATGACCTTCACCCCGCGCTTGTCGAACTCCGGCTTGATCCGGGCCACGTGCGAGAGCTCCGTGGCGCAGATGGGGGTGAAGCCCTTGGGGTGCGAGAAGAGCATCGCCCAGGAATCCCCGAGCCACTGGTGGAACTAAATCTCACCCTCGCTGGTCTTGGCCTTGAAGTCGGGTGCGGTGTCGTTGATACGGAAGCTCATGTCGTTTCTCCTTCTCGTGCTTCGAGGTCGGGTTGGGCCGGTATGCGATGGCAACAAAAAAGGCAGGCTGCCGGAGCAGTCTGCCTTCAGGTTCCGCGGCCTGGGCCGCTGTATCTGCGCGTGTGGGGCTAGCCCTGCTCCTCGAGCGGGTTCACACAGCAACAGTTACAGCAGATCCGGTTCGCCATCGGGGGGACGAGCCTACGGCGGGGCAGGGGAGGTGTCAACCAGCGCCTTAATCTTTATAGGAGGGGTCGAGCCGGTCCAGCGTGCGCAGCAGCCACCCCCACTCCACGGACTGGTAGCGCAGGTTGCGCGCCGACGAGGCCTTCTCCATCACGGCGGGCGGCGGCAGGTGAACGGGCTCGCCTGTTGAACGGGCCAGCACCTGCACCTGGCACGCGCGCTCCAGCTGCCACATGGCCACCCACGCCTGGGGCACGGTGGCGCCCATGGTGAGCAGGCCGTGGTTCTTGAGGATCATGGCGTTCTTCTCGCCCAGGTCCGTCACCAGCCGTTCCCGCTCGTCCAGGTTGGTGGCCTGGCCCTCGAAGGCGTGGTAGGCGATCCGGTCGTGGAACTGGAAAGCGTCCTGCTGGAGGGGCGTGAGGCCCTCTTCCAAGGCCGAGACCGCCATGCCGCAGAGGGTGTGGGTGTGCATGACGCAGCCCACATCGTGACGAGCGCCGTGGACGGCTGAGTGGATGACGTAGCCGGGGAAGTTGATGCGGTGCTCTCCGGGTTCCAGCACGTTGCCCTGCAGGTCTATCTTCACCAGGTTGGAGGCGCGCACCTCGTCGTAGCCCAGGCCGAATTCGTTGATGAGGAACTGGTCCTCGGTGCCGGGCACGCGCGCGGTGATGTGGTTGTAGTTCAGGTCGGTCATGCCGAACAGATGGGTGAGCCGGTAGGCCGCGGCCAGGTCAACACGTGCTGCCCACTCGGCCTCGGAATAGTTGCCCCGCTTCGATCGCCGCAGTCCGAACACCATGCCTGCCTCCTTGAAGCGCGAACCCGCCCCGCTGCGCACCTTGATACACCCGGGCGCGAAGCGGCGCAATCGTCAGCGTGGCAGACGGCGCTGGCGGGCAGGTGGATGCGGGTGCAGGCAAAGGGGGCGTTCAAGGCGATGGTGGGGGTACTAGCCCACCAGGGCCCAGAGCCAGCGAGCCAGGCCTGCCGGGCGGAACCAGCGCCCCCGGAACGGGCGGAACGACGGCTCATCCGCCATGGCCAGGAGCTGACGGTCTCCCGCGCTATCGCCGTAGGCTGCCAGCAGGTGACCGCCGTGCTGCGTCAGCCAGGCCCGCAGGCGCACCGCCTTCTCCTCGCCGATGCAATCGGCTCCCGCGATGCGCCCGGTGAGGCGGCCTTCTTTCTCTTCCAGCCGCGTCCCCAAGACACCGTCCACCCCCAAACGTTCCCCCAGCGGGAGCAGGTAGAGCTCCAGGCAGGAGGAAATGATGACAACCCGGTGCCCCTGCGCTTGGTGCCGGCGCAGCGCGCGAAGAGCATGGGGGTTGAGCAGCCGGTCCACGGTGCCCGCTGCGTACAGTTCAGCAGCCGCCTGGGCGCGCGCGCAGGGAACACCGGAGAGGAATCGGCCGAGCACCGCCTCCTTGGCCCCCTGACGATCCCTGCAACCGGAACGCAGGAAGCGCCCCATGGCGGGGGCAAGGCGGATGGTGCCCGCACCGAACCGGAGCGAGCCAGCAAGCGCGCGCAGGAAGGGGGAGAGGGAGTCGGAGTAGGTGAGGGTGCCATCGAAATCGAAAGCGGCCACCAGCCGGCCCCGGTGCGAGGTGTCCAGTACTCCCTCCTCTCCCGAAACGTTGAATCGCGTTGCTCAACCCCGGGGCTCGGGGCCAACCCATCCGGTATCTTTGACGGGTGTCCCGCAGTCTACCGGGGAGCCGAATCACGTGCGAACACCGTTCAGGTCGATCGAGCGGGCCTCGCTCCCTCGGTGGGTCGTGGCCCTCACGGCGCTGCGCTCTTCGCAATGGGCAAAGAACGGGTTCGTCTTCGCTGCGCTGTTCTTCACTCCCGATGCGCTGACGCCGGAGGGGTTGGGGCGGGTCAGCCTGGGTGCAGTCTCATTCAGCCTGGTGGCCAGCGCCACCTACATCTTCAATGATCTCATGGACCGGGAGGCCGACCGGCTCCACCCGCGCAAGCGCCACCGCGCGCTGGCCTCTGGTGCCCTCCCGGTGCCGCTGGGGCTGGTCGCGCTGGTGCTGGCGGCCGCGAGTGGGGTGCTCATCGGCGTCACCCTCTCCACCGAGTTCCTCATCATACTCGGCTTCTATGTGGCGGTGAGCCTGGCCTACTCGCTCCGGCTCAAGCGGGTGTCCATCGTGGATGTGTTCATCATCTCGCTGGGGTTCGTTCTGCGCGTGCAGGCTGGTGCGGTGCTGATCGACATCGAGCCCAGCGCGTGGATCATCATCATGACCGGCCTGCTCACCCTGTTCATCGCCCTGGGCAAGCGGCGCGACGACCTGGTCACCGGCATGGACGACGCACACCGGTCCAGCCTGCGCGGCTACACCAAGGGCTTCCTTGACGCATCCGTCACCGCGGTGCTGGGCGCGCTGATGGTCGCCTACCTCATCTACACCACCGACGCCGGGGTCGCCGCCCGGCTCGGTGACGACCGGCTCTACTACACCGCACCCTTCGTGCTGATGGGTATCCTGCGCTACCTGCAGGTGACCATGGTGGAGGAACGATCGGGCTCACCCACTCGCATCGCGCTCACTGACCGGTTCATGGTTTCGACCATGCTTGCCTGGGCGGGCGTGTTCGCATGGCGGATCTATGCCTGAGGAGCGCGGCTCGCTCACCCTTCCCCTACGTACCATCACCGTATCGTTCCTGCTGTTCGCCGCGGTCATGGCCGCCGGGGCGTTCGCCCTTGACCGGCACGAAGGCGCGCGAGCCTTCTCCCAACTGACCCTGCCGCTGGTGACCGGCCTGCTGGGCCTGTCCGCCGCCAACTACGCTCTGCGCGCTCTGCGCTGGCACCTCTTCTCCCGTCACGCCGGGGTACGCATACCCATGGGCCCCGCCGTCCTTTTCTTCATCGCCGGTTTCGCGCTCACCGCCACTCCCGCCAAAGCCGGAGAAGCGCTGCGTCTGTGGCTCATACGCCGCAGGAGCGGAGCGGGGTACCTGCAGACCATCCCCGTCCTCATCGCGGATCGGCTGAGCGACCTGGTGACCATCCTGCTCATCGCGCTGACCGGTGTGGCCGCTGCCACCGGCAGCACCGTGGTGGGGATGGCCCTGGCCGTGACAGCGGTGGGTGCGCTCGCCCTCCTCCTGTTCCAACCCCGCATCGGGCATGCTCTGGTGGGCGCGACGTACCGGGTGGTGGGCACGCGTCCCCGCCTGTTCGTCCGCGCCCGGCGCGGCGTGAGGCGCATGAGCCTCGCGGGCTTCGGGCCTGTGTTCCTCTCGACCCTCCCCCTGGCCTTGGCCGGTTGGATGGCGGAGTCGCTCGCCTTCGCGTGGCTGCTCGCCAGCCTCGGTGCGGACGTGAGCGTCCCCCTCGCGCTGTTCATCTTCACCTTCGGCATGCTGGCTGGTGCCCTGGCCATGCTGCCCGGCGGGCTGGGCGGGACGGAGGCCGTTATGGTGGCCCTGCTGGTCACCAGCGGAGTCGACCTGGCGACCGCCATCGCGGCCACCGCCATCATCCGGATCAGCACCCTCTGGTTCGCCGTCGGCCTGGGCCTGCTGGCGGCGCCCGCTGCCCTGCGCAGCGCCGGGCGCGGCAGCCTCCACGGGCGGGGAGCCGTGGGCGCATGAGCATCTGGCGTCGCATGGAACTAGAGGGGTGGGGGCACACCCACCGCGTCGAGGCCCAGGTGGGCCGCCCGGAGCGGGAGCGCGAGATGGTCGCGGCGCTCCACGGCTCGACAGGCGGCACCATCACGGCGCGCGGGGCGGGACGCAGCTATGGCGATGCGGCCCTCAACCAGGGTGGGTTCGTGGTGCTGACGGAGCGGCTGAACCGTGTGCTGGCCCTGGACGTGGAAACAGCCAGCGTGGTCTGTGAGGCGGGCGTGCTCTTCCGTGACCTGATCGACCTGTGCATGCCCCACGGCCTGCTCCCCCCAGTGTGCCCCGGCACCGCCTACGTCAGCGTGGGAGGGGCGATCGCCAACGATATCCACGGGAAGAACCACGACGCCGTGGGGAGCATGGGCGCCCACGTGCGCTGGCTCGACCTGCTCCTCCCCTCCGGCAAGGTGCAGCGGGTGGACCGGGAGTCTGACCCCGAACTCTTCGCGTCGACCTGCGGCGGCGTGGGCCTCACCGGCATCATCCTGCGGGCCTGCCTCCAACTGCTCCGCGTCCCCTCCGCCCACGTGCGGGTGCGTGAGCAGCGCATCAGTGACCTGGACGGGTTCATCGAGGCGCTACGCGAGGCCCGCACCAGTGCCGCCTACTCCGTGGGCTGGCTGGACGGACTGGCCCGCGGGAGCAACCTGGGCCGGGGGATACTGCGCACGGGAGCGTTCATTGCGGAGCCCGTCGGCCTCGCGCGCCCGGCGCGCCGGCCTCAGGTGCCGTTCGATCTGCCCGGCTGGGTGCTGAATCCCTTCTCCATGCGGGCCTTCAACGCCATCTACCTGCGTTCGGCCCCGCGCTCCCCGCGCACCTACCTGGCGCCGGTGGACCGTTACTTCTTTCCCCTCGACGCCATCGGGCACTGGAACCGCATGTACGGAAAGAGAGGCTTCTACCAGTTCCAGTGCGTGCTCCCGGACGCTGAGGCCCCAACGGGGCTGCGTGCGCTTCTGGACGCGGTGAGCGCCTCTGGTGATGGCTCCTTCCTCAATGTGCTCAAGACGCTGGGGCAGGGGAGCGGTGGCTACCTGGCGTTCCCGATCCCTGGCTTCACCCTGGCCATCGACATCCGCCGCAGCCGCCGAGCTGACGCACTGATGCAGACCCTCGCCGGCATCACCGTTCATCATGGTGGTCGGGTCTACCTCGCGAAGGACGAGACGCTCGACCCTCGCAGCTTCGCTACTATGTACCCGGGATTGGATCGGTTCCGGGACGTGATCGAGCGGGTCGACCCAGAGCACCGGATGTCGTCGGATCAGGACCGGCGGCTGAGGATAGGCAGATGGTGAGTGAGACGTGGCTGGTGCTGGGCGCCGGGTCACCCATCGCGCGGGCCTTCGCCCATGCGGCGGCGCAGGCCGGGCATGATGTGGTGCTGGCCGGGCGCGATACGCAGGACCTGGAGCGCACCGGCGCCGATATCACGGTGCGCACGGGCGCGAGGGTGCGCGTCGAGCCCTTCGACGCGGCGGCCCTGGAGACCCATCAGGGGTTCGTGACGGCCTGCCGCGACGGCGCCCACGGCCCGTTGAGCGTCTTCATCGCCTTCGGGCTGATGCCCAGCCAGGACGCCATGGACCAGGACTTCTCACTGGCACGCGAGACGATGATGGTGAACTACGTGGGCGCGGTGTCGGTGCTGGCGCACCTGCGCCCGGTGCTGGAGGCGCAGGGCACGGGGCGCATCGTCGCCCTCGGCTCCACGGCCGGTGAGCGCGGGCGGCGCAAGAACTACGTCTACGGGTCCACCAAGGCGGGGCTGCACGCCTACCTGCAGGGGCTGCGGGCGCACCTGTTCGCCCACGGGGTGCGCGTGGTCACCGTCAAGCCGGGGTTCATCGACACGGGCATGACCTGGTCGCTGGGCCTGCGGCGGACGGCCAGCCCCGACGCGCTGGCCGCGGCGTGCCTGCGCTGGGCGTACCGGGGGGGCGAGGTCCACTTCTTCCCGTGGTTCTGGGCGCCCGTCATGGCCTTGGTGCGCATCCTCCCCGAGTCCATCGCCAAGCGGATGAGGCGCTGACATGATCCGCTTTCTCTCCCTGCCAGCGCTCCAGCGTTCCCCCTGGCTGCACCCCGCCGTTGCCGCGTGCACCGGGTCCGCGGCGGCAGCGTGGGCCGGGGCGAGCACACCCGGATGCGCTGGGCGTATCGAAGCCGCCCGGGCCGACGGCGTCCTGACGGTGGCACCGTGAGCGGCGAGTCCCGAGTGAACAGGCCCCGTCTGCGTGACGGCGCCATCCTCGCGCTCACCCTGGCCATGCTTTGTGGGCCGGTGGTGGCCGACCTGCTCATCAACGGCTGGCGCCGTGTCTTCTCCTACTTCGCCGCCGACGCCTTCTACTACACCACCGTCGCCCGCAACTTCGCGGCCGGCGGCGTGCCGTCCTTCGACGGAGAGCACGCCACCAACGGCTTCCACCCCCTCTGGCAATGCTTCCTCGGTGGTCTCTACCGCCTGGCTGACGGCCTGGGACTTGGGGACGAGAGCGTCCTTCCTGCCATCGTGCTGGTGTGCCTGCTGGCGATCGCCGGGGCTGTCACCCTCACCTGGCACCTGCTGCGACGTGGTGGTGGGGCCGTGCCCCTCCTCTTCCTGCTCCTCCCGGTGGGGGCCATGGCGTCGCTGCTCGCCTGGACACGCCCCACCTACGGCACGCTGTGGAGCTTCACCAACGGCATGGAGTCCGCGTTCCTGCTGCTGGGCTTCAGCGGGCTCCTAGTGCTCACCCGCACCGGCATCCCCTCGAAGAAGCGGCGCCAGGGAGTGGTGGGGGCGGTCCTCGCGCTGACGATCCTAGCGCGGCTGGACGCTATCTTCCTGCTCCCCGCACTCCTGGTAATGCACTGGTGGGCCCAGCGGGCCTTCACGGTGCGCCGGGCGCTGGAGCAGCTGCGGGCGGTCTGGCCGGTGGTCGTGGTGCCCATAGCGGTGGTCGCCCTCTACCTGCTGGTGAACCTACTCTACGCGGGCGAGGCGTTGCCCGTGAGCGGTGCGGCCAAGACCACCTTCCCCAACCCCTACGCGGGTATCCGCGACATGGGCCGCCTGGTGGTCGGCGCCCTGGACCCCGGCTACGAGGTGAACTGGCGTCTCCACTACCGCTACATCCAACTCCTGGCCCCACCAGCCGTCGCTCTGGCCTACCTGGTCGTCCGGTTTGCTGGCGCGCGGGGGAGCCTGGGGTCAGCCGACCGCTGGCTCGTAACGGCCTGCCTCTTCACCATGTTCCTGGGGGCCTTCAACGGCCTGTTCGTGCCGCTGTGGGGCGAGGGGCACTGGTACTACCCCATCTCCTTCATGACCGTCTCGCTCATCGTGGTGCGCCATGCCCCAGGGCTAGGCGCGTGGGCCATACGACGATGGCCGATGGCCCGGCGCGCCGCCCGGGTGCTGCCCGCCCATCCTGCAGGCCTGGCGCTGGTGATAGCCCTGCTCTTGGCCGCAGACCTGCTCTACTTCACGCAGGTGTTCCACACGGGCACGGAGGGGCAGGGGTTCGCCCAGGCGTACGATGCGGTCAAGCGGGTCAGCGCCGAGTGGCGCGAGGTGGGGGAGCGCCCACGGCTCCTAGAGTACGACGACGGCATCATCGCCTATGCCTCCGGGCTCCCGGCTCTATCGGGTATCGGCCTGGCGCTGGACCACGAGGCTTCAGCCGCGTTCGAACGAGGGGTGCTGCCCCAGCTGGCCTGGGAACGGGGGTATGACCTCATCGCCTCCTACTGGTACATCCGGGACACGGGTCTCACCGAGGCCTCTTCCCTCGGAGAGGTCCGGGAGCAGGTCGAGCTCCTGCCCAGCGCGCAGGGGCAGGACTTCTCTGGGTTCGACCTGACCGTCCACTACGCGGACCCGCGCTCCGGGGTGGTGTTTATCCGGATGCAGCCGCACCTCTAGGCGCATGGGCGCGTCGCGCCGGCGAGGCGCAGGTGCAGGTGCAGGTGCAGGTGCAGGCGATAATGAGAAGCGCTCCGAAAGGGGAGCGCCTCGTGGTGTTCGTGGATTGGAGCCCCAGCGGCCCGCTCCAGAAGGAGATGGTTTGCAATCGAAGAGGCCCCGCGGGTTGGCGGGGCCTCTCTTCGTCCGTCTCTGTGGGCGTGCGTCCTACTTCTTGACGCTGCCGTTGAAGCCGCGGCGCTCCTGCTCGTAGGGGTGGAACTCACGCTCGGCACCGCAGTGCTTGCAGGTGGCCTCCACGTTGGCCGAGGGCATGCCCAGCACCCAGTGGTGCGCTCCCGTGGGCGATGCGGTGCAGGCGGCGGGCTTGGCGGAACTGTCGGTGGTCTGCTTCAGCGTTGCGATCGGCTCATCTCCTTCGTGCTCTGCATGCTCAACGTCTCAGCTCTTGTACTACGCCCCAGCTTCCCCCACGGCTCGCGCAGGGCAGGGGAGGGGCTCCCCTGTGACGAACGCAGCCCCCAAGGTCTTCGGCCCTGGGGGCTGCTCTGTGTTCTTGGTGGAGATGGGGGAGAGTCGAACTCCCCGTCCAAGAGACACCAAGCGCGGATGTACTACAGGCTTGTCCGGTGCTTTGTCGACACGTCCGAAGCGTCCACCGGCGGACTCTCCGGAAGCCTCCCGCGGTGTCTTAGGCGGGCCCCAGCGGTATCGGGCACCGCAGCATCCCGACTGTATATCGCCTCCAGCCGCCGCCGGGAGTGGCGACCGGGACGTGACTACGATTGGTTACGCAGCCAGAGCGAGTTCGCGCTCGCCAGTTACTTTTTCACCACCTTTTTATCGAGTGGGCGGTGAACTCGGCCTGCAATCCTGCCCAGCTGATCCCCTGTCGAAACCACGCATCCCCCTCAGAGTGATAGAGCAAGTATACCACATCAGGGGAAGGGATGCCCTCCGGAGGATTCTTCAGGAACGTTTCGGTATTTTGGTCTATGAACTGCCCCACAGATACTGTTAACACAGAAAATCTAAAGGGACTGGCGTATGGCCCGCCCGATCTCACGGTCGGTTTCGCGCTGCTGTATCGCCTTGCGCTTGTCGTACTGGCGTCGCCCCTTGGCCAACCCCAACTCCACCTTGGCGTGGTGGCCCTTGAGGTACATGCGCAGGGGTACGATGGTCAGGCCCTTCTGCCCAGCCTGGCGCGCCAGCTTGATGATCTGCTCCTTGTGCATCAGCAGGCGCCGGGTGCGCAGCGGCTCGTGGTTCCACGGCCCGCCGGACTCCCAGGAAGCGATGTGCTGGTTCATGAGCCAGGCCTGGCCGTCGCGCACCACGGCATAGGCATCGCGCAGGTTCACGCGCCCGGCGCGCACCGACTTGATCTCGGTGCCCGTGAGGGCGATGCCCGCCTCCACGCGCTCCAGGATGTCGTAATCGAAGCGTGCGCGACGGTTGTCGGCCACGGTGACGATGCGTGGCCCCTGGTCGGCGGGCTTGCCAGCCTCCGGCTTCTTACCCTTCTTGGCCAAGGCTAGCCCCCCAGCTCGAGCCGGAGTTGCTCGATGGCCGCGTCCAACTGCGGGTCGCCTTCGGGCCCAGCCGGAGCCACCTCGCCCAGCCCGCACAGCTCGTCCAGCGCCCCGGTGAGCGCGGGTACGTCGAGCAGGTCCGCAGCGTCCTCGTCGTACGCGGCGCACAGATCGGCGGTGAGCCCGCCGATGCGCACCAGCGCGGGGCTCAGGCCCGAGGCGTCCACGGCGATGTCCGGCTCCAGCCCCTGGCCCTCAATCAGATGGCCGGAGGGGGTGAGCCAGCGCGCGGTGGTGACGTACAGCCCCGCGCCCGAGTCCAGCTCCTCCAGCAGGTTCACAGAGCCCTTGCCGTAGGTGGTGGTGCCGATGAGCACCGCCCGGCCGTGGTCCTGGAGCGCGCCCGCGGTGATCTCCGAGGCCGAGGCAGAGTAGCCGTTGACCAGCACCACCAGGGGCAGGTCGTAGGCCGTTCCCTCGCCGGTGACGGGGTAGGGCTCCTCGGTGCCGTCGGCGTGTCGCCAGAGGAACACGTTGCCCTCGCGGATGAACTCACTCACCACCGCGATGGCCGCGTCCACCAGGCCCCCGGTGTTGGAGCGCAGATCCAGTATCAGCCCCTTGGCACCGGCGGCCCGCAGCTGCGTGATGGCCTCCCGCAGCCCAGCGGCGGTCTGCTCGTTGAACCCATCCAGTCCGACGTAGCCGATGTCCTCCGCCTGGATGCGCCTGCTCACCGAGGTGAGGTGGATCGTATCGCGCACCACGCTGATCTCCACGGGCGCCACCGAACCAGCGCGTTGAAGCCGCAGCACCACCGTGGTGCCCTTGGGCCCACGCACGCGCGCCACCACCTCCAGCAGCGATTCGCCCTCGGTGGACACCCCATCCACCGCAACGATGAAGTCCCCCGGACGGATGCCGGCGCGCACAGCGGGAGAGTCCGGCAGCGGGCCGAGCACCATCACACGGCCATCGCGCACCGTCAGCTCCGCGCCGATGCCCTCGAAGTCCGCGTCGGCCCCGCGCAGGCTGGCGGTGAAGTCCTGGTACTGCTGAGTGGACAGGTAGGAGGTGTACGGGTCGTCCAGCGAGTCGATGATGCCCCTGATGGCCGCATCGTTCAGCGCCTGCGGGTCGAGCTTGGTCTGGTCTACGTAATCGTCCTCCAAGCGGCGCACCACGTCCTCGGCCTCGGTGAGCACCGGCTGGTGGGTGGCGTGTGCACAGGCCGCCAGCACCACCAGCAACAGCTGGAGGGCCAGGAGCCAACGGAAGATCACTCGCATCGGCGCACACCCGCAGGAGAAAAAGTGAGGCGCCTGCCGTCGGGCGAAGCGCCTCCTCGTTCATTCTACCCCAGGGACCCACGCGCCAGCGGCAGGGGGCGGCCCGTAGACATCCGCCGCGTGAATTCCCCGTTATAGTTAACATAACAACAATAGTGCGTTTGACACTCAGGCTTGCGAATGAGCCGAACTCTGGCTCCTGCCACCAGCCCGGTCTGGGGAAGCCCCTGTCGTGGAGGGCCCTCGCAGGCCCCTCTGGGCCATTGAGACGGCCTGAGAGCCGCGTGGGCCCGCCAGACCCCTCTGTGCGTCAACGCGCCGGAAGCCATCCCTTGGCGTCGTTGCCGTCCTCGATGCCGCCCATGTACCAGAACTCGCCGTCGGGGGCGGACTTGCGCGCGCGCATCTCCTCGAAGTCCAGCACCACCGTCACCTCGTCCTCGCACGCCACCTCGACGATGCGTCCGTCTGAGGAGACGATCTTACGCGGGCGATGCTCGAACACGTTCCCCGGACCGACGCGCAGCTTGAGCGCGGGTTCGATGGACAGGATGTCCAGCGTGTTGCGCATCTGCTGGCCATCCACCACCGAGAAGCCGTCGGCATCGCAGGAGAAGAAGGGCTTGGCGGGCAGTTCGAAGAACTCGTCCATGGGGGCACGCACCATCGATCCAAGTGTAAGGTTCAGCCGCTGGTCGCAGGTCCGGCTCCGGCGCCCGCGTGGGCCAACACCGTGGCGATGGCTTCCCGCAACTCGTCTAAGCCCAGGCCGGTGGCCGCTGATGTCAGCACCGCCGTCGCGCCACCCACCGAGGCCAGGAAACTGCGGTCCACGTCCGGGTCCAGCAGGTCGGCCTTGTTCAGGGCCAGCACACGCGGCTTCGTCTCCAACCCCAAGTCTGCCAGGATGGACTCCACCACCTCCACGTGTTCTGGTGCATTGGGATGGCCGATATCCACCACATGCAGCAGCACGTCGGCCTCGCCAATCTCCTCCAGCGTGGCCCGGAAGGCCGCAACCAACGCCGTGGGGAGCTTCTGGATGAACCCCACGGTGTCGGTGAACAGCACCGGCTCGCCGCCGGGCATGTGGACCCGGCGCGTGGTGGGGTCGAGGGTTGAGAAGAGTTGGTCGCGGGCCAGCACCCCCGCCTGGGTGAGCGCGTTGAGCAGCGACGACTTGCCCGCGTTGGTGTAGCCCACCAGCGCCACCACCGCCATGCGCATGCGCCGGCGCTGCGCCCGGTGCTGCGCCCGTTGGGCCCGCACGCGCTCAAGCTCCTGCTTCATGCGGTGGATGCGCTGGCCGATGAGCCGCCGGTCGGTCTCGATCTGCGACTCACCGGGGCCGCGTGTGCCGATGCCACCGCCCAGGCGCTCCAAATGGCTCCATTGGCCCGCAAGGCGCGGGAGCAGGTACTCGGCCTGGGCCAATTCCACCTGCAGCCGCCCCTCTCGGGTGCGAGCGTGGCGGGCGAATACGTCCAGGATAAGCGCGGTGCGGTCGATGACCTTCACCCGCTCCTTGAAGGCGCGCTCCAGGTTGCGCTGCTGGGTGGGCGTGAGCTCGTCGTCGCAGATCAGCGTGGTGAAGCCCAGCGCCTCCTGGAGCACCAGCAGCTCCTCCAGCTTGCCGGAGCCCACGTAGGTGTGGGAGAAGCGCTCCAGCTGCTGGGTGACGGTGCCCACCACCTCGGCGCCCGCCGTCGCGGCCAGTTGGGCGAGCTCCGCCAGTGAGTCGGCCATGCTCCACGGCGAGCGCTGCCCCTTGAGAGCAACGCCCACCAGCACGGCCTGCTCGGGCCTGGCCTGGGTCTCGACGCCGCTGCGCGCGTGTTTGGAGATGGAGACGTCCCCTGCCCTAGGCCTTGGGCTTGGAGGGAAGCCGCCAGCCCTCGAGGCGCTTGAGGCCCTCCTCCACGCGCTCGTCGGGCGTGGTGAGCGAGAGGCGGATGTACCCCTCGCCCGCCTCACCGTAGCCACGGCCGGGGGTCACCACCACGGCATGCTTGTCCAGCAGCTCGGTGGCCAGCGCGGCGCTGGTCCACCCGTCGGGGCAGCGCGCCCACACATACAGGCCGGAGACCGGCTTGTTCACCGTGAGGCCGATGCCGCGCAGCACCTCGACCATGCGGTCGCGCCGGCGCCGGTAGATCTCGTTGTTGGCGTGGAGCCACTCGTCGGTGGTCTTCTCCAGCGCCTCGATGCCCATGTACTGGATGGCCTGCGGGATGCCGGAGTCCAGGTTGGACTTGACCCGCACCAGCGCGTCGATGAGCTGGGCGTTACCCACGGCCATGCCCACGCGCCAGCCGGTCATGTTGTAGGTCTTGGAGAGGGAGTGGAACTCGATGCCCACGTCCTTGGCGCCGGGGGTCTGGAGGAACGAGGGCGCCACGTAGCCGTCGAAGGTCACCTCGGAGTAGGCCGCATCGTGGCAGACCGGGATGTCGTACTTCTTCGCGAAAGCAACCACCTCTTCGAAGAACGCCTCCGTCGCCAGGCCCCCCGTAGGGTTGTTGGGGTAGTTGAGCCACATGACCTTCGCCTTTCGGGCGATGTCCTCGGGGATCGCCGACAGGTCCGGCAGCCACCCGCGCTCCTCGGACAGGGGCATCAGGTAGGAGGTGCCCCCCGCGAACATAGTGCCCACCGCGTACACCGGGTAGGCCGGGTCCGGCACCAGGGCGATGTCGCCGGGGTCTATCAGGCACAGCGCCATGTGGCCGATGCCCTCCTTGGCCCCGATCAGCGGCACCACCTCCTTGTCGGTCAGCTCGACGCCGAAGCGGCGCTGGTACCAGTCCGCGATGCTTTTGCGCAGCGCAGGGAGGCCGTCGGACTCCGGGTAGCGGTGGTTGGGCGCATCCTCGGCGGTGCTCTTGAGCGCCTCCAGGATGTGCGGCGGCGTGGGGATGTCCGGGTCGCCGATGCCGAAGGAGACCACGTCCACGCCCTTGGCGCGCTTCTCCGCGATCCTCCGGCTGATCTCCAGGAAGAGGTACGGGGGGAGTTTGTCGAGCCGGTTCGCCAGTTCCATGAAGCCTCCGAAGCGTGGGGAAGTGCCGCCCCCTGCCCTGCCGGGTCGTGCAGGCGGGAGCGGTGCGATTCTACGGGAGCGGGCCTGCGGGCGAAAGTCCGTCGCTAGTCCGGCAGCTCGCCGGAGAAGACCTCCACGGCGTCGCCCTCCATGAGCACGGAGCCGTGGCCGGGCCAGGTGATGGTGAGCTCGCCGCCCGGCACCGCCACCGTGACGCGCTCCTCCACCCACCCGTGCAGGCGCGCCGCGACCACCATGGCGCAGGCACCGGTGCCGCACGCGAGCGTCTGCCCGGAGCCGCGCTCCCAGGTGCGGGTGACCAGGCGCGTGCGCGAGGCCACGTTGGCGATGTGGAAGTTGATGCGCCGAGGGAACGCCGGGTGGTGCTCCATCAGCGGGCCCAGGTGCGCCAGGTCCACACCGGCCACGGGCTCGTCCAGGAACGCCGTCACGTGGGGGTTGCCCATGGACACCCCCGTGAGGCGGAAGGACGTCCCGTCCACCTCCGCCGCCGCGTCGAAGACCACCTGGGCGGGGCCCACGCCGCTGGCCGCCAGCACCGCCTCGTCCAACGCCGACAGGTCAGAGCCTCCCAGGCGCGCCGGGTCGATGGGGACGTCCACGGCGCGCAGCACCGGCGCGCCCATGTCCACCACCGCGCCCACGATGCGCCCGCCGTCCAGCACCGGGGTGATGGTCTTCACCCCCGCGCCCGTCTCCACCGCCAGGCTCCCTCCGTGCAGACTGGCAAGGCCCCGCTCCACGGCGAACTTGGTGAGGCAGCGGATGCCATTGCCGCACATCTCGCCCTCGGAGCCGTCGGCGTTGTACATGCGCATGCGGATGTCGGCCACAGAGGACGGGGCGGCGACGATGAGCCCATCGCCGCCGATGCCGAAGTGCCGGTCGGCGACGCGCACCGCCAGGGATGGCCAGTCGCGCTCTCCCTGTGTGCCGTCCACGTAGACGTAGTCGTTGCCCGCGCCCTGCAGCTTGGTGAACCGCATCATCGCCCTCGCCCGTTGCTGTTTGGTGGCATTGTATCGCGAGGGGCTACGGCGATACCTGGGCTCACGTGTCAGGAAGCGGGCACAGGGGTAGCAGGCCCCCTATCGAGCGGGCCGAAGGCACGCGGGGACGGGGGTAGGCGCGCCTAGCGCGCCGAAGGGGGAGCCCCCCTTCCGTCGAGCCCGCGCAGCGGGCGGGGGAGAGCGCGCTAGAATCCCCCCTATGCGCGCCGCCATTGCCCGCCACCTCCCCTTCTCCTACGGCTGGCTCATCGTCGCCCTTGCCGCGCTGGGGGGCGCGTTCATCTCCGGCGTCACCTCCTGGGGTTTGGGCGTGTTCGTCACCCCCATGCAGGAGGAGCTGGGCTGGAGCCGCGCCGCCTTCTTCCTGCCCCTGGCCATCGGCGCGGTGGTGGCCGGGGTCGCGGGGCCTCTGACCGGCCCTCTGCTGGACCGGCGCCACGGCCCCCTGGCCTGGTTCCTCACCGGCGCCCTCACCTTCTCCTGCTCCCTGCTGGCCCTGCGGTGGGTGGAGGGGTTGTGGGCCTACTACGCCTGGTTTGGTGTGGTGGGCGGACTGGGGCGCTACGGCCTATTCACCATCCGCTCCGTCATCCCCAAGTGGTTCGTGCGCAGGAGGGGGCGCGCCATCGCCGTCATCGCCTCCGGCACCAGCCTGGGGCCCCTGCTCTTCCCCGCCGCCATCCAGGCGCTGGTGGAGGCCGTGGGCTGGCGCGATGCCTGGTGGGTGATGGGCCTCATCGCCCTGGCCATCCTGGGTCCCGGCTCCCTCCTGGTGGCGCGCCAGCCGGAGGACCTGGGCCTTGCGGCCGAGGCCCCGCGCCTCCCCTCCCCCACCGCCACGAGCCCGGATGAACCGGCCTTCACCCGCCGCCAGGCCCTGGCAACGCCCACCTTCTGGCTGCTGGTGGGGGCCATCACCCTGGGCACGGCGGGGGTGCGCGGGCTCATCCCCAACCTGCAGCCCTTCTTCGTGGAGCAGGGCGTGCCGGTGCGGGCGGCCTCCGCCTCCTTCAGCGTCTACGCGTTGCTGAGCATGAGCGTGGCCTTCGCCTGGGGCTGGTGGGCGGAGCGCCGGGGCGCGCGCATCCCCTTCGTCACCACCTGCATCTGGGTCACCTCCGCCGTCTGGGTGCTGTTCTGGGCCCACGATGCCGCCTCGGCGGTGCTGGGCATGGCCTATCTGGGCCTCGCGCTCAACGGCTTCTTCGTCCTGTGGCAGGTGTTCGCCCCTGACGTGTTCGGCCGCACTCACTACGGGGCCATCTCCGGAGCGCTCCAGCCCTTCAACAACGCGGCCATCTACGGCGGGCCGCTGGTGATGGGCGTTGCGTACGATGCGGGCGGCTACGGTGCCGTGTTCGCGGCTGCTGGGCTGTTATGGGCGGGCGCCACGGTCAGCGCGGCGCTGGTGGCGAGATTGCGGTAGTGTGTGGCCCATGAGTGCGTACACCCTTTCCATCACCGACCAGTCCCCCATGCGCCGGGGCGGCACGCCCGCCGAGGCGCTGCGTGAGACCATCGCCGCGGCCCAGGCCGCCGAGCGGCTCGGCTACGCGCGCTACTGGGTGGCCGAGCACCACAACACCGGCACCCACGCCGGGTCGAGCCCGGAGATCCTCATCGGCCAGATACTGGCCAACACCCAGCGCATCCGCGTGGGCTCCGGCGGGGTGATGCTCTCCCACTACGCCCCCCTGAAGGTGGCCGAGCAGTTCCGCATGCTGGACGCCTTCTACCCTGGTCGGGTGGACCTCGGGATCGGGCGTGCGCCGGGTTCCGACCAGCTCACGGCGGCGGCGCTCTCCAGCCCTCGCCCGCCCATCGACATCGAGCGCTTCCCGCAGATGGTGGCTGACCTGGTGGGCTACCTGCACAACGCGCTGCAGCCCGACCACCCCTTCGCCAAGGTGAAGGTGGCGCCCGGCCCACAGCCGGACACCGCGCCCGAGGTGTGGCTGCTGGGCTCCTCCGACTACTCGGCCCAGCTCGCCGCCTACCTCGGCCTGCCCTTCGCTTTCGCCGACTTCTTCGGCAACACCGGCAAGCACGGCCCCGCCGTCGCCGACCTGTACCGGCGCAATTTCCGGCCCTCCGATCTGTGCCCGGAGCCCCGGCTCAACGTGACGGTGCAGGTGGTGTGCGCGCCCACCACCGAGGAGGCGCGGTTCATCGCCTCGTCCCGCGACTACAACCGCGCCCGGCGCATGCTGGAGGCCCAGGGTGCAGCCCACGTGGAGGGGTTGGTGCCGCCTGAAGAGGCCTCTGGAGCCGAACTGAACGAGCAGGCCAGGGCCTTCGCCGACCAGTTCGTGGCTGGCTTCCACACCGGCGACCCGGCCACGGTCAAGGCTGAGCTGGTGGAGACCGCCGAACGGTACGGCACCACGGATATCGGCATCGTCACCATCACCTACCGGCTCCAGGACCGCATCCGCTCCCTGGAACTGCTGGCGAAGGCCTTCGGGCTAGAGGGGGCCGCTTGAGGGTGGTTCGATGGAGCGCAGCATGGAACGGAGCGTGAGTGATGCCCATCGGTGAGCACGACGGACTGATCATCGTGGACGTGCAGAACGATTTCTGCCCCGGCGGCGCGCTGGCCGTCCCCACCGGTGCGCAGGTGGCCGAGACGCTGACGGGCGTTGCCGCCCACTTCGCCGCCCACGGCGCGCACGTCTTCGCCACCCAAGACTGGCACCCCGCCGAGCACGCCTCGTTCAGGGCCCAGCGCGGGCCGTGGCCGGAGCACTGCGTTCAGGACACCCCCGGCGCGCAATTCCACCCCGCCTTCGCGCTACCCGAGGGTGCGCTCATCGTCCGCAAGGGCACCGACCCCACCAAGGACGCCTACTCCGGCTTCGTGGACTCGGACCTGGAGGAGCGGCTACGGGCCTCCGGTGTGACGCGCGTGTTCGTGGGGGGCCTCGCCACCGACTACTGCGTGCTGAACACCGTGGTGGATGCGGTGGACCGGGACTTCGAGACCTACGTCCTGGTGGACGCGGTGGGCGCGGTGGACGTGGAGCCCGGCGATGGGCAGCGCGCCCTGCACCTGATGGCGGGGTCGGGCGCGGGGCTGGTGGAGGCCTCGGCCATCCTCGCTGAGGATGGGGCCTCCGGGGAGTAACCCCTACTCCCCCAGTTCCTGCTCGCGCACCTGCTGGGTGACCTGGGCGGCCAGCGCGTCCAACGCCGCGGAGTGCGCCACCGGGTAGCGCGCCGGGTTGCGCAGCGCTCGGTGCGCGGCGGGCAGTGCAGAGAAGTTAGCGGCGAAGCGCTCGCGCATGGCGACCAACGGCTCCTGGGGGCCGGTGCGCCGACCGCCCCGCAACACCTCAGCCAGCAGCGGCCTCGCGCCCGCGGGCGCACTCTCGTGAGTCAGGGCGATGGTATCGCCACCGAACCCCGCACGCCGGTACACCTGCTTGGGCCCGGGCAGCGTTGCCTTGCCCGTGGAGAGCTTGAGCGCTGGCTGCCCATCGTGGGCCACCAGCTTGTAGGCCCAGTCTATCCACGGCGCATCAGCCGCCACGCCCAGCTTGGTGCCCACGCCGAACCCACCGATGGGGGCTCCCGCCTGCACCAGCGATTGCACCGAGAACTCGTCGAGCCCGCCGGAGGCGAACACCGTCACCTCGGGAAAGCCCGCCCCATCCAGCATCTTGCGGGCCTGCCGCGAGAGCGCGTCCAGGTCGCCGGAGTCGAGGCGCACCGCCCGCAGGGCGTGGCCCCGCTCGCGCAACCAGCGCGCCGCCTCGATGGCGTTGCTCACGCCGTGAACCGTGTCGTAGGTATCCACCAGCAGTGTGGCGGTGTCGGGGAACGAGGCGGCGTAGGCCATGAACGCCTCGCGCTCCGAGGGGAAGGACATGATGAACGAGTGCGCCATGGTTCCTGCTGGAGGGATGCCGTAGCGCGCGGCGGCCAGCACGTTGGAGGTGGCGGCGAACCCGGCGATGTAACTCGCGCGCGCCAACCGGTCGGCGGCGTCCTGACCCTGGGTGCGGCGCGCTGCGAACTCCACGGCCGCCCGCCCCGCCGCCGCATGCACCACCCGCGAGGCCTTGGTGGCCAGCACGGAGTGGACGTTCAGCGTGTTCATCAGAAACGTCTCGACCAGCTGGGCCTCGATGATGGGCCCCTCCACCTCCAGCACCGGCTCATCGGCGAAGGCGATCTCCCCCTCCGCCATGGCGCGCACGCTCCCCGTGAACCGCACGCCGCGCAGGAACTCACAGAAGGCATCCTGGAACAGGCCGGTGCCGCGCAGGTAGGCGATGTCCGCATCGGTGAAGGCCAGCGCCTCCAGGTAGTCCAGCGCCTCCTCCAGCCCCGCCACGACGGCATACGCCCGGTCGGGCCCGTAGTTGCGGAAGAAGAGGGAGAACGTCGCCGGGCCCGTGCGCCCCGCCTGCCAGTAGGCCTGGGCCATGGTCAGCTCGTACTGGTCGGCGAAGAGGGCGTTGGAGAGGCCGGGGGTCTGGTGCATGGAGGCGGAGGATACGGCGCGCCGGGGCCGCGGGCAACGCAGCGGGGGCGGCCCTGAGGCCCCCCCCGCCTGGGTGCGTCGTCGCCGGAGGAGCGGTGCTACTCGCCCACCATCTTGGGGGTGAGCAGCGGCATCGCCTCGTAAGCGTTGTCGTGGAAGATGGCGTGCTTCTGCTGCTTCGAGAGGAAGTCCATCTCCGCGATGATCGGAACCAGGTCGTCGGAGGGCCGGTTGTTCTCCGGCCGCACCGCACCACCCGAGCCGGGGGCCTCGGTGCCGAAGAGCATGCGCAGCGGCGTCTTCTGCTTGATGGTCGTCGCGAGCAGGTCGCGCTCCAGCACGCAGGAGTCGAAGTAGAGGTTCTTGGTCAGGTCGCGCTGGCCACGGTGGTAGTCGTTCTCGATGAACCGGTGCAGCGCACCGCCGCCGTGGCAGACGAAGATCTTCAACTTGGGGAAGTCGTCGAACACGCGCCCGTGCTCGAGGAGCTGCATGGCGATGTACTCCTCGGTCACGTTGTTGATCTGGTAGTTGGCCGGGATGATCTCCAGGCGCTTGTCGTTGCTCATGGACGGGTGGACCATCAGCACCGCGTTGAGCTCCTGCGCCTTCTCGTACAGCGGGTACCAGTACTTGTCGTTCATGCCCGGGGTCTGCTTGTCAGCGCCAGGGTCGGGGTTGACCAGCGCGCCCACGAAGCCCAGCTCCTTCACGGAGCGCTCCAGCTCGCTCACCAGGTAGGAGGAGTCCTCGTCACGCGACTGGGGCAGCTGGGCGATGCCGCCGAAGCGGTCGGGGTGCAGGCGCACGATCTGGGCGATGGTGTCGTTCACGAACCCGGCCCAGGCGTGCTGCATGAACGGGCGCATCCAGTGCCACATGGCGATGGGGCGCGGCGAGAGCAGCTGGTAGTCGATGGAGTGGTCGTCCAGCATCGCCAGGTGGCGGCCCTGCGCCGACTCCATCCGCTCGTCGGAGATGGACATGTTGTGGGGCGGGTAGTTCTGCGAAACCATGTTTGCCACGGTACCGCGGAACTCCGGCGGCGTGGACATGTGGCCGTGAACGTCGATGACCTTCTTGCCTTCGTACATCGTCTGCCTTCCTTTGTGTGTTCACAGCCCGCAGGCTGCTGATGACCGTCGGGGAACGCCCTGCCCTACAGGTCCAGGGTCGCCGGTGCGAACAGCTCCTCCACCGTGAGCTTGCGGGGGGTGAGCCCCTGCTCGTGGGAGAAGTCAATCATGGTCTGGATCATTCTCTCGTTGTCCCTCACCCCGTAGGGGAAGGGATCGGCCCCGAACATGGAGCGGGTCTGCGCCATGTACTGCGGGCCGAAGATCAGGTCCGTGGGCACCTTCGATGACAGGCGCTCGTACCAGTGCTCCTTGGCCCGCACGAAGGCCGCGAACAGGTTGAACGCCAGCCACGGGTACTTGGCGTACACATCGCCCCGGATGGCGTAGCAGTGGTTCGCCGGGATGTACCCGTGGGTGTCGAAGAAGCGCTTGCCCTCCCCCATGAAGTCGGGGAAGAGGGGCTTCACCTTCTTGAAGGCGTCGGCGGGTGGGCGCACCGTGGTGGAGCGGTCGATGACGTTCTTCTCGCGGGTGAAGGCGCGGGCGATGGGCGCCGCGTCGATCTCCCCGTTCACCAGCATCGTCGCCAGCGACTTGTCCGTGGGGATGCGGTGGAACTTGATGCCCTTGGGCGGCGTAAAGCCCGTGGCCCCGCCGTGGGAGAGCTCCTCGGAGCGCTCCATCCACCAATCCACGCTGAACTGGTCCACGCCGAAGTCGTGCTGGAGCACCCCGCGCGTCCACAGCGAGGCCGTCTGCTGGTACTCGCCCACGCCGATGGCCTTGCCGTACAGGTCGTTGGGCTTGTCCACGCCGGAGTCCACGTTCACCGAGAGCAGCGCGTGCATGAAGCGCCGGGAGGGGAACACGGGGATCGCCACCATGTCCGAGCCCTGGGACTTGGCGATGAGCAACGAGGAGAAGCTCATCTCGAAGACCTCGAACTCGTTGAACTTGAGCTGGCGCCAGAACGTCTCCGAGGGGTCGGAGTTGGTCCACACCAGTTCGGCGCCCTCCACGGGCGTCTCCCCCGTCAGCAGCGAGTGCACCCGCTCGTTGGTGGCGGAGATCATGCTCAGCCGCAGCTTCTCCATGCGTCCTCCCCTGTACGCGATGCGTCCGGCGTGCGCCGGACGGCGGGACGATACGCGCGCCCCGTCCGCCTGTCAAAGCACGTTTGCCGTGGGCCAGCGGCCCCGCTAGCATCGGCCCACGTCCCCCGCCCTGCCCTGCGGGGGCCACGGAGGTGACCCATGCCCCACGCCAGCGACAGCGCCGACGGCCCCACCCTGCCGCAGTTCCTGGCCGAGCTGATGGCCCGCTCCCACCAGCGCATGCAGGAGGCGCTGGACGGCATGAGCGATGAGGCCCTCTGGCGCCAGCCAGGCCCCTCCGCCAACACCGCCGGGTGGCTCGCCTGGCACCTGGCGCGCTGGAAGGACATCCAGACCGCACGCATGGCAGGCGAGCCCCAGGAATGGGAAACAGGCGGTTGGGCAGCGCGCCTGGGGCTGGAGGGGATGGTCAGCGGCTGGGGCGATTCGCCCGAGCAGGCCGCCGCCTTCCGCGCCCCGCGCGCCGAGGTGCTGGCTTACGCCGCCGCCGCCCACGAGGCCGCTTTGCGCCGGCTCACCGCCGCCACCCCGGACTCCCTCGCCCGTCTGCTCCCGCCCGCCCGGCCCGGCGGGGAGTCGCGCCCCGCGTGGCTCTCCCTTCTGGTGAACTGCATCGACTTCAACGAGCACACCGGGCAGATCGCCTACCTGCGCGGGCTGTACGACGGCTTCGGCTGGCAGTCGACCTAGCGCGCGCCCGCGCGTGCCCTGCTAACCTAGGCGGCGCACATCACGGCCACTGGCCCCAGAGGAGTCCTCCCCCATGCAGGAAGTCAGCACCGATGTCCTGGTGGTCGGCGCGGGCAACGCCGCCCTCTCCGCCGCCCTGGCCGCCCGCGAGGCGGGCCGGTCCGTCATCGCCCTGGAGAAGGCCGACGAGCACGAGCGCGGCGGCAACACCTACTTCACGGGCGGTCACATCCGCTTCGCCTTCAAGGACCTGAACGACATCGTCTCCCTGGTGCCGGACCTGTCCGAGGCCGAGCGCGAGGTGATGGAGGTGGGCTCCTACACCACCGCCAAGTTCTTCGACGACCTGATGCGCGTCACCGAGGGCCTCTCCGACCAAGAGCTGGCCGACCTGCTGGTGCGCCAGTCGCTCCCCACCATGCAGTGGCTCTACACCCAGGGCATGCGCTTCGTCCCCTCCTGGACGCGCCAGGCGTTCAAGGTGGACGGCAAGTTCCGCTTCTGGGGCGGGCTGGTACTGGAGGCCGTGGGCGGCGGCAAGGGCCTGGCCGACCAGCTCTTCGACATGGCCGCGGCCAAGGGCATCGAGGTGCGCTACTCCACCACCGCCCGCCACCTGCTCACCGGCGAGAAGGGCGAGGTGACCGGCGCCGAGGTGAAGGGGCCCGACCGGCTCTACCACATCAACGCCAAGACCGTGGTGCTGGCGTGCGGCGGCTTCGAGGCCAACCCTGAGATGCGCGCGCGCTACCTGGGCCCCGGCTGGGAACTGGCCAAGGTGCGCGGCGTGCGCTTCAACACCGGCGATGGGCACCGCATGGCGGAGGAGGTAGGCGCGCAGCCCTACGGCCACTACTCCGGCGCCCACGCCGTCGCATGGGACCTGAACGCCCCGCCCACCGGCAACCGCGCCATCACCGACCTGTACCAGAAGCACTCCTATCCCTTCGGGCTCATCGTCAACAACACCGGCCGCCGCTTCGTGGACGAGGGCGCGGACTTTCGCAACTACACCTACGCCAAGTACGGGCGGGCCATCCTGGGCCAGCCCCAGCGCGTGGCCTTCCAGCTCTTCGACCAGAAGACGCTCCACCTGCTGCGCGACGAGTACCGCATCCCCCAGGTGACCATGGCCGAGTCGGACACCATCGAGGGGCTGGCCGAGATGCTGGACATCGACCCCAAGGGCCTGGTGAAGACCGTGGCCGACTACAACGCCGCCTGCCAGCCCGGCGAGTACAACCCCACCAAACTGGACGGGTTGCACACCGAGGGCATCGAGCCGCCCAAGTCCAACTGGGCGCTGCCGCTGGACGCCCCGCCCTACGTGGGCTACGCCGTCACCTGCGGGGTGACGTTCACCTTCGGCGGCCTGCGCATCAACAACCGCGCGCAGGTGCTGGACACTACCGACGCCCCCATCCCTGGCCTGTACGCCGCGGGTGAGATCGTGGGCGGGCTCTTCTACCACAACTACCCCGGCGGCTCCGGCCTCATGGCGGGGGCCGTCTTCGGCAAGATCGCCGGCACCAGCGCCGGGCACGACGCGGGGTAGCGGCTCAGCGCTGCCAACGGGCGACGATGAACAACGGCCCCCGGGGTGTACGCTCCGGGGGCCGTTCGCCTACCCCACGCTCTTCCCGCCGTCCACGGTGAGCACCTGGCCGGTCATCATGGACGATTCGTCGCTGAGCAGGTAGAGCGCGGCGTAGGCGGTGTCCTCAGGCGCGACGTGGCGGCCCAGGGGGATGCCGTGCGGGGGGTGCGGGGCGGTCTGACGCGGGATACGCAGCTGCCCCTCGCCGTAGACGATAAACCCCGGCGCGATGGCGTTGGTGCGGATGCCCTGCGGCCCGTACTCCACCGCCATCTGCTTGGTGAGCCCGGCCACCCCCGCCTTGGTGGCGGCGTGGGCCGCGTGACGCGGGGTGCCCGCGTGGAACCCACTGTTGCTGGACATGTTGACGATGCTCCCACCGTGCCCGCCCGCCAGCATGGCGCGCACCGCGTGCTTGCACGCCAGGTACGTCATGGTCAGTTCGTGGGAGATGACGAACTCCCACTCGTCCAGCGCCAACTCGTGCAGGGGGGAGAAGCGCACCAGCCCCGCCGCGTTGAAGAGGCCGTCCAGCCGCCCGCTGCGGGCCACGGCCAGGGCGATCATGGCCTCGTTGGCGGTCTCTGTCGTGAGGTCGCCCACGCTCACGGCAACGTCGGTGCCTGCGGGCAGTTGCGCCAGCGTCTCGTCCAGCCCTTCCTGGCTGGCGTCAGCAAGCACCAGGCGGGCCCCCTCGCGGGCGAAGATGCCTGCGGCAACCCGCCCCTGCCCCGACGCGCCGCCGGTGATGACGATGCTCCGCCCGCCCAGCCGTCCTGCCATGCGCGCCTCCTTGGGGTGCGGGTCTGCTCTAGGGCCGCAGGAGCGCTGCGAACGCGCCCACGTCGGTGCAGACCTCCAGCGTGGCGACGGCGTCGGCCACGCGCTGCGCGCGCTCCGCGCCCAGCACGCCGGAGGCCCACTCGGTGAACTTGCCGGACAGTTCGTCCCAGGTGAGGGGGTTCTCTGGCTCGCCCTTGGGGAAGGGCACGGTGCGCTCGATGGTCTGCCCGCCACGCAGGCCCACCCGCACGCGGGTCTCCATGCTGGCGCCCAGGGAGTCCACCTTGGTGACGGACACCCGCTCCGCCAGCGCGCGGGCTGCCGGGTCGGTGAGCAGGTCGTAGCGGTCCCAGCCGAACCCACCGGTGAGCAGCGTGGCTGCGGCGGTGAAGTAGACGGAAAACTGCCCGTCCACCACGCCCACGGGGGCGCGCTTGCGCTCCGGGGCGGTGCCCACCAGGTCGTAGCCCGTGGGGCCGAGCTCGATGCTCACCGACTCCACGTCCTCCGCCTTCACCTGCCCGGAGCGCGCCAGGTCGGTGAGGGCGTCGATGGACGGGTGGGTGTAGCGGCAGGAGGGGTAGGGCTTCACGGCGGTGTCCAGCACGGCGGGACGCTCGCCCAGTGCGCCCAGGTGCCGGAGCACCTGCGGGGCAAGGCCCGCGTCGCCCGCGTACAGGCGCAGGTAGCCATCGCGCCCCTCGATGGGCTCAGTGGAGCCCAGATAGCCGTGGCGGGCCATGGTGAGGGCCACGACGGCGTGGTGCGCCGCCAGACCCACGTGGAAGCGCTTGTTCCACGCCCCGTTCACCAGGAACTGGAGCGAGCCAGCGGACTGGGAGACGTTGAGCCCCAGGGCGTTGGCCGTCTGCTCGGCGGAGAGGCCCAAGAGGCGCGCGCCCGCCGCCGTGCAGCCGTAGATGCCGGTGGTGGCCGTGGGGTGGAAGCCGTGGGCGTGGACGGCCCCGCCGTGGGCCATGCCTATCGCCGCGGTCACGTCGTAGCCCGCGGCGGCGGCGGCCAGCAGGTCGCGCCCGCCGGAGTGGGCGCGCTCGCCCAGCGCCAGCAGCGTGGCGAACATCGGCGTGCCGATGTGGATGACGGACTCACGGTGCGTGTCGTCGAAGTCCATGGAGTGGGCGTAGGTGGCGTTCAGCAGTGCGGCGTAGTGCGCCGGGAGGCGCTCCGAGCGGCCGATGACCGTCGCCTGGCCAGCGCCGCCATCCGCCAGCTCCAGCACCCCGGCGGTGATGGGGCCGGACGACTCTGCCACGGCAACGCCCCCGAAGGCGACGCCCAGGTAGTCCAGCAGCAGTGCCTTGGTCTGCGCCACCACATTCGGGGTGAGCGCCTCGTAGCGCGCCTCCAGTGCGTGGGCGACCAGCGCGCCGGTCACATCAGGGTTGGCGGTCGTCATGCGGGCACCCCCTCGCGTGTGTCCTCGCCTGCCAGCGAAGCCCCGGCATCATACGCCACGCGCCAGCGCGCGCCCGCAAACGCGCGGGGCGGGGTAGAATGCCCCGCGCATGAGCACCCGCATCCAGCGCGCCACCTGCATCACCTGCAACGGGGACGTTCTGCGCCCCTACCAGGAGGCGCAGGGGGGCGGCGAGGCGTTCCACCTGGTCCGGTGCGCGGCCTGCGGCACGGTGTTCGTGGCCGACCCATTGGCTCCACCCCCCGTCACCGACGCGCAGACGCTCCCCGCCGCCGACCCGGCGCTGGTGGACGCGGATACCACTCGCCCCGGCCACGCCTACCTGTACGCGGGGCTGGTGGCGAAGGTGGAGCGTGCGCGCCCCACCCCCCAGGCGCCGCTGCGGATGCTGGAGGTGGGCGCCGGGCGTGGGGACCTGGCGCTGCTGCTGCTGCGCCGGTTCGGAGAGCGCATCGCCTACACGGGCATCGAGCCCTTCGGCGAGTACGCCTCGGTGGCGCTGGCGCGGGGGCTGGCCGTGCGGCTGAGCGACCTGGAGGGGTTCAGCGCCGAGCCCCAGGGGCCCTTCGACCTGATCCTCATGGACAACGTGCTGGAGCACCTGGTGGCCCCCGGAGGAGCGCTGTCCGCGCTCAGGGACATGCTGGCCCCCGGAGGCGCGCTGGTGGTGGTGGTGCCCAACCTGCGCGACGTGCGCCGGTTCTACCCCTCGCTCTACCGGCGGCGCTACCTGTGGATACCCCAGGAGCACATCAACTACTTCACCTGGCGGACGCTGCGCGCCATCATGGCGGCCAACGGCCTGCAGGCCCGCTATCTCCACCCGCCGCTCTCCGGCCCCCTGCCCCGCCGCCTCGCCTGGGGGGCCAAGGCCCTGGCGGAACGGCTCCTCGGCCTCTCGCCCCGTGGCCTGTACGCCGTCGCGAACCGCGCCCCGTAACCCACGCAAAGGACCCTGCCCCGCATGAAGCCCCTCGCCCACCTGAAGGTCATCGACCTCACCACCGTCATCTCCGGCCCCTACACCGCCTCGCTGCTGGCGGACCTAGGCGCGCATGTCATCAAGGTGGAGCCGCCCGGCGGCGAGGCGGCGCGCGCCTTCGCCTCGGCGGACTCGCCCTTCACCCTGGGGGGCATGTCCCCGCACATCCTCACCCTCCAGCGCAACAAGAAGGGCGTGGTGATAGACCTGCGCAACCCGGAGGGGAAGGCGGTGTTCGACGACCTGGTGCGCTGGGCGGACGTGGTGGTGGAGAACTACCGCCCCGGCGTCACCGAGCGCCTGGGCATCGACTACCCCCGCCTGAAGGCACTGAACCGGGGCGTCATCATGTGCTCCATCACCGGGTACGGGCTCACGGGCCCCGCCCGCGATAGGGCGGCGCTGGACGCGTGCATCCAGGCCTACTCCGGGGTGATGGGCATCACCGGCGAGCCCGACGGGGAGCCCATGCGCGCTGGGCCCATCTACGGAGACCTGTGCTCCGGCATGGCGGGTGCGGTGGGCGTGCTGGCGGCGCTGGCGGCACGCGAGCGCACCGGTGAGGGGCAGCACGTGGACATCTCCATGCTGGACGTGCAGATCTCCATGCTCTCCTACACCGCCACCATGCACCTGATGACCGGCCTGCCGTCCGAGCGCGCCGGCAATGAGCACACCCTGCACGTGCCCTACAACTCCTACCCCACCGCCGACGGCTACCTGTTCATGGCGGTGGTGATACCGAGCCATTGGCCGGTGTTCATCAAGGCGCTGCAGGACGTAGGCCTCCCGCCGGAACTGGACGCCACCCTGGCCTGGCTGTCCGACCCACGGCTGGGCAGCCGCGACGTGCGTCTGCGTGAGCGGGCGGCGGTGAACGAGGCCGTGGCGGCCATCCTGAAGGCGCGTCCGCGCGCCGCGTGGATGGAAGCGTTCGGGAGGGTGGGCCTGGCCTTCGCGCCGGTGAACACCGTGGAGGAGGCCCTGGCCGACCCGCAACTGGCCGCACGGCACATGGTGGTGGAGACGACCCACCCCAACGGCACCCCCTACCGCATGCCCGGCAACCCCATCAAACTCTCCGGCTTCCTCGCCAGCGAGGAGTCTTTCTCCTCGCCACCCACCCTGGGCCAGCACACCGCCGAGGTGCTGGCGGGGGTGCTGGGGTACGACGGGACGCGCATCGCTGGGCTGCTGGCCTCTGGAGCCGTAGCCGGTGAGCAGGAGGTGGGGGCATGAGCGAGGCGAGCACGCTCCCCATCCGCTCCTGGCTGTACGTGCCGGGCCAGCGGGCCAACATGGTTGCCAAGTCCCTGGGGCTGGAGGCAGATGCCATCATCTACGACTTGGAGGACGCCGTGCCCCCCGCCGCCAAGGCGGAGGCGCGCAGCGTCCTCAAGGGCCTGCTGAGCGCCCCGCCCCCACCGGGGGGGGCCCTGCGCTGGGTGCGTCTGAACCACCCTCACCACCGCGAGCTGTTCCTGGAGGACCTGGCCTGCGCGCTGGGGCTGCACGTCCACGGGGTGGTGCTGCCCAAGGTGGAGACGGTGGCCCAGCTGGAGGCGGCGGACGCGGCCATTACGGCGGCGGAGGGACGCGCGGGGCTCCAGCCCGGCAGCACGCGGCTCATGTTCCTGCTGGAGAGCCCCCTGGGGGTGGTGAACGCCTATCCCCTGGCGGCGGCGCTGGAGCGCACCGTGGCCGTCTCCTTCGGTGGCGAGGACTTCTCCCGCGAGATGGGCCTGCCCCTGGTGCGCACGGACGAGGCGCGCTCGCTGGTCCACCAGCGGGCCGCCGTGGCCACGGCGGCGGCGGCTGCGAGGGTGCAGGCGGTGGACGTGATCTGGCCGGGGCTCGACGACCTGAACGGCTTCGCCGCCGAGGCCGCGCAAGCCCGCAGGCTCGGCTTCACCGGCAAGGCGGCGATACACCCCGCCCAGCTGCCGCTGATCCACGCGGCCTTCGACCCCACGCCCGATGAGGTGGCCTACGCCCGCGAGGTGCTGGCCGCCTACGAGGAAGCCGTGGCCGGGGGCACCGGGGCCATCAACCACAAGGGCGCTTTCCTGGAGGAGCCCGTCATCGCCCGCGCGCGCCGCGTGCTGGCGCTGGCGAGCCGGGGCCAGGGACGCTGACTAGCAACACACAGGAGAGCAGGCATGAGCGTCAAGCAGGGCTGGGAGGGGCGATACCTGGAGGACTTCACCGTGGGTGACATCTACCGGGCGCCCATCGGCCGCACCGTCACCGAGGTGGACAACATCTGGTTCACGTTGCTCACCAACAACGACAACCAGATCCACTTCAACGACCACTACTCGGCGGGCACCCCATGGGGCAAGCCGCTGGTGAATTCGGCCCTCACCATCGCCGTGGTCACGGGCCTGGGCGTACGTGACCTGACCATGAACGGGTTCGCCCTGGGCTGGGACAAGATACGGCTGCCCAACCCCGTGTTCGCGGGTGACACGCTCTACTCGCAGTCGGAGGTCATCGCCGTGCGCGAGTCCGCCTCCGACCCCACCCGCGGCATCATCACCGTGCGCACGCTGGGCATCAAGCAGGACGGCACCGTGGTGGTGGAGTTCGAGCGCTCCGCCATGGTGTGGAAGCGCGCCCACGCCCCCGGCAACGCCACCTTCCCCGAGCCCAAGCCGTACAAGTCGCAGCTCTAGCCAGGAGGCACCCATGAGCAACGTCAGCTCCGTCACGCTGGAGGAGGCCAACAAGGCCATCGCGGCGGCCATCGCCAAGTCCAAGGAACTGGGCTTCAACATGGCCATCGCCGTGGTGGACGTGCAGACCTCGCTGGTGGCCCTGGCCCGCATGGACGGCACCAACCCCTTCACCCCCGACGTGGTGCGGGGCAAGGCCATGGTGACCGCCGTCACGCGCGGCACCCCCTCGGGCGTGGCCGCCGAGCGCTTCCCCAAGGGCCTGCAGGAGACGGTGAGCAGCCTGTATGGGGGGCGCATCACCTGGGTGCAGGGCGCGGTGCCCCTCAAGCGCAACGGCGAGTTCATCGGCGCCATCGCCGCGGGTGGCGGGCCGCCGGAGGTGGACGAACAGGTGGCGCAGGCCGGGGCGGACGCGCTGGCCTAGCGGCCTACTGGCCGGGCAGGCGGCGCTCGCGTATCTGCGTGGCGATGCGCCGCACGAACCAGGCGTCCGCCGGCTCAATGCCGCCACTCAGGTAGGCGTCCAGGTCCGCCAGCGCGCGTGCGTCCTCACCCATGCGCTGGTGCAGCATGCCCCTATCGCGCAGGTGCCCCTGCTCATCCGGTTGGAGCAGCACCAGCAGGTCGAGGGTGCCCACCGCCTCGGCGAGGCGGTTCTGCTTCGCGTAGATGGCCGAGAGGTTGCGCAGCATGCGCGCCACGATGCCCCGGTCGCTCACGGCGTTGAGGAACGAGGGCTCCCACCGCACCTGGGGCGCGATGCGCCTGAGCAGCTCCTGGCACTCGGCGGCTGAGCGCACGATGCCCCGGTGGAACGGGTCGATGAACAGGTCGGGCTCGGCCTGGTGGCGCACCATGAAGTGCCCCGGCATGCCCACCCCGGCCAGGGGAACGCCGTTGCGTCGCCCCACCGCCAGGTACACCACCGCCAGCGTGATGGGGATGCCCAGGCGACGGCGCAGCACCACATGCAGCAGCGAGTTGGCCGGGTCGTAGTAGTCGCCCTCGTTGCCCGTGAAGCCCAGCTCGTCGAACAGGTACTCGTTCAGCACGTTCACCGAGGCGAGGGGGCTCGCCTCCAGGGGCATGCGCTCGCGCACCCCCAACGCCATGGCGACCAGCAACCCGCGCTCGTGGTCGATGTCCACCGCCGGGTCGAAGCGCGCCGCGATCAGCAGCGCACCCTCGGCGGGGTCCAGCCGCTCCCCGCTCGCATAGGAGGCGAACCGCTCCAGAACCTCGGGAACGTCCATGGGCAGAGCCTACACCGCGTACCGGCGTTCCATCTCGCTGATGCGCGCCAGTCCCAGGGCGTTGGCGATCTCCATGCGCAGTTGGCCGCCGGAGCCCCACCGCTCCAGTGCGGCGATCCGGCCATTCTCGCGCAGCTGCACCATCATCTCCTTGATCAGCGGGTAGAGCGAGAACACCGGCCCCCGGTGGATCTGGAGGCGCACGCCGGGCAGCGCCGCCACCTTGTCCGGGGCCACCTCTCCGTTGTACAGGAGCGGAAGGTCACCCAGGCGGCGGGTGAACTCGGCCAGGTCCTCCTCGGTGCGCACCCCGTCCACGAACAGCAGGTCAGCCCCCGCCGCGTGGTAGGCGCGGGCGCGACGCTCCGTCTCGTCCCATCCAGCCACGGCCAGGGCGTCGGTGCGGGCGATGACCACGAAGTCGGGGTCGCGCCGCGCGTCCACCGCCGCGCGCACCTTGGCGGCGGCCTCCTCCAGGCTGATGACCTGCTTGCCCTCGAAGAAGCCGCACTTCTTGGGCGCGACCTGGTCCTCGATGTGTACGCCCGCCACGCCCGCCCGCTCGTAGGCGCGTATCGTCCGCCACACATTGATGGCGTTGCCGTAGCCCGTGTCGGCATCGGCGATCACCGGCACCTCCACGGCCTCGGCGATGGTCGCGGCGTTGGCCACCATCTCCGTCTGAGTCAGCAGCCCCACGTCGGGCATGCCCTTGGACATGGAGGTGCCGAAGCCCGACATGTACACCGCCTCGAACCCCGCCTCCTCGGCGATTCGGGCGGTGAACCCGTCGTAGGTGAACGGGGCCAGCAGGGTGCGGGGGCCGGACAGCAACTCGCGCAGGCGGGTGGTGGTGCGCATCGTCTCACTCCTGAGGGCGTGTAGCGGGCTAGAGCAGGGCGGCCAGGCCCTCACGCAGGCGAGGGAGCCACTCGGACAGGGGCGTGGTGCGCGGAAGGGTTATCTCGAACACCTGGCGGCGCATCATGCCGCCGTCGCCCACGACCCATCCACCCGGGTCCTCCTTGCCCAACTCCACGTTCAGCGACTCACGGTCGATGCCGAGCTCGTCGGTCACCTCATAGACGGCAGCCATGTCTTCCATGGTGATGATGTCTTCCATCGAAGCCTCTCGAACACAAAGACTGGCACAGGCTCAGCCCGCGCACGCAGATGGTGGGCCGCCAGCAAGGGACTGTCAACCGGCGCTGATGGTGCGTGTAAGATGCGCGCCAGCCCCCCGCAGGAGCCTCCGTGCGCAGACCCCGCTTCTTCTACGGCTGGACGGTGGTGGCGGTGCTGTGGCTGGCCAACCTGGGCTCCCACGGCGCGGTCTCCTTCACCTTCGGCCTCTTCGTCCTGCCCATGAGCCAAGACCTGGGTGTCTCCCGCGGGGCCATCGGCTGGCTCCAGACAGCGCGTCTGGCGGGTTCCGGCCTCTCCTCCATCAGCCTGGGGCGGCTCATCGACCGGTACGGTGCGCGCGTCCTGGTGCCCGCCACTGGGCTGCTCTCCGCGCTCATCGTCATCGCCATCTCCCAGGCACCGCGCATGTGGATGCTGTACGTGCTGTTCGCCCTGCTGGGAGTGGCCGGGCTGTCGGCGCCGGGGAACGCGCTCACGGCGGTGCCGGTCGCCAAGTGGTTCGTGCGCAGGCGCGGCAAGGCCATCGCCGTCACCACCTTCGGCGGCGCCGTGGGCGGGGCGGTCTTCTCCCTGGTGCATCAGGGATTCATCGACGCGTGGGGCTGGCGCGGGGCGTTCGCGGTCTCAGCAGGGCTGCTGGTGGCGCTGACGGTGCCCCTTCAGTTCGCACTGCTGCGGCGAACCCCGGAGGACATGGGCCTGCGCCCCGACGGCGATGCCGCCGTTGCCCCAACGCCCGCGGCCGTCACCACCCCTACTCCGGTGGACGAGGCCTCGTGGACCGTGCGGGAGGCGCTGCGCAGCAGGGTGCTCTGGCAACTGGCCGCCGCCTACCTGGTGTCCAGCTTCGCCACCGGTGGGTTCGTGGTGCACCGGCCCGCCTTCTGGCAGGAGCTGGGCTACCCCACCGGGCTCATCGCCGGGGCTCTGGCGCTGGACTCGGCGGTCTACGCCGTCGCCGCGCTGGGCGCCGGGGCGCTGCTGGATAGGGCCGTGCCCCGCCTGGTGGCCGCAGCAGCCATGACCACCCATGCCCTGGCCATGCTGGCCGCGCTCACGTGGGCCAGCACGGGATCGGTGTTCGTGGTGGCCGCACTCATCGGCTCCGGCGCAGGCACCGCCGCCGTGGCGCGCAGCGTCCTGCTGCCCGCCTACTACGGCCGGGCGCACCTGGGGGCCATCTGGGGGGTGTTGCTGCCCGCCAACCTTTTGGGGCTGGGGCTGGGCGCGCCCGTCGTGGGCATGCTGTACGACGCTGCGGGCGGGTCCTACCGGCCCGGCATCTGGCTGCTGTTCGGCCTGATGTTGGCCTCCGTCGCCATGATGCTTACCGCGGGCCCGCCCAAGCGCGTCCCGCCCGCCTAGAGCGAAGCGATGACCCGGGCCAGCTTCTCCTTCACCTCACCGGCGATGGCGATGAGGTCCGGGTTCTGGACCGCCTGCATGGACGCCACCGGGTCGATGGCCGCAACCTCGACGCCGTCGGGGTGCTGCTGAACGATGACGTTGCACGGGAGCATGGTGCCGATGTGCTCCTCGGTGGAGAGCGCCCGGTGGGCGAACGGCGGGTTGCACGCGCCCAGGATGCGGTAGGGCCTGAAGTCCACGCCCAACTTCTCCTTCATTGTCTGCTGCACGTTGATCTGGGTGAGGATGCCGAAACCCTCGGTCTTCAGCGCAGCGGTCACCCGCTCGATCACCTCGTCGAAACCGCCCTGGACGGTCATGGCCATGTAGTAGGACATGGGAACGCTCCTCGCTTGCTGCCACTCAGTATCGCCGAGGTGGTGGCGGCCATCAAACCGGCTGTGGGATGATGGTTGCTCCCGCAAGGAGATGCGTATGAACATCAGGGGCATCAACCACCTGGCCATGGTCACCGGGGACCTGGAGGCCACGGTGCGCTTCTACCGTGACGTGCTCGGGCTGGAGGTGGTGGCCACCACCGGCAACGCACCGGGGCTCTACCGCTACCGGCACTACTTCTTCCGCCTCGGCCCCGGCGCCACGCTGGCCTTCTTCGAGTGGCCGGACATGGTGGAGCCCTTCCACAAGCCTGCGGGTATGCCCGCTCGTGGGCGCTGGCAGTTCGACCACCTCTCCTTCGACGTGGAGGACCTGGCCGCGCTGGAAGTGCTCCAGGAACACCTGGCGGCCAACGGTGTGGAGGTCACGCGCGTGGTGGACCACCAGTTCATCCAGTCCATCTACTTCACCGACCCGGTGAACGGGATAGCCCTGGAGGCCTCCTACTGGGTGCGCGATGCCACCGATGCACTGCCTCCGGATCCGACCGACCGATCCCTCTTCTTCGACCCTGACCCCGTGCCCGCGCTGCGGAAACGGGCCCCCTCGGAACGCGCCTGACAGGCACGCGAGCGCGTTGCGCGCGAGGGGCCCGGAGTGCTATTGTCGAAGGGCCGTGGTTCCGACAACGGCCTGCTCCATCCAACGATGAGCCGTCCGCCCCGGCGGGCGGCTTTTCCGTTCCCCAGAGGCGTATATGAAGACGACGGGCGCGAAGGCGGTGTGCGAGGCCCTGCTGGCCGAAGGGGTGGAGGTGGTCTTCGGCTACCCCGGCGGGGCGATCCTGCCCTTCTACGATGCCCTCTGGCACTACCCGCAGCTGCGCCACGTGCTGGTGCGGCACGAGCAGGCCGCCGCGCACGCGGCCGAGGCGTACGCGCGCATCAGCGGCAACGTGGGGGTGTGCGTGGCCACCTCCGGCCCCGGCGCCACCAACCTGCTCACGGGCCTGGCCGCCGCCAAGATGGACTCGGTGCCCCTGGTGGCTATCACCGGTCAGGTGGCCCGCCCCTTCTTGGGCACCGAGGCGTTCCAGGAGACGGACAACGTCGCCATGGCGCGCCCGGTCACCAAGCACGCGTTCATCGTCATGGACACGGCGGACATCGGGCCCACCCTGCGTGAGGCGTTCCGCATCGCCCGGGAGGGGCGCCCCGGCCCCGTGCTGGTAGACCTGCCCAAAGACGTGCAGGCCGACACCCTGGAGTTCACCTACCCCGGCCCCGCCTCCGAGGCGGAGCCCGCGCACCTGGACCCAGCGCAGGTGGCCGAGGCCGCGCGCATGATCAACGAGGCCCAGCGCCCGCTGCTCATCGCCGGGCGCGGCGTCCACATCGCCAAGGCGTGGGACGAACTGCGCGCCCTGGCCGAGACCACCGGCGCGCCCGTGCTCAACACCCTCCACGGCACCTCTGCCTTCCCCCGCCACCACGAGCTCGCCTTCGGCATGCTGGGCATGCACGGCATGTACGCCGCCAACCTGGCCACCGCCGAGGCAGACCTGATCGTGGGCATCGGCATGCGCTTCGACGACCGGGTCATCGGCCGCCCCGGCACCTTCGGCCCCAAGGCCAGGGTGCTGCACCTGGAGGTGGATTCCACGCAGGTGAGCAAGACGGTCAAGGCGGACCTGGCGCTGGTGGGTGACCTGCGTCGCTCCCTCGCCGCCCTGGCTCCCGCCGTGGAGCGGCGCGACCGCTCCGCATGGGTGGCGAGCCTGCACGAGGTGGACAACGAGCACCCCTCCATCGACGTGCCGGAGACCGACGTGCTCACGCCCCAGTACTTGATGCGCGAGCTGAACAAGATGGTGGAGCACTCGGCCAACCCCGTGGTGGTCACGGGCGTGGGCCAGCACCAGATGTGGTCGGCCCAGTACCTGTTCATGCCCACGGCCAACAGCTTCGTCTCCTCGGGCGGGCTGGGGGTGATGGGCTTCGAGTTGCCCGCCGCCCTGGGCGCCCAGGTGGGCCGCCCCGGCGCGATGGTGTGGGCGGTGTGCGGTGATGCCGGCTTCCAGATGACGCTCCAGGAACTGGCCACCGTGGCCCAGGAGCACCTGCCGGTGAAGATCGTCATCGTCAACAACGGCTTCTCCGGCATGGTGCGCCAGTGGCAGGAGATGTTCTACGACCACCACTACAAGGCGGTCTCCATCTCGGGGCCCGACCTGGTGGCCCTGGCAGGCGCCTATGGCATCCCCGCCGCCCGCGTCAGCGAGAAGGACGAGGTGGGCTTCGCCCTGGCCATGGCCGCCGCGCACCGAGGGCCCTACCTGCTGGACTGCCGCGTGAGCCCGGAGGAGAACGTGTTCCCCATGGTGCCGCCCGGCGCATCGCTGGCCGAGACCGTGGAGGACCCACGCGCCGTTCCGCGCCGCGAGCCCGTCCACATCATCGCCGAGGGCCTCGTCTCCTACCCCTAGCCCGGATAGTGCCGCAGTTCCAGGGTCATTCCCTCGGGCGTGGTCAGGTAGGACGAGAAGCCGTCCCCGTGGGCGCCCCAACGGGACTGAACCGGCCCCGGCTCGATGCCGAAGGCCCGCACCTGCTCCAGCACCGCGTCCAGCTCCCCCGGCGGCACCACCATGCAGTAGTGGTCCAGCCGCTGCGCGGCCGGCTCGGCGCCCGCCGTCTCCTGGGGGAAGAAGTCGATGAGGGTGTCCGCCGTGACGCGCACCGAGGGGAAGCGCTTCTTCCCCGCGCGCCACTCCGCCACCCGCAGCGCCTCAAGGCCCAGGGCCTCGGTGTAGAAGCGAAGGGAACGCTCGATGTCCGGGCTGCGCAGGACGATGTGATCGAAGGCGACGACGCGGGTCATGGCACCCTCCCCTACCCGTTGGCTGTGAGGAACGGGGCCATTCTACCCCCCGCGCGGGAAAGTGTTACCTACTCGTAACCCGCGCGTGGGCGCATCGGTCAGAGGTACCATTGACAGCCCCTAGGGGGCCCTCTACCCTGCCGTCCGTCCCGGTGGGTGTGGGCGCTGGCGCGGATCGCCCCCGCCGGATTCACAGCCGCGTTCTCCTCACGCGGCCAGCCTCCCGCACCCGCGGGCCGGGAGCAGCCGCGCATCCTCACCCTGGGGGTTCCCTCCGTGAACGGCAGGACTGCCCTCCATATCGTTTCGGACGGCGCCTTCAAGCAGGACGGCGGCGTGCTCTTCGGTCAGGTGCCCAAGGGGCAGTGGCAGGAGTGGATGCCCGCTGACCGGCGCAACCGGGTGAAGCTGGGCCTCAACTGCATGCTGGTGCGCATCGGGGAGCGCAACTACCTGGTGGACACCGGCGTGGGGGGCAAGCACTCGGCGCTGGTGCGCGACGCCTTCGGCATCGCCTCCTCCCAATTGCTCAACGCCCTGCGAGCCTTCGACCTGGGCCCCCAGGACATCAATGGCGTGGTGCTGACCAGCCTGAGCTTCGAGCACTGCGGCGGGGCCACGCGCGCCAACCGGCGGGGAGAGGTGGTGCCCACCTTCCCCAAGGCGGACTACTTCGTCCAGCGCGAGGCGCTGGAGGAGGCGACCGCTCCCACCGAGCGCCAGAGCGAGGGGTTCTATCCCGACGACTTCCTCCCCCTCCAGGAGAAGGAGCGGCTGGTGCTGGTGGACGGGGAGGAGACCATCATCCCCGGCCTGCAGGTGCGCCGGGCCAGCGGGCCCACCGAAGGGCACCAGATTGTGCTGGTGACCCACGGCGGCGAGCGCGTGGCCTTGCTGGGCGACCTGGTCCCCACCCCCTACCACCTCCAGCTCGCCTGCATCTCTGCGGCGGACCGCCAACCCGAGGAGACGCTGGAGCACAAGCGTGAGGTGCTGGCCGAGGCCGTGGCCGACGGCTGGTTGCTGGTGTTCAGCCACGGGCTGGAGGAGCACGCCGGATACCTGGAGAACCGCAACGGGCGCCTCTTCCTGCGACCCGTGAGCCTCTCCTAGACAACGAGTTCCAGCCCGCCTGCCCGGTTGGCGCCCACGCGCTCGCCCTTCTAGAATGCCTCCCACTCAACCGGCGCCCGCCCGTGCGCGCGCACCCGGAGGCTCCCTTGGCGTCCCCCACCGCACCTCGCGTCTTCGTCACCGGCATCGGCATGGTCACCCCTCTGGGGGTGGACGTGCGCTCCACCTGGGAGGGGCTGCTGGCGGGCCGTTCCGGCATCCGCGCCATCAGCGCCTTCGACACGGGTGGGTTCGAGACCACCATCGCCGGGCAGGTGGAGGGGTTCGACCCCGAACTGTACGTGGACCGCAAGCAGGCGCGCAGGCTCGACCGCTTCGCCCAGTTCGCCGTGGCCTCCACCGCGCAGGCCCTGGCCCAGGCCGGGCTCAACCTGCAGGACGGGAGCGTGGACGCAACCCGCGTGGCATCGGTGGTGGGTTCGGGCATCGGCGGCATCATCACCATGTCCGAGCAGTGGGCGGTGTTGGCGGAGAAGGGCCCCACGCGGGTGAATCCGTTCCTAGTGCCCATGATGCTGGCGGACATGGCCCCCGGCCAGGTGTCCATCCTGTTCGGTGCGCAGGGGCCCAACCTATGCACTGTCACGGCCTGCTCCTCCGGTGCCGATGCCATCGGCACCGCCTTCGCGATGCTCCGCCGTGGCGAGGCCGACATCGCCATCGCCGGGGGCACCGAGGCCCCCATCTGCCCGCTGGCCGTGGCGGGGTTCAACGCCTGCATGGCCCTCTCCAAGCGCAACGACGACCCGCAGGGCGCCTCGCGCCCCTTCGATGCGGGCCGTGACGGCTTCGTCATGGGCGAGGGTTCCGGGGTGCTGATCCTGGAGACCGAGGCCTCCGTCGTGCGGCGGGGCGTTACCCCCCTGGCAGAGCTTGCAGGCTACGGGGCCACGTCTGACGCTCACCATGTCACCCAGCCGGCCCCCGGTGGAGTGGGCGCAGCGAGGGCCATGGGCAAGGCGCTGACCGAGGCGGGCATGTCCCCCGCCGACATCTCCTACATCAACGCCCACGGCACCTCCACGCCCATGAACGATCGACTGGAGACCGAGGCGATGAAGCTCGCCTTCGGCGAGCACGCCAGGACGGTGAAGATCTCCTCCACCAAGTCCATGACCGGCCACCTGCTGGGCGCGGCGGGCGGCGTGGAGGCCGCCATCAGCGTCATGGCCGTCTATGAGGGCGCCATCCCCCCCACCATCAACCTGTCCGAGCCAGACTCGGACTGTGACCTGGACTACACCGCCAACATGTCCCAACGCGGACTGGTGAAGGCGGCCATGTCCAACAACCTGGGCTTCGGCGGCCATAACGCCAGCCTCATCTTCCGCCGGATCGGCTGATTGCTCTCCACCCCCTCGCTCTTCCAGGGCAACGCCCGCCGCTGGCGCATCGCTCCGCCCACCCCGGCGGCGGACGCCGCGCTGGTGGGAAGCACCCTGCCGCCCCTGGCGGCGCACCTGTTGGCCCGCCGGGGCATCGCCGCGGCACCCGCCGCCGCCGACTTCCTGGCGGTGAGTGAGCACCTGTTCGAGGACCCCGCTGCTCTACCCCACATCGAGCAGGCCGTGGCGCGGTTGCATGCAGCCCGCGAGCGCGGCGAGATGGTGGCGGTGTACGGCGACTTCGACGCCGACGGGGTGACGGGAACGGCGCTGGCGGTGAAGGCGCTGACGCGCTTCGGCGTGCGCGCCATCTCCTACATCCCCCACCGGGTGAGCGAGGGGCACGGGCTGAACAACGCCGCCGTGGACGCCCTGCGCGAGCGCGGCGCGGGGCTCATCCTCACGGTGGACTGCGGGGTGACGGATGTGGGGCCGGTGGCCTACGCGCGCAGTCACGACGTGGACACCATTATCACCGACCACCACCACGTGCCCGACGGCGACCTGCCGGAGGCGGTGGCGGTGATCAACCCCCGCGCGCCGCACTCGGCCTACGGCTTCGACCACCTGACGGGCGTGGGCATGACGCTCAAGGTGGCCCAGGCGCTGTTGGCCCCGGAACACCCCCTCGACTGGGCCGATGGCCTGCTGGAACTGGCGGCCATCGGCACCGTCACCGACATGGCCCCCCTCCAGGGGGAGAACCGCTACATCGTCCACCACGGCCTCGCCCAGCTGCGCGCCACACGCTCGGTGGGCCTGCGCGCCCTGCTGGCGGCGGGGCGGGTGGAGCCCGCCCACGCCAGCGCGGAGACCATCGGCTTCACCATCGGCCCGCGCATCAACGCGGCGGGACGGTTGGACCACGCCGACACCGCGCTGGCCCTCCTAGTGACGGACGACCCCGAGCAGGCGGCGGCGCTGGTGGTCGAGCTGGACGCGCTGAACGGGGAGCGCCAGCGCCTCACCGAGGAGACGCTCACCGCCGCGCGCGCCCAGGTGCCCGAGGTGCTTCCGCCCCTGCTGGCGGTGGGTGATGCCTCCTTCAACCCCGGGGTGGTGGGACTGGTGGCGGGCAAGCTGGCGGAGGAGTTCGGTGTGCCCGCCTTCGTCTACACGCTGGAGGGCGGACAGGTGATGGCGAGCTGCCGCTCGACGCCGGGGTTCCACTGGGCCGAGGCCCTCGGCGCGTGCGAGGACCTGCTCACCCGCTACGGCGGACACGCCCAGGCGGCGGGGTTCACCTGCACGGCCGACGCCCTCCCCCTGCTCACCACCCGCCTGCAGGACCTGGCCGCCGAGCAGTTGGGCGACGCGCCCCCCGCGCCTGAGGGCGTGGTGGATGCCGAGGTCACCCTGCGCGAGCTCATGGGCCCCACGTTCACCACGCTGCGGCGCATGGAACCCCACGGGGTGGGCAACCCCTCCCCGGTGTTCCTCACCCGTGGTCTGGTGGTGGAGCAGGCCCGCACCATGGGGGCGGACGGGGCGCACTTCAGGCTGAACCTGCGGGCCGATGGCGCGCGCTGGGAGGCGGTGGCCTTCCGCCAACGCTGGGAATCAGGTACCGGAGCGGTGGACCTGGTCTACACCATCGGCGTTGATCACTGGAACGGCGCCGAGCGCCTGCGCCTCACCGTGCTCGACTACGCCCCTTCCCCGCTCGCCCCGCTCGCGCATTAGGGGGGCTCCCCCTGGACACCGGTGGGGCCGGGCTAGGCCGTTGCCAGAGCAGCCGGGTCCAGCAGTGGAAGGCGCTCGAAGCGCCCCCCCAGCACCAGGTCGGCGGGCGCGCCCAGCCAGTCCTCCACCAGCGTCGCATACAGCGAACGGAAGTCCGTGGTGTAGCGCAGGTTGTTCCGGTCCAGGTCCGCCAGCGAGGGGCGCTCGCCGTACAGTCCGCCCTTCACGGGCGTGCCCACCACGAACTGCGGGCCGGCCGAGCCGTGGTCGGTACCACCGGAGGCGTTGGCGGTCACCCGTCGTCCGAACTCCGTCCACGTCATCAGCACCACGTTGTTGTCCAGCCCATGCGCCTGCAGGTCGCGGTAGAAGGCGCGGATCGCCTCGGCGACGTGGGTCAGGAGCACCTCGTGGTCGGGCAACTGGCCCGCGTGCGTGTCGAACCCGCCCATGCTCACGTGCCCCACCCGCAGCCCCACTCCGCCCGCTATGGCCTTTGCCACCAGGGAGAGGCCCTGGCCGAGTGCCGTGGCGGGGTACTCCACGGCGGGGACGTACTCTCGGTTGGCGAGCGCCAGCGCCTCCGCGCTGGCCTGGGCGGTGTGCAGCGTCTGCTCCAGCGCCAGGGCCAATGGTGAGGCCCCCGAAGCACCCTGGAACAGCTGCGCCAACGCAGCCCCACGGGCCTTGGCGGACGCCTGCCCCTGGGGATCGGACTGCACCGCGTAGGAGGCCAGATCCCGCACCACCGCCACCTGCGCGCCGCGCGCACGCAGCGACGGGGGCATCGCCCGATCCACGGCCAGTGAGGGCACCACCGCCTGCTGGGTGGGCATGATGCCCGCGAGATAGCGGCCGAGCCACCCCTCCAGCGCCTTCCCCGTGGGGTCGGCGTTCTCCCAGATGTCCATGGAGACGAAGTGGGAGTAGTTGGGGTTGGGGTAGCCCACCCCCTCCACGATGGCCACATGGCCCTCGTCCCACAGCTCCTTCAGCGGGCCCAGCGCCGGGTGCAGCCCGGTCTGCGCGTCCAAGGGCAGCGCATCTGCCTGGGGCACGCCCATGAGGCCGCGCAGGTCGTAGTAGCGATCGTCGCTCACCGGCACCACGGTGTTGAGCCCGTCGTTGCCGCCCGCCAGCTGCACCACCACCAGCACCCGCTCGCCGGGCGCCGCAGCGGGCTGGGCGTCGATGGCCGCCGCCACCGTACGCGCGAACACCGCCGGCATCACCGCCCCCACCGGGGCGGCCACCAGGCTGGTCTTCAGGAACTCCCTGCGGGTGATGCCCATGCGCGTCCTCACGTGAGCTGGTGGCCGGAGGAGGCCGCCAGCAGGTAGGTGATATCGCGCAGGCGCTGTTCGCTGTCCACGGGCGCGGTGGTTGCGAAAGAGACCAGCACCTCCCGCTCCCAACGGGGGAGATGGCCACGCAGCAGTGAGGCCAGCAGGTCCACCTGCGCCTCCGGGGTCTCCGCCCCGCCCTGCGCCATCAGCGCCAGCGGGTCGTAGCGCAATTCGGCGCGCCGGCCAGAGGCCACGGCATTGGCGAAGTTGACCCGCTCCAGCACCGTGGCGCTGGAGACCCAGTCCTCCCCGCCCGGCCATCCGGCCACGTTGGGCGGGTTGAACAGCGCCTGGCCCATGGCCTCCATGCTCACCACCGGCCGCTGGGCGCTGGTCTGCGCCCCCAGGGAGCGCAGCGTGCAGGCCACCAAGTCTGCCGGGGCGCGCACCGTGGCCGCCAGCGCACGGGAGGAGTAGAACTCCTCGGAGGTGAGAATCTCCCGCACCACGGGGCGGATCAGCGTGCCGTTGGCGGTGAACACCGCAGCCAGCCGGTCCACCACCGCGGGCTCCGGGTCCGGGTAGGCGAAGAAGGAGAACAGGCGGGTGCTGATGAACCGGGCAGCGGCCTGCTGACGCAGGATGATGTCCACACCGTCGTCACCGTCGATGTTCCCCGTCTCCCCCAGGAGTGTCTTGGTGGTCTGGTCGTGGTCTGCAACGTTGAACCGGTACTCGCGCCGGAACAGCCCCCAGCCCGTGTAGGCGCGCGAGAGCTCGCGCACGTCGGTCTCGGTGTAGTTGCCCACGCCCAGGCTGAACAGCTCCATCAGCTCGCGCGAGTAGTTCTCGTTGGGGGCCTCCTTGCGGTTGGTGCGGCTGTCCAGGTAGATCAGCATCGCGGGGTCGCGGGAGACCGCCTTGAGCAGTTCGTCGAAGCGGCCCAGGGCGTGGGAGCGGTAGAGCTGGTTCTGCGCCAGCATCAGCTCGCCGTCGCTCACCTTGCCGTACTCGCTGGTGAGGAGTCCGTGCCAGAAGAGGGTCATGCGCTCCTGGAGCGGGCGCTGTCCATGCACCATCCGCAGCAGCCACCAGCGCTGCAGATGCCGCAGGCGCGTCAGGTCCAGTTCCTGGGCCGTCAGCAGCGCGTCCAGCGCACCGTCGTCCGCGGACTCGTAGTCCAGCAGCGCGTCCACCGCGCCCTCCACACCCATCGCCTGGTAGCGCGCCAGCTCCGCGGGAGCGGCGCCGAACCCGGCGCGGCGCAGCAGGTGCCCCACGCGCTCCGCCTCGGTGGCTAGCGGCGAGGGCTCCGGAGGGAGCGGGGTGGGCATGGGCGTGGCGGTGGGCGTTGGCGTCGGTGTCGCGGTGGGCACCGGCGTCGGCGTGGGGCGCGCCGTGGCGGTGGGCGTGGCGAAGGGCGTCGGGGTGGGGAAAGGTGAGGGCGTCGCGGTGGAGACGGACGCCTCCTCCACCGGCGCGCAGGCGGCCAGGAGCGCCGGGAGGGATGCTGCCGAGAGGCCCAGCACCGCCGCCCGCGCCAGGAAGGCACGACGACCCATACCCTGGGTCAGCAGTCCCTCCAGTTCGCTTCCCTCACGCCGCTGGGGCATGTGCACACCTCATCCGTCATCCGCAGGAGACAACGCTCCCCCGCCCTCAGTGCCAGGGCCTCTGGCCCGCGCCGCCACAGTGCATACCATACCCCGCGCGGTGGATTTCCCCCACCCGGTCAGCCCGCGGTTTGGGGCCAGCGTACCGGGTGCCCCCATGCCGTGCGCCCTGCCTAGAATGGCCGCATGAACACGGTGCATGCGCCGGAGCGCGACCTGCTTGTGGAGGGGTTCCTGGCGCACCTGCGCGCCGAGCGGGGCCTGGCCGCCAACACCATCGGTGCCTACCGCCGCGACCTGGAGCAGCTGGCCGCGGCCCTGGCCCCGCCAGGTGGTGGGCCGGTGGACTGGGGGCGCGTGGACGAGGCGGCGCTGACCGAGTGGGCGCTGGGCCTGCGGGCCGATGGCTACGCCGACGCCTCCCGTGCCCGCAAGGTGGCCGCGGCGCGCTCTTTCTTCCAGTTCCTGGCCGAGGAAGGGGTGGTAACGCGCAGCCCCGCCGGGGCGCTGGCCGTGCGCCGTGCGCGGCGCACCCTGCCCGGCCTGCTCTCCGAGTGGGACGTGGTCGCCCTGTTGGAGGCCGCCTCCGCCCAGCCGGGGCCGGAGGGCGCACGGGATAGGGCGATGCTGGAACTCACCTACGCCGCCGGGCTGCGGGTGTCCGAGGTAGTGGGGCCCACGGGGTTGGACCTAGGCGCGCTCAACCTGGACGACGGGTGGGTGCGCGTGCTGGGCAAGGGGAGCAAGGAGCGCATCTGCCCCCTCTACCCCGCCATCGCCGACCGGCTGCGCGCCTACATCCGCGAGGCGCGCCCCCTCCTGCTGGCCCACGCACGTGGACGGGTCCGCACCACCGGTGCCGTGTTCCTCAACCAGCGCGGACGCCCCCTCACCCGTCAGGGCTTCTGGCTGGTGCTGCGTCGAGCGGGGGCCGCGGCCGGCATCTCGGCGCACCTCTCCCCCCACACCCTGCGTCACTCCTTCGCAACCCACCTGCTGGCGGGCGGTGCGCCGCTGCGTCACGTCCAGGAACTGCTGGGGCATGCTAGTATCTCGACCACTCAGGTCTACACCCACCTGTCGGACCAGCAGGTGCGGGAGACCTACCGCAGGGCGCACCCCCGCGCCTGAGCGAGCAGGACGAGAGGTGCCCTCCGTGCGCATCGCACCGGGCAGCGACGAGGCAACCGGGCTGACGGCGCTCTTGGAGCGCGATCTGGCCGCCCGCGGGCGCCGGGTGGCCCTCTTCGGGGCCCTCGCCCCCGATGGCGACGACCGCTGGCCGGTGGTGGGCCGTGCCGTGGCCGAGGCCGTCGCCTCCGGCGGTGCCGACGAGGGCATCGTCTGCTGCTTCACCGGAACGGGCGTCTCCATCGCCGCCAACAAGGTTTCCGGCGTTCGTGCAGCCCTGTGCGCCGACGCCGCCACCGCCGCGGGAGCGCGCCGGTGGAACCGCGCCAACGTATTGGCCCTGAGTCTGCGTGCCACTTCCGAAGATGTCGCCCGAGAGATCCTGTACGCCTGGTTCACCGAGCCCCTGGGCACCGGGGAGGACGAAGCGCTGGCCGACATGGTCGAGGAGCAGCGGACCGCCACCGGCGGGGCCCGCTAGGAGAGGAACGCATCATGCCTGTCATCACCATCACCGGTCTGGTCGGCAGCGGGGCCATCGAGGTGGGTATCGAGGTCTCGCGCAAGCTGGGTATCGACTACGTGGACCGCATGATCCTGGCGGAGGCCGCCAAGCGCATGGGCACCACCGTCGCTGCGGTGGCCGAGCGCACCGAGCGCCCGCCCACACGGGGCGAGCGCATCGCCTCCTTCGCCCGCTCCGTGCTGGAGCGCTCTGCGCTGGCGGGGAGCGGGAGCGACCCCTACTTCGGCGGCGGGCTCGACGCGCTGCTGGTGCGCGAGTACCGCGACTTCCCAACCGAGGGCGTGGGTGACGTGGGCGATGCCCAGCTGCTGGAGGTGACCGCCGCCGTGATGCGTGAACTCGCTGCATCCGACCGCGTCATCATCGCGGGCCGGGGCGCCAACATGATCCTGCGCGAGACCCCGGGCGCGCTGCACGTGGGCCTCACCTCGGCGCTGGATCAGCGCGTCCAGCGCATCATGAACCGCGAGAACCTGGACCGGACCGAGGCCGAGCGGTTCGTGGCCGAGAACGATAAGGCCCGGAACGCCTACTTCCAGCGCTTCTTCAAGGTGCACCCGGACGACGCGGCGCACTATCATCTGATGGTCAACACCGACCTGCTCCCCACCGCCAAAGCGGCGGAGCTGGTGGTGGAAGCAGCACGCATCATCCCGGCCTCCGCCTAGGCAGCCGGACAGAGAGAGGGAGCACCATGTCGAAGAAGGGCAGCCGCATCGCATCATCCCAGGCCAAGGCGCGGGAGCACGCCCGACGCAAGGCGCACCACGCGGGGCCGGTGCTCCCCTCCGCGGCCTACGAGACCCCCACCGAGCCGGAGCAGGAAGCACCGCTCATGGACGCCGAGCTGGAGCAGGACGCGGCCGCCACCGTGTCCGCTCCGCGCGCCCAGGCCCCGGCGGTGCGCCGCAGCGCCCCCAGTGCACGGCGCGAGCACGCGGCTGCGGCGGCGGTTGCCTCCTCCAATGTGCGCAACGAACTGCTGAAGATCGCCGCCATCACCGCCGTGGCCGCCATCGCCATGGTGGGCCTCAAGCTCGGCACGGCCATCGGGGCGTAGCGCTCCGCGCGGCTGCGCCGCGCTCGACGGCAGGGGGTCACCCCCTGCGGCACTACGCGCCTACCCCCGGCAGGGAGAGGTCCCCTCTCCCCTGCACCCCTCGAGGTTCTGACTACGGCCGTCATGTCGGCCTTGGTAGACTGGGGGCATGGCCCCTGCCCGTCCGCCAACGCCGCACCAGGAGCGCACCGCGCACTTCGCCGACCGGCTGAAGGCGCTGCCCGCCGCCCCCGGCGTCTACCTGATGAAGGACGAGGCGGGGGCCATCATCTACGTGGGCAAGGCGGCCAGTCTGCGCTCGCGCGTGCGCTCCTACTTCCAGACACCGGCGGGCAAGGAACCCAAGGTGCAGGTCATGGTGACCCGCATCGCGGACTTCGAGTTCATCGTCACCGAGTCGGTGCAGGAGGCGCTGCTGCTGGAGAACACCCTCATCAAGCAGCACCGCCCCCGCTACAACGCCCGGCTCAAGGACGACAAGACCTACCCCTACATCAAGATCGACCCGTCTGAGGAGTTCCCCCAGGTCTACTTCACCCGCCGGGTGCTGCCCGACGGGGCGCGCTACTTCGGCCCCTTCGCCTCGGCGGGCTCCGTGCGCAAGACCATGGACCTGCTGAAGAAGCTCTTCCCCTACCGCTCCTGCACCAAGCCCATCACCGGGGCCGATGAGCGCCCGTGCCTGGAATACCACATCCACCGGTGCGTGGGCCCGTGCATCGGCGCGGTGGACCGGGCGGGGTACGCCGAGGTGATGGGCCAGGTGCTGCGCTTCCTGGAGGGTGACACCGACGGGGTGCAGCGCGAGCTCACCCGGCGCATGCGCGAGGCATCGGACGCCCAGGCGTACGAGCGCGCGGGTCTGCTGCGCGACCAGCTGCGGGCCATCGCCTCGGTCACGGAGAACCAGAAGGTGGTCTCCGAACGTGCCGAGGACGCCGACGTGGTGGCCGTGGCGGCTGATAAGGGCGAGGTGTGGGTGGAGCTGTTCAAGGTGCGCCGGGGACGGCTGATCGGGCGCGACCACTTCCTGATGGAGGGGGCTGACGCTGAGGAGGAACCCGCCCTGCTGGCCCGCTTCATCCAGCAGTTCTACGAGACCTCCTCCGACGTGCCCGCCACCGTGCTGACCCAGCACCCCATCGAGGATCCGGGCGCCGTGGGCGCGTGGCTGAGCGAGCGGCGCAGGGGCCGGGCCGCCGTGGTGTGCCCCCAGCGTGGTGAGAAGCGCCGGTTGGTGGAGATGGCCGCCGCCAACGCCGCCGAGGGCCTCGCCCAGCGCCGGCTGCGCTGGCTGGCCGAGTCCGACAAGGTGCGCCAGGCGCTAGCCGAACTGGCCGAGGCGCTGGACCTGCCAGAACCACCGGCGCGCATCGAGTGCTACGACATCTCCAACACCCAGGGCTCCAACTCCGTGGGTTCCATGGTGGTGTTCGAGGACGGGCGGCCCAAGAACGCCCACTACCGGCGCTTCCAGATACGCGAGGTTGACGGCATCAACGACTACGCCTCCATGCAGGAGATGCTGCGCCGCCGGTTCCGGCACCTGTCCCAGCAGCAGGCGGTGGACGAGCCCGCACCGGCCCCGCGCCAGCGCCGCCGCCGCCACGCCCGCACCGGCGCCCTGGCCGATGATGCGGCCGTCACCGGGGAGCGGCGCGAGGCCGAATCGTCCTTCGGCCTGGTGCCGGGGCTGGTGATCATCGACGGCGGCAAGGGGCACCTGGGTGCGGCCCAGGAGGTGTTCCTTGAGTTGGGCATCACCGAACTGGTGCCCCTATGCTCCCTGGCCAAGCAGGAGGAGGAGGTATTCCTCCCCCACATGCCGGAGCCGGTGATCCTTCCGCGCACCAGCCAGGCGCTCTACCTGGTGCAGCGCATCCGTGACGAGGCGCACCGCTTCGCCATCACCTACCACCGGCTGCGCCGCTCCAAGGCGGCCACCCGGTCGGCGCTGGACGAGGTGCCCGGCGTGGGGCCCAAGCGCAAGCGAGCGCTGATCCGCCGCTTCGGCTCCGTGGCCGGGGTGCGCGCCGCCAGCGCCGCCGACATCGCCCAGGTGGAGGGGTTCTCCGAGCACCTGGCCGCGCTGGTGCTGGAGAAGCTGGGAGGCGGGACAGACTAGCGGGTTACCTCGGTCAGACGCGGCATGATGCGCCCATGCGCACACGATGCCTGCTACCCCTGCTGCTCGCGATCCTGAGTCTGCTGGCCGCCTGCGGGCCCCGTGAGGGGAAGCCCGCACCGGATGGCGGGCCCACGCCCACCACCGCACCGGGAGCCACTGCGGCTCCGGGCACCGCAACGGCGCCAACGGCAACGCCTCTCCCCACCCGGACGGTGCGCTTCAGCGTGCGGGTTCCGGCGACACCCGGCGGTGACCCCGTGTATCTGTTGTTGCGCCCGTTCCACCAGTGGGCGTGGGACGAGCACATCCTGCTGACCGAGGGGCCGGGCGGGGTGTGGACGGGTGAGGCGGCGCTGCCGGAGGGCGCGCTGGTGTACTACGTCTACGACCACTAAGCCAGCGAGGAGTTCGCCGAGTTCAACGCCCGGCGCGAGGCCCACGGTGAACGAACGGAGGTGTACGCGCGCTTCCTGGATGTGAGCGATGGGCTCAGCGCCGTGGACGATGTGGTGGAGCGCTGGGTCGACGCGCGAGCGACGGCGCTGCCCGCCGGCAGCGTCTCCGGGGTGGTGGTGGACGCGGTGAGCGGCGCGCCCCTGCCCGACACCAACGTCACCCTGGGCGGACTGCACATCGCGACGGACTACGCAGACCGGTTCACCTTCCGCGACGTGGCGGCGGGGAACCAGCGCATCACGGCCCACCGTGACCTGCACGACTACGGGATGGGCAGCCTGGGCGTCTCCAGCGCCGGTTCGGGCGTCGCCCACTTCGTCCACCTGAGCGGCTTCCTCCTGGGTGCGGGGGGCGTGGTCGCCTGGCGGCTGGTACGGGGGCAGCGCCCCTGGCAGGGGCGTCCTCCTCGGCCTCGGTTGGGCAACGGGCGGAGCGGCTGGTACTGAACGAGAGGCCCGGCACTGGGTGCCGGGCCTCTTCTCGTGGTGGGTGTTCCTGACCGGGGTCAGTGGGTCGGTGCGGGGGTCTCGCCCTCCGGGCGATGCGCCGGGCCCTGCCCGGCCGCACTCCTGGCGATGAACGCCAGCGCCAGCAGCACACCGATCCAGATGATGCCCAGGGTCTGCCCGCGCTCGGCGGAGAAGCCCTGCAGCCCCCACATGACGCCCAGGGTGACGGTCGCGGCCAGCAGCCCGATGGCCTGAAGTGCCAGCATCGCACCACGCAGGCGGGCGAGGAGACGCCCCTTCACCTTGGGCCGGGCCTCGTGGCCGCACCAACCGCACGCATGCCAGTTCACCGCCTGAGGACGCTCACATCGTTCGCAGGGCACCATATTCCCCTCCTCGATGCATCCCCGGCACTCCCTAGCGCCGGGTTCGCAGCACACGCTCCCCGCGTGCCGCCCTACCCCGCCGAGACGTCACGGGCGCGCAGCTGCTCCACGCTGCCCAGCTCCAGGCCCGCCACCGAGGCGCTCTCCCCAGCCACGGTGTAGTCCTCGTCCATCTCCTCGTCCATCTCCACAACCTCGACGGGCCCCGCGAGCTCCGCCTTGAGAGCGCGCAGCAGCGTGATGGCCACATCGATGTACTCAGCGCTCAGAGGCACCGAGAGCCGTCGCTCCCCAGCGACCAACTCGATGGAGCGCCCCGTCGGCACGATGGGAGCGATACCCGCCTGAGGCGAAGCAGCTGACTGGGTAGGAAATTCAGAGATCTGCTGGTTTTTGACAGAATAATCTGATTTTTTCTCTGTCTTCACCGGGCGGCCCAGCACCCGGACCGCGTCGGTCAGGTGCTTCTGGATCAGCGGCGCGCGCCGGACGATCTCGTCCCGCGCAGCCCGCGTGATTTCCTCCAGCCCCACCAGCAGGGACATGTCGTCGGGGATCTCCCCCTCGAAACGCGTGTAGAGCTGACGGAGCAACTCGACGCGCTGGAACGCCTCGGCACGGGCCTCCTGGCCCTCCTCCGCGCTCGCCGGGTGGATCACCCGCTGGGCCAGCGGAGAGATGCGCAACTCCCCCCGGCCTTCAATGAGACCGAAGTCGCGCATCGCCGCCACCTTCGCGAACAGGGTGCCGCTCCCCTCGGCCATCCCCAGCTCCCAGGCCAGGCCCTTCACGCTCACCGTTCCCTTGAACTTGGTGAGCACCCTGCCGGCAATCTCCACCGCGTCCCCGAATCGGATGTCGGGGTAGCTGTACGGACCAAGCTTCGCCATCTCTCGCTCCTCCGTTGTACCGGGCCCTGCACCCGAACCCCTCGGGTGCCCTCGCGCGCCAGCGCGTCCACTGTGCGGCTTCCCCTGCCGCGAGATGCAATCTAGCAATAGTCAGGAAGGGAGTCAATATAGTTTCAGCAAATTGCTACGTATTTTAGGAATTTCGCAGATTATTTTTTCTTACGCTCCTGTATCTTGCTGTTTCTAATCCTCGCCGCGCACACTGTTGTTGCGGGTGTCAAGTTTGCTTTACATTTCCCTCATGTCCGCTCTCTCGCTACGCCGGGCCCGCGAGGCGGCCTCCCTCACCCAGGGTGCGCTGGCCTCCCGCGCCGCCATCAGCAGGCAGGCGTATGCCGCTATCGAGGCAGGCACCGCCGCGCCCTCGACGCCCGTGGCGCTGGGGATCGCCCATGCGCTGGGCACCACGGTGGAGGCGCTGTTCGGCGATGGCCCTGCACGCGAGTACGCTCACGCGGGCGCGAGCGCACCTTCGCCTTCCGTCCCCATGCCACTCACGCCGTCGACGAGCCCGCAGGCGGCCGCGCCCTCCCGTCCGCACCTGTGGGGCGGCTTCTCCGTCACCCACGGCATCGCCCTCTCCCAGGCCACCGGGGGCCCCGGCACGCTGGTGCTGGCTGGGTGCGACCCCACGGCGCCACTGCTGGGCGCCGCGCTCGCTGCCCACGACGTTGCGCTGGCCTGGCTGGAGGCCCCCTCGCGCGCCGCGCTGGAGCTCGTGGCATCAGGCGCGGCGCAGGTGGCGGGCTGCCACCTACGCGACCCCATCAGCGGAGGCTTCAACCACGCCTGGGTGCGTCGTCTGCTGCCGGTGCCTGCCACGCTGGTGACCTTCGCGGTGTGGGAGCAGGGGCTGCTGGTGGCGCCGGGCAACCCCCACGGCCTGCGCGCCGCTGAGGACCTGGCGCGCCCTGGGCTGCGCATCGTGAACCGCCCCGTGGGCGCGGGCGCGCGTGCCCTCCTGGACGCGGCGCTGGAGGTGGCGGGCGTGCTCGGCAGCCAGGTTGAGGGCTACGCCCACGAGCTGGCGGGCCACCTGGCGGTGGCAGAAGCGGTGGCGGCGGGCCTGGCCGATGCGGGCGTGGGCGTGCGCTCGGCCGCCGTGGCCACGGGGCTCGACTTCATCCCCCTCACCACCGAGCGCTACGACCTGGTGATCCCCACCGCATCGCTGGACGACCCCGCCATCCAGCGGCTGCTGGCGGTGCTGGCGGACGGCGGCCTGCGGGCCGGGGTGGAGGCGCTGCGGTACGACGCGGCCGCCATGGGTACGGAGCCCTCTGCGGCATGAGGCCCCGCTTTTTTTCAGTGTGCTTGGCCATCACGCTCCTGTGTATCAACGCATGTTCGGGGGGGTCACAGACCCTCACCGTGGGTGTGGCCGCCAGCCTGTTACCGCCGGTGCGGGAGGCCGCTTCACGCTTCACCGAACGCACCGGTACCCCCATCACCCTGGTGAGCGGATCGTCCGGTGCCCTGGCCCAGCAGGTGCGCTCCGGCGCGCCGCTGGATGCCGTGCTCCTGGCCGACGCCTCCTTCGCCGATGCCCTTGCCGCCGAGGGGCTGCTGGTGGGACCCACGCCCTTCGCCACCGGGGTGCTTGCGGCCGTGACCACCCTCCCGGTGCCGCAGGGCACCGCGCTGGCCGCGCTGGCGGTCGACCCGCGCGTTCAACGCATCGCCATCGCCACGCCTGCCAGCGCCCCGTACGGTGCGGCGGCGGTGAGCGCGCTGCGCGATGCGGGCGCATGGGCCAAGGCCGAACCGCGCGTGGTGTACGCAGCCGACGTGGCGGGTGCCCTCGCCTACGTCACCTCGTCCAACGCGGAACTGGGCTTGGTTGCCCTCTCCCTGGCGCTGGCCGCCGATGCCCTCGGCCTCACGGTGCTGCCCCTGGGGCCGCAGCCGCGGCTGGTGCAGACCGCGGGCGTGGTGACGCAGACGAGGCGCGCCAAAGATGCCCGTGCCTTCCTCACCTGGATCACCGGGCCCGATGCGGCAGGCATCTGGGAGGCGGCGGGCTATCAACCCGCGCCGCCCGCGCCGCTGGAGGCGCGCTGATGGACTGGGTGGCGCTGCGCATCAGCCTGCAGGTGGCACTCACCGCAACGGCCCTGGCCGTGCTGGTGGGCGTGCCGCTGGCCTGGGCGCTGGCACGCTGGCGCGGGCGTTCGCGCGAGGCGGCCAGCGCCTTGGTGCTGGCGCCCATGGTGCTGCCGCCCACGGTGCTGGGGTACTACCTGCTGCTGGCGGTGGGCCGGGGCTCGTGGGTGGGCGGTGCGCTGGAGACGCTGTTCGGGGCGAACCTGGTGTTCACCTGGGCGGGCGCGGCGCTGGCGGCGTTCGTGGCGGCGACGCCCTTCCTGGTGCGCACGGCGCAGGCGGGCTTCGAGTCGGTGGACCCGTCCTTCGCCGAGGCTGCCCGCACCCTGGGACGCGGGGAATGGAGCATCTTCTTCACCGTCACCCTCCCGCTGGCCTGGCGGCCCGTGGCCGCAGGCACGGCGCTGGCCCTGGCACGCGCGCTGGGCGAGTTCGGCGCGACGGTGATGGTGGCGGGGAGCATCCCCGGCCGCACCCAGACCATGGCCCTCGCCGTGTATGAGGCGGTGCAGCAGGGCCGCGCATCCGATGCACAGGCCTTGGCCCTCACCCTCACCCTGGTGGGCGTGGGTCTGCTGGCGGCGGTGGGGATCGCCTCGCGCCGGGTGGTGCGACGGTGAGCGTGAGCGTGGACATCCGTGCGCAGGTGGGCGGCTTCAGCCTGGAGGCCGCATTCGATGCGCCAGGGAGCGTGGCGTTGCTGGGCGCCTCTGGCGCGGGCAAGACACTCGCGCTGCGCGCGCTGGCGGGGCTGCTTCATCCACACGCCGGGCGCATCGCGCTGGACGGTCAGGTGCTGTTCGATGCGGCGGCGGGCGTGGACGTGCCCACCCGCGCCCGCCGCCTGGGGTACGTGTTCCAGGACTATGCGCTATTCCCCCACCTGAGCGTGGAGGCCAACATCGCCTACGGCCTGCGTGGGCGCTCACCGCAGGCGACGCGGGCCCGCGTCGGCGAGGTCGCGGGCCTGTTGGGCATCGGCGAACTGCTGGCCCGGCGCCCCGCGCAGCTGTCCGGCGGACAGCGCCAGCGCGTCGCGCTGGGCCGGGCACTGGCGCCGGAGCCGGACGCCCTGCTGCTGGACGAACCCTTCGCCGCGCTTGACGCCCCGGTGCGGGCGGAGCTGGTGGCCGGGTTCCGCACCCTCCAGGAGCGCACGGGCGTGCCCACGGTGCTGGTGACCCACGACGCGGCGGAGGCCTACCTGCTGGCGCGCGATGTGGTGGTGTTGGACGCGGGCGAGGTGCTCCAGGCAGGGACGCGCGAGCAGGTGTTCGGCGCACCGGCATCCCCCGTCGTGGCCCGGCTGGTGGGGGTGAGCAACGTGCTTTCCGGCACGCTGACCCGCGTGGATGGGACCGAGGCGCTGGTGGAGGCTGCGGGGCTCGGCGTGCGGGCGCCTGCCGCTGGCCTGGCGCCCGGGGCGCCGGTGACGGTTGGCCTGCGCCCCGGCGGGCTGGACGCCCGCCCGGCCGAAGGCGCGCAGGCCAACGCCACGCTGGCAGCTGACCTGCGCGCCGGGCTGCGCGGCGGGCCGGTGGCGCTGCGGCTCGATGCAGGCCCGGTGCTGACGGTGGACCTGGGCCCTGGCTCGCTGCCCTGGACGGGCCCCGCACTGCCTGCCCGTTGGCGGGTGCAGGCACGGCCTGGCGCGGGGATGGTCTGGCCGGGGTCTCCCGCACCCTCGCACGGGCTAGATGCATCGAAGGGTGCATCCACGCCGTATCCTGAGCGATGAGCATGAACAACCCTCCCCACACGCCCAACCGTTGGGGACCGAGCCTCGTGCCGCTGGCCGCCCTGGCCGGAGCGCTGGCACTGGCCGTGGGAGGGGCGCTGGCCACCGGGAGCGAGCTGTCGGGCATCACCTCCAAGGTGGAGGGGGCCTCAGCCTCCTCCGGCAACCTCCTGGGGGTGATCGGCGACCTGTTCCCCCTGGGCTTCGCCTTCAGCGCGGGGATGGTGAGCGCGGTGAACCCGTGCGGGTTCGCCATGCTCCCCGCCTACCTCGGCCTCTTCCTGGGCGAGTCCGACGCCAGCGCCGCCCAGGGCCGGCCGGAGCGCTTCCAGCGCGCCGTGGTGGTGGGCCTCGCCGTCACGGCGGGGTTCGTCCTCCTCTTCGCCAGCGTGGGCCTGCCCATCGGGCTGGGGGCGCGGGGCATCGTCACCGGTTTCCCCTGGGTGGGGCTCGCGGTGGGTCTGGCGCTGACGGCGGGCGGGGCCTACCTGCTGGGGGGCGGCAAGCTGTACAACAACCTGGGCGTGCGCCTCTCGGCGCGCGTGGGCGGCGGCACCGGAACGCGCGGTTACTTGCTGTTCGGCGTGGCCTATGGCCTCGCCTCGCTCTCCTGCACCCTGCCGGTGTTCCTGGCGGTGCTGGGTGGCACCTTCACCGCGGGCACCGCGCTGGACTCCCTCGCCGGTTTCGGGCTCTACGGAGCGGGCATGGGCAGCGTGATCCTGGTGCTCACCCTCTCCATGGCACTGTTCAAGGGGGCCGCCACCCGCGCCCTGCGCCGCATGCTGCCCGTGGTGGGCACCGTTAGCGCCGTGCTGCTCCTGGCCTCGGGGGCGTTCATCGTCTACTATTGGCTCACCATCGGCGGACTGCTGGAGAGCCTCGGCGCCGCCTAGCACCAACGCCCTCAGGACACGCACCACCATGAACCAGGACGAAGAGCGAGCGCGCCGCCGTCAGGGCTCGCTGCGCGCGCAGGCAGCCCGCACCAAGCGCACCGAGGCCAGCACGCGCCGCAACCAGCGCCGCACCCTGTTGGGCGTGGCGGGCATCCTGGTGGTGGCTGCAGTGGCGGTGGCTGCGGCCCTCTCGCTCTCCGGCGGCGGTGGGCCAGACCTGGGCTACGCGGTGGAGGAGCTGCCCGGGCGGCACGCGCCCCCGTACCAGTACATCACCGAACTGTCCATCGACGGGCAGGCGCGGCTCATCCCGCCCTCCTCCGGCAACCACACCGACCAGCGCGCCGCCTACGGCTTCCTGGGCGAGCCCATCGTTGCGGAGAACGCCGTCCACAACCTGGAGCACGGCGCGGTGGTCATCTGGTACCAGCCGGGCGACCCTGCCCTGGCCGGACAGGTGAACCAGCTGGTGGGTCAGGTGGGCTCCGAATGCGTGCTGGCGGGCAGCTACCTGTACATGGACTTCCCCGTCGCCGCCACGGTGTGGGGGCGGGTGCTGCCGCTGGAGACCTTCGATGCCACCGCGCTGACGGCGTTCATAGACGCCTACCGGGGCAAGGTTGGCCCCGAGGCCGGGGTCTGCAACCAGGAGTCGTAGGCTCGCCCCTATCCCGCCCGGAACAGACGCGAGAGCCAGCCGATGGCGTAGTAACTCGCCACCGCGATGGCGATGGTGTTGAGAATCTTGCCCGCGCACACCCAGCCCAGGAACCGCCAGATGGGGTAGCGCATGCTCCCCGCGATGACCCCGGCCACGTCGAAGGGCAGCGGGGTCAGGGCGAAGATGAAGAGCGCCGGCCCCAGTCCGCGCCTGCGCAGTCGCAGCAGGCGGCGCACCAGGGGCGTGCGCGCCAACACCCGGTGGCCGGAGCGTCCCAGTGCGTAACCGGTCAGCTCTCCGAGCGCGGCCCCCACGCCGCCCACTGTCCCCAGCAGCAGCGGGTTCAGTGACTGCGCGGCCGCGGCCAGGAACGCGTGCCCCAGCGCTGGCAGGAACACCGTGGCGTTGTTGACCAGCATGATGAGGAAGGCGCCGGGGTAGCCCCAGTTGCCCAGGTGGCCCAAAGGCTCCCGGTAGACCACCAATCCCACGCTGATGCCCACGGTGAGCGCCAGCGCACCAGCCAGGGGCAGCAGCCCCACCCCGGTGGCGCGCTCCAGCGCTTCCGAGGTGCGCTCGATGACGCCCGGCTCCTCAGCCTGGCCCTGCTCCGCACCGTGGGCAGGTCGCTCACTCACCAGGAACGCTCTCCCGCTGGTTGGGGGGATGATACCCCCGCCCACGCTCCGGCGCCCTACTCGTCAAACCGCAGGGCCTCCGCCGGATACAGGCGGGCAGCCTGGAGCGCGGGGAGCAGGGTCATCAGCATGGACGCCCCGTAGGCGATGCCGAACACCAGCAACACGGTGCCCCAGGGTACCCGGTACTCCACCGAGGCGAAGGACTCCCCGATGGAGTTGATGATGCTGACGGACAGCCCGAAGGCCAGCGCCAGTCCCGTGAGGATGCCCAGTAGGGCCACCAGTGAGGACTCGATGAGGAACGAGCCCGCCAGCATCACCCGCTCGAACCCCACGGCCCGCAGCACGCCGATCTGGGTGCGCCGCTCCACCACCGAGCGCGATGCGATGACCCCCAGCGCCGCGATGCCCACCACCAGACCCAGGCCCATGAAGCCCTGGATCAGCCGGTTGAAGGTGATGTTCAGCTGGGACTGCTCGCGGATCTCAGCCGCCAGGTCCGTGGCGCGCAGGCCGTTGGCCACGAAGCCCTTCTCCAGCGCCTCCGCGAAGGCAGGCGCCTGCGCAGGGTCGTCCAGGATGAACTGGTAGCCCAGGTACGGCAACTGTACCGGCGCGATGGCGGCGATGGTCTCGTGCGCCGTGACGACGGTGTTGGCGAATGCGGCCTGCTCATCCAGCACGCCGATGACCCGCAGGCGGGTGGACGCGCCCCCCGTGGGCTCGGTGATGGTCAGGTACACCTCGGGGAGCGAGGGATCGTCCCGGTAGAAGCCCTCCAGCCGGAAGTTCTCGCCACCCACCTGCACGTTGAAGTCGGAACGGGCAGGGACGATGAACGATGCGACCACCGCCGTGCCCGGCTCCTCACGCAGCGCGCGCCAGACGGCGGCATCGTCCTCGTAGCCGTCTGCCCGGAGCACGAAACCGTAGGTGATGGCATCCGCGTACCCCGCGTCCACACCGGTGACGAACCAGTCCCGGGGCTCGTTCTCGGTCTCATCCTGAACGATGCGCACGGGCAGCCCGGACACCTGCCCCATGGCCGTGATCTGCGCCGTGTCGATGCCGGGGGCCGCCGCCAACGCCGCGGCCATGTCCGGGATGGGGTTGGTGAAGGAGACGTCCGCGGACACGTCGAAGCCGCCGGAGAAGGTGCGGGTGTCCTCGAAGGCCGACGAGAACGCCGCGATGATGAACCCCACCACGGTGAGGGTGAACACCACCAGGGAGAACATGGCCAGGGTCATACCCGTGCGGAACCGGTTGGCCATGGGGTAGGCCACCGCGGTGCGCACCACCGGCGCCAGGCGCCGTCCCCGGCCCAGCAGCCAGGCCAGCGGCTCTACCAGGAAGTGCATGTTGTAGACGATGACCCACACCGCGCCCACCACCAGCATCACCCCGGACAGGACGAACATCTCGATGCCCGCCGACAATTCCGGCAGCCCGATGTCCTCTGGCTCCCACGGCAGGATCCACAGCGCCACCACCAACACGCCGGCGCAGGTGTAGGCGATGCGGTCGGGCAGGCGCAGGGCGTGGCGGGCCACCAGGGGCAGGCCCATGGCGACCAGCGAGAGGCCCAGGAGGAACACGCCCAGCTGCTCACCCGCCAGCCCCGCCTGCACCGCCAGAACGCCCAGCACCACCAGCAGGTAGCCCCCGCGCGCCAGACCGCCGGCCAGGCGCATCCACGCACCCACCATCCCCAGCGTCAGCACCCGCAGGCCGCCGGGGCGCATGCGGGCCAGCTGGCCCAGCCCGCGACGGGCCGTGAGCCACGGCTCACGCCAGAGGGCACGCAGGGGCGCTCCATGCGCTGCGGGCTCGGGCAGGTCGCGCACCGCGCGCACGATGTTCAGGACGCTGGCCCGCACCGACGAACCCACCACCGCCACGTAGGTGACGGCCATGCCCAGCGAGTAGGCGATGACGATGGACTGCCAGCGGAAGGCGAAGTGCACCTCCAGCCCCACCTGCCCCAGCGCCGAGGCCACCACGCCCACCATCACCGCGCCCACCACGACGCCCAGCAGGCTCCCCACCGCCGCCGCCATCAGGGAGTAGAGCGCCCCCTCGAAGGCGAAGAGGCGCACGATGTGGCCGCGCTGCGCGCCGATGGCGCGGGCGATGCCCAGTTCGCGCTTTCGCTCGGCGGCCAGCATCACGAAGATCAGGAAGATGAGCAGGATCCCGGCGATCATGGAGAAGTTGCCGAAGAGGATGAAGATGGAGGTGAACGCTGCCCCGGCGCTGTCCGCCGTGGTGAGCGCGTCACGCTTGACCGGGTCCACCGTCAGGTCCAGCTCCTCCACCAGCGGCTCCAGCGCCGCCTCCACCGCGTCCGTCCCCTCGGCCCCGTCCACCAGGCCGCCATCGTTGGAGACGAAGATGCGGTTCACCTTCCCCGGCGCACCGGCCCACGTCTGCACCTGCTCCAGGCGCGCCACCGCGGCCATGGACGCGATGCCGTTGCCCCGGGTGGCCAGCACGCCGCGCACCGTGAGCATGGTGGGCTGCGCGGCCAGGAACACCGCCAGCGCATCGCCGGGGCCCGCGTTCAGCGACTCAGCCGCATCGGCCGACAGGTACACCTCGCCGGGGGCCAGGGCCGCCAGGTCCAGCACACGTCCATCGGCATCCTCCAGCGGCTCGAAGCCCTGGCTGAGGGAGGCCGGGTCCAGGCCCAGCACCTGCACCCGCGGCTCGTTGCGCTGACTGGTTGGGGCCACCACCGGCGCGCGCAGCACGTAGGCGCCCATCACCCCGTCCACCGGCGCATCGACCAGCGCGTCCTTCACCCGGCCCACCACGCCCGCGTCCATACCGGCGGGCTGGCCGGTGGCATCGCGCGCGGAGGAGGTGATGGCCTCATCAACCAGCCCCCTGCCCTTGAGCAACTGGATCCGGATGGAGTTGGCCAGGGTGTCTCCCGTGGAGATGGACGCGGAGAACAGCAGCGTCGCCAGCATCAGCCCAGCCACGATCAGGGCGGTCTGGGCCCGCCGGCGCGGGATGTTGCGCACGGCCATGCGGAAGAGCACAGGGCTGCGCAGGGCGAAGAACGCCGTGAGCGCAACACCCAGGCCGAACACCGCCAGCAGGGTGACCATGACGGAGTTGATGGGGATGCCGAAGAGGGAATTCACAGGCTGCTCCGTTGGCGGTGTCTAGGCGAACCGGTCGCCCACGGGGGCCAGGCGCTCATCGGACTCGATGAGCCCATCGCGCATGCGCACGATGCGCTGGGCGCGCCCGCCCACCGTGGCATCGTGGGTCACCAGCACGAAGGTCTGTCGGTGCTCCTCGTTGAGCCGGCAGAGCAGGTCCATGATCTGCCCACCCGTCTCCGAGTCCAGCGCGCCGGTGGGCTCATCTGCCCAGACGATGGCCGGTTCGTTCACCAGCGCGCGGGCCACGGCCACCCGCTGCTGCTGCCCGCCCGACATCTCGTTGGGCCGCTTGCGCGCCTGGTCTGCGAGGCCCGTGAGCGCCAGCATCTCCCGGGCCCGTCCGCGCGCCACCGACTGGCGCACCCCCGCTAGGAGCAGGGGGAGTTCGACATTCTCCTCCGCCGAGAGCACCGGCAGCAGGTTGTAGGACTGAAAGACGAAACCCATGTGCAGCGCCCGGTAGCGCGTGCGCTCACGGTCGGCCAGGTCGTGGATGGACACCCCATCGATCACCACGGACCCCGAGGAGATGTCGTCGATGCCGGAGAAGGTGTTGAGCAGCGTGGTCTTGCCGGAGCCGGAGGGGCCCATGACGGCGACCATCTCCCCCGCCTCGATGGCCAGGTCGATGCCCTGGAGCGCGTGCACCTCCAGGCCGCCGCCCTCGTAGGTCTTGTACACGGTGCGGGCGTCGATGATGGGGGCCACGGTGTCTCCTTGCTCCTCCGGCTCGCGCCGGGCACGGGTGGTTAGGAAGAGGGCGGAGCGTGATCGCCCCGCCCTCTATGATGCACGAACCAGCGCTGAGGTTCCCGGCTAGTACTTGCCCACGTTAAGTTCCGTCTTTTTGCCGGTGACCAAGTAGATCACCTGCTCGGCGATGTTGGTGGCCCGATCGCCGATGCGCTCGAGGTCATGGGAGGCCCAGAGCAGGAACGTCGCGCGTTCGATCTTCTGCGGGTCGCCCAGCATGATGAGCAAGAGCTCGCGGTAGACCTGGTCGTAGAGCTGGTCTATCTCATCGTCCGCGTTGCAGACGGCTGTCGCCAGCCCCACGTCGCGCTTGACCAGCGCGTCCAGACTCTGGCGCAGCATGGTCACGGACTTCTCCGCCATGCGGGGGATGTCCACCAGCGGCTTGATGGGGGGCTGGTCGCCCATCATCAGGCTGATCTTGCCGATGCCCTCTGCGTAGTCGCCGATGCGCTCGAGTTCCACGGAGATGTGCAGCGCGGTGATGAGAGTGCGCAGGTCCGAGGCCACCGGCTGCTGGATCGCGATCATGTCGATAACCCGCTCCTCCAGCGAGAAGCGCTTGCGGTCGATGGCGTCATCCTCGCGCACCACCCGGCGCGAGGCATCCAGGTCCCTATCACGCAGGGCGTCCACGGCGGTGACGATGGCCTTCTCCACCATGCTGCCCAGGGCGAGCAGGTCGTCCTGGAGCGCACGCAGGTCTCGGTCGAAGGCGGCGCGCGGGTTGTGGTTCGGCATCTTCATGGCACTTCTCCCCTTCCTGGGGCTCTCCCGTGGAACAGGTTATCCGAAACGTCCGGTGATGTAGGCCTCGGTGCGCGGGTCGCGGGGGTTGGTGAAGATCTCCTCGGTGGGGCCCTCCTCCACCAGCATCCCCGCACGGTCCGCATCCATGTTGAGGAACGCCGTCCGGTGTGAGACGCGCGCGGCCTGCTGCATGTTGTGCGTGACCACCACGATGGTGTAGTCGGCGCACAGCTCCAGCATCAGCCCCTCGATGGCCAGGGTGGAGATGGGGTCCAGGGCCGAGGCGGGCTCGTCCATGAGTATCACCTCCGGCTCCACCGCCAGCGCCCGCGCGATGCACAGACGCTGCTGCTGGCCTCCCGAGAGGGCCATGCCGGAGGACCGGAGCCGATCCTTCACCTCGTCCCACAGTGCCGCGCCCCGCAGCGCCTTCTCCACCGCCTCGTCCATGCTGCCCTTGTACCCATTGATCTTGAGGCCAAAGGCAACGTTGTCGTAGACGGACTTGGGGAATGGGTTGGGCTTCTGGAACACCATGCCGATGCGCGAGCGCACCTCGGTGGGGTCCACCGCGGCATCGTAGATGTTGGCCCCATTGAAGGTGACCTCGCCGGTGATGCGCGCACCGGCGACCAGGTCGTTCATGCGGTTGAAGCAGCGCAGCATGGTCGACTTGCCGCACCCGGACGGGCCGATGAGAGCGGTGATGCGGTTGCGCTGGATGTCGATGTCGATGTCCTTGAGCGCCCGGAACTCCCCGTAGTGCACCTGCAGGCCTCTGGCCCGCAGGGCAACCTCCATCTCGGTGGTGGGCTGGGTGTCGGTGGTCATTCCTCGGACCTCTTCTGGGTGCGGTTGCGGATGTAGATGGCCACGGCGTTCATGGAGAGCAGGAGCACCAGCAGCACCACGATGCCAGCTGCGGCGATGCCCTGGAACCCGGCCTGCGGGCGGCCCACCCAGTTGAAGATCTGGATGGGCATCACGGTGAACCGGTCAAGCGGCGTGGCGGGGATGAAGGTGAGGAACACCAGCGCCGAGATGGCGATCATGGGCGCCGCCTCACCGATGGCGCGGGACATGGCAAGGATGGTGCCGGTCATGATGCCGGGCACCGCCGAGGGCAGCACCACATCGCGCACCACCTGGAACTGGGTCGCGCCCAAGCCGTAGGCAGCCTCCCGGTGGGTCTGCGGCACGGCCCGTATCGCCTCGCGAGAAGCCAAAATCACGATGGGCAGCACCAGCAGCGACATGGTGAGCGCACCCGCCAGCACCGAGCGGCCCATGGCCAGGTACTGGACGAACAGCGCCAGTCCCAGCAGGCCGTAGACGATGGACGGCACCCCCGCCAGGTTGGCGATGTTCACCTCGATGAACCGGGTGATCCAGTGCTTGGGTGCGTACTCCTCCAGGTAGATGGCCGAGGCCACCCCCACCGGCACGGTGAAGAGCGCGGTGAGGCCGATGACCCACAGCGAGCCGAAGATGGCCGACTTCATGCCCGCCTGCTCCGGGAAGCGGGAGGGGTAGTCGGTCAGGAAGTGGAGGGAGAGCCACGGCACCCCCTCCCACAGCACCTGCGCCACCAGCACCAGCAGGCCCAGGATGCCGACGGCCACGGCCAGGAGGAACACGCCCAGGTAGATGACCCCCACCCGCTTGCGGACGGCCAGGCGCGGGTCGAACCGCTCGTGCCAATTCCCCGCCATCAGTACACCTCCCGGAAGCGGCGCACCACGAAGTGGCCCAGCACGTTCATCCCCAGGGTCATGGCGAAGAGCAGCAGGCCCACGGCGAAGATCGTCTGGAACTCCAGCGACCCGTGCGGGGCCTCACCCAGCGCCAGCTGGACGATGTAGGCCGTCATGGCCTGTACGCTTTCCAGCGGGTTGAGGGTCATCTTGGGTGTGGCCCCGGCGGCGATGGTCACCAGCATCGTCTCGCCGATGGCGCGCGAGAACGCCAGGATCACCGAGGCGACGATGCCGGAGAAGGCGGCGGGCACCACCACCTTGGTGGCCGTTTCGATACGGGTGGCTCCCAGGGCGTAGGAGGCCTGGCGCAGCGAGCGCGGCACCGAGACCATGGCGTCCTCTGAGAGGGAGGAGACCATGGGCACGATCATCAGCCCCATCACCACGCCGGCCGAGAGGGCGTTGAACACCAGCAGGTCGTACCCGAACAGGGTGCGCAGCAGCCACTGGAGGATGGGCGTCACGAAGGTGAGGGCGAAGTAGCCGTACACCACGGTGGGCACTCCCGCCAGCACCTCCAGCATCGGCTTGAGGATGCGCCGGGCCCGGTCGGGAGCGTACTCAGAGAGGAAGATGGCGATGGCCAGGCCCGTGGGCACCGCCACCAGCAGGGCGATGCCGGAGACCAGCAGCGTACCCGTCACCAGGGGCAGCACCCCGTAGGACTGGGGCTTGAGGATGGGGGTCCAGCGGGTGCCGGTGAGGAACTCCCAGGGGCTCACCTCACGGAAGAACCCTGCCGACTCGACCACCAGGGTCACGACGATCCCCAGCGTGGTGATCACGGAGACCAGCGCCGCCGCCAGGAAGAGAGCGTGGGCGATGCGTCCCTGCACGTCGGCGCGGCGCCTGTTGCGGTTGAATCGCATGGGAGCGGCGGTCCTCGCCTCCCCTTCCCCTGGAACGGGGCCGGAGGGCCGGGGGCTAGTGTCCATGAACCATGACCTTTCGTCCACCCTCACGGACGGGATGGCCCGGGCCCTGTGCGGGGCCCGGGCGTCGCGTGCCCGATGCGCGTGGTGGGCGCGGGAGGGATGCCCTTCGCACGCGCACGGGGGGCACTGTGCCAGCCGGCTACAGGCCGGCCGCGGCCAGGTTCTCGGCGTAGATGGAAGCGTCGGAGGCCACGTAGCCCACCGCTTCCGTCAGCTCCGCGCCGTGCTCCATGTAGAAGCGGATGAACGCCGCAACCTCCGGCTTAGCCAGGAGGCCTTGTTCACGTAGATGAACAGCGGGCGGGAGAGGGGTGTACTCGCCCGCCTCGATGTTGCCCACCGTGGGCTCAACGCACCCGTTGCCGCTGTCGATGGCGACTGCCTTCACCCGGGAGGCGTTCTCCACGTAGTAGGCGAAGCCGAAGTAGCCCAAGGCGCCACCGTCGCCGCCCACACCCTGCACCAGGACGTTGTCGTCCTCGGACGCCGTGTAGTCGGCCCGGCTCGCCTGCACCTCACCCACGATCTCCTCGGTGAAGTAGTCGAAGGTGCCGGAGTCGGTGCCGGGACCGTAGAAGGCGCAGACGCTGGTCGGGGAAGCCCGCGCGCACCTGCGACCAGTTGTCGATGGTCGAGCCCGGCTCCCAGATCTTCTTCAGTTCAGCCACCGTCAGGCAGTCGGCGAAGTCGTTGTTGGGGTTCACCACCACCGAGAGACCGTCGGTGCCCACGCGCATCTCGATGTACTCGATGCCGTTGGCCGCCGCCGCTTCGGCCTCGGAGGTCTTGATGGGCCGGGAGGCGTCGGAGATGTCGGTCTCGCCCGCGACGAACCGCTTGAAGCCGCCGCCGGTGCCGGACACGCCCACGTTCACCTGCACGCCCGGCTCGCCGCGCCGGAACTCCTCGGCCACCGCCTCGGTGATGGGGAAGACGGTAGACGAGCCGTCCACCTCGATGTCCCCGCTCAGCCCATCGCCGGTCGAACCGCCGCCGCATGCCACCAGCGCCAGTGCGGTCAGCGCCCCCGCCACCAGGATGCCCGTCATACGCAGCCGCTTGCTCACTGAAACCCTCCTTGGGTGTGTGGTTTTCGCTCACCACCACGATAGAGGGGTTGCTGAGCCTGTGCGTTAAGGGAGGAGGGCCGAATGTGTTAACGGTCCATTAACGGGGCGGTGCGGCGGGGAGCAGCACCGTGAAGCGTGCGCCCTCACCCTCCCGGCTCTCGACGCTCACCGCCCCCCCGTGGGCGGCGATCAGGTGGCGCACGATGGCCAGGCCCAGCCCCGTGCCGCCGTCGCGGCGGGAGCGGTCGGCCTTGTAGAAACGTTCGAAGACGTGGGGCAGGTGCTGAGGTGCTATGCCGACCCCGCTATCAACCACCTCCAACTGCATCGTCCCCGGCCGGGCGCCCGCCGCGACCCTCAGGCTCACCCGCCCGCCCCGGGGGGTGAACCTGAGGGCGTTGTCCACCAGGTTCACCAGCACCTGCCGCAGGCGGGCCGGGTCCGCATCGGCGAGTGGGGCGCCCTCGTCCGCCTCCACCTCCAGCGTCACCCCCACGCCCTCGGCACGCACCTGGAAGGAGGCCGCCACGTCGAGGGCCAGGGCAGCGATGTCCACCGGCTCACGCTCCAGGCGCACCGCGCCCGACTCCACGCGCGCCAGCTCCAGCAGTTCCTGCACCATGGCGTTCATGCGGTCAACATCGGCGTTGATGCGGCCCAGGAAATCGCGCGCGACCTCGGGCCGCTCCAACGCCCCCGCCTCCAGCGTCTCCACCATGGCCTTCACCGAGGCGAGCGGGCTGCGCAGCTCGTGGGAGACGTTGGTGACGAACTCGCGCCGGGTGTTCTCCACCTGCCGCAGCGGGGTCACGTCCGGCAGCGTCAGCAGCACCCTGCCCCGCTCGCTCCCGGCCTGGAGCGGTGTGGCGGCGGCGACGACGGTGCGCCGCTGGGCGGCCAGACGCACCTCGGCACGTTGCTGGGTGCCCGCCTCGCGAGCGGTGACGACCAGGGCCATCAGTTGGTGGTCGCGCACGGCCGCACCCAGGCTGCTCCCCGCCACGGCGCCGCCCAGCAGCGCGCGGGCGGGAGCATTCACCAGCACCACCGTCCCCTCCCCGTCCACCAGGAGCGCCGCGTCGGTCTCTGCCTCCACCATCGCGCCCAGCAGCGCCAGCTCCTGGGCTGCCGGGGCTGAGCCCACCCGTCCGTCGTTGCGCCCACGCTCCTGGGCCAGCCGCCAACCGGCGAGCGCGCCCAGGGCCAGCGCGGCAGCGGCCGCCAGCGCAGCCAGCGGGAGCGGTGCGGCGAGGGCCATGAACGCACCGGCCAGCCCCCCCAGGGCAGGCGCAGCCACCATGGGGGCGGCCAATCGACGCAGGAGTTGGCGCGTGCTCATGCCTCGAACCGGTAACCCACCCCGCGCACCGTGATGATGCGCGCGGGGTGGGAGGGTGATGCTTCGGTCTTCTCACGCAGCCAGCGCACGTGCACGTCCACAGTGCGCACGTCACCCACGTAGTCGTGCCCCCACAGCCGGTCGAGGATCTGCTCACGGGTGAAGGCCCGACCGGGACTCCCCATGAACAGCGCCAGCAGGTCGAACTCGCGGGGCTTGAGGTCCAGCTCCTGCCCGCCCAGGCGCGCCCGGTGCGCCTCCACGTCCAACTCCAGCTCCCCGGCGCGCAGCACCTGGTGGGGAACGGAGGCAGGGGTCGTTCCGGTGCGCGGGCGCCGGAGCATGGCCCGGACGCGAGCCAGCAGCTCGCGCATGGAGAAGGGCTTGGTGACGTAGTCGTCGGCGCCCAGCTCGAGGCCGACCACCCGGTCCACCTCCTCGCCCCTGGCGGTGAGCATCAGCACCGGCACGTCGGACTCGCGGCGCAGCAGCCGGCACAGCTCCAGCCCATCCAGGCCGGGGAGCATCACGTCCAGTATCACCAGGTCGGGGGAGTCTCCGCGGGCCAGTTCCAGGCCGCGCAGCCCGTCGGCAGCGGCCATCACGTGGTAGCCCTCGGCCTCCAGGGAGTAACGCAGCGCCTCGGCCAGGTTCGCCTCGTCCTCCACGATGAGGACTCGCCGCTCAGCCCCGGAACCGGGGCCACGCTCAGCAGTGGTCATGGTCACCTCGCATGACCCTCCCGCCCCTCTATGATAGGGCGTTGTCCGCGCGACTGCCTACCAGCCGGCACGCACCCGCGCTACCATCGGAGCAAGCCAAGCCCCGGAGGCCCCCATGCGTCACTGGCTGTTCAAGTCCGAGCCCACCGCCTACTCCTACGACGACCTGGTGGCCGAGGGCGTGGGCTGCTGGGACGGGGTGCGCAACTACCAGGCGCGCAACATGCTGCGCGATGACATCAAGCCGGGCGATCGGGTGCTCTTCTACCACTCCAACACCGCCGCGGTGGGCGTGGTGGGCACCGCCGTGGTGGTGCGGGAGGGCTACCCCGACCACACTGCCCAGGACCCGGCCTCGGCGCACCCCGACCCCAAGAGCACCCCGGATAACCCCCTCTGGTTCATGGTGGACATCAAGGCCGATCGGCGCTTCGCGCGCACCGTGGGCCTGGACGAACTGCGGGCGAACCCCGCGACGGCGGGCATGGCAACGCTGCGGCGGGGCAACCGTCTCTCCATCACGCCGGTGACGGAGGAGGAGTTCACCGCCGTCGAGCGCATGGGCGCTTAGCCACCCTGCCCTCCCCGGAGAAACGCGAGGCCCGCGCCGGATGGCGAAAACAGCCTCCTGATACATGCGGGGTGGGACTACTTCAACGAACTGCGGGCGTCTTGGAGGCGAAGGTCTCCATCATCTCCCTGTTGAAGGGACGCGGGGTCATGATGATGAAGTGGTCCACGCCCGATTCGATCCATCGGCCCACCTGCTCGGTCACGTTGTCCACGCTGCCCCACAGCATGGAGTCGCGCAGCTGCTCCTCCATGGAACCGTAGTGCTTGGAGGCGTGGTGGGAGGGCTGGGAGGCGTAGATCGCCGCCATGTCGGAGATGTACTTGTCCACGTCCGCCTTGTTGTCGGACATGCGGAGCTGGATCTGCACGGAATGACGCATCTCCTCCGGTTTGCGCCCCGCGGCGGCCAGGTAGCCGTGGAACTTACCCAGGTTCTCGATGACGTCCAGTCGCGAGGTGATCTGGTTGTAGTCGGTGGCGTGCTTGGCAGCCACCTGCATGGTGCGCTCGCCCGTGCCGCCGATGATGATGGGCGGGTGCGGACGCTGCACGGGGAAGGGGTTCGAGGGGGCATCGTCCAGCGTGAAGTAGCGCCCCTTGAAGTTGGCCGGGTCCTGGGTCCAGAGCGCCTTCATCACCGAGAGCGATTCGTCCATGCGGTCGATGCGCTCCTGGTAGGCGGGGTAGGTGATGCCGTGGGCGTCGTGCTCCTTCTTCACGTTGCCGGAGCCGATGCCCAGTTCCGCGCGTCCACCGAGGCGTGGTCGATGGTATTGATCATCTTCGCCAGGATGACGGGGTGGCGCAGGTTGTTGTTCACCACCAGCATCCCCAAGCGCAGGTTCTTGGTGTGCCCGGACATGGCGGCCATGACCGTGAGGCCCTCCAGCCGCTTGGAGGAGGGCCCCCGCCCCTGCTGGATCTGCATCAGGTGGTCCGAGGGGTAGAAGCCCCAGTAGCCCATCTCATCGCACGCCGTGCAGATGGTGAGGAAATCCTCCCACACCAGCCCGTTGCTGCCGCCAACGCTGAAGAGGGCCTTTGCCATGACGCACCGTCCTTATCACCGGAGTAAGGCCCCGTGGGGCCGGGGGCATGATAACCAGGGAGCACCCCTCGCGCACTCCCCCGCTTGCTGAGCTCGCTCGACCCGCCCACTGCGTGGGCTCGGACGGATGGGGATGCCTCGGCCCGCGCTGGCGCGCTGGGCCTACCCCCGGCGGGGGAGTTGCGCTCCCCCACTGCACTCCCTAGCGGACCCTCGCAGGCTTGTCCGCGTTCTTGGGGCTCTGCCCCACTTCAGACCCTAAGTATGCGTGCTGGCCACGGGCCTGCTGTCATGAGCGCCCGCCCAGGGCGCGGAGACGGGGGTTGGCGCCCGCAGGGCGACCAGGGGGAGTCCCCCTCATTGAGCGACCAGAGGGAGCGGAGCAGAACGCCCGCAGCCAAGCCGCGGGCCCGCCCCCCCCGGCTTGAGGCGCGTGCGGGGCTGGTGTAGTGTTGCCGCGTCGCGCCGGGCATGGCCGGGCGCGCGCACGCACGCATACGTTGGGCACTGCGCCCGGAGGTGAAGTTGATGGCGAAGCGCAAGCTCGGACTGGCGATGGTGGGCATCGGCGTGGGCGGCACGGAGATGCTCCCGGCCATGGAGGAGATGGAGGAGCTGGACCTGGTCGCCGGCGCCGACCTGAACGAGGAGACGGTCGCCAAGTTCGCCCAGCGCTACAACGCCACCGGCTACACCTCCTACGAGGAGATGCTCAAGGACGACCGCGTGGAGGCCGTGTGGGTCTCCACTCCCAACCGCTTCCACGCCCAGCACTCCATCATGGCGATGAACGCGGGCAAGCACGTCGTGGTCGAGAAGCCCATGGCCCTCAACCTGGACGATGCCAAGCGCATGGTGGAAGCGGCCCACAAGAACAACGTCGTCTTCGTGGCCGGCCACACCCGTTCCTTTAACCCCGCGGTGCGCATGATGTGGCGCATCCTCCAGTCGGGCCGCATCGGCAAGGTGCGGGCCATCAACGCCTTCGCCTACACCGACTGGATGCTCCGCCCCCGCACCGCCGAGGAGTTGGACATGGCCCAGGGCGGTGGACTGCCCACCCGCCAGCTGCCCCACCAGGTGGACACCGTGCGCCTGCTGGGCGGCGGCAAGGTGCGCTCGGTGCGCGGCATCACCGGCCAGTGGATGCCGGAGCGGCCCATCCCCGGCTACTACTCCGCGCTGCTGGAGTTCGAGGACGGCACCTCGTCCATCATCTGCCACAACGGCTACGGCTACTCCATGGGCGCCGAGCTGGTGCAGTGGGGCCACGACCGACAGCGCTACACCGCCGCCGAGCGCGTCGAGGTGCGCCGGCAGATGCGGGAGGGCGTGCGCAAGGAAGAGGACGACAAGCAGGCCCTGCGCATCGGCGGGCTCCAGGAGCGCGAGGTGTTCAAGGCTGAGAACCGTGAGCTGTGGGTGCCCGAGGACCTGGGCCTCCTCATCGTCTCCGGCGAGCGCGGCGACATGCGCCACGGCCCGGAGGGCGTGCTGGTGTACGACGACACCGGCAAGGAGGAGGTGCCCCTGAACCTCGACCGCGCCATGGGCCCCGGCTGGCGCCGCGCGGAGCTGGAGGAGCTGTACGACGCGGTGGTGGACGGCAAGCCCGTCTTCCACACCGGCGAGTGGGGCGTCGCCACCCTGGAGGTGGTCCTCGCCGTCTCCGAGTCCGCGAAGCAGCACAAGGAGCTCATCATGCAGAACCAGGTGCCCGTCCACGCCCGCTACGGCGAGGCCCGCACCTTCTCCGGCACCACCGCCTAGGCTGGGGCCGCCGTCCGCATCGCAACCGGCGCCCCCGCACGGGCGCGCCCACCAAGGGAAGGAAACACGCATGGCTAGCGAAGTGAAGCCGCTGAAGTTGGGAGTGATCGGCATCGGTGTGGGTGCGGCGGAGATGCTGCCGCCCATGGAGCGGGCCGACTTCATCGACCTGTTCGCCGGGGCCGACGTCAACGCCGACGTGCGCAAGCGCTTCAAGGAGCGCTACCCGGCGGCGCGGGTGTACGCCAGCGCCGAGGAACTGGTGAAGGACCCGGACGTGGAGGCCGTGTGGATCTCCACCCCCAACCGGTTCCACGCCCCCATGACCATCCTGGCCGCCAACCACGGCAAGCACGTGGTGGTGGAGAAGCCCATGGCCCTCACCCTCAAGGAGGCTGAGGAGATGGTGGAGACGTGCAAGCGCAACGGCGTCCACCTGGTGGCCGGGCACACCCAATCGTTCATGCCCCACATCCGGCTCATGCGCAAGATCGTTCGCTCCGGCCGCATCGGTGCCCTGGGCGCCATCAACGCCATCGCCTACACCGACTGGGTCATCCGCCCCCGCACCCCGGACGAGATGGACCCCAAGCAGGGCGGCGGCATGGTCTACCGGCAGACACCGCACCAGATCGACTCCATCCGCCTCATCGGCGGCGGCAAGCTGCGCTCGGTGCGCGGCACCTACGGCGTGTGGATGCCAGAACGTCCCATCCCCGGCTACTACTCCGCCTTCATGGAGTTCGAGTCCGGCGTGCCGGCGGTGGCGATCCACGACGGCTACGGCTACTTCCTCGCCTCAGAGCTCGTGCCCTGGGGCGATGCGCTCACCCGCTACACGCCCAAGGAGCGCGATGAGATCCGCCGTCAGATCCGCACCCGCACGCGCAAGGAGGAGGAGGAGAAGCTCTCCCTGCGCATCGGCGGTGAGATGGAGCAGGTGGTGTTCCGCTCCCGCGGCGAGGACAAGGGCTGGAAGCCGAACGACCTGGGCATCGTCATCGTCTCCGGTGAGAAGGGTGAGCTGCGCCAGAGCCAGTGGGGCCTGTACATCTACGACGACTCGGGCGTTTCCGAGGTGCGCGTGGACTCCAGCCCCCTGAACCGCGACCAGGAGTTGCGCGAACTGTACGAGGCGGTGCGCAATGGCAAGCCGGTCTTCCACTCCGGCGCGTGGGGCCTGGCCACCCTGGAGGTGGGCCTGGGCATCAACACCTCGCACGACACCCACAAGGACGTGGAGCTGACCCACCAGGTGGAGATGGACCCGGCGTACGACACCGAGTATGACGTGCCCATCATCGAGGAGCGCAAGGTCGACCTGTAATACGCAAGCG
>JAYQTA010000003.1:0-300928 GCA_038147155.1 Candidatus Australimonas brisbanensis
GGGGGGGGGGGGCCGGGGGGCGCCGGGCGCGGGGGGGGGGGGGGGGCCCTAGGGCCCCCCGGCACGAGCGATCGAAGGGAGCAGGAAAGGAGCGGGGCGCGCTGGACGCCGCCGCCGCTGCCGTGCTGCTCCAGTCCTGGCTCGACCGTCGCCGCTAGCGCCTTCAAGCGCGGGGCCCTGGCCGGTTACAATGGGCCCATGCCCCTCAAGTCACCACCTACCAAGGTCTACCCCGCAGCGGGCGCAGCCATCATCGCCGCGGCCTTCACCGCGCGGTACGTTGCCAAGTGGCGGCGGCGGCGCACCATGCGCCGGGAGGGCGCGCACCACGGGCTGGGCGGCGGACGCTGCTTCATCGGCCTCGACCTGACCGACCCCACCGTCGCCAAGCCCCGCCCGTGCGACGTTGCGGTGCTGGACGGGCAGATGCACCTGTCCTTCTCCCAGTGGACCTACAAGGAGGATGGCTCCGGCGTCATCCCGTCCAAGGCGTTGGGGCGCGCCTTCGTGCTGGCGGTGGACGGCCCGCAGGGGTTGGCGGGCGAGCCCGACGCCACCATGCGTGAGTCGGAGCGGCGGGTGAACGCGCCAGGGCGCACCCCCTTCACCTTCCCCGACGACGAGCGCCCCTACGCGGGGCTCATCATCGGCAGCGTGCGCCTCTTCCAGCGCCTCGTCACCTCCGGCACCCGCTTCCGCCTCCTGGGGCTGGAGGGCGTGCCCCCCGAGGACACCACGCTCATCGAGGCGTTCCCCGGTGGTGCCTTCCGCCGCCTGGCGGATGGGCAGCTGCCTGCCAAGCGCACCGAGGAGGGCCGCCAGGCCCGCTTCACCCTGCTCCAGGAACTGGGGCTGGTCTTCCCCGACCCGTCCACCCTGCCCACCGCTGACCAGCTGGACGCCGCCATGGCCGCCTGGGTGGCCATGCGCTTCCACGAGGGCGCGGCCCACGCTGAGGGCGCCGCGCCGGAGATGGACGAGGTGTCCGGCGTGGTGCGTGAGGGATACATCGTCATGCCTGGCGACCCCGAGCCCGAGGCAACCGTGGTCCCGGAAGACGCCGTCCTGCCCGTCTAGTCAGCCAGGTTCTCCCTCCTGCCCCTCAGAACTGTGCTTTCGGTGTCATCTATGCCCGAATGGAGGGGCCCTCACCGGCCGCCCAGGCGATGGCTTACCGGGCCGTCCGGGGGATGATGACGGCATCGTGTCGGTGGAGATGAGGCGATGGACAGCGAGGCGGACGGGTCGCCCTCCGGGGCTTCAGGGTTCATCCGGGATGCGCGCGGCCGGGTGCACCGGCGGGTGCCGCCCGAGGCGTGGGACGTGCGCATGCGCGCGCTGACCAAGCTGAGCGCCTATGTGTTCGTCCGCAGCCGGGTGGGCAAGTTCGCCGTTCCGCGTCTCGAACCGGAAGACCCAGCCCCGTCGCTGCCCTCGGCGGCCTAGGGCGGGAAGAGGGGCCCGCACCCGCGCGCGCGTGCTATCCTTGGGCGGGCGCCCAGTGCGCCTGGCCGCGGGCCCTCCCGCGGTTCCACCACCGCCCGGAGGCCTGCCCCATGCTCCGTTTCCTGACCGCCGGTGAGTCCCACGGGCCCGGCCTGGTGGCCCTGCTGGAGGGGCTGCCCGCTGGCGTGCCCATCTCCGAGGCGTACATCCGGCAGGACTTGGCCCGCCGTCAGGCGGGGTACGGGCGCGGCGGCCGCATGAAGATCGAGACGGACTACGCCGTCATCCAGACGGGTGTGCGCCACGGGCACACCATGGGCTCGCCCATCGCCCTGCTCATCGAGAACCGCGACCACACCACCGGTAACGGCCCCGACGGCAAGCCGTGGCTCCACACCATGGCCCGCGTGCCCGTGGAGGGCGAGGTGACGCCGATCCACCGCCTGCGCCCCGGCCACGCCGACACCGCCGGCATCTCCAAGTACGGCATCGAGGACGCGCGCGACATCCTGGAGCGCTCCTCGGCCCGCGAGTCCACCGCCCGCGTGGCTGCGGGCGCCGTGGCCCGTGCGTTCCTGGCCGAGTTCGGCATCGAGGTGCACTCTCATGTCACCAACATCGGTGGCGTGGCCGCGCCCGACACAGACCCGGAGACCATCGACTGGGCGCAGGCCGAGGCCTCACCCGTGCGCTGCGCGGACCCTGCCGCCACCGAGGCGATGATCAAGGCCATCGATGCGGTGAAGGAGGCAGGCGATTCGCTGGGCGGGGTGATCGAGGTGGTCGCCACGGGCGCGCCCATCGGCCTGGGCACCCACATCCAGTGGGACCGTAAGCTCTCCACCCGGCTTATGGCCGCCGTGGGCTCCGTCAACGCCGTCAAGGGCGTGGAGGTGGGCCGTGGCTTTCCCCTGGCCGACCTGCGCGGCTCCAAGGTGCACGACGTGATCAAGCCAATCGAGGAGTGGGAGCGCAACGCCGACGGCACCTGGAAGAAGCCCTGGCCTCGGCGCACCAACAACGCGGGCGGCATCGAGGGCGGCATGACCAACGGCGAGGCCATCGTGGTGCGCGCCGTGGTCAAGCCCATCGCCACCATCATCAACCCGCTCCCCTCGGTGGACCTGACCACCGGCGAGCTGGTGCAGGCCCACTACGAACGCTCCGACATCACCTTCGTGCCCACGTGCGGCGTCATCGCCGAGGCGATGGTGGCCATCACCCTGGCCGACGCAATGCTGGAGAAGTTCGGCGGCGACAACATGGAGGAGGTCAAGCGCAACTACCACGCGTACCTGGCCTCCGTGGGCCCCAAGCACATCGACGGCAACTAGGGGGAGCAGCGTGAGCAGCGCCCCGCACCCGCACCGTGGCCCGCGCATCTTCCTGACCGGCTTCTCCGGATCCGGCAAGTCCGCCGTCGGCCGGCGCGCCGCGGGCCTGCTGGGCTGGGACTTCGTGGACGCCGACGAGGCGCTGGTGGCCCAGGCCGGGCGGCCCATCGATCGCATCTTCGCCGAGGACGGCGAGGACGCCTTCCGGGCGCTGGAGCGTTCGGTCATCGCGGGCCTCGCCGAGCGCGAGCGCATCGTCGTCTCCACCGGCGGCGGGGCGATGGTGCAGGAGGCGTGCCGCTCGCTGATGCTGGACGCGGGGCTGGTGGTGACCCTGGATGCGCGCCCCGAGACGCTCTTCGCGCGTCTGTCCGCCGTGCCCGTGCCCGACGGGGCCGCCGAGTCCATGGTGCGCCCCATGGTGGCGGGCGGGGGGCTTGCCCGCGTCGAATCGCTCAAGCGCGAGCGCCAGTGGGCCTACGCCCTGGCGCACTGGACGGTGCCCACCGACGCCCTGAACGTGGAGCAGGCCGCCTTCGAGGTGGCGCGCGCGTGGCGTCGCTTCGGCGCGCCCCACGCGTGGGAGGCCGACCCCCTCCTGGCGGCCACCGTCACGGTGGAACAGGGCGCCTACCCCCTGTTGGTGGGGTGGGACGTGCTGGAAGACGGTTTCGCGCAGCGCCTCGCCGCCTGCGGCGGGGCGAACGGGCGCGCCTTCATCATCTCCGACACCCACGTCGTCCACCCCTACGCCCGCGCCGTGCAGCGCGGGCTGCACCGGGCGGGGGTGGAGATGGGCATGTTCACCATCCCCCCCGGCGAGGAGCGCAAGACCCTCGCCACCGCGGGGGTGCTGTACGAGTGGCTGGCCGAGCGGCGCGTGGAGCGGCGCGATGTCATCATCGCCGTGGGCGGCGGGGTCGTTGGCGACCTGGCCGGGTTCGTTGCTGCGACCATGCTGCGCGGCGTGCGGGTGGTGCAGGTGCCCACCTCCCTCACCGCCATGGTGGACTCGTCCATCGGCGGCAAGACCGCCGTGGACCTGCCCGCCGCCAAGAACCTGGTGGGGGCCTTCCACCACCCCCTGTTCGTCTTCGCCGACGTGGCCGCGCTGCGCACGCTGCCGGAGCGGGTGCTCACCGAGGGGTGGGCAGAGGCGCTCAAGCACGGCATGGCGCTGGACGCGGGGCTGGTGGACACCTACGAGCGCGAGGCCGACCGCCTGCTGGGCCTGGACCCCGAGCTGACCACCGAGGTGGTGGCGCGCAACGCGGCCATCAAGGGGCGCATCGTCACCGAGGACGAGCGCGAGACCAGCGGGCGGCGCATGCTGCTCAACTACGGGCATACCATGGGCCACGGCATCGAGGCTGCTGCCGGATTCCACCACTACCTGCACGGGGAGGCGGTGGCCATCGGCATGACGGGCGCGGCACGGTTGGGCGCGGCCCACGGGGTCACGCCGGAGCATGTGGTGGCGCGGCAGGCGGCGCTGCTGGAGCGCTACGGGCTGCCCAGCGCCTATGCGGGCGTGGAGCCGGAGGCCGCGTGGGAGGCGATGGGGCGCGACAAGAAGGCCGCCGCCGGGCGTCTCTCGTGGGTGCTGCTGGAGGAGGTGGGGCGCGCCGGTGTGTACCGTGACGTGCCCGCAGGCTTGGCCGAGCGCACCCTGCGCGAGCTGCGCGCCTAGCGTCCGCCTGCCCCGCCTTTAGGTGGGGGAGCCGGTCTCCCCGTTCAGGAAGTCCAGGATGCTCTGCGCGGGCACCCGATCGCCGATGCTCTGACCCACGTGCCCGCCCAGGAGCGTGCCGTCGGGCGCCAGGATGAACACCGCGGGCGCGGCCACCCCATCACCCAGCAGGTCGAACACCCCGTAGGCGCTGGCAACGGCGTGGTCGGCGTCGGCCAGGATGGGGAACGTCGCGCTGGCGTGCTCGGCCATCTGGCGCGCGCCGTCCGGGTCATCGGTGGAGATGGCCAGCAGTTCCGCACCGGCGGCGCGTATCTGGGGGTAGAACTCCTGCAGCTCCACGAGCTGCGCCTGGCAGATGCTTCAGAAGAAGCCCCGGTAGAAGAGCACCACCACCGCCTCGTTGGCGGCCAGCGCCTCGGACAGGCGCACCTGCCCTCCCGCCGCCGCGGGCAGCACGAAGCCGGGGGCCGTGCCCGCCACCGGGGTGGGCGTGGGGTCGCCGGCGGGGCCGCCGGAGAAGAGGGGCAGCAGCAGGGGCAGGGCGAAGCCCACCACCATGACCGTGGCGATGGCGCCCAACGCCCAGGGCCACCAGCGCCGCTCCGCCAGGGGAGGGCCCGGGTCGTCGTGGTCCTGGCGAGCCAGGTCCGAGGGCAGGGGGCCGTGGGGGTCGTCCTGCATGGGGCTGCGGCTAGCGCCCGCCGGCCACCGCGGGGACGATGCTCACCTCGTCGCCGGACTTGACGGCGGTGCCGAGCCCGTCGAGGAAGCGCACGTCCTCGTTGTTCAGGTACAGGTTCACGAAGTAGCGCAGCTTGCCCTCCTCGTCGAGGATGCGCTCGCGCATGCCGGGGAACTGGGTCTCCAGCGCTTCGATCACCGCGCCCAGGTCGGCGGCGTCCACCGCGACCTTGTCGGTGCCATTGGTGATCCGGCGCAGGGGGCCGGGGATGCGGACCATCACGCTCATCTGGCAGTCTCCTCGCGGGCCCCGTCGGGGCCGGTGTGTCGTTCAGCAGGCTCGCGCCCTAGGGCTCGATGAGGTCGCCGAGGGCCGGGTCGACCCGCACCCCCACCTCGCGCGCCCAGTCAAGGGCACGGTCGATCTCGGCCTCCTCGCCCTCCAACTCCAGGATGGCCCAGCCGATGCCCTCCTGGATGTCGGCGCGCCGGATGTTGGTGACCACGTTGAAGTCCTTGGCCATCCGGTAGATCACCGGCTCCTTGATGAGCCGGTCCAGGAACGTCAATCGCACACGCCGCATGTTCACCGCCTCCTGGTCAGGAACCGGGCTACTTGCGCCCGGCCATGACCACCTGGTCGAAGTCCTCCACCGTGGCCTCGATGTGGATCGGGTTCACCACGTCAGCCACGATCTCCGTCGTCTTGAGCCCGTTGCCGGTGATGTAGAGCACCGTGGACTCGTCGGGCTTGATGGTGCCGCGCTCCACCAGCCGCTTGAGGCCGGAGACGGCAACGCCGCCCGCACCCTCGGTGAAGATGCCCTCGGTCTCGGCCAGCAGCTTGATACCCTCGGCCACCTCGTGCTCCTCGGCGATGACCGCGGAGCCGCCGGAGGCCTGGATCGTCTTGAGGGCGTAGAAGCCGTCCGCCGGGTTGCCGATGCCCAGTGACTTGGCGATGGTGTTCGCCTTCACGGGGCGGATCACCAGGCGGCCTTCTTCAAACGCGGTGGCGATGGGGGAGCATCCGCGCGCTTGGGCGCAGTGCATCTTCGTCTCCACCTTGTCCAGGATTCCGGTGATCTCGAACTCCTTCAGCCCCTGGTAGATCTTGGTGAACATGGCCCCGGACGCCGAGGGGGCGATGGCGTGCATCGGCGCGCGCCAGCCCAGCTGCTCGGCCACCTCGTAGCCGAGGGTCTTGGAGCCGTCGGCGTAGAAGGGGCGCACGTTGATGTTCACGAAGGCCCAGGGATACTGGTCAGCCAGCTCCGAACAGAGCCGGTTCACGTCGTCGTAGGTGCCGTCGATGGCCACCATGGTGGGGTTGTAGATCGCCGCCCCCAGGATCTTGCCGGACTCCAGGTTGGCGGGGATGAACACGTAGGCCTTCATACCCCCGCGCGCCGCGTGGGCGGCCACCGAGCAGGCCAGGTTGCCCGTGGAGGCACAGGCGATGGTGTCGAAGCCCAGCTCCAGGGCCTTGGCGGAGGCCACCGCGACCACCCGGTCCTTGAAGGAATAGGAGGGGTTCACGGCATCGTTCTTGATCCACAGTTCCTTGAGGCCCAGGTGCTTGGCCAGGCCCTTGGAGCGGATCAACGGGGTGAAGCCGGCGTTGATGTCAACGTCGGGGTTGTGGTCGGCGGGCAGGTAATCGGCGTAGCGCCAGAGCGAGCGGGGACCGGCCTCGATGCGCTCGCGTGAGGTCACCTTCTTGATGGCCTCGTAGTCGTAGACGACCTCCAACGGTCCGAAGCAGAAGTCACAGACGTTGAAGGCCCCGACCGGATACTCCCTCGAACACTCCTTGCAGCGCAGGGACGAGATGTGGGACATGGCAACCTCCTTGGTATGACGCGGGAAATGCCCGCTCCGAGGCGCGCGGCGGTTCGCCTACTCCGCGCGGCTCGCCCGCATGACCATGCGGGGGACGGACCGGTCCACAATAGGCGAATGGTAAGGGCGCACGCGTGCAGCGTCAACGAGATGCGGCCTCCCCACGCCTGAACTGCCGTATGAATTAGGCTCGTATTGAATCACTAAAGTTGACAGCGATACACTCAATCCATGGCGACCAACAGGGACTACTACGAGGTGCTGGGCATCGACCGAAAGGCCACGGACAAGGAGGTCCGCGCCGCCTACCGGCGCCTGGCGCGAGCGCACCACCCCGACGTGAATCCCGGTGACGCCAGTGCCGAGGAGCGCTTCAAGGAGCTGAACGAGGCCTACCAGGTGCTCTCGGACGCCGAGAGCCGCAAGGCCTACGACCGCTACGGTGCGGGCTGGCGCAACGCCGCCCACTACGAGCGCGCCGGGGCCAACGCCGGTCAATCGCCCTTCACCTGGTTCCAGGGTGCGCGCACCAACCGGCGCGGCGGCAAGGGCGGCTTCGGCTCCCTGGGCGATCTGTTCGGTGACCTGTTCACCGGTCAGCGCGCGCCCCAGCAGGCCGAGGTGGCCGTGACCATCTCCCTGGAGGAGGCGGCCACCGGCGCAACCCGCCTGGTGAGCGTGGAGGGGCGCCGGCTGGAGGTGAAGATACCCCCGGGCGTTGACACGGGCTCACGGGTGCGCATCGCGGCGCCCAACGCGCCGGAGTTGCACCTGGTGGTCACGGTGAGCCCGCACCCGCGCTTCGAGCGCCGGGGCGATGACCTGGCCGTGAGCGTTGACGTGCCGCTGACCACGGTGGTGCTGGGCGGTGAGGCCGAGGTGCCGCTGCTAAGCGGCAAGCGCCTCGCCCTGAAGATACCGGCGGGCACCCAGAACGGACGCACCTTCCGCCTGCGCGACAAGGGCATGCCCCAGCGAGCGGGCACCGGGCACGGCGACCTGCTGGCCAGCGTGCGCGCCGTGCTGCCGGAGCACCTCACCGACGAGCAGCGGGCGCTGTTCGAGCGATTGCGCCAGACGGAGGGGCGTTGATGGCGGGGCCTCTCGCGCCGGAGCAGGTGGGGGGTGATGAGCCGTGCTACGTCATCAGCGTGGCCGCGCGCATGGTGGGGGTGCACGCCCAGACGCTGCGCTCCTACGAACGCCAGGGGTTGCTGGAGCCCGCGCGCACCGGCGGCAACATCCGGCTCTTCTCCCGGCGCGACGTGGAGCAGGCACGGTGGATACGCGCGCTGATGGAGGACCTGGGCATCAACCTGGCGGGCGTGGAGGTCATCATCCGCCTCAACGCCCGCATCGGGGCTCTGGAGCGGCGCATCGCACAGCTGGAGGGGAGCGCCTAGCGGGGGCGGCCGCAGGCCTTACGCTGAGCGCCCCTGTTCCGGGGGCCCTTCGGCCGCCGCTCCCCCGGGGGGCGCGTAGACGGGGGTTCGGCGCACGAAGTGCGCCCAGGGGGTGTCCCCCTTGAACCAGCCCGCGTAGCGGGCGGGGAAAGGGCGAGCCCGGCGCAGCCGGGCGGGGAGGCAAGAGCATGGTATTGCGACCGGAGAACTTCACCGAGCAGGCGCAGGAGGCCCTCGCCGCATCGCAGGAGCTGGTGCGCCGCCTCAAGCACTAACAGTTGGACGTCGAGCAGGTGGCGGTGGGCCTGCTGGGCAACGCCAAGGGCGTGCCCGTGCAGCTGCTCACCGAGCTGGGCGTGTCCGCGGACGCGGTGCGCGCCGAACTGGAGCGGGCCCTGGCCGCTCCACCTATTGGTGGCGTTAACCCTACCTCGCCCGCTGGCCCGACGCCTCCCAGGCGGCGTAGCCGCCCTGCAATTCCTGGACGTCCCTTCCCGCCGCCAGCAGCAGCGATGCGCCCACCGATGACCGGTAGCCCGAGGCGCAGTAGACGGCGATGGGCCTGTCCGTGGGCACCTCGTCCATGCGCGCGGCGAGGGTAGGCAGGGGGATGTTCACCGCGCCGGGCAGGTGGCCCGCGTCGAACTCGGCGGGGTTGCGCACGTCCAGCACCACCGGGGCGTGGGCGCCAGCCATCTCCTCGGCCAGGTTGGCGGCGGCGATGCGCTCCACCTGGGCCACCAGGTCGGGGCGCGGCTCCAGCGACTGCATGCCGCTGTTCAGGAAGCCCACCACCCGGTCGAACCCCACCCGCGCCAGGCGGGTGACGGCCTCCTGCTCACCGCCGGGGTAGACCACAAGGGCGATGGGCCGCGACGGGTCCAGCACCGCGCCCGCCCACTGGGCGAAGGCCCCGCCCAGGCCAACGTTGATTGCCCCGTCGATGTGCGCCGCGCCGTAGTCCACCGGGTCGCGCACGTCCAGCAGTTGCGCACCCGCGTTCACCTCCCGCAGCAGCGCATCCAGCCCCAGGCGTGGGATGACGGTCTGGCGCACCGAGGTGGGCCGCTCGGTGCGGTTGAGCAGCGCGTCGTACCCGAAGTAGGCGGGGGCGGGCGGCAGGTCCGCCGTGGCCATGCGGATGAACTCCTCACGGCTCATGGGGGCCAGCGCGTAGTTGAAGGAGCGCTGCGCACCGATGGTGGAGACGGTGTCCGTGGACAGGTTGCGTCCGCACAGGGAGCCCGCCCCGTGGGCCGGGTAGACCAGCGTTGCGTCGGGCAGGGTGAGCAGCTTTTCGTGGAGCGAGTCGTACAGGTCCCCGGCCAGATCCTCGGCGGACACACCCTGCGATGCCACCAGGTCCGGGCGGCCCACGTCGCCGATGAACAGGGTGTCGCCCGTGAGCACCGCGTGGGGCGCCTGCTCCGATGCCTGCCGGTCGTACACCAGCACGCTGATGCCCTCCGGCGTGTGCCCCGGCGTCTCCCAGAAGCGCAGCTTCACGTTGGGCCCCAGCACCAGCTCATCACCGTCGTGGGCCGGGGTTACGTCGTACTCGGCCTTGCCCCGTGCTCCCAGGTGGATCTCGGCCCCCAGCGCATCACGCAACTCCAGGTGCCCCGCCACGAAGTCGGCGTGGAAGTGGGTGAGCACCACGTGCTCGATGCGCAGGCCGTTGGCCGCCGCCTCCTCCTGGTAGCCCAGCGCGTCGCGGCGCGGGTCCACCACCACCGCCACGCCCGAGGACTCATCGCCGATGAGGTAGGAGGCGTGCGCCAGGCACCCCAGGTAGTACTGCTTCAGGAACATGCGCACACCTCCGTTTGTGGCCGGCCCCGTCAGGGGGCCTCACTCCCTATGATGCCAGTGAGCCCGCTGACGGCGCACCCGCGCCCGCTGCTATCCTCACGCCATGAGCCAGGAGCACCAAGCGCCGCTGCCGCCACCGGAGGAGGTGGGGGCCATCATCGTCGCCGCCGGGTCGTCCACCCGCATGGGCGGGGTGGACAAGACCCTCGCCCCGCTGGAGGGGGAGCCGGTGCTAGCGCGCACGGTGGGCGTCTTCGAGGCCAGCCCCCTGGTGGGGGCCGCCGTGGTGTTGGTGGCTCAGCACAACCTCACCGCCGTGGCCGACGTGGCCCGTGCCCACACCTGGCGCACCGTGCGCCACGTGCGCCAGGGCGGCGTGCGTCGCCAGGACTCTGTGGGCCTGGGCCTCAAGGCGCTGCCCCCAGAGTGCCAGTGGGTCATCGTCCACGATGGGGCGCGCCCCCTGCTCACCGAGCGCCTCATCGAGGCGGGGCTGCGCGCGGCGCAGGCTACCGGCGCGGCCGTGGCCGCTGTGCCCTCGGCCGATACCATCAAGCGGGTCAGCGACGACGGACGCGTGCTGGAGACGTTGGACCGGCGCACCCTCGCGCTGGTGCAGACGCCCCAGGTGTTCCGGCGCGCGGTGCTGGAGCGCGCACACCGGGAGGTGGCGGAGGACGCCACCGACGATGCGGCCATGTGCGAGCGATTGGGCATCTCCGTTCGGGTCTTCCTGGGCGATGCCGCGAACCTCAAGATAACGACCCCCACCGACCTGGTGGTGGCCGCCGCGCTCTGGCGCGCGCGGGCAGGGGAGGGCGCATGAGCGTGCGGTTCGGCATCGGCTACGACGCCCACCCCCTCACCCCCGGTGCGCGCCTGGTGCTGGCGGGGGTGCCCATCCCGCACACCCACGGGCTGGAGGGCCACTCGGACGGCGATGTGGCCGCCCACGCCCTCATCGACGCGCTGCTGGGGGCGGCGGCACTGGGGGACATCGGCACCCACTTCAGGGAGACCGACCCCACCGTGCCCAGGGGCGTGAGCAGCATGACGCTGTTGGAGCGCACCCTCGCGCTGGTGCGGGGCGCCGGATGGCAGGTGGTGAACGTGGATGCTACAATCGTCGCCCAGCGCCCGCGCCTGGCGGAGCACATAACGGCCATGCGCAGCGCCCTCGCAAAGGCCATGGGCATCCCCGTGGCGGACGTGTCCGTGAAGGCCACCACCGAGGACGGCATGGGCTTCACGGGCAGCGGGCAGGGCATCAGCGCCATGGCCGTCGCATCCCTCACCGAATCGGCCTCCTGAGCCGCCATCCATGAACCTCTCCGACACGCTCACCGGAACCACGCGCCCCTTCGCCCCTGAGGGCGAGGAGGTGAAGATGTACGTGTGCGGCGTGACGCCCTACTCGGAATCGCACGTCGGCCACGCCATGAGCTACATCGTCTTCGACGTGCTGCACCGCTACCTGGAGTTCTCCGGGTTGCGGGTGCACCGGGTGCAGAACTTCACTGACATCGACGACAAGCTCATCGACCGTGCCCAGGCCGAGGGAACGACCGTGGAGGCGCTGGCTGGGCGCTACATCGACCGATACCTTGAGGACATGGCGGCGCTGAACGTGCGCCCGGCTCGCGAGTACCCCCGCGCCACCCAGGAGGTGCCCGCCATCATCGCCCTGATCGAGGGGCTCATCGCCAAGGGGTACGCCTACCCGGCGGACGGCGACGTGTACTTCCGCGTCACCAAGGACCCGGCCTACGGCAAGCTCTCCCACCGCAGCCTGGACTCCATGCGTGCCGGTGCGCGCATCGAGGCGGGCGCGGCCAAGGAGCACCCCATGGACTTCGCCCTCTGGAAGGGGGCCAAGCCCGGTGAGCCCGCATGGGAGAGCCCGTGGGGGCCGGGGCGTCCCGGTTGGCACATCGAGTGCTCGGCCATGGCGCTGCGCTACCTGGGTGAGCGCATCGACATCCACGGCGGGGGGCAGGACCTGGTCTTCCCCCACCACGAGAACGAGATAGCCCAGTCCGAGGCGGCCACGGGCGCGGAGCCCTTCGCCCGCTTCTGGCTGCACAACGGCCTGCTCCACCTGGACGCCGAGAAGATGAGCAAGTCCCTCGGCAACCTGGTGACGATACACCAGGCGCTGGAGCGCTACTCGGCCGATGCCATCCGCCTCTCGGTGCTGAACGCCCACTACCGGGGCCCTGGCTACTACTCCGACGAGGCGCTGGCGGGGGCGGAGCGCGCGGCGGGCCGCCTGCGCCTGGCGCTGGGCGCCAGGCCCAACGCGGGCGCGGCGCAGCGCCTGGACCCCGCACCGGCACGTGAGCGGTTCATCGCGGCCATGGACGATGACCTCTCCACCCCCCAGGCGCTGGCGAGCCTCTTCGACCTGGCCCGTGACATCAACCGCGAGTCCGAGGCCGGCGCCGACGTGGCCGATGCCCAGGCCGCCCTGCGCGAGCTGGGCGGGGACGTGCTGGGGCTCACCTTCGCCGAGCGGGAGGCCGCCGTGGACGCGGGCCTGGCGGAGCGGGTGGACGCGCTGGTGGCCCGGCGCACCGCACTGCGTGCCGCGCGCGACTTCACGGGCGCCGACGCCGTGCGCGATGAGCTCACCGCGCTGGGCGTGGTGCTCACCGACGGCCCCGAGGGCACCACCTGGCGCCTGTCCGCCGATGAGGCCCGCTAGGCGTCACGCCGAAGGAGGCCCCTTCATGCCCCTGCCCCACGGCTTCCTCGACGCGCTGCGCGGGGCCATCGGCGCCGATGCCGTACTCACCGACGACGCTGCGCGCGAGCGCCGTTCCTTCGACTCCATCGACCCCGGTCGCCTGGGCCCGCGCGCGTTCCTGCGTGACGCGCGGGTGGATGCCGTGGCCCGTCCTGCGGACACGGCGGGCGTGGCCGCCGTGGTGCGTCTGGCGAACGAGACGGGCGTGGGCGTGGTGCCCTACGGTGGTGGCACCGGCGTCATGGGCGCGGTGGTGCCGGAGCGCGGAGGGGTGGCGCTGGACCTGGGCCGCATGAACCGGGTGCTTGCCATCGACGCCGAGGACCGCATCGCCCGCGTGCAGCCCGCCGTGGTGCTGGCGGACCTGGACGCCGCCGCACGCGCGCATGGCCTGCGCTTCGGGCACGACCCGTGGAGCGTGGGCATCGCCACCGTGGGAGGTGCGGTCTCCACCGACTCGCTGGGCTACCACGCCGCCCGCTTCGGCTCCATGGGCCAGCAGCTGCGCGCCGCCGAGGTGGTGCTGGGGGACGGGGCCATCGTCCGCACGCGCCTGCTGCCGCGCCAGAGCACCGGGCCGCAGCTGGCCGGGCTGTGGGCGGGCAGCGAAGGGACGATGGGCGTGCTGACGGAGCTGGCCGTCGAGCTCTTCCCGGTGCCGGAGGCGCAGTTGTTCGTCTCGGTGGGGTTCGACTCCTTCGCTCAGGGCTACCCCGCCGCCGTCCGCATCCACAACCTGGGCATCCGGCCCGTGCTGTTCGACCTGTCCGAGGACGAGACAGCAGATGAGGAAGCGGGCGGGCACCGCACGGTGCTGCGGCTGTGCTTCGAGGACGCACGTGAACTGGCGCAGGCGCAGGCCGCGCGCTCCCTTGCCGAAGGATTGGCGGCAGGCGGCGTTGACCTGGGCCCCGGCCCCGCACGCTCGCACTGGGAGGTGCGGCACGACGTGGCGATCCGCTGGAAGCAGAACCTGCAACCCCTGCTGCCCTCCCAGCGCTGGGAGCGCCGTCGCTGGGCCAACGCGGACTACCTGCACATCTCCCTGCCCGTCTCGCGCATGCGGGACTACCACGCGCGGGCCATGGGCATCGCCACTCGCCGCGGTCTGCGGGTGCGCGAGGCGGGTATCTGGACCGACCCGCGCCTGTACGGGGTGTTCATCTACGACCCGGACGAGGCCCAGCCCGCCGGGCGCTCGGCGGCCCTGCAGGCCGGGGTTGAGGAACTGCTCAGCCTGGTGCTGGAGCTGGACGGTGGGCTGGAGTTCTGCCACGGCCTGGGGGCGAAACTGGCGGGGTGGGCGGAGCACGAGTGGGGTACGGCGCTCCCTCTGGCGCGGCGGCTCAAGGGCGCGGTGGATCCGGCGGGGGTATTGAGCCCCGGTCGGTTGGGCTTCGGGCCACTGGCCCAGGAGGTGCGCTGATGGCGCTGGGGCGAGTGCTGGTGGCGGGGGCGTCGGGGGTGCTGGGCACCGAGTTGGTGCGCGAACTGCGCGGGCGAGGGGTGTGGGTGCGGGCGTTGGTGCGCGACCCGGCACGCCTCACTGCGGAGGCGGACGAGGTGTTCGTGGGCGATGTGACCAAGCCCGAAACGCTCAAGGGCGTGTGCGCGCGGGTGGATGCCGTGTTCACCTGCGTGGGCGCGCCCCTCTCACCCAAGGGCCCGCGCTTCGCCCTGGTGGATGACTGGGGCAACCGCAACCTGCTCGCCGAGGCGGTGAGCGCCCGGGTGCCCCGCCTCGGCTGCGCATCCCCGTTCGGCGGACTGCTCCTGGGCAACGACGAAGTCATCCGTGCCCATGAGTCCCTGGCTGCCGCCGTTCGCACCGCCAAGGTCTCCCCGCTGGTGGTGCGCCCCACCGTGACCTTCGCATCGCTGGCGCCGGTGCTGGAGCGCGCACGCAGGGGCACCCTGCGGGTGGTCGCCGGTGGCGAGGCACAGACCAACCCGGTGCATGAGGCCGACGTGGCCGCCGCCATCGCCGATGCGCTGGAGGGCGACGCGGCCGACCTGTCCGTGGGCGGGCCGGAACTGCTCACCCACCGGGAGGTGGCGCAGGCGGCCTTCGCGGCGCTGGGGCGCGAGCCCCGCATCGCCAGCACCCCCGGTTTCCTGGCGCTGCTGGGGGTGCGGTACGCGCGCTGGCGGGGTGCCAAGGCCGCCGATGTGGCGCTGCATCGCTGGCTCGCCGCCACCACCGCGCTGGAGGCGCCCGCAGTGGGCACCCGCCGCCTGGCCGACTACTTCGCGGAGCGGGCGTAGCCCCGCACCACGACCTCCGTGCCCACACCCACGCCCAGCGTCTGCGCGGCGCTGGCGTGCGGCACGGCGACTTCCAGGCACCCGTCGGAGCCCACCAGCGCCAGGGGCGCGCCGGGAGGCCCGTCGGCGTAGGTGCGCCGCACGGGGCCGATGCGCTGGCCCGCCACAGACACCGTACCCCCCGCGGGCAGCAGGTCAGCCGGGATGTTGGTGAGCAGGTTGCCGAACCGGTCCACCCGCACCACCTTGCCCACGGTGGCGTTCCCCACCCGCCGGGGCTCCGGCGGTGCGAAGGCCGCCACCCGTTCGATGCGTTCGCCCATCTCCTCCGGCGCCACACCCGCGCACAGGTGCCCGGCCACGGGGGCGAAGACGTCGCGCCCGTGGAAGGTTGCGCTCACGGGCTCGCGCCAGTAGGCGGGGTTGGTGAGGTGATAGCCCGCCCAGCCGGGGGGTAGGGCGGCGGTGCCGTCCGCGTCCGCCTGCGCACCGGCGCGCGCCAGCACCAGCGACAGGAGGCCGTTGTCAGGGCAGACGAACGATGCGTTGGGGCCGCTGACCAGCAGAGGGCGCCGTTCGGTGCCCACGCCGGGGTCCACCACGGGCAGGTGGATGGTGCCCGGCGGGAAGTGGGGAGCGGCCTCGTCCAGCAGGCGGGCACCGGTGAAGATGTCCTGCGGCGGCACCTGATGCGTCAGGTCCACCAGCTGGACACTGTGGCTGATCCCCAGGATCACGCCCTTCATGACGCCCACGTAGGCGTCGGCGGAGCCGAAGTCAGTGAGGAGGGTGACCACGGGGTCGGCCATGAGGCCTCCTGCGGTGGCCTAGCTCAGGGCCAGGTTCACCAGCGCCAGCACCACGAACACCACGCCCAGGCCGATGGTGAGCTGGAAGAGCGTCTTCTCGACGCCCCGGCGGGTGCGGGCCGGGCCCATGGCAGCGCCGAACAGCCCTCCGTTGGCCCCGCGCGATTGCATGAGGACGGCGCCCACCAGGAGCACCACCACGACGATGACTGCGATACCGATGAACGTCTGCACTGCTGACTCCTCACCCTGACCGTGGCGTGTCCCTTGCTAGAGCGCTGCCAGCTGCTCCGTCACGATACCAGCGACGACGCTGGGGTTGGCCTTGCCCTTGGTGGCCTTCATCACCTGGCCCACCAGGAACTTGGCCGCATTCTCCTTGCCCGCCCTGAAGTCGGCAACGGCCTGGGGGTTGGCGGCGATGGCCTCGGCCACCGCGCCCGCCAGCTCACCGGTGTCGGAGACCTGAGCCAGCCCATGCTCCTCCACCACGGTGGCGGCGTCCGACCCGGTGCGGAACATCTCCTCGATCACCTGCTTGGCCTGCGCCGTGCCCACCACGCCCTTGCCCAGCAGGCCCAGCAGGCCCGCCAGACCCGCGGGGGTGACGGGCGTGGACTCCAGGGCCACGTGCGCCTCATTGGCCAGGCGGCCCAGTTCGGTGATGATCCAGTTGGCTGCGGCCTTGGCCGTTGCGGCATCGCGCCCCGCCGCCTCCAGCACCGCCTCGAAGTAGGCGGCCACGCCGGGTGTGGCGGTCAGCTGCTCCGCATCGTAGGGGGAGAGGGCATAGTCGGCCTGGAACCGGGCCCGGCGCTGCTCCGGCAGTTCCGGCAGGCGCTCCTCCAACTCCGCCACCCAGGCGCGGTCCACGTGCAGGGGCGGCAGGTCGGGCTCCGGGAAGTAGCGGTAGTCGTTGGCCTCTTCCTTGGAGCGCAGCGAGACGGTCACCCCGCGCTCCTCCACCCACCCGCGCGTCTCCTGCACCACGCGCCCGCCGCTCTCCAGCACCTCGGCCTGGCGCTTGATCTCGAACTCGATGGCGCGGAAGACCGCACGGAACGAGTTCATGTTCTTCACCTCGACCTTGGTGCCGAAGCGCTCGGTGCCCACGGGGCGTATCGACACGTTGGCATCGCACCGGAACCCGCCGTCCTCCATGGACCCGGACGCCACGCCCAGGTACTGGAGGATGGAACGGTAGGCCATCAGGTACTGACGGGCCTCCTCGGCGGTGCGGATGTCCGGTCGGCTCACCATCTCCATCAGTGGCACGCCCGCGCGGTTCACGTCCACCAGGGAGTGGGCCTCGCCCGTGGCCTGGTCGGTGCGGTGGGAGAGCTTGGCCACGTCCTCTTCCATGTGGACGCGCTCGATGCCCACCCGGCGCACGCCCTCATCGGTCTGCACGTCGAGGTACCCGTCGTGGCAGATGGGCAGGTCGTATTGGGAGATCTGGTACCCCTTCATCAGGTCGGGGTAGGCGTAATTCTTGCGGTCGAACTTGGTCTGCTCGGCGATGGAGCAGTGCAGCGCCAGGCCCGTCATGATGATGCCCTTGATGGCCTCACGGTTGATGACGGGCAGCGAGCCCGGCAGCCCCAGGCACACGGGGCAGACGTGGGTGTTGGGCGGGGCGTCCTGGTAGTCGGCGGGGCAGGAGCAGTACATCTTGCTGCGGGTGCGCAGCTGGGCGTGTACCTCCAGGCCGATGACGGGTTCGTAGGCGGTCATAACCCAGCGATTATAGCGGCGAGGCCATCGCCGGGTAAACGCGATGGGGGCGGCATCATGGCCGCCCCCATGGGACATCCGGTACAGGCCGGGCGCCGGACGCCGAGCCTCTCCAGGCGCGGCCATTGAACACCGGCCCTCCGGGCGCCTCAACGCGTCTGCGGCGGCGGGGTGTTAACAGTCGGTTACGGTTCGCCGTGGGCTAGACTGGGCCCATGCGCTATCAGGGCAAGGTGAATGCACCCCCGTTCCCGGCGGGGCTCGACTGGCTGAACACCCCGCGCCCCCTGGGGCTGGAGGACTTCGCCGGGCGATTGCTGGTGCTGGACTTCTGGACGCTGTGCTGCATCAACTGCATGCACGTGCTGCCGGTGCTGCGGCGGCTGGAACGCCGCTTCCCCACCGAGCTCGCGGTGGTGGGCGTGCACTCGGCCAAGTTCCCCCACGAGCGCGAGTCGGCGGCCATCGCCGATGCCATCGCCCGCTACGGGGTGACCCACCCAGTGGTGAACGACGCCCTCCAGGGCGTGTGGCGCTCCTATGCGGTGCGCGCGTGGCCCACGCTCATGTTCGTCGACCCGGCGGGCAGGGTGATCGGGCGCATCGAGGGGGAGTTGAGCGAGGAGGACGGGACGCGCCTGGTCGAGGAGATGCTGGCCGAGTTCCGCAGCGCTGGCCTGCTGCGCCCCGCCGTCCCGGCCGAGTCGCCGGAACCCACGCGCGGACCCGGCATCCTGCGCTACCCCGGCAAGGTGCTGGCGGACCCGGAGAACGACCGGCTGTTCATCGCCGATACCGGCAACCACCGCGTGCTGGTGTCCGCGCTGGACGGGGAGGTGCAGACGGTGGTGGGCGCGGGTATCGAGGGCCTGGCCGACGGGGTGCTGGAGGGGGCGCTCTTCGCCAGTCCCCAGGGTATGGCCCTCGCCGGTGAGACGCTGTACGTGGCCGACACCGGCAACCACGCCATACGGGCCGTGGACCTGGAGGCGGGCGTGGTGGAGACGGTGGCGGGCACCGGCGCCAAGGGTGGCGCTGGCGAGGAGGGCGGCGCGGGGTTGGAGGTGGCGCTGCGCTCGCCGTGGGACTTGGCCCTGGTGGGCCGCACCCTCTACGTGGCCATGGCGGGCAGCCACCAGATCTGGGCGCTGGATCTGGACACCCGCGTGATGCAGGCGGTGGCGGGCACCGGCGCCGAGGCGCTGGTGGACGGGCCGCCCGAGGAGGCCGCCTTCGCCCAGCCCTCCGGCATCAGCGCCGACGAGGACGGGGTGCTCTACGTGGCCGACGCTGAGACCAGCGCCATCCGCTCGGTGGACATGCGCTCGGCCCACCACGTGGGCACGCTGGTGGGCGCGGGCCTGTTCGACTGGGCAGATGAGGACGGGCCCGGCGGGCCGGGCAGCGTGCGCCTCCAACACCCCCTGGGTGCAGCGTACGAGGGTGGCTACGTCTACGTGGCCGACGCCTACAACCACCGCATCCGCCGGGTCGGCACCGACTCGCTCACGGTGAGCACCGTCGCGGGCGGGGGGACGGCGGGCCACGTCGATGGGCCGCTGGCCGCAGCGCGCTTCAGCGAACCGGGGGGGCTGGCGGTGGGGGCGGGGGTGCTCTTCGTCGCGGACACCAACAACCACGCCGTGCGGGTGGTGGACGTGGCGAACGGGGTGGTCTCCACCCTGCCCGTGGACTTCTAGGCGCTAGCTGGACCGGGGCAGGTGGCGCTGCTCGTCGGCGTCCGCATCGTCCGCCGGGTCGCCCAGCAAGCTGCGCCGTCCCTGAACGCGCCGGACCCACAGGGCCAGCGCCAGCACACCACCCACGATGGCCGCTTGGAGCAGGTAGACCAGCGGGCGTCCGAGGGCGTCAGCCGTCAGCAGGTAGATCACCAGCAGCAGGGCGATGAGCCCCATGACGACGAACCCTGGCCGCATGACCCATCCTCGAGCCCCCGTAGGAGCGGTGCTGGACGCCCCGGAGGGGCTGAATTGAATCAAAGTATAGGTTTCGTTTAAAGAATCGGGAACCTGCTGGAAAACCAGATTCCGGTGGATCCAGCGGGTCCCGCGACCGGGCGCTGGCGTGGTTGACGGCCTCGCGCGCGCATCCCTATAATCCGGGGCGGACCGGCCGTGAGGCCGTCCTTTTTAGTTGGTGCGGATGCCGTCAGGCCCGAGTGGCGCAACGGCAGCGCAGCCGATTTGTAATCGGCAGGTTGTGGGTTCGAATCCCTCCTCGGGCTCCAGTTCGAGGGAGAGGCTTGCCCACCGCTCTGGTGCGCTCCGGTGTGATACACTGGCCGACGGCCTGTGCGGAGGGATGGGAGAGCGGCTAAATCCATCAGACTGTAAATCTGACGCCTTACGGCTACGCAGGTTCGAATCCTGCTCCCTCCACCACCCGCTCCCCGAAGCGCGTCAACGGCACCGGCCCACATAGCTCAGTCGGTAGAGCACGTTCTTGGTAAGAACGAGGTCATCGGTTCAAGTCCGATTGTGGGCTCCAGCCGAGGGTGTCGACGGGTGGTGAGGCTCCGGCAGGCGAGGATGGGCCGGGTTAGACCAGCGGATGAGCGGGTGCTGCGGCACCCGGTGTAACGGAACAAACAGAGCAAGCAGCAGCACTTCGGAGGACAGAACCCCCATGGCCAAGCAGAAGTTCGAGCGCACGAAGCCGCACCTGAACGTGGGCACCATCGGTCACGTGGACCACGGTAAGACCACGCTGACGGCGGCCATCACCAAGGTCCTGTCCGTGGCGGGGGTCTCCGCCTTCCGCGCCTTCGACACCATCGACAGCGCGCCGGAGGAGAAGGCCCGTGGCGTGACCATCAACATCTCCCACGTGGAGTACGAGTCGGCCACGCGCCACTACGCCCACGTGGACTGCCCGGGCCACGCCGACTACATCAAGAACATGATCACCAGCGCGGCGCAGATGGACGGCGCCATTCTGGTGGTCTCCGCCCCCGACGGCCCCATGCCCCAGACCCGTGAGCACATCCTCCTGGCCCACCAGGTGAACGTGCCCCGCATCGTGGTCGCGCTGAACAAGTGCGACATGATGGACGACGAGGAGCTCCTGGAGCTGGTGGAGATGGAGGTTCGTGAGCTGCTGACCCGCTACGGCTTCCCGGGCGACGACACCCCCATCGTGCGCCTCTCGGCGCTCCAGGCCCTCGAGTCCAGTTCCACCGACCCCAACTCCCCTGAGTTCCAGGGCGTGCTCAACCTGGTCAAGACCCTGGACGAGTACATCCCCGTGCCCGACCGCCCCCGCGACCAGCCGTTCCTGATGCCCGTGGAGGACGTGTTCTCCATCAAGGGCCGCGGCACCGTGGTGACCGGCCGTGTCGAGCGTGGCGTGGTCCACCCCGGCGACGAGGTGGAGATCGTGGGCATCAAGACGACCGTCAAGACCACGGTCACGGGCGTCGAGATGTTCCACAAGCTGCTGGACGAGGCCGAGCCGGGCGACGCCGTGGGCACGCTGCTGCGCGGCATCGAGCGCGAGGACATCGAGCGCGGCCAGGTGCTGGCCAAGCCCGGTTCCATCAAGCCCCTCACCGAGGCGGACGCTGAGGTCTACGTCCTCTCCAAGGACGAGGGCGGGCGTCACACCCCGTTCTTCAACGGCTACAAGCCCCAGTTCTACATCCGCACCTCGGACGTGACCGGTGAGATTGCGCTGCCCGAGGGCGTGGAGATGGTGATGCCGGGTGACAACATCACCATGCGCATCAAGCTCATCAACCCGATGGCCATGGAAGAGGGCCTGCGCTTCGCTATCCGCGAGGGCGGCCGCACCGTGGGCGCCGGCGTCATCACCAAGACCTACTAGGTCTGACCCACCCGGTCAGTACGTCAGAGACAGGAGCCCCACGTGGCGAAGAAGCGCGGACAGGCCAGGGTCCTCATCAATCTCGCGTGCACCGAGTGCCGTGAGCGGACCTACTGGTCGGAGAAGAACAAACAGCATGACCAGGGCCGGATGGAGCTGAACAAGTTCTGTCCGCGCTGTCGCCGGCACCAGATTCACCGCGAGGTGCGCTGATGGCAGCCCGCCGGGGCAACAATCCCCTTCGTTCCATGATGGACGAGGGGACGTCCCGCACCCGCGGACGCTTCTCCTTCTTCGGAGAGGTGTACGGCGAGTTGGCGAAGGTCACCTGGCCCTCGCGCCAGGACGCGGTGCGGCTCTCCCTGCTGGTGCTGGGAGTCGCCGCGGCGATCGGTGTGTTCCTGGGTCTGTGGGACCTGGTGTTCGGTTGGTTGGTTGAACTGGCTTTCTTGTAAGCATGCTGGGGGGCGGGGCGACCCGCCCCTGCGGCATGAGAGGCACCAATGAGCGAGAAGCAGAGCGTGGCGGAGACCGAGGGGCTGTGGTACATCGTCCACACCTACTCGGGCCAGGAGGACCGCGTCAAGCGCAACCTTGAGGTGCGTATCGCCTCGCTTGACGTGGGCGACCGTATCTTCGAGGTGGTGGTGCCCACCGAGGAGGAGATCGAGATCAAGGAAGGTCAGCGCAAGTCGGTTCAGCGCAAGATCTTCCCTGGCTACATCCTGGTGCACATGAAGATGGACGACGAGTCCTGGTACGTCGTCCGCAACACCCCCGGAGTCACGGGGTTCGTCTCCGCGGAGGACGAGCGCGAGCGCCGTCCCAAGCCGGTCCCCCTGGAGCCGCGCGAGGTGGAGCACATCATGAAGCGCATGGTGGCGCCCACCCCCCGCGTCAAGGTGGGGCTCGAGCCGGGCACCATGGTGCGCATCACCAGCGGGCCCTTCGCGGAGTTCATGGGCTCGGTGGACACGGTGGACCAGGACAAGGGCAAGGTGCGGGTGCTGGTGTCCTTCTTCGGACGCGAGACGCCCGTGGAGTTGGACTTCCTGCAGGTGGAGAAGGCCTGATATGGCAAAGCGAGTGAAGGCTGTGCTGCGGTTGCAGCTCCCGGCGGGCTCCGCGACCCCGGCGCCCCCGGTGGGCCCGGCGTTGGGTCAGCACGGCATCAACATCATGGGTTTCGTTAAGGAGTACAACGCCCGGACGGCGGGCCAGCAGGGGACCATCATCCCCGCTGAGATCACCGTCTACGAGGACTCCTCCTTCACCTTCGTGACCAAGACCCCCCCGGCTGCGGAGCTGATCCGCAAGGGCGCGGGTGTGGCCAAGGGCGCGGGCAAGGCGCGGCACGAGAAGGCCGGCACCATCACCCGCTCCACGGTTCGGCAGATCGCCGAGACGAAGCAGCAGGACCTGAACGCGGCCACCGTCGAGGCGGCCATGAAGATCATCGAGGGCACCGCCCGCTCCATGGGCGTGGAAGTGAGCGAGGGGTAGGCCATGGCCGTCAAGCATTCCAAGCGGTTCCGTTCGGCTGGTGAGCAGGTGGAGGAGGCTCGCGCCTACGCTCCCTCCGAGGCCGTGGCGCTGGTCAAGCGCAACGCCACCGCCAAGTTCGATGAGACGGTGGAGGTGCACATCCGCACCGGCGCCGACCCGCGTCACGCCGACCAGCAGCTGCGCGGCGTGGCCGTGCTGCCGAACGGTTTGGGCAAGGAGGTCCGCGTGGCGGTCTTCGCCGCCGGCGATGCCGCGCGCGCCGCTTCCGAGGCGGGTGCCGAGGTGGTGGGTGGCGACGATCTGATCGAGCGCGTCGAGGGCGGCTTCACCGACTTCGACGTGGCCATCGCCACACCGGACCTGATGCCCAAGATCGGTAAGCTGGGCCGGGTGCTGGGCCGCAAGGGCCTTATGCCCAACCCGCGCACCAACACCGTGGTGCAGCCGAACGACCTGCCCAGCGCGGTGGTGGAGGCCAAGAAGGGCCGGGTGGAGCTGCGCATGGACCGCACCGCCATCATCCACTCGCCGGTGGGCAAGGCCAGCTTCGATGAGTCCAAGTTGGTGGAGAACATCTCCGCCGTGGTGGACACCGTGAATCGGCTCAAGCCGGAGGGGATCAAGGGCGTGTTCCTGCGGAGCATGTACCTGTCCTCCACCATGGGCCCCTCGGTCCAACTGGACCTGGGCTCCACGTTGACGCTGACCGCCGAATAAGGCATCATTCACGAGTCACATACGCCACCGAAGACAGCGGGTGCCCCCTGGGGGCTTAAGCGCCGAAACGGCCCGCCGAGGTAGCAGCCAGTCCCTCCCCGCGGGGAGTAACAGGATCAACTGCGGCCCACGTCTTCATGGCGTGGGCCGTTTCACTTCTCCGGGGAGGCCGGAGAGAGTTAGGAAGGAGCGAGCATGCCGACGGACGCCAAGCGCGCCGCGATCGACGACCTGAGGGACCGGCTGAGCCGGGCCACCATCGCCATCGCCACGGATTTCTCCGGCATCAAGGTCAATGACCTGACGGAGCTGCGCAAGCGGCTGCGTGCCGAGGGCCTGGAGTACCACGTGGTGAAGAACCGGCTGGCGGCCATCGCCGCGCGGGAGGCCGGGGCCGAGGCGCTGCCCGAGATCCTTGACCGGGCCACCGGCCTGGTCATCGGCTTCGGCGACCCGGTCGCCGCAGCCAAGGTGCTGGACACCTACGTGAAGGACACCCGCTCGACCATGGCGGTCCGCAAGGGCTACATGGACGGTTTGGTGCTGGCGGAGAAGCAGGTGTCGGCTCTGGCCGCACTGCCGCCGCGCGATGAGCTGATCGCCAAGCTGTTGGGGCAGATGAACGCCCCGATCAGTGGTCTGGTGAACGTGCTGTCTGGTCCGGTGCGGGGGCTCGCGGTCGTGCTCCAGCGCCGTGCGGAGCAGTTGAGCGCCGCCTAGGCGCGGTCTGGCTGGGACGAACAATACTGAGGATAGCGGGGACGCCCCCGCGCGAAGAGGAGAATGAGGATGGCGACCAAGGAAGAGCTGATCGAGTCGATCAAGAACCTGTCGGTGCTGGAGCTGTCCGAGCTGGTGAAGGCCCTGGAGGAGGAGTTCGGCGTGAGCGCCGCCGCCCCCGTGGCCGTCGCCGCTGCCCCCGCTGCTGGCGGCGCCGCCGCCGGTGCGGAGGAGGAGAAGACGGAGTTCACCGTCACCCTCAAGGACGCCGGCGCCAACAAGATCAACGTGATCAAGGCGGTGCGCGAGCTCACCTCCCTGGGCCTGCGCGAGGCCAAGGAGCTGGTGGAGTCCGCTCCCAAGCCCATCAAGGAGAACGTGAACAAGGACGAGGCCGCCGACGCCAAGAAGAAGCTGGAGGAGGCTGGCGCGACCGTCGAGGTCGCCTAGTCCCGTCCGTTCATCGTGGGAACGAAGCGGGGGCACCCTCAGGGGTGCCCCCGCTCTGCGTTCACCGGGAGGGGGCGCTAGCCCTGGTTCCCCCACCGCTCGAAGTGCATCACCTCGGATGCCGGCCGCCGGCGCGCACCGCCGAAGTGCTCGCCCTCGCCGGGGTAGCCCAGCGGCACGCAGCAGGCCATCTCCCACTCCGCAGGCACCCCCAGCAGCTCCTTCACCCTGGCCTCGTGGTGCTGGAGGAACGTGGTGATCACGCTCCCCACGCCCTCATCCAGGGCAGCCAGCATCAGGTTCTGCACCGCTGGGTAGATGGACGCACCGCGGCTCATGGGCGAGGGGCCCGTCCCCGAACCGGAGCGGCGCAGGAAGGGCAGCACCAGCACCGGCGCGTCGGCCAGGTGGTAGGCCAGGTACTCGGCGGAGCGGCCCACCGCGCCCTGCGCGCGTCCCGGCACCTTGGTGTAGATGTTCTCCCACACATCCTGGTACCAGGCGGCCAGCTGGGCCTTGAGCTCGCTCTCGCGCACCAGCAGGAAGCCCCACCCTTGGCTGTTGGAGCCGGAGGGCGCGCGCACCGCCGCCTCCACGATGCGCTCCAGCACCTCGTCGGGCACGGGGCGCGGGTCGAAGCGGCGTATCGCCCGCTGGGCGTAGAGGGCATCGTGGAGCGAGTGGGCTTCGGGCATGGCGGGCCTCCTGCGGGGGGTGGGCCGCATGATAACCCGCCCGGCCCGGTTAGACCTGCACATCCACCTTGTGCCGGTAGAAGGCCACGTGGTCCTTGATGCGCATGGCAGCGCGGGACGGCTCCGGGTAGACCCATGCCGCCGAGCCGGCGTGCTCACCCCCGGCGCTCACGTCGAAGTAGCTGGCCGTTCCCTTCCAGGGGCAGACGGTGTGCCGGTCGTTGGGCGAGAAGTGCTCCATCCTGAGCGATGCGGGCGGGAAGTAGTGGTTCCCCTCGATGACGATGGTCCTGTCGGACTCGGCGATGACCTGGCCGTTGAACAGCACGCGTGGCATGCGGGTCCCTCCTGATGCGGCTACCGGTTGGATGCATGATGCGCCCGCGCGGTGCCCCCTGCCAGTGGCCCGTTGCCTGGTGCGCCCCCGCTGCGGATGCTGCGGCCATGACCACCGCGCTGCGTCCCTCCACGCCTCTGATGCTGGCCGACGTGCCGGCCGCCGAGCGTCCTCGCGAACGCCTTCAGCACGCGGGCGCGGCCGCGCTGTCCAACGCCGAACTGCTGGCCATCCTGCTGCGTACCGGCACCGCCGCTGAGAGCGTGGTCTCCCTGGCGGGGCGGCTGCTGGCCACGCTGGGCGGGCTGGAGGGGTTGGCGAAGGCTCGCTTCGAGGATCTGACCGCGCTGCATGGGTTCGGCGAGGCCAAGGCCGCCCAGCTGCTCGCGGCGCAGCAGGCGCTGCTGGCCCCCGCGCGCTACGGGGCGGGACTGGCGGCCATGTGGGCCGTCATGGTGCTCCTGCTGGTGGACATGTCGCTCAAGCCCTTCTAGCCCGCTGCCCGGCGCCCCGCGCCCGTGCTACGCTGCTCTCGCTAGGGGCGCGCTGCGATACGCGGGGCGCGGGAGTACGGCATGGCCGACGTGAAGGCGGGCGCACGCGAGGCGGTGGAGAAGGGCCGCAGGGGGCTCATCGACCTGAGCCACCGGATCCACGCCCACCCGGAGCTGGGCTACCAGGAGGAGAAGGCCTCCACCTGGACCGCCGAGGTGCTGGACGCCGCAGGCTTCCGGGTGGAGCGCGGGGTGTGCGGGCTGCCCACCGCCTTCAAGGCGATCTACGGCTCCGGCCCCCTGCACATCGCCGTCTGCGCCGAGTACGACGCGCTCCCCGGCATCGGCCACGCCTGCGGGCACAACGTCATTGCCGCCACCGCTGTGGGCGCGGGGCTGGGCATGGCACGCGTGGCCGATGACGTGGGCCTCACCGTCACCGTCATGGGCACCCCCGCCGAGGAGGTGCTGCGCTCCGGCGGCAAGATAGAGCTGATGAACGGCGGTGCGTTCGATGGCGTCCATGCGGCCATGATGACCCACCCCGCCCCCTGGGACGTGGCCGACTGGCCCATCGTGGCTGCCGCCTTCTTCGAGGTGACCTACACCGGCAAGGCGGCTCACGCCTCCGGATTCCCCCAGGCGGGAATCAACGCGGCGGACGCGCTCACCGTCGCCCAGACGGCCATCGGCCTGCTGCGCCAGCACATCCGCCCCACCGACCGCGTCCACGGCATCACCACCAGAGGAGGCGATGCCTTCAACATCATCCCGGCCCTGGCCAAGGCCGAGTACGCCGTGCGCGCCACCACCCTGGACCAGTTGGACGAGGTGTACCAGAAGGTGCGCCGCTGCTTCGAGGCGGGAGCCCTGGCCACCGGGGCAAGCCTGGCCATCGAGGGTGCGGAGAACCCCTTCGCCCACATGGTGCACGAGCCCGCCATGGTGGCCGCCTACCGTCTCAACGCCGAGGCGCTGGGCCGCCGGTTCCCCGCGCCGGGTGAGCCCAGCCCGGCCACGCCCGTCTCCACGGACATGGGCAACGTCTCTTTGGCCATCCCGTCCATCCACCCGGCCATCGGCATCTCCTCGCTGCCCGCGGTGAACCACCAGCCGGAGTTCGCCGCCGCCTGTGCCACACCCATCGCGGACCAGGCGCTCTACGACGGGGCCCTGGCCCTGGCCTGGACGGCCATAGACCTGGCCCAGAACGGCCCGGTGCGCGAGGCGCTGCTGGCGCGCGGGCGATAGGGGCGGCTTGCAGGGGCAGGGGGGTTCGGCTAGGCTTTCCCCGGCTCACCGCAACAGAACACACAGGAGGCACCCATGAAGCTCTTCCACCTGCCCGCCGCCGAGGCGCACTGCGACATCCCCTGCGGCATCTACGACCCGCACCTGGCCCAGGTGGCGGCCCTCACCACCGTGCGCATGAACCAGCTCATCAATGACCAGGGCTCCGACGCGGCCAAGCTCTCCCGCTTCGTCGCCACCAAGGAGGAGCACGCCGAGCTGTGCAAGCGCGAGCTGCGCGTGCTCTGGGCGGACTACTTCAAGCCTGAGCACCTAGAGAAGCACCCCAACCTGCACACCCTGGTGTTCAACGCCCTCAAGACCGCCTCCAAGGTGCGTCAGGAGACCAACGCCGACGCCGCCAACCAGCTGCTGGCCGAGGTCAACGAGATCGCGCGCATCTTCTGGGACACCAAGGGCGTGAAGACCGCCTCCAAGTCGTCCAACCAGGCCGCCGGCGGCGAGTTCGTCGTCCCCGCCTAGTCCCGGCTGACACATCGTCCGCAATCGAGCGGGGCCCCCGGGGGCCCCGCTCTCGCGTTCCCCCCGCTACACTGCGCCCATGCCCCTCTCCCGCCTGCTCCCCCGCATCCTGCGCATCCAGGGCATCTCCATGGCCCCTGCGCTGCGCCCCGGCCAGGTGGTGCTGGCGCTGTCCACACGCTGGCCGCCCCGCCGGGGCGAGGTGGTGCTGGCGCACATGCCGGGCGCGAACGGGACGCTGTGGGTGAAGCGTGTGGTGGGCCTGCCCGGCGAGCACGTGCGGCTGGACGGGGAGGGCACCCACGTGGACGGGGCGCTGCTCACCGAACGCGGCGTGCTGGCCTGGGGGCTGCAGGCACCGGACTTCCCGGTGCAGGAGTGGGCGCTCGGGCCCGGTGAGTGCCTGCTCCTTGGCGATAACCGGGCCGATTCGGTGGACTCGCGCCGCCACGGCCCCGTCCCCCGGACGGCGCTGGCCGGGCGCGTGCTGGCCCGCGTATGGCCGCTGCGCTCCGCTCGCCTGCTGTGAGGCGCTAGAACGCGGTCAGCACCGCCATGGCGGTCTCGGCGGCGTACTCGACCTCCTCCGGCTGGTGCGCCAGGGAGACGAAGGCGGCCTCGAACTGGGAGGGGGCCAGGTACACCCCGCGCTCCAGCATGCCGTGGAAGTAGGAGGCATAGAAGGCGGTGTCAGCCTCGTCGGCCTGCGCCCAGGTGGTGACGGGGCCGTCGGTCATGAAGGCCGTGAGCGCCGAGCCCACCCGGTTGATGGTCAGCTTCACCGCCGAGGCATCGGACGCGGCGCGCAGCCCGCGCTCGAGCGCCGCGCCCAGGGCGTCGAGCCGCTCGTAAACGCCGGGCTGGGCCAGCTGGGTGAGGCAGGCGATGCCCGCAGCCACGGCCAGCGGGTTGCCGGAGAGGGTGCCCGCCTGGTACGCAGCGCCCAGCGGGGCCACCATCTTCATCACCTCGGCGCGACCGCCGTAGGCGCCCACGGGCAGCCCGCCGCCGATCACCTTGCCCAGGCACGTCAGGTCCGGGCGCACGCCGTAGAGCGACTGCGCCCCCCCATAGGCCACCCGGAACCCGGTGATGACCTCGTCGAAGATGAGCAGTGCGCCGTTCTCATCGCACAGCGCCCGCAGCCCCTCCAGGAAGCCAGGGGCAGGCGGCACGATGCCCATGTTGCCGGCCACGGGTTCCACGATGATGGCCGCCACCTGGTTCACGTTGGCCTCGAACACCGCGCGCACGCTGGCCAGGTCGTTGTACTCGGCCACCAGCGTTTCGGCGGCGTACCCCAGCGGCACCCCGGCCGAGGACGGCGTGCCCGCCGTGGCCAGGCCCGAACCCGCCTTCACCAGGAGGCCATCGGCGTGGCCGTGGTAGCACCCGTTGAACTTGAGCAGCTTGCTCCGGCCCGTGAAGGCGCGGGCCACCCGGATGGCGGACATGGCCGCCTCCGTGCCCGATGACACCAGGCGCACCATCTCGATGGACGGGACGGCGCGGGTGATGAGCTCGGCCAGCTCCAGCTCCCCCTCGGTGGGCGCGCCGAAGGAGGTGCCGTCAGCGGCGGCCCTCTGCACCGCCTCCACCACGGCGGGGTGGGCGTGGCCCAGGATCAGCGGGCCCCAGGAGCCCACGAAGTCCACGTACTCGTTGCCGTCCACGTCCCAGATGTGGGAACCCGCACCGCGCGCGATGAACGGCGGCACGCCGCCCACGCCGTTGAAGGCGCGCACGGGTGAGTTCACCCCGCCGGGGATCAGGCGCTGGGAGCGCGCGAACAGGGCTTCTGAGTGGGACTGGTCCATGTCGGCCTCCGGGACGTGGGGTCTAGACGCCCTGGCGCAGCGCCCGTGCCGCGTCCTTGGCGAAGTAGGTGATGAGCAGGTCCGCGCCTGCCCGCTTGATGGATGTGAGCATCTCCAGCATGGCGGCGGTCTCGTCCAGCCAGCCATTCGCGGCGGCGGCCTTGAGCATGGCGTACTCGCCGGAGACGTTGTAGGCGGCCAGGGGGAGGGAGAAGTGCTCCTTGGCCATGCGGATGATGTCCAGGTACGCCAGCGCGGGCTTGACCATGAGGAAGTCCGCGCCCTCGGCGGCGTCCTGCTCCAGTTCGCGCAGCGCCTCGCGGGCGTTGGCCCCGTCCATCTGGTAGGCGCGCCGGTCGCCGGAGCGTGGGGTGGATTCGGCCGCGATGCGGAAGGGGCCGTAGAAGGCCGAGGCGAACTTGGAGGCGTAGGCCATCACGGGAACGTCGGTGAAGCCCGCCGCGTCCAGCCCCGCCCGCAGCGCCGCGATCTGCCCGTCCATCATGGCCGAGGGTGCGACGATGTCGGCCCCGGCGCGGGCGTGGGAGACGGCGGTGCGCGCCAGCAGCGGGAGGGTGGCGTCGTTGTCCACCGTCCCGTCGTCCAGCAGCACGCCGCAGTGGCCGTGGTCGGTGTACTCGCACAGGCACACATCGGTGATGACCACCATCTCCGGGATCGCCTGCTTGATGGCGGTCACGGCCTCCTGCACGATGCCCGCGTCGTCATACGCCTCCCCGCCGTGCTCGTCCTTGGCGGCGGGCAGGCCGAACAAGAGGACGGCGCCGATGCCCAGGGCGTGGGCCTCGGCCACCTCAACCGGCAGGTGGTCCAGCGAGAGCTGGAACTGGCCGGGCATGGGGCCTATGGGCACCTTCACGTCGCGTCCGTGGGTGACGAACAGCGGGTAGATGAACTCGCGCGGGTCCAGGCGCGTTTCGCGCACCATGGCCCGCAGCGCCGGGGTGCGACGGGTGCGGCGCGGGCGCACCAGCGGGAAGCCCGGCCCCGTCGCGGCCCGGTTGTGCAGTAGCTCGGTCATCGCGCACCTCCTGCGCTCGGCAGACCCGGCGCGGCGGCCACCAGTGCCGCCACCAGCCCCGGTATCGTGTGTTCGGTGGCCTCCACGGCCACCTCCAGCCCCGCCTCGCGCATCGCCCTGGACGTCTCCGGGCCGATGGAGGCGATGGCCACCCCCCGCAGGGCGCTCGCGTCATCGTCCAGCAGCCCCAGCAGGTTGCGCACCGCCGAGGACGACGCGACGGTCACCGCGTCCACCCCCTCGGCCAGCAGCGCGCGCGCCTGCGCGGCTGCCCCGTCCGGGGTCACGGTGCGGTAGGCGGGGACATCGTCCACTAGCGCGCCCTGAGCGGCGAGGGCCTGGGGCAGCGTGGCGGGGGCGATGTCGGCGCGGGGCAGCAGCACCCGGCGCTTGTTCAGGTCGTAGGCCCGGAAGCCGTCGGCCACGGCCTGGGCGGTGAAGCGCTCGGGCACGTAGTCGGCCCGCAGCCCCCGCACGGCCAGGGCCCTGGCGGTGGCGGGGCCCACGGCCCCGATCTGAACGTCCGCGAAGGCGCGGGCGTCACGCCCCGCCGCCTCCAGCCGTTCGAACACGGCCTCCACGGCGTTCTGGGAGGTGAACACGGCCCACCCATAGGTGGACAGGCGCCGTAGCGCATCATCCAGCACGCCGTACGCGTCCAGCGGCTCGATGGCGATGGTGGGCACCTCCACCGGCTCCGCGCCCGCCTCCCGCAGCGCGGCGGAGAGGGCGCTGGCCTGCTGGCGCGAGCGCGTCACCAGCACGCGCATGCCGAACAGGGGGCCCTGGTCGAACCAGGCGAGCCCCTCGCGCAGCCCCGCCACGGGGCCGATGACGGTGATGACCGGGTTGGAGATACCCCCGGCCTTCCCCCGCTCGACGATGTCGGCCAGGGTGCCGGTGACGGTGCGCTGACGCGGGGTGGTGCCCCAGGAGACCAGCCCCACCGGGGTGTCGGCGGGCTTGCCCGCGGCGATGAGCGCCTCGACGATGTGGGGCAGGGCGCGCCAGCCCATGAGCACCACCAGGGTGCCGCTCACCTTCGCCAGCGCGGCCCAGTCCACGGACGCATCGGGCTTGGTCGGGTCCTCTGACCCGGTGACCACCGTGAAGGAGGTGGACACGCCCCGGTGGGTGACGGGGATGCCCGCGTACGCCGGAACAGCGATGGCCGAGGTGATGCCGGGGACGATCTCATAGTCCACGCCCGCCGCCCGGACCGCCTCGGCCTCCTCGCCGCCGCGCCCGAACACGAAGGGGTCGCCGCCCTTGAGGCGCACCACCCGCTTGCCCGCCAGGGCGTGGCGCACCAGCGCATCGTTGATCTGCGCCTGGAAGGCGCCGGGGGTCTCCGGCTCCTTGCCCATGGGCACGCGCTCTGCGCTGGCCGGGGCCAGGGCCAGCAGGGCGGGGGAGGCGAGCCGGTCGTAGACGACCACCTCGGCCTCGGCCAGCGCCTGCGCGCCCTTCACCGTGAGCAGGCCGGGGTCACCCGGCCCCGCGCCCACCAGCCACACCTTGCCCTTGCCCGCGGGGCTCGCGCTCATGCGTGCGCCTCCGTCAGCAGGGGGCCCGCGCCCTGCTCCACCAGCGCCTCGTAGGCCATGCGGCCCACCACCTGCGGGGAGTCCGCAGGCCCGTCCACCTCGACGCGGAACGAGCCCGGGCCCGCGGGCGCGGTGACCGTGGCGAACAGGTGCAGCGCATCGCCCTCCACCGTGGCGTGGGCGCCCACGGGCAGCTGGCAGCCGCCGCCCGCCGCGCGCAGCAGGGCGCGCTCGGCCTCCACCGCCGCCGCCGTGGGGGCGTGGGTGAGGCGGCGCACCAGCGCCATGAGGGCCGCGTCGTCGGCGCGCAGCTCCACCGCCAGGGCCGCCTGGCCCGGTGCGGGGGTGCAGGCACGGGTGGACAGGTACTCGCTGATGCGCCCGGCCAGCCCCAGGCGGCGCAGCCCGGCCGCGGCCAGGATCACGGCATCGTAGTCGGGCCCACTGGCCTTGTTGAGGCGCGTCTCCACGTTGCCGCGTACCGGCACGAAGGACACGTCCGGGCGGCCCAGTCGCAGTTGCGCGGCGCGCCGGGGGCTCGATGTGCCGATGCGCGAGCCAGCCGGCAGGTCCATCAGCCCCTGCCCCGTGCGGCTCACCAGCACGTCGCGCGGGTCCTCGCGCTCCAGCACCGGCACCACCGCCAGGCCCGTGGGCACCAGGGTGGGCAGATCCTTGAGGGAGTGGACGGCAAGGTCGATCCGACGCTCGGTCAGCGCCGTCTCGATGGCGCAGGTGAACACGCCGATGCCCAGCGAGGCCAGGGGCGCGTCGGGGTTCGCGTCGCCCGTGGAGGAGATGCGCACCACTTCCACTGTGATGTCCGGGTCCTGCGCGCGCAGGGCGGCGCCGACCGTCTCGGTCTGTGCCAGGGCGAGGGTGCTCGCCCGGGTGCCGATGCGGATGGTGCGGGGCATGGGCTAGCGCTCGTCCAGGCCGAACAGCTCGCGCGCCGCCTGGGTGAACGATTCGTCGTTGCGGGTGCGCAGCGCGTGGGTGGGGGAGTGGAGCAGCTTCTTCACCAGCGCCTTGGTCATCGCCTCGATGCGCTCGGCGTTCTCCACCGTCAGCCCCTGCATGCGCGCCAGGGTGCGCGCCACCTCGGCCTCGCGCATCTCCTCGGCCTGAGTTCGCATGGCGCTGATGGTGGGTACCATGCCGCGCGCCTGCCACCAGGTGTGGAACCGGGCCAACTCCTCCTCCACGATGCGCCCGGCGCGCACCGCCTCGGCGGCGCGCTCGCGCCGGTTGGACTCGGCGATGGCCTCCAGGTCATCCACCGAGTAGAGGTGCACGCCCTTGATGTCCACCACCGTGGGTTCCACGTCGCGGGGCACGGCGATGTCCATCAGCAGCAGCGGGCGGCCGGCCCGGTGGGCGGCGGCGTCGGCCATCATGGCGTGGGACAGGACGTAGTCTGGCGCGGCGGTGGCGGTCACGGCCACGTCCGCCTCGGCCAGCAGCCGGGGCAGGTCCTCCAGGGAGGCGACGGTGCCGCCCATCTCCTGGGCCAGCTCCACGGCGTGCGCGTAGGTGCGGTTCACCACCACCAGCTCGCCCACCCCGGCATCGCGCAGGGCCTGGGCGGCGAGGCGCGAGGCCTCGCCCACGCCGATCACCAACGCCTTGCGGTTGCGCAGGTCGTCCAGTGCGGCGCGGGTGATCTCGACGCAGGCGCGGGAGACCGAGAGAGCGTTGCGGCCGATGGCCGTCTCGGTACGGGCGCGCTTGCCGGTGCGCAGCGCGCAGTGGAACAGGTGGGCCAGCGCCCCGCCGGCCATGCCCTGGCGGCTCGCCACCCCGAACGCGTCGCGCACCTGGCCCAGGATCTCCGACTCGCCCAGGATCTGCGAGTCCAGCGATGCGGCCACCCGGAACAGGTGGCGCACCGCCTCGTCGTGGTCGTGCCGGTAGAGGCCCTGCTCGCCGGGCTCCAGGCCGAAGGCGTCAGCCAGGAACGCATCCACCGCCGTCCGGCCCTGGGCCGCATCGCGCGCCAGGGTGTAGACCTCCATGCGGTTGCAGGTGGAGACGATGACCCCCCGGCCCGTGTGCGCCTTCAGCGCCGAGAGCGCCTCGGGCAGCTGCTCGCGGGTGAGACCCACGCGCTCGCGCACGGCGATGGGGGCGGTGTTGTGGCTGAGGCCTGTCAGCAGTATCCGCACGGTGACTCCCTGTCCCTCGTTATCCGGCCTGGCCTGCGCGCAGCGCCGTGAGCAGGCGCTCGCGCGCCTCGCCCTCGTGCCCGCCGCGCACCAGCGCCAGCAATTCCTCGTCCATGGCCGCCTGCCACGTCTCGGGCTCGGCCCGCTGCCCGCTCTCCCGCAGCTGTCTGCGGGCCCCGGCCAGCACCCCGGCGGCATCGGCCCACCCCAGGCACCGGCAATCGTCCGAGCCCATCTGGGTGCGCAGCTTGCGCGCCAGTGCCGGTGATGCCCCGCCGGTGGAGATGGCAACGGTCACCGGCCCGCGTGAGGCTGTCGCCGGAGCGATGAAGCTGCACAGGTCGGTCACGTCCACCACGTTGAGCAGCACGCGTCTGGCCTCGGCCTCGGCGTGCACCGCCCGGTTGGTCTGGTTGTCGTCGGTGGCCGCGATGGCCAGCCACGCGTCCGCCAGGTCGCCGGGCGCATACCCCCGGCGCTCCCAGCCGATGCGGCCCTCGGCGGCCCAGGCGGCGACGGCGTCCGTCGCCTCCGGGCTCACCACCGTCACTGCGGCCCCGGCCTCCAGAAGCCCCTCCACCTTGCGCTCGGCGATGACGCCCGCGCCGATGACGACGCATCGGCGCCCGCGCAGGTCCAGGTATGCGGGGTAGTAGGGGTTCACGCCGTGACCCCCTCCATCTCGTCCTCCACGAAGTAGCGCACGCGGGTCTTCTTGTACTCGCGCGTCGAGTAGAGCAATTGGTAGTCGTCGATGCCGGTGGACGCGGAGATCTCGCGGGCGATCTCCTCACACTTGTCCTGCGTAGCCGCGTGGATCATGGCGAAGTGGGTGTAGGGCCAGTCCGGGAAGGTGGGCCGCTGGTAGCAGTGGGAGACCCACGGGCTCTCGGCCATCTTCAGCCCCACCTCCACCGCCCGCTCCTCCGGCACGCGCCAGACGGCCATGGCGTTGGCACGGAACCCTGCCTTGCGGTGGTAGAGCACGGCGCTGTAGCGGCGCATGAACCCGCGTGCCACCGCCTGCTCGGTCCAGGCGAACAGCTCCGGAACGCTCATGCCCAGCCGTGCCGCCATGGCATCGAAGGGCCGCGACTCGACGGGCAGGTCCTTCTGCAGTTCGCGGATCACGTCCTTGTCGTGCTCGGTGATGGCGACGGCCTTGTTCCAGTCCTCGCGCAGCTGCGGCTTCTTCTCGACCGCGGTCTTGGAGGTGGAGAAGCCGTCGGGCGAGTAGTACTCGTAGGCCGCCCCCTCCTTCTTCTCCATGTCGAAGTTCACGCCAATCTTGAAGAACTTGATGGTCGGCATGATGCGCGCGGCCTCGGCCCCGGTGACCTCAGCCATGTGGTTGATGGTCGCCTCCAGCTCCTGCCCGGGCGGCACCGCCAGGGTGAACCAGAGGTTGAACTGGCCCACCCGTTCGTAGTTGTGGGAGACGCCGGGGTGGCGGTTCACGTAGCGGGCCCCGCGCTCCAGCTGCTCGGGGGCGTAGCGGAAGGCCACCAGGGTGGTCTTGTAGCCCAGCTTGCGGGTGTCGAAGATGGCCCCCACCTGCCGGATCACGTTAGCCTTCTTCCACCTGCGTACGCGCGCCAGCACGTCGTCCTCGGTGGTGCCCAGCTCCGTTGCCATCGCCTGGTAGGGGCGCTCGGTCAACGGGAAGTGCGACTGCACCAGGTTGAGCAGGCGCTGGTCCATCTCGTCCTGCTCATGGCCCTGGCCCCTGGCGCTGCTGCGGGCTGCGGTGGTCACTGGCCCCTCCCGGTGGCGGCGCGCCCAGCGCTCGCCGTTGCGAAACTCGTGCTCAGGCCCACCAGCATCTCGTCCGCCAGGCGGGCCAGGTTCTCCAGGGCTGTCGCCACGCCCTCGGCGGTGGCGCCCTTGCCCAGCAGGGAGGGGCGCAGCGCCGCGACGGTGGCGTGGCGGAAGAAGGTGAATGCGCTCATGGCCTCGGACAGGGAGAGCCCGTTGCGGGCAATCTCCCCCCCGTACCGCTCCCCCAGCGCCCCCGCCTCGCGCAGCGACTCGCGCCGCTCCGGTGCGTCCATGAAGGCCGTGGCCAGTTCAACGAACTCGCGCCCCAGCTCGCGCATGCGCGCGTGGCCGTCCTCATCGAAGCGGGCCATCCAGGCAGGGGAGGCAGGGCGGGCACCGTCGCGTACCTGGCGGCGAATGCGGTCCAGCGTCGCCGGGTCATCGCCCACGTGGGGAGCGCCCAGGTGGGAGCCGTTCTCCATCAGGGCGTAGATGTCCTCGGCGGAGAAGCGCCGGTGCCCACCGGGGGTGCGGAAGGCGCGCACCAGGCCGTTGTCGGCCCACTGGCGCAGCGTCGCCTCGTTGATGCCCAGCAGGGTGCGCGCCAGGCCCAGGGTCAGCCACTTGCGCTCGCCGGGCTCGTTTTGGGGGGCAGTGGTCACATGGCGTTTCCTGCGGCGAAATCTAGAGAATTCTAAAGAAACCTGGAGAACCCGGTCAATGGGTAAGCCCCCCATTCCGGACTGCGGGGAAACACGCAGAGACGGCCCCCGCGCAGGAGTGGATGGTTGTTTGACGACGCACACGCGTCTGGTTAGCATCCCGCGCAATCTGCCGGGAGAGGCTGAGGTGAGCGAGCAGCGAGCGCCGCGCCCTCCTGGGCCGCCTGCTGCGGGGCCGCTCGGCCTAGGGCCTCGCAGGGGGTGTCCCCCTGCCGTCCAGCGCGTATCCTGCCCCCGTTCCGCTAACGGAGGTGCCCATGTCCGCTGGCCCGCGCCCGCGCGCCTTCTACGGCTGGTACGTCATCGGCGCGCTCTTCTTCATGAGCCTCATGGGCGTGGGCGGACGGCAGGGCTTCGGCCTCTTCTTCCCCACCTGGCAGGAGCGGTTCGACGTCTCCATCTCCGTCCTCTCGGCCATCGCGGCCGCGGGCTGGGTGGTGAACGGGCTCGCCCAGCCCGCCGCGGGAGCACTCACCGACCGCTTCGGCGGACGGCGCGTCATGTCCATCAGCATGGCGGTGCTGGGGGTGGGCGCGGTGGGCGTGGGGCTGGCGCCTAACCCCTGGGTGTTGGGTCTGGTGTACGTGGGCGTCATCTCCACGGCCATGGCGGGGGTGATGTATGCCTCGGCCACCTCGGTGGCCTCCCGCTGGTTCCGCCGCCGCAGGGGCACCGCCATGAGCCTGCTGGCGGCGGGCGGGTCGGTGGGCGGCATGGTGCTGGTGCCGCTGATGGCCTTCCTGCTGGAGAAGGCGGGACTGGAGGCGGCCTGGCTGGTGATCGGGGCGGCCATGGGGCTGGTGGGCGCGCCGGTGCTGGCGTTGGTGGTGCGCGATGACCCGGCCCGCCTGGGCCTCTCGCCCGACGGCGACGGCGGCCCGGTGGCCGTGGGCTCGCGCGCCCCGCAGGCCGAGGGACCGCTGGCGGTGGAGCGCTGGCAGGCGGCCTACCGCACCGCGCCCATGTGGCAGCTCTCCCTGGCGTACGTGGTGTGCGGGGTCACCACGGCCACCATCGCCGTCCACTTCATCCCGTATGCCGCCAGCGTGGGGGTGTCCACCTCCACGGCGGCGCTGGCCTTCGGTCTGCTGGCCTTCATCAACCTGCTGGGGGTGCTGGCCACCGGCGCGCTGGGCGACAGGCTGCTGCGGCGCGACCTGCTGGGCGGCATCTACGCCGTGCGTGGGGTGGCCTTCGCCCTGGTGCTGGTGCTCCCGCCGGGTGTGGGGCTGTGGGTGTTCGCCGTGGTGGCGGGCTCCTCGTGGCTCGCCACCGTGCCGCAGACCTCGGCACTCTCGGCGGAGATCTACGGCGTGCGCGTGTCGGGTGCCGTGGCGGGGATGATGAACATGGCCCACCAGCTGGGCGGGGCCGCCGCCGTGCTCCTGGCGGGGCTGGTGTTCGACCTGACCGGCTCCTACGCGCCCACCTTCGCCGCCGGGGCCGCGCTGCTGGCCGCCGCCTCCGTGCTCAGCTTCGGGGTGCGTGAGCGCACCGCCTCCTCCCGGTTCGCCGCCACCCAGGTGGTGCCGGGCGAGGCGTAGGCATGCCCGCGCTGCTGACGGTGCTGGCGCACCACTCCGAGCCCACCGACCCGGCGCTGCTGGAGGGGCTGCTCACCTGGGCCGAGCACACCCTGGGCGGGGCGTGGCCCGTGGTGCTGGGCCTCGGTGCGCTGGGGGTGGTGGTCTTCGCCGTGGGCCTGGTGGTGCTGGCCCGGCGCGCTCGTTCAGGGCTGGGGCGCTGAGCGGACAGGGCGCCGGGCCAGCAGGAAGCACAACCCGGAGACGTAACTGATGCCCCCGTACACCGCGAACACCACGGTGTAGGATCCCAGCAGGTCGAAGGCGAGGGCCGCCAGCAGGGGCCCCGTGGCGAGGGCCGGGGTGAGCAGCAGGATGGTGAGCCCGGTGATGGCGCCCACGTGCCTGCGACCGTAGTAGTCGGGCCAGGCCTGCGCCTGAAGTTGCTGCACCCCGCCGATGACCAGCCCCAGGAACAGCGCGCCGGGGAAGAGCATGGCCGGCGTCGAGGCGATGGTGAACAGGGTGATGACGGTGCCGTAGGCGAACCCCCACCCCGTGAGCCCCCGGTGGACGCCGAACTTGGCCGACAGATACCCCCAGGTGGGCCGCCCGAACATGGCCCCCAGCCCGTAGGTGGAGAAGCCGAGGGCCGCGAGTTGCGCGCTCATGCCGTAGTCGCGGAAGTAGAGCACCATGTTGGCTATGATGCCCGTGGCGGGGAACCCGGTGAGAGTGAAGCCCACCACCAGCAGCCAGAAGGCCCGCGTGCGCGAGGCCTCCCGGCGCGTCCAGTCCTCGCCCGTGGGGGCGAAGCGCGCCGGTGGCGGGGTGGGCATGCCCTCCGCATCGCCGTCGGGCCGCTGGCCCGCGTCCTCCGGGCGACGGCGCACGATGAGCCAGGTGAGGGGGGCCAGCAGCGTCAGCTCCGCGATGCCCAGGGCAACCCAGCCCGCGCGCCACGACCAGGTGGTGGCGACCCATGCGAACACCGGCACCATGGCGAAGCCGAAGAGCGCGCGCCCGCCGGAGAACCAGGCGAAGGCCGCCGCGCGCCGGCGCACGAACCAGTTGGCGATGGCCGTGCGTGGGCCCACGTTCTCCAGCCCCGCGCGGGCCACCCCCACGCCCACCCCCAGCAGCAGGTAGTAGGCCCACACGCTGTGCACCAGCCCCAGGCCCACCAGCATCAGCCCGCCCACCACGGCGCTGACGGCCATGGCCGCCCGCGAGCCGCGCCGGTCGACCCACGGCCCCAGGGGCACGCCCGCCGCCGCCGAGGCGACGACAGCCACCGTCAGCGCACCGGCCAGGGCCGAGCGCGACCAGCCCAGGTCCTCCTCCATGAAGGGGGCCAGGATGCCGAACAGGTAGGAGGTGGCGGCCCCGTGCAGGAAGAGGGCGAGGAACGAGACGGCGACAATCCACCATCCGCGGAAGGTGGGGTAGGGCCTGCGACGCGCGGGGCTTGGCATGCTGGGGAGTGTACGGGATGCGTTCGCGTAGCGGAGCATCCCGCGCGGTATGCGTGCTGGCGGTTGCCTGCTGCCATGAGCGAGCTCCCAGCGAGCGGAGACGAGGGTAGGCCCGGAAGCGGCAGCGAGGGCCTAGGGGGTGTCCCCCTCCACCGAGCGAGCGCAGCGAGCGGGAACGCCGGGGGTCTACAGCAGCGCGATGCCCGCGACCCCGGCCACGGTGAGGCCCGTGGCGCCCACCTTCAGCGCAACGGCCCCGCGGGTGGTGCTCTCGCCCAGGAATCCGCGCCAGACGAGAGCGACGCCCGTGGAGTAGGCCACCACCCACAGGGAGCGGGTGCCGGTGAGCGCGGTGACCAGGGAGGCGGGGCCCAGGGAGAGCGCCCACAGCGTTGCCATCAGCCCGGCCGAGGCCACCACGGTCTCGTTCAGCGCCACCAGCGCCAGGCCCGGGCTGCGCGCCGACATCATGGCCCGCAGGTCAGCCAGGGGGCGCGCACGCACGTTGAAGGCGAGGAACACCATGCCCAGCACGCTCATGCGCAGGGCGTGGGTGGTAAGCACCGGCAGGTGATCCACGGCGGCCTTACCCATGACGTGGGCCGCGCCCGCGAAGAACGCGCCCACCATCAGCAGGATGAAGGAGCGCTGGAACACCAGCCGCCCCCGCACCGGCCCTCCTCGCAGCGAGAGCATGCCTGCCCCCGCGACCGTCGCGGCGATGGCCGCCCACTGGAGTGGGGACAGCCGCTCGCCCAGCAGCACCACCGCCAGCAGCGCGGTGAAGAGGGGGTAGGACTGGAACACGGGCACCACGCGGGAGACCTCCCCCTCGAACAGCCCGCGCATCAGGAACTGGGCGGCCAGCCCGAAGGTGGCGCCGGATGCGAGCGCCCACCCCACCGCCTCCAGCGGCGCGCCAGCGGGCACGCGGACGATGGCCAGGAGCATCAGCCCGCCGGTCGTCTGGGCGATGCCGATGAGCAGGGGGAGCGTCAGGGGGGTGCGGACGTAGTGGTGGATGATGGACTTATCGAGGATGTTGGTTGCCCCACTCATGGCGCCGGCGGCGAGCCCCACGAAAACCCAGTTCATCCAGCCTCCCGGCCCCTCGCATGGGGGCGCACCATCGGCTATCCTAGCGCACGCGCCGCTCCTGCACCCGCAGGGTGGGGCGCGGGAACCGACCATCGGAGGGGCAACATGCTGGAGACCGGGTTCTGGATGTCCATCGGCATCTGGGCAGCCATCGCGGTGGTGCTCAACGTCACGGGCTACGTGCTCCACAAGCGCGAGACCAGCCGCTAGCCGCCCACCGCAGCGAGACCGACCAGAAGGCCCGGCATCCGCCGGGGCCCCTGTCTGTTCCTCGAGGGGATGAGCCTACTCTGGCCCACCATCTTGCGGCGCTTGTCGGCGTCCTTGCCCCCCCCCACGCCCCGCTGGTTCATGCTGGGGCTGTACTTGGAGGCCATGCCCTGGCGGCCGAAGTTCAGGTCGCCTGCGCCCACGCCGCCCAGGTCGGTCTTGGAGCGCTTCTCCGCCTCCTCCTTCGGCAGCTCGGTCACCATGCCCAGGTACTCGTTCTGGGAGGCGTCGCGGAAGGTGTTCATCGGGTCCTTGCCCGCCTCCACCAGTGCGATGTTCTCCTCCAGGATCTGGCGGAACATGATGATGCCCTTGCCCGAGCGGCCCAGGTTCTCCCGGGTGCGGTCGGCGATGGCGCCCTGCGTCACCCAGGCGGCGATGTCCTGGGAGGAGTTGGAGTCCAGGATGGCGTACTGGGGCTGGCCGTTGTCGTCCAGGTGCGGCATGGGCGGGCGGAAGAACGGGACATCCTCATCCTTCTGCACCGGCTCGCCGGGTTTGGCCGCGTGGCACATCACCCACCAGTGCCCGGTGTGCTCGTCGTCGATGGGCACGCGGATCTGGAAGTCGGGGCCCATGGGGTCCCACCACTCGGGGTAGAAGTCGTCGGAGCCCTGGCGCAGGAAGTATGGGAAGACGATGGGGTGCCCTTCCCGCCAGGAGGTGTCCTCCTCGGAGCCGCCCTCGAACACGCGGCGCTTCACCATGCCGTACTCGGTGCGATCGAAGTGGATCTTGGCGTGGCGGCGCACCGTGCGCCTGGCCCGGTCCTCCTTGCGCATCTCGGCGATGAAGTTGGACCAGTACACGTGGAGCCACTCCAGGTGCACCGGGTCCAGCGAGTTCTCCTGGCACTGGAGCCAGTTGCAGTCCAGCACCGCGTAGCCGATGTCGCGCACCACGCCGTCCGCCGCGAACACGTCCCAGTTGGGCAGCAGCGGGGCGGGGGCGGGGCCCATGTAGGTGAAGATGAGGCCCGCCTTCACCTGCACGGGGTAGGCCTTCATGTGAACCTTGGACTTGAAGTTGGCCTCCGGGTCCTCGGTCTCCTCGTAGGGCTGCTCGGTGCAGGCGCCCGTCTCGTCGAAGAGCCAGCCGTGGTACGGACAGCGCGGGCCAGCCTCCTCCGGGATGCCCTAGATTATGTTCATGCGCCGGTGCGCGCACAGCGGCTCGATGAGCCCGAAGGTGCCGCTCCTGTCTGTATAGAGGATCAGGTCCTCGTTGAGCAGGCGCACCTTCTTGGTGAAGATGTCGTTCATCTCCGACACGGCGGCCACCGGGTGCCACTAGCGGCGCATCAGCTCGCCGGTGGGCGTGCCTGCCCCGACACGGGTGTAACGGTCATTCACTTCTGCGGACATCATGGCGTCCTCCTGTTGCGTGCGCGCTGGGTGCGCTGCGTTGACGCGCGGGTTCGCCGCGCCTCGTGGAGACGGTGTGAACGGGCCTGCACGGGCCTGTGAGTGTCGTGTGAAAGCGGCGCTACCCCACCTGGCGCGCCACGAAGGCACGCATCAGCGCGACGGCCCGCTCGGTGTCGGGCCCCGGCTCGATGGCGAAGGAGTGCGGCTGGCCGGCGAACCACTCCAGCTCCACCAGCCCACCGGCGTGCTTGTAGGCCGCCTCGAAGGCGAGGGGGATGGCGTTGGGGATGTTGGCGTCGGTATCGCCCTGGATCACCAGCACCGGCGGGAGGCGCACCGGCTCGTCCCGATCCAGGAGCCCCTGGGGGTTGGCCTGGCGCATCGCGTCCTCATCGAGGAAGTAGGCCTCGGTGTTGCGAGCAAGGCGCGGGTAGCCGTACCGCACCGCGTACTGGTAGCGGGCGAACGGGTCCAGCACCGGCCAGAGGGCGATGACCCAGCCGATGGGCCCCGCGCCCCAGCCTTCCTGCATGGCGGGCAGCAGCACCGTGTGCCCGCCCGACGAATCGCCGATGAGCCCCATGCTCGACCCATCGCCGCCCCAGCGCCCCGCCTGCTCGCGCGCCCAGGCGATGGCCGCCACCGTATCCTCCACCTGGGCGGGGTAGGGGTGGGCCGGCGCCAGCCGGAAGTCGATGCTGGCGATGACCAGCCCGCAGGCCGCCAGCGCCTCGTCCACCAGCCGCGCACGCAGCCGCTCGCCCCCGTTCCACGCGCCGCCGTGCACGTGCACCGCCACGGGGAACGGCCCCTCACCCTCGGGGAAGAACACGCTCGCGGCCTGCGCCGTGCCGTCCCCGCCGGGGTAGGTCGTCTCCTGGGTGCCGACGGCGAAGGGCGCGCTGGGGATGAAGCGGGGCATGGTGCCTCCTGGGGTACTATCGCGTTTGAGATGCCAATCTTTCTTGAGGCGGCCTGATGGTAGCACTGCCCCAATTCGTCAGTGACTGCGCTCGTGGCATGAAGTTTGCCGATGCCCTGGGGCCGGTTTCTAAGAAATGGAAACCCGGCATCGGGCCGCACGATGAGCGCGATGTTGTGCGCTTAGTGATCGACGAACTCAAGGCCACCTGGCCTGACCGGTACGACCGCTATGTGCTTGAGGCAGCGTATCCCGAGTCGTCTCAATCATGCGACCTGTGTATCGGTGAGCCACCCGCTTTCGAATGGGCGATGGAATTCAGACCATTTCGGATGCGGGGAGATAACGGTCAGCTACCTACGGGCCGGGACGACGTCAGCAATCTCCTGTCCCCATTCGCTGTCCAACGCAGTGCTTTGACCGATTGCACCAAGCTTGCTCAGTCACGACTGGGTGAGCACAAGGCGATAGTTATCTATGCCTATGAGTGGGATGACCTTTCATCAGTGGAGGTCATCGAGACGTTCGAATTCGCTGCGTCAAAGAGAGTGCAGTTGGGCGGACGGACCCAAGCTTCGTTCTCTGGACTGATGCATCCCGTGCATCAGCACGGAACGGTGTACGGGTGGGAGCTCGTGGGCCTGCCCAGCTAGAGAGGGTTGGTGCCGAGGGTGGGGGTCGAACCCACACGCCCTTGCGGGCAGCGGGGTTTAAGCCCGCCGCGTCTGCCATTCCGCCACCTCGGCCCGGTCAACGCCGGCATTCTAACTCCTGCGCACGCGCGTGCCCGTGCGCTAGGCTGGGCGCAACCACCGCTGGAGGCTTCCATGCGCCTCGCCGCGTTTGCCGTCCTGCTGGTCAGCCTGGCGCTGGCCGCCTGCAACCCCACTCCGACGCCGGGCGGGCCAACGGCCACGCCCACCGCCACGCCTCAGCCTGCCCCCACGACCATCGCCGGGGCCACCGCCACACCGCAGGCGACGCCGACGCCCGCCGCGCCCGTGCGGCTGGTGGGCGTCTCCCTCTCCCCCGCCAGCTACGGCGCGGCTGACTTCACCGCGTTCCTGGAGCACTCCCGCGACCTGGGCCTGCTGCGGTGGGCCGGGGTGTGGGCGGAGCTGTCCAAGCCCGACTTCCCCGCCGCGCTCGTCGCTACGCTGGGGGGCCAGTACGGCTTCGTGCCGGTGGTGGAGACGGGCGTCTACTCGGCGGGGGCGCACCGGCTCACCGAGCCGCTGGACGATGCCAACATCGAGCGCCTGGCGGCGGCTGAGGCGCAGGCCGCTGCGGACAACCACCTGCCATACCTGTGCGTGGGGGTGGAGGTGACGGCGCACTACGACGACGACCCGGCGGGGTTCGAGCGGTTCGTCACCCTCTTGGAGCGCACCTACGCCGCGGTGAAGGCGGCATCGCCCGGCACGCAGGTGTACGTGAACTTCCAGCTGGAGCACCTGCGCGGGCTGCGCGGGGGGCTCTTCGGCGGGGTGAACGATGAGGCCACGGCCCACTGGGAGTTGCTGGAGCGCTTCCCCCAGGCGGACCTGATCGCCTTCACCACCTACCCCTCGCTCATCTACAGGAGCCCGGCGGACATCCCCGACGACTACTACGCCGCGATCGCCCGTCATACCGACAAGCCCATCGCCTTCACGGAGACGCGCTGGCCCGCCGCAACGGTGGCCGCGGGGTGGGAGTCGGACGAGGCGGCGCAGGCGGCGTTCATCCAGCGCCTCGACGTCTTGACCGCTGGCCTGGACGTGCGCATGCTCGTGTGGCTCTTCGCCCATGCTCAGGCCCTGGGGCCGCAGGAAGCCGCGTTCAAGGACATGACGCTGTTCCGTGCCGACGGTACCCCTCGTCCTGCATGGGACGCCTGGCTGGCGCTGAAGGCGGACGCAGGCTCATGACCACGAACAATCCCTCCCAGAACGCGCGCAACCTGCCCAGCGTGGAGAAGGTGCTGGGCGAACCAGCCCTCGCCCCACTGCTGGGGCAGGTGCGGCGCGAGCTGGTGGTGGAGGCGGTGCGCCACCACCTCTCCGTGGTGCGCGCGGCGGTGGTCCGCGGGGCGCCCGCGCCCACGGTGGGGCAGGTGGCCGAGGCCGTCGCGGCCGCAGGGGTGGAGGCGTGGCGCACCTGGCCCACGCCTGTGCTCAACGCTACCGGGGTCGTGCTGCACACCAACCTGGGCCGTGCGCCCCTCTCGGGGGCGTCCATCGCCGCTATCGGCGAGGCGGCGGCGGGCTATGCGGACCTTGAGCTGGACCTGTCCACCGGAAAGCGCGGCTCGCGTCACGCGGCCGTGGGCGCACTGGTGGCCCAGCTCACGGGGGCCGAGGCGGCCATCGCGGTGAACAACAACGCCTCGGCCATGCTGCTGGGCCTGGCCGCGCTGGCGGCGGGGCGCGAGGTCATCGTCAGCCGGGGCGAGGCCTCGGAGATCGGCGGCGGCTTCCGCATCCCCGACGTGCTGGCGGCCTCCGGCGCGCGGCTGGTGGAGGTGGGCACGGTGAACCGCACCTACCCCGCCGACTACGAGCGCGCCATCACCCCGCAGACCGCCGCGCTGCTCCTGGTGCACCGCTCCAACTTCAAGGTGGTGGGCTTCACCCACGAACCGGCGCTGGCCGAGGTGGCTGCCGTCGGGAGGGCCAGGGGCATCCCGGTGCTGCACGACCTGGGCTCCGGCGCGCTGGTGGACACGGCTGCCTTCGGCATCAGCCACGAGACCACGCCCGCTGAGTCGCTGGGGGCCGGGGCCGATGCCGTCTTCTTCTCCGGCGATAAGCTGCTGGGTGGCCCGCAGGCGGGCATCGTGGCCGGGCGCGCCGACCTGCTCTCCACCATCGCCGTGCACCCCCTGGCCCGCGCGGTGCGCGCCGACAAGCTCACCCTGGCGGCGCTGCACGCCACGCTGATGCACTACGTGCGCGACGAGGCGCTGGCGATGGTGCCGGTGCTGCGGATGCTGGCCGTGCCGCTGGCGGAACTGGCGGCGCGGGCCGGTGCGCTGGCGCGGCTCATCGGGCCGGGGGCCCAGGCCGTGGACGGCGAATCGGAGGTGGGGGGCGGCAGCCTGCCCGCGGACACGCTGCCCACCCGCCTGGTGGTGGTGGACCCTTCACCCGCGGGCGGGGCTGACGAACTGGCCCGCCGCCTGCGCGCGGGCGACCCGCCCATCATCGGGCGCATCGCCGACGGGGCGTTGGTGCTGGACCCGCGCACGCTGCCGTCCTCACGCGATGGGGACGTGGCCAAGGCCGTGCGCGCCGCGCTGGGGAGCTAGGAGCGCTTGCTCCGCCAGGGCCCCCGCGGGCCGTCGTCGGGGGTGCAGACGCGGCAGGGCCTGTACCCCGCCGCCCGCGCCTCCTCCAGCGAACCAAAGGTGACGCGGTGGGCGGGCAGGGTGCGCCGCCCCGGCGGGCAGTTGGGGCGGCAGACGATGCGCGTGGTGGTGCAGCCGTTGTAGACGTCTAGCCCCACTTGGCCCCGCCGTACACGTCCAGCACCGTGCCGTCGCACCAGGCGGCGGCATCGGATGCCAGGTACACGGCGGCGTTGGCCACGTCCTCCGGCTGACCGAAGCGCTCCACGCCCACGGTGTTGGACACCGCGTCCAGCTGCTCCTGGGTGCGGCCGATGCGGATGAGCCGTGAGTCGATGAAGCCGGGGTTGATGCAGTTGACCCGCACCAGCGGGGCGAACTCCGTGGACATGGCCTTGGTCAGGAATATGACGGCGGCCTTGGACACGTTGTACATGGTCATGTGGGGCGGGCCCCAGCCGCCCCAGCCGCGGCCCACGCCGCCCATGGAGCCCATGTTGATGATGGTGCCGCCGCCCTGGGCCTTCATGTGCGGGACCACCAGCGCCGAGGCCCTGATGAGGCTCTTCACGTTCAGGTCCAGGCACCCCATGATGTCGCCGTCCTCCAGCTCCAGCAGGGGGCCGCGCTTGAAGTCGTCGGCCATGGGGCCGCCCGCGTTGTTCACCAGCACGTCGATGCGCCCGAAGCGCGCCATGGTGCGCTCCACCAGCGTGGCCAGCGAGGCCGAGTCGCGCACGTCGGTGGGCACCGCCTCGCACACCCCGCCCGCCGCCTCGATCTCCGCCTTCACGGTGTTGAGGTTGGCTTCGGTGCGGGAGGCGATGACCACCTTGGCCCCGCGCGCCGCGTAGGCGTGGGCGATGGCCCGGCCGATCGTTTCGCTGCCGCCGGTGACGATGGTCACCTTGTCGTCCAACCGGAACTGGTCCTCACCTGCCATGGGGCTTCACCTCGCCGTGTGGTTCACGCCCCAGAGGGGCGCGCCAAGGCTACGGTGTTGCCAGCAGCGCGTCCACCAGCGCCTGAAGGTCCGAGGCGGTGGCGAGGCCCGCGTGGCGCGCGGTGCGCCCCGACGGGGTCAGCAGGTAGACCGCGGGGCCCGGCTGGTCGAACCCGAAGGCGCGCGATTCCACCAGGTCTACGCGCACCAGCGGTATCGAGGTGCCCAGCACCGCGTTGGAGAGGGCTGGTCGCCGTAGGTGTGAGGGACGTGCAGCCCCAGCACGCGCACCGTCCCCGCGAAGGCGGGGGCCAGCTCATCGGCCACGCGCAGCTGGGTGAGGCAGCCGCCGCACGCCTCGCAGAAGGGCACCAGCACCACCGGCAGGCCCAGCGCCAGCGCGCGGGAGAGGAGCATGCCGTCGGGCAGGCCGGAGTTGCCGCGCACCGCCTTTAGCCGGAAGTCGGCGGGCAGCGTATCGGAGAAGGCGACGTTGGCGGGTTCGGCTCGCTGCGCCGATACTGTGCCGCAGGCAGCAAGCGCCAGCGCCACCGCCAGCAGCCAGGCGGCGACGACCAGCACCCTCGCCATGTGCGTGGTCTTCCCCATCGTTCATCAGTCTCGTGCGTGCGAGGGCGCAACGCTTCGGGGATAGCACCCAAGGGAGTGGGCAAGAGCCCCGCTCCCTTGGCCCCGCCCGGCTATGCGCCGGGCTCAGATGGAGGGGGGCACCCCCTCGGCCCGCGCTGACGCGCTGGGCCTACCCCCGGCGGGGGGAGGTGCCCTCCCCCACTGCACCCCCCTAGCCCGGACTATCGTGGGCTATCGGTGTTCTTGGGGCTACGCCCCACTCCGAACCCCGCACTAGGCGCGCTGGCCATGCGCCTGCTGCCATGAGCGCCCGCCGAGGGCGCGGAGTCGGGGTAGCCCCCGCAGGGGGCGCAGGGGAGCCCCCTGGAACGAGCGAGCACAGCGAGCGGGGCAGCGTTATCATGCCCGCCAATACGCACAGGAGACACGCGCACCGCATGGGCAAGCACCGCATCGCAGTGATCCCGGGGGACGGCATTGGGCCGGAGGTCATCGCCGAGGGCATCAAGGCGCTGGAGGCCGTGGGCCGCCGGTTCAACGTCGAGATGGAGTTCCGGGAGTTCGACTGGGGCACCGGCCACTACTTCAAGCACGGGCGCATGATGCCGGCCGACGCCCTGGACACCCTGCGCGAGTACGACGTCACCTTCTTCGGCGCCGTCGGCCACCCCGACGTGCAGGACCACGTCACCCTCAACGGCCTGCTGCTGCCCATGCGGCGCGGGTTCGACCAGTACGTGTGCGAGCGCCCCTCCATCCTCTACCCCGGCGTCACCTCACCCCTGCGCGACGTGGAGCCGGGCGACATCGACATGGTGGTGATCCGCGAGAACACCGAGGGCGAGTACGCCAACGTGGGCGGCTTCCAGTACAAGGGCTTCCCCGACGAGATCGCCGTGCAGACCTCCCTCTTCACCCGCAAGGGGTGCGAGCGGGTCATCCGCTACGCCTTCGAGTTGGCACGCAGGCGCAACGGCAAGAAGCGCGTCGCCTCCATCACCAAGTCCAACGCCCAGGGCTACTCCATGGTGCTGTGGGACGAGGTGTTCAAGCAGGTGGCCGCGAACTACCCGGACATCGAGACCGAATCGCTCCTGGTGGATGCGGCGTGCATGAACTTCATCCGCCGTCCCGGCTCCTTCGACGTGGTGGTGGCCTCCACCCTGTTCGGCGACATCCTCACCGACATCGGCGCCATCATCACCGGCAGCATGGGCCTGGCCCCCTCTGGCAACGTGAACCCCGACCGGACCTTCCCCTCCAACTTCGAGCCGGTGCATGGGTCGGCCCCGGACATCGCGGGCAGGGGCCTGGCCAACCCGCTGGCCACGGCGCTCTCGGCCGCCATGATGCTGCGCCACCTGGGCGAGCAGGAGGCGGGCGATGCGCTGGAGGCGGCGTGCATGACGGTGCTGCGTGACGGCGAGGTGCTCACCCCCGACCTGGGTGGCAAGGCCAGCACCAGCGCCGTGGGTAACGCCATCGCCGCCGCCGTGGAGTCGGCGCCCTAGTGTTCGGCGGCAACGACGACTACGCCCCCCGCTCGCCCCTGTACGAGCGCTACTCGGTGGAGCTGGAGGGCACCGCCGAGGCCCCCGCGCCGGAGGGCGAGCCGGGGCACGGGCTGCGGGTGCTCACCACCCGTGGCGAGGTGGCATGCATCTACCACGAGGCCACGCCGGGTTCGGCAAACGTTGATCCACACGCTTCGTTGGATGCCCCCCACCCACCCCCGACCGCTAGTGGTGCTACGCACCACGCTCCCGCGGTGCTGTGGCTGCCCGGCTCGCGGGGCGGGTTCGCGGGCCCGGCGGACGGCCTCTACCGTGACCTGGCCGTGGCGCTGGCCGGGGAGGGCATAGCCTCCCTGCGCCTCAACTACCGCCAACCGGGCAACCTGGACGAATCGACCCTGGACGCGCTGTGTGGTGCGTGGGCCCTGGCGGCGCTGGGGCACGAGCGCATCGCCGCCGTGGGGCACTCCTTTGGCGGCGGGGTCGCCATCTCCACGGCGCGTTACACCACCCACATCCGGGGCGTCGCCGCTCTCTCCAGCCAGACCGACGGGGCGCAGGAGGCGGTGCTGCTCACCCCGCGCGCCCTGCTAGTGGTGCACGGCGAGGCCGACGGCACCATCCCCGTCTCCAAGGCCCACACCATCTACTCCTGGGCCTTCGAGCCCAAGCGCATCGTCACCTACCCCGGCGCGAGCCACGGCCTGCGTGAGTGCGCCGCGCAGGTGCGCGCGTTGCTGGCCGAGTGGCTGCCGGACACGCTGGCGGGGTAGGGGCTACCCCAGCCCCGTGAGCCGCTCGCTCACCTCCCACAGCCGCCGGGCCACGGCCTCGTCCAGCGCCTGCGGGGCCGCCTCGCTCACTGCCATCTCCTCCAGGTAGAGGCCTCCGCGCCCCTCCAGTTCCGGAGCACTCGCCGCCCACACCAGGGTGCGCGCCGCCTGCTCCGGTGCCCGGAGCGAGCCCGCGCGCTGCGCCCAGCGTGCCTGGAAGGCCGGGCCGCCGGAGCGACCGATCCCCGTGTCCACCGCGCCGGGGTCCACGCACAGCGCAGTGACCCCCGTGCCCGCCCACCGGCGCGCCAGCTCGTTGGTGAACAGCGCGTCCGCCAGCTTGGACTGGTCGTAGGCGCGCGATTCGTCGTAGCCCGCGCGGGGCATCAGGTCATCGAAGGCGATGGACGCGCGCCGGTGGGTGGAGGACCCGATGGCGATGACCCGCGCCGGAGCGCTGGCGCGCAGGGCGGGCGCCAGCAGGTTGGTCAGCAGGAAGGGGGCCAGGTGGTTCAGCGCGAAGGTAGACTCGTGCCCGTCGGGCGTGGCCTCGTAGGCCCCGAAGCGCGTGCCCGCGTTGTTCACCAGCACGTCCAGCCGTGGCAGGCGCGCCAGCTCGCCCGCCAGGCGGCGCACCTGCGTCAGCGAGCGCAGGTCGGCAAGCGCCAGCGAGGCCTGTGCTCCAGGAACCTGCTCCGCGATGGACGCCAGCGCCGCTGTGCCCCGCTCCGGGCTGCGGCACACCAGCACCACCTGCGCTCCGGCCTGCGCCAGCCTCACCACCGAGGCGAGGCCGATGCCGGAGTTGGCGCCCGTCACCACGCACACCCGCCCGTCCAGCAGTCCGCCCATGCGCACCTCCGGCCCCGGTTCGCGGGACGGGGCGAGGATAACAGCGGGCAACGAGAAAGCCGCCCGGAGGGCGGCTTGGGGGTGCGTGGGGTGGTGACCCGCAGAGGACTTGAACCTCTAACCCGCTGATTAAGAGTCAGCTGCTCTGCCATTGAGCTAGCGGGCCACGCAACTCCTCCATTCTAGCCACGGGCGGGGGGAGGGTCAACGCCGCGGGCCCGGTGACGGCGCGCCGGAGCCGTTGCGCGCGCCCGTGGCCGAACCTATAGTGGCGGGTGCCCCCTGTTCGAGTTCCCAACCCATCTGCGCCTGGAGGGTGCCCGTGCACCAGCCTTCTGCTGCCAGCGCCTCCGGCACGCCCGGCCCGCGCCGCTCTGGCATGGCGCAGACCTTCGGCGCGCTGGCCTTCCGGGACTTCCGCCTGCTGTGGACGGCCACCATCTTCCAGGCGGGGGGCGTGTGGCTCCAGCAGGTGACGCTGGGGTGGCTCGCCTACGACCTCACCCGCTCCCCGCTCCAGGTGGGCACCATCCTGGGAGTGCGCTCAGCCCCCATGCTGCTGGCGCCGGTGGCCGGCGTGCTGGTGGACCGGGTGGACCGCCGCCGCCTGCTGCTGGTGGACCAGGCGCTGGTGACGGTGCTGGTGCTGGGCTTCGCCGCCGATGTGTTGGCGGGGCGGGTGGTGGTCTGGCACCTGTACGTGTTCGCCCTGCTGTTCGGGGTGCTGTGGACTATCAACAACCCGGTGCGCCAGGTGCTGGTGGCCAACTCCGTGCCCCGCGAGCGGCTGATGAACGCGACGGCGCTCAACTCCATCGCCTTCAACTCCATGCGGGCCATCGGCCCAGCGGCGGGCGGCTTCTTCATCGCCTTCTTCGGGCCGGGGTGGAACTTCCTGCTCCAGGGGCTCATGTTTTGCGTGGCGTTCGCGCTGCTGGTGCCCTACCGGGCCCGCTACGGCGCGGAGCGCCGGGCGCGCTCGGCCTCACCGCTGCGCGATCTGCTGGAGGGGGCGCGCCACCTGCGCCACGATCCCACCACGCTGGCGGCGACGCTGGTGACCTTCGTGCTGATGCTCACGCTCACGAGCATGGCCTTCAACCAGCTGCCCGTGTACAACGCCGAGGTGCTGGTGCGCGGGCCGGAGAGCCTGGGCCTCCTGCTCATGGCGCTGGGCGTGGGTGGGGTGGTGGGGGCGGTGGCCCTGGCGCGCTTCGCGGCCTACTCCCGCAAGGGACTGCTCTCCACCCTTGGCTTCACGGGCGCGGCCATCGCGGTGATAGCCCTGGCCGAGGTGGAGTGGCTGTGGCTGGCGATGGTGGTGCTGGCCTTCGAGCACCTGTGCACGCAGATAGTCCTGTCCACCAACCTGACCATCGTGCAGATGGTCACACCGGACCACCTGCGCGGGCGGGTGACGGGCGTCTACCAGATGGAGATCGGCATGATGGTCTTCGGCGGCATCGCCGCGGGGGCCATCGCCGGGGCCTACGGGGTGAGCACGGCGTTCCTCACGGCGGGCATCGCCGGGCTGGTGGGCATGGCGCTCATCGTGGTGTTCGTCCCGCACTTCCGCAGGCTGGTGCTGTAGATGGCGCACGCACCCGCTGCCCCTGGCCCGCGGCGCGGCTGGGGGGAGACGTTCTCTGCGCTCCAGTACCGCAACTACCGGCTGCTGTGGATCACCACGCTGCTGGTCTCCGGCGGCAACTGGATCCAGCAGATCACCCTGGGCTGGCTGGCCAAGGAACTGACCGACTCGCCCCTGAAGGTGTCCATCGTGGTGGGCCTGCGCACCATCCCCATGCTGGCCTCCCCCATGGTGGGGGTGCTGGCCGACCGGGTGGATAGGCGCAAGCTGCTCATGATCGACCAGGTGTTTCTCACCTTCCTGGGTGCGGGCTTCGCCGCCGACCTGCTCACAGGGAGCATCCGTGAGTGGCACCTGTACGTGTTCGCGGTGCTGGCGGGGGTGGGCTGGGCGTTCACCAACCCGGTGCGCCAGGTGCTGGTGGCCAACTCCGTGCCCCGTCCTGCGCTGATGAACGCCATCGCCCTCAACTCCATGGCGTTCAACTCCATGCGCATGCTGGGCCCGGCGGCGGGCGGGTTCCTCATCGCCTTCTTCGGGCCAGGGGTGAACTTCGCGCTCCAGGCGGTGATGTACGCGCTGGTGGTGGTGCTCATGGTGCCCTACCGGGCCGAGTACGCATCGAACCGCAGGCGTGAGGAGATCCGCTCACCCTTCCACGAACTGTGGGAGGGGTTCCGTTACATGCTCCACCAGCCGGTGATCCGCACGGGGCTGGCCATGAGCTTCATCGCCACCATCTGCTACATGAGCTTCATCACCACCCAGGCGCCGGTGTTCGTGGCCGACGTGCTGGGCGACGATTCGGGGCGGGAACTCGGCCTGCTCTTGTTCGCCATGGGCGTGGGCGGTTTCGTGGGCACCATCGTCCTGGCCCGTCTCACCCACGTCCAGCGCAAGGGGCTCCTGGTGCTCACCGCGGTGGCCGGTGCAGGCGCGGGGCTCATGGGCCTCTCGTTCACCTCCGTGCTGTGGGCCAGCATGGTGGTCATGGCGGTGCAGCAGTTCTGCTTCATCACCGTGATGACCACCGACAACACCATCCTCCAGTCCATCACGCCGGACCACATGCGTGGGCGCGTCATGGGCGTGTACATGCTGGACATCGGGCTCCAGCCCCTGGGCGGGGTGACGGCGGGCATCATCGCTGAGATGGTGAGCGTGCAGGCCGCCTGGTTCACGGGTGGGGCCATAGGCCTGGCCGCGTGCATCGGCGTCGCCCTCATCGCCCCCGGCTTCCGCGCCCTGCGGGTGGGTTAAAGCCTGGCGAGGGCCTCCTGCTTGAGCCGCTCGAAGTCGGGCAGGCCGCTGGTGCGGTAGCGCTCCTGGCCCCCGGCGTCGAAGACGATGAAGGTGGGCGTGTAGGCGGCGTTGTAGCGGGTGGCGAGCGCCATGCCCACCGCATCGAACAGGTTCGCGCGCACCACCACGGCCTGTCCCTCCAGCTCCTGCTCCAGCGCGTCCACGCTCCGGTGGACGATGAGGCAGAGGGTGCAGGAGTCGGAGTAGACCTGCAGCACCACCGGGGCGCCGCCCCCGATCAGCGCCTCGGCCTCGGCAGCGGAGGGAACCGACGAGGGGCCGGAGCGGGAGGTGGCGTAGCCCGCGATGAGCAGCACTCCTGCCAGGGCCAGCGCGCCGACCACGCGCCTGCGCTCCCGGTTGTCCCAGGCGAACAGGGCCAGGACGGCCAGCAGTAGCGTCAGGGCGATGTACGCGGAGTACTGGTTCACGAAGTGTGGCATGTCCATAGGATGCATCATCCCGGCATGCGGTTGCTTGACAGCCCCCCAGCGGCCTCAGACCATAGGCCGGTCAACGCCCCCACCATGAGAGGAGATTCCCATGTCCGTCACCGTTGCCAACATCACCATCCCCAACGCCGAGGAGAAGTTCGTTGAGCTCTCCCACGGCACCACGCGCTACATCGAGGCGGGCTCCGGCACGCCCACCATCCTGATCCACGGAGTCAACTACACGGGCGGCGCCCACGAGTGGTTCCTGAACATCGGCGCGCTCTCGGAGAAGCTGCACGTCTACGCTGTCGACGCCCTGGCCTGGGGCAAGGGCAAGGGCTACCTGCAGCAGGAGTACTCCTTCGCCTACCTGGTCGATTTCATCCGTGAGTTCCAGGACGCCCTGGGCATCGAGAAGTCCAACCTGGTGGGCCACTCCATGGGCGGCTGGCTCTCCTCCCTGTTCGCCTACGAATCGCCCAACCGGGTCAACAAGCTGGTGCTGGTGGCCTCCGGTGGGGCGATGCCGCGCCAGCTCAAGAGCATGGTGGAGTTCCAGGACCCCTCGCGCGAGGACCTGCTCAAGACGCTCTCCGGCCGGGTGGACACCAAGGCGGGCGTGGACATCGAGGCGCTCACCGACTACCACTTCGCCCTGTGCGGCGACCCCGACCGGCTGGGGGCCTACCGGCGCGTGCTGGCCCACATGAACAACATGGAGACGCGCTCGCGCTACAACACGGTGCGCCGCTTCCCCCACATCAACGTGCCCACGCTGGTGGTCTGGGGCACGGACGACACCACCAACGCCCTGGAGATGGGCGAGATGACCCGCGACGGCATCCCCGGCGCCAAGATGGTGGTGTTCGACAAGATCGGCCACGGCGTGCCCACCGAGGCCCCGGAGCAGCTGAACAAGGCTCTCCTGGAGTTCCTCCCCTAACCCCACATAAGCGCCGCCCGCTGGCCGGGCGCGGGAGGGTGCGATGCTCATCGACCTGCACACCCACATCGTCCCCGAGGAGTTCCCCCTCAAGGAGGCGCGCCCCTCGGGTGAGGCCTTCCCCCGCATGGAGCCGGCGGGCGAGGGGAGGTCGGCGATGGTGGTGAACGGGAAGCGCTTCCGCATGTTCAACGAGGCGTGCTGGCACCACGCCAAGCGCGCGGCGGCCCTCCCCTCGCTGGGGGTGGATGCGCAGGTCGTCTCCCCGCTGCCGGAACTGCTGGCCTACCACCTCGATCCGGCGGACGGGCTGGACCTGGCCCGCTGCCTCAACGGGGCCATAGCGGCACTGGTGCGCTCCGACACAGCGCGCTTCTTCGGTCTGGGCACGGTGCCGCTCCAGGACGTGGAGCTGGCCACGGCGGAGCTTGCCGCGGTGAAAGAACTGGGACTGCGGGGGGTGGAGGTCGCCTCTCACGTCAACGGGATGGGCCTGGGTGACGAGGCGCTGCGCCCCTTCTTCCGGGAGGCGGCCCGCCTGGATCTATCCGTCTTCGTCCACGCCTACAACCCCACCTTCGCCACGCGCCTGGCCCACTTCCCGGCTGACGTTGCCGGGCCCGTGACGGGCTTCCCCATCGAGGCGGGCCTTGCGGGCGCAAGCCTCATCTGGGGCGGCGTGCTGGCCGAGCTGCCAAGCCTGCGGGTGGGCATCTCCCACGCGGGGGGCGTGCTCGCCCAGCTGCTGGCGCGCGGGGAGGAGAACTACCAGCACCGCGACCCGGTGCGCGCGCTGCTCCCGCACTCGCCCATGGACTACGCCCGGAGCATGTGGTTCGACGACCTGGCGTTCACCGGGCCCAACCTGCGGCACGTGGTGGACACCTTCGGAGCATCGCAGGTGACCGTGGGCACGGACTACTCCGGCGCGGGGCCCACCGACCCGCTCCCCGCCGCGTGGCTGGACGGGCTGGGCCTCTCCGCCGCCGAGCGCGAGGCCATCGGCTCGCGCAACGCCCTGCGCTTCCTGGGGCTCTAGGGCGGGTGAAGGTGCTACCCTAGGCCTCGGCCAGGCGTGGGGAAGTGGCGGAACGGCAGACGCGCATGACTTAGGATCATGTGCCCGCGAGGGCTTCCGGGTTCAAGTCCCGGCTTCCCCACCATCCCCTAGCGGATGCGCACCTGCGGGAAGCCTGGCCCGAATCCCTCGATTTCCTCGTCCGTCCCGTCCCAGCGCGCGATGGCGTCCACCGCGTCGCGCTCCTCGTCCGTCAGCACCCACTCGGACGCGCCCGCGTTGGCCGTGACCTGCTCCGGGCTCATGGCCCCCGCGATGACCGAGGACACGGCAGGGTGCGCCAGCAGCCAGGCGATGGCCAGTTCCAGGATGGTGTGCCCGCGCTCCCCGGCGAAGGCGGTCAACTGCTCTAGCACGCGCCAGGCGGCCTCGTCCTTCTGGAGTTGGGTCACCATGCGCCGTGAATCGGAGGAGGGGGTGTCGGCGGGGCGGTACTTGCCCGTGAGCCACCCGCCCGCCAGGGGGAAGTAGGGCAGGAAGCCCACGCCCCGCTCGGTGCAGAAGGGGAGCAGTTCCGCCTCCACCTGCCGGCGCAGCACGTTGTAGTAGTTCTGCGCCGAGATGAACCGGGGGTAGCCGCCCTGCTCCGAGGCTGCGTCCGCCACGGCGTGACGCCACCCGGCGTAGTTGCACGCGCCGATGGCGCGCACCTTCCCGTCCGCCACCAACCGGGCCAGCGGCTCCAGCACCGCCTCCTGCGGGAGGCCCTGCACAGGGAAGTGGAGCTGATAGAGGTCCACGTACTCGGTGCCCAGGCGCGTGAGCGATGCCTCCAGCGAGCGGGTGATGCGCTCGGCGATGGATTCGCCCTCCAACTTCGCCAGGTTGAACTTGGTGGCGATGACCGCCTCGGCGCGCCTGCCCTTCAGGGCCAGGCCGATGTGCTCCTCGCTGCGTCCGTCGCCGTACAGGTCGGCGGTGTCGATGAAGTTGACCCCCGCGTCCAGCGCGGCGTGCACCACGGCCACGGACTGCGAGGGGTCGGAGATGCCGAAGCGGCGCGGCGCGTGCTGGCGCTGCGGGTTGCCGAAGTTGTTGGTGCCCAGGCCGATGACCGACACCTTCAGGCCCGATGTGCCCAGCGTCCGGTACTGCATGTGTGTGCTCCCCGCCCGGCTTCGCCGGGCTCGCTCTTTCCCCGCCCGCTCCGCGGGCTCAACTGCAGGGGACATCCCCTGCGGCGCTTCGCGCCTACCCCTGTCTCCGCGCCCTGCCGGGCGCTCGATGTGGGGCCTGCGGCCCCCTGCGCCTTGCCGGGCGCAGCAACCACGCGAGGCGAGGCTTCCCTATGTTCCGCCCTCGCTGATGGCCGGTGCCGCTTGCGGCGCCTCCGCCCCCTGCCTGCGCAGGCCGGGCAGCAGCAGGGTGATGCCGCCCACCATGCCGAGGCCGAGGGCGCAGTTGATCAGCAGCGCTCCGGGCGCTCCGGCCACGGCGGCGATGGCGCCCATCTCCGATGCACCGGAGGCGTTGCCCAGCTGGGCGATGATGGACGACAGGCTCGCCGCGCGGCCTCGGTAGGCGTCCACGGCGACGATCTGGATCAGCGCCTGGCGCGCGGTGAACGAGACCGCATCGGCCAGGCCCAGCCCGGCCAGGGCCACCAGCCCCACCACCACCAAGCCCGGGAGCAGCAGCGCAGAGAGGCCCAGCAGGCCGAGCCCCAGCACGTAGCCCAGGTTGGCTCCCACCACCATCAGCCCCTTGCGGCGCACGTCGCCGAGGGCCAGGAGGACGAAGGTGCCCAGTATGGACCCCACGGCGGGCGCGCCGTTCAGGATGCCCACGCCCACCTCACCCATGCCGTACACGTCCAGCGCCAGGATGGGGGTGAGCGGGCGGAAGAAGCCAACGCTCATGACGCCGAAGTCCATGGCCAGCGCCCCGGCCAGGGCCTGGCGCGTGCGCACGTAGTTGAACCCCTCCCAGATGACCCGCAGCGAGACCCCGCGCCCCGGCCCCTCCGGGCGTCCGCTGGCGCGAATCAGCGCGATGGCGATGAATCCCGCGCCCACCAGCACCACGTCGGTGCCGAAGGCCCACGCGGGGCCCAGCCAGGCCATGACGCCCGCGCCCAGGATGGGGCCGATGAACAGCGTGCCCTGGTTCAGCGTGCCGTACCAGGTGATGGCGTTCATTAGGTGGCGCTCCGGCACCAGGCGGGGCATGTAGGCGCGCTGGGCCGGGCGGCCCAGGGTGTTGGCGGCAGACCAGAACGCGCCCATGGCCCACAGGTGCCACACCTCGACGTGCCCGAAGACGATGAGCGAGACCAGCACCACGCCGGAGACCAGCGTGGCGACCTGGGTCACCAGCATGAGCATGCGCCGGTTGTAGGAGTCGGCCATGGCCCCGCCCAGCAGGCCAGCCACGATGACCGGCACGGCCTGGAACAGTCCCGTCAGGCCCAGTTGGAGCGCCGAGCCCGATATCTGGTACACCATCAGGTAGAGCAGGGTGTCCCGCAGGTTGCGGGAGATGCCCATCAGCACCCCGTGGGTGAAGTAGAGCTGGAAGTCGCGGTGGTTCAGCGCCGCCCACGGTTTGACGCGTTCGACGCTCACGCCCACACCTCACGCAGGAACCGCTCCGCCAACCGCAGGTGCGCGGCGGCCTTGTCGGAGCCGACCCCGCGGGTGTTCACCGTCAGGTGGGTCGCTCCCAGGGTGTGCCACTCCTCCGCCGTCGCGGCCCACGCCTCCGGCTCGCTGCCGGTGAGGGTGAAGCGGCCCTGGATGCCCACGGCGTCCGCCCCTCGCCCCGCAGCCTCGGCAGCAGCGCGGATGGCCGCGATGCGCTCGGGCGCGGGCCCGGTGGCGATCCACCCGTCACCGATGCGCCCGATGCGCTCCAGCGTGCGTGCAGACCCGCCTCCGCCGAACCAGATGGGGATCTGCTGGCGGTCGGGCAGCACCGTCAGGCCCGCGCGCTCGATGTGGTGCCAACGGCCGTGGAAGGTCACCTCGCGCTGGGTCCACAGCGCGCGCATCACCGCCACCTGCTCCTCCACCCGCGCCCCGCGCGTGGAGAAGTCGCTCCCCACCCCCTCCGCCTCCACCGCGCTGTTACCCAGCCCCACGCCCAGGCGCAGACGCCCGCCGGACAGGTGGTCCACCTCCGCCGCCTGCCGGGCCACCACAACCGCCTGACGCTGGGGCAGGATCAGCACCGAGGTCACCAGTTCGATGCGCTCGGTCAGGCCCGCCAGGTACCCGAACAGCACCAGCGGCTCGTGGATGAACATGTCCGGGGTGTAGGCATCGCGTCCGTCGGGCCGGTTGGGCCAGGTGCCCAGGGTGTGCTCCAGCGCCGTCAGGTAGCCGAACCCGAGGCGCTCGGCCTCCTGGGCGAAGGCGCGCACCTGGCGCGGGTCGGTCAGTTCCAGCGTGGGGAAGGCGATGCCGAGTTGCATGGGGCTCCTTCTCTAGACTGCGGCATCGGGGCTCACGCCGTTGAGCAGCGGCTCCCCGGCCAGGTGGCGGCGCAGGTTCTCCGTGAACAGCGCGCGTTGGCGCGGCCACTTGCCGGGGTCGGTGGAGCCGAGCCGCGGAGCGATGAGTACGTTGGGGGCGTCCCACAACGGCGCGTCCGGCGCGAGGGTGGGGGTGGAGAAGACGTTCAGTGCCGCCCCGCCCACCTGCCCGGAGGCGAGCGCTGCGGTCAGGGCGTCCTCATCCACCGCCCCGCGCGTGACCAGATTGATGACTAGCGCCCCGCGCTTGAGGGCTCCCAGCGCAGCCGCATCCAGCAGGCCCCGGGTCGTCTCGGTGGCCGGGGCGGCAAGCACCACGGCGTCGGACTGCGCGAGCATCTGTGGCAGCCACTCCGGCCCGTGGGCCTCGGCAACCCCCTCCGGCAGCGGGCGCTGCGGGTGTGCGCGCGTACCGATGACCCGCACGCCCAGCGGCGCCAGCGCGGCCGCCACCGCCGAGCCCACTGCGCCCAGGCCCACGATACCCACGGTGCTCCCGGCCACCTCTCGGATGGCCCATGCGTCCTGCCAGCGGCGCTCGCCGCTCGCGCGCACCGCGCCGGGGATGTCGCGGGCGAAGGCGAAGAGCGCCGCCAGCGTGAACTCAACGAAGGAGGGGTTGTGGGTGCCGCGCGAGGTGCTCACCTCCGCGCCCGTGGCGCGCACCGGCGCCGTGAGCACCGCGCCCGCACCCCCGTGGGTGGTGTGCACCCAGGCAAGCGATGGCATGCGGGCCACCGTTTCATCGGGCGGGGCCTCGGCGGTGAGCAGCACCGTCACCGTGGCCAGCGCCGCTTCGTCTGGATTCTCGCCCTCCACGAAGCCCACGCCGGGGTGCGCCGCGCGCAATCGCGCGGCCTCACCGGCGGACAGCGGCACCCGCAGCCACACTGTGGGGTGGGGGGGCATCTAGGCGTGCACCGCGGTCATGGCCGAGATATCGCCCACGTTCACGCCCAGCGGCGCCCAGTGGCTCCCCCCGTCCGCGGAGCCGTACAGCTCGCCGTCGCGGGTGGACAGGTACACGCTGGCTGGGTCGGCCGGGTCGTAGGCGAAGGCCTCCACGAACCCCCGCACCGCCTCCGGTGCGTCCATGCCCACGTCGGCCCATGAATCGCCCCCGTCGATGGAGCGGATCACCCGCGTCTGCGCCCCCTGGGGGTGCTTACGCCAGTCGGGGGGCTGGCCGATGCCCACCGCTGCCAGCAGCACCCGGGGGTTGGCTGGGTGCATCACCAGGGGCACGGAGTACTCGTTGTCGAACTCCATGGCCATGGGCTGCCAGGTCCGGCCGCCGTCGGCGCTGCGGTAGAGCGCCCGGCCCGGCGCATCCCCGTGGCGCGCGTCGAACCCGCCCGTCGCCAGGTACACCCGCTCGGGGTGCTCCGGGTGCAGCACGATGGTGTGGGCGTCTGCGTCCACGTCCTGGGAGAGCAGCGTCCACGACGCGCCCCGGTCCGTGGACTTGATGAGGTGCCCCACCTGGAGCGCCGCGTACACCGTGTCTGGGTCCGCCGGGTCCAGGGCGATGTCGCGCACGTGGGGCTCCACGGCGGGTACCGGGTAGTCGGTGGAAGCGACGGAGGCCACGTCCCACACGCTGGCCAGCTCGCGCCAGTGGGCACCGGCATCCTCCGACACCCACACGCCGATGGGCTCGGTGCCGGCCCACAAGGTGCCAGGCCGGTGCGGGTCCAGCGTGAGGCAGCGCACCTTGCCGGGGCCGGGGATCCCGCGGTTGGGCTTGCGCCACCTGGCCCCGCCGTCGGTGCTCACCCACACGCCATCGCCCCGGGTGGCGGCGTACAGGGTGCCCGGTGCGGCGGGGTCCGCCACCACCTCGTTCACGTCCCAGGAACCCAGCGCGCGGCCCGTCTCGGCCCAGCGGCCCGCCCCATCCTGGCGCACCGTCGCCACGCCGTGCTCCGTCGCCACGTACAGCACCGTGCCCATGCGAGCCTCCCATGCCCCGGTGGGGCCGGGCCACGATAACCGGGCCGCCCCTCGCCCGCAACGGCGCGCCGGGCTATGCTTACCCACGCCCTGCGGGGCGGCACATCACGACGGACGGGCGTGCGGCGCACCCGCGCGCACACACACGCAGGAGGCTCACATGGCGGCATACCAGGAGAAGTACGTCCAGCTCACCCACGGCAAGACCCGCTACTGGGAGGCGGGCTCGACCGGCACGCCCACCATCCTGATCCACGGCGCTGGCTGGACCAGCGGCTGCGAGACCTGGGTGCTGAACATCGGCCCCCTGTCCGAGAAGCTGCACGTCTACGCCCTCGACTGCCTCAACTGGGGCCTGGGCGATGTGTTCGACCAGGAGTTCTCCTTCGCCTACCTGGTGGACCACGTGCGCGAGTTCATGGACGCCCTGGGCATCGAGAAGGCCAACATCGTGGGCCACTCCATGGGCGGGTGGATCGGCACGCTGCTGGCCTACGAGAGCCCGGAGCGCGTGCTCAAGTTCGTCAACGTGGCGGGCGGCGGCGTGGCCACGCGCCCCTTGGCCAGCATGGTGGGCTTCAAGCAGCCCTCCGACGATGACGTGCGCAAGCAGCTGTCCCACCGCTACGCCGAGGGGCGGGCCGACGTGGAGGCCCTCGCCGCCTCCTTCATCAAGAAGGGCACGCTGGCGGGCCACGCCGAGGCCTTCGGCAAGGTGATGAAGCACATGACCGAGCCCAACACCCGCACCCGATACAACACCCTGCGCCGCATGCCCCACATCAAGGCCCCCACGCTGGTGCTGTGGGGCGATGCCGACGAGGTGAACGCTCTGGAGATGGGCGAGCAGACCGCCAAGGCCATCCCCGGCGCGCGCCTGGAGGTGTTCCCCGGCATCGGCCACATGCTGCCCCAGCAGGCGCCCGACCACTTCAACGAGCTGGTCGCCGCCTTCTTCGCGGGGTAGGGCATGGGGGAGATGATGCCCGCGGCCATCGCCCGGGGCGATGGCCGCATCGCGTGTGAGGAGGCGCCGGCCCCGGAGCCGGCGCCCGGCAAGGTGTTGGTGCGGATGCAGATGGCCTCTCTCTGCGGGTCCGACCTGCACATCGTCTACCACGGCTACCCCATCAGGGACTACCCGCTTGCCCCCGGCGCGCCGGGGCACGAGGGGGTGGGCGTGGTGGCCGACGGTGGCGGCACGGGCTTCGAGCCCGGCGAGGCGGTGCTCACCGCGCCCAACATCTGGAGCTCGCGCAACTTCGCGCGCTACCAGCTCATCGACCCCGGCTTCCTGGTGCGCCTGCCCGCCGGGCACGACTCGGCGCACCTGCTCATGGCCCAGCAATTGGGCACGGTGCTGTTCGCCGCCCGCAAGCTGCCGGACCTGACCGGCAAGACCGTCGCCGTCATCGGGCAGGGGAGCGCGGGCCTCTTCCACGACTTCGTGGTGCGCCGGTTGGGCGCGGCGCGCGTCATCACCGTGGAGCCCAACGCCGCCCGTCGCGAGGCGGGGCGCGCGCTGGACGTGGACGAGACGGTGGACGTGACGGGGCAGGCGGCCGTGGACGCGGTGCTTGACCTGACCGGCGGGCAGGGGGCCGACGTGGTGGTGGACGCCGTGGGCGGCTACCCCACGCTCAACGACGCCGTGGGCATGGTGCGGGCCGAGGGGCACGTCCACGTGTTCGGGCTGCCCGATAGGTTCGGCCACACCCCCTTTGACCTGGCGGGGTTCGTCCTCAAGCGCCTGGACATGACCACGGTGTTCGGCGCGCAGGATGAACCGGGCATCCCCGCCTTCCACGAGGCGGTGCGGCTAATCAGCGAGGGCGCCATCGACATGGCGCCCTACGTCACCCACCGCTTCCCGTTGGAGCAGGTGGCCGAGGCCTTCGCCCTGGCCCACGAGCCCCGCGACGGGGCGCTCAAGGTCTCCCTGACCATCTCCTAGACCCGCTCCACGCACGCAGCCATGCAGGGCTCCGCCACACGGCGGGGCCCTCTGCGTTCTGGAGACGAAAGACACCCTTGACAGTGATATAAGTCGTGAGTACAGTGCCGTGCGAAGTAAAGCACGACACAAATGCCTTTCTATCAGGCTGTACGTGCAGAGCACGCCGTCCGGACCGAGCGGGAACGGGCGAGATCACCTAGGGAGTGGGAAACGTGACACAGACCTTCAGTTCTCTTCTCAGCCGCCGGTTCATCATCCTCGCCGTCGCCGCGGCCGCGCTGGCGGCGGGCATGCTCATCGGTGGCGCCGCCCAGAGCGCCAAGGCCGACGAGGCCACCGGTGTGGAGCGCATCGCGCTCTCCAAGATCGAGGTGGACTTCGACAACGCTAAGGACTTCGTCTACATCTACGGCTCCGGCTTCAACCCCGGCACCACGGTCTCCCTGCTTCTGGCCGACAGTTTCGGCGTCTACCAGGACGTGACCTCCCTGGCCACGTCGTTCCCCATGACCGCCAACGAGGACGGCGCCTGGGCCACCAAGTGGGTGGTGGACCGCTGGAACCGCAAGCAAGTGGGTGGCGAGGGCATCTTCTCCCTGTGGGTGACGGACGAGAACTTCGAGAACCTCTCCTCCCACCCCATCGCGCTGTGCAAGATCACCTCGCGCAAGAAGGACGCCGACGCCGGCAAGGAAGTGACGGTGCCGATCTTCTGCACCAAATAACAGCCTGAAGAGCGCGCCCGGCCGCAAGCCGGGCAAGGCCCCTCCCCGGAGCTACCTCCCTGGGGCGGGCCGCCCGAGAGCCGGTGCACAACGGCGAACGGGCCGAGGCGAACGAGCCGGGCGCGCTGGGCTGATGCAGGTGCAACGAGCGACAACAGGCGTACCGGAACGGCCGGGCGACTGAAGAACGAGAAAGCAGTCCCTGGAGGGGGAATCGCGGAGCCTTCCCCTTGACAGGCCTCTGTGTCATGTATATCGTCCCGCGTTAGTCACGACGGGATGCATGTGACACGGCTCTGAAAGACTGTCTATATAAAGACTGCTTTCAAAGACGCGACACTCCTGGCGTGGCGAGCAACGCCGAGTCCCCGTGCGGGAGCGGGGGGACCACCCAAGGAGTGTGGACGTGACTCAGACCATCAGCTCTCTCTTCAGCCGCCGGTTCATCATCCTCGCCGTCGCCGCTGCCGCCCTGGCTGCGGGCATGCTCATCGGCGGGGCCGCCCCGAGCGCCCAGGCCGACGAGGCCTCCACCGGTGTGGAGCGCATCTCGCTCTCGTCTACCGAGGTCGGTTTCGACTCCAAAGCCAGCGTGTTCATCTACGGCTCCGGCTTCAACCCCGGCACCCAGGTCTCCATGCTGCTGCTGGACTCGAACGGCGTCTACCAGGACGTGACCTCCCTGGCCACGACCTTCCCGATGGTCGCCAACGACGACGGCGCCTGGGCCACCAAGTGGGTGGTCGGCCGCTGGACCCGTGGTGGTGTGGGTGCGGAGGGCATCTTCTCCCTCTGGGTCACCGACGAGAACTTCACCAACCTCTCCTCCCACCCCATCGCGCTGTGCAAGACCAAGCGCGCTGAGGGTGAAGAGGTTCCGACCTACTGCTCCAATTAAGTAGAGACACGCCCTCGCATAGCACTCGCCGCTCGAGCTACCTCCCGGGCGGCGAGGCTAGAACCGGTGCACAACGGCAGACGGGCAGAGCGAGTGGCGTCCCGATCGCGGTCGGAGCGGAGACAGCCCCGCTCGGACAAGTTTCAGGCCCAGCAGCGGGAACCCCCAAGGGCTCCCTTCATCGCTGCTGGGCGCTTGACATTCCTGTGAGGCAAGGCTTAGGGTTCGCCCGGTACGCGCGGGTAGGGGCCCCCTGCATCAATAGGGCCCCCCGCCTGGGGTGGTATCACCGATGTGCAACGGTGATGCCGCGAACATCCCCGGGCGAGCACCAAGGAGGTAGATCCATGTCGCGCGCCCTTTCTGCCCACCGTCCTGCCCTCGTTTGGCTCGCGCTCGGCCTCGTGGCCGGGCTGGTGCTTTCGCTCGCCATCGGCTCCGGGGCCACTGCCCAGGCCGACGAGCACGCCACCGGCCTTGAGCGCATCGCCCTCTCCAAGGTCGAGATCGACTTCCAGCCCGGCGCTCGCTCCGGCAAAGACTCGGTCTGGATCTACGGCTCCGGCTTCGCGCCTGGAACCGAGGTCTCCCTGCTGCTGCAGGATTCCAACGGCGTCTACCAGGACGTGACGTCCCTCGCCACCTCGTTCCCCATGGTCGCCAACGATGACGGCGCCTGGGCCACCAACTGGGTGGTCGGCCGCTGGACCCGCAAAGGCGTCGGCGGTGAGGGCATCTTCTCCCTCTGGGTCACCGACGCCAGCTTCACCAACCTCTCCACCCACCCCATCGCGCTGTGCAACCTGAACAACCGCGCCGAGGGTGAGGAGACCCCGGACTACTGCTCCCAGTAGCAGGGCGTTCCTAGAAGAAGCGCACGACAGGCCACCCGCCGCACCCCGGCGGGTGGCCTTCGCGCGTCTCGCACCTGCGCTGGTGCTCACGCGGGGCCGCGTTGCCCGCCGCGGCGCTCGCGCCTAGAATCGGGCCACCCCCATCCGAGGTGTCCCATGCCCCCGTACCGTGGCGTTGACCTGCTGGGCCTCGACGACGACCTGTCCACCGACGAGCGCCAGGTGCGCGATGCCGTGCGGGCGTGGGTCGAGGCACAGGCCGCTCCCGCGGCGCCCGCCGCCTTCGAGGCGGGGGAGCTGCCCCGAGCGCTCATCGAGGGGATGGCCTCCCTGGGCATCTTCGGCGCGCACCTGGAGGGGTACGGCTGCGCGGGGGTGAGCCCGGCGGCCTATGGGCTCATCATGGCGGAGTTGGAGCGCGCCGATTCCGGACTGCGCTCCTTCGCATCGGTGCAGAGTTCGCTCGCCATGACGGCCATCCACTCCTTCGGCACCGAGGAGCAGAAGCGCCGCTACCTACCCCTCATGGCCGAGGGGCGGGTCATCGGCTGCTTCGGCCTCACCGAGGCCGACCACGGCTCCGACCCGGCGGGCATGGAGACCCGCGCCGTGAAGACGGCCTCCGGGTACCGGCTGTCAGGGTCGAAGTACTGGATCACCAACGCGCCCATCGCGGACGTGATGGTCATCTGGGCCAAGTTGGATGAGCAGGTGCGGGGGTTCCTGGTGGACCCTGCGCTCCCCGGCGTGAGCACCGAGCATGTGCCTGGCAAGCTCTCCATGCGCATGAGCGTCACCGGCGGCATCACGCTGGATGAGGTGGAACTGGGTGAGGACGCGCTGCTGCCCGCCAGCAAGGGGCTGGGCTCGCCTCTCTCCTGCCTCAACTCGGCGCGCTACTCCATCGCCTGGGGCGTGTGCGGGGCCATGGCCGACTCCATCGACACCACGCTGGCGTATGCCCTGGGCCGCACCCAGTTCGGCCGCCCGCTGGCCGGGTTCCAGTTGGTGCAGGCCAAGCTGGCGGACGCGGCGAGCGCCCTCTCCAAGGCCCAGCTGCTGGCGCTGCGCCTGGCCCAACTGAAGGTGGCGGGCAAACTGCACTTCTCGCACATCAGCATGGCCAAGTACTCCAACACCCGCGCGGCGCTGGAGGTGGCGCGCACCTGCCGCGACCTGCTGGGCGCGGCGGGCATCACCACCGGCCTCTCCCCCCTGCGCCACGCGCTGAACCTGGAGACGGTGCACACCTATGAGGGCACCGAGCACATGCACCAACTGATCTTGGGCCGCCACCTGACCGGCCTGAACGCCATCTCCTGAAGGAGCACCTCCCATGAGCGAACACGAGCACCAGCACGGCCACGGTAAGCACGGCGGCCACGAGGAACACGGTTCCCACGACAAGCATGAGCACGGTGGGCACGGCCACGGACACGGGGGGCACGAGCACGGCTACAACGCCGACAGCCTACACAACAACGACCTGCTCTACGCGCCGGTGTACCGGCAGGTGATTGAGTGGCTCGCCATCGCATCCGGCGCGCAGGCGATGGAGGCGGGTAGCGGTGCGGGTGGCTTCACGGTGCTGCTGGCGGAGGCCGTCGGCGCCGACGGGCGGGTGACGGCGCTGGACGCCAACGAGCGGTTGCTGGGTGCGGCGCAGGAGAGCGTGGAGAAGACCGGGCTGGGCTCGCGTGTGCGCTACGCCACGGGCGACCTGGCCGCGCTGCCCTTCCCGGACGGGGCCTTCGACCTGGCCTGGTCCTCGCGCACGGTGCACCACCTGGCGGACCAGGTGGGCGCGCTGCGCGAGCTGGCGCGGGTGCTGCGCCCCGGCGGGCGGCTGGCGCTGCGGGAGGGGGGCATGCGCCCCTTCTTCCTGCCGGACGACGTGGGCATCGGCGCGCCTGGCCTCAACGACCGCCTGCACGCCGCCCACGCCGCCTGGTTCGGGGCCAACGTGCGCGGCGAGGGCGCGACGCGCTACCCTCACGGGTGGCTCCACGCGCTGCGGGAGGCGGGCCTGCGGGACGTGGGCGTGCGGACGTTCCTGCTGGAGGCAACGGCCCCCTTCACCGACGCGCAGGTGAAGTACATGTCCCGCCAGCTCAAGCGCTGGGCGGAGGACGGCCCGCGCCGCGCGTACATCTCCGACGAGGACGCGGCGGCCCTGACAGCGCTCACCGACCCCGCGTCCGGCCACTACGTCTTCGGGCGCGACGACCTGCACCTGCTGGAGACGGTGAGCATCTACGTGGGGACGCGCTAGCGCCCGGCCCACGCGACCCAAGCGGTGTGCTACCGTGCGCCCCACGCATCCGGCCCGCTCAAGGAGGCACCATGCCTGGAACCATGACCACCATCACCGTCGAGGGCAAACCCGTGGACGCCTACGTGGCGGTCCCCGAGGGGCAGGGGCCCTTCCCCGGCGTCGCGGTGGCGATGCACGTGTTCGGCGTGGACCGGTTCGTGCGCGGCAAGTGCGATGAACTGGCCCAGGCCGGGTACATCGCCGTGGCGCCCTACCTGTTCCACCGCGAGCCCACCACCAACGATGCGCTCACGGCCATCGCCTTCGACGACCCGGCGCGGCGCGATACCGCCATGCCCATGAAGGACCGGCTGGTGGACGCGCAGATCCAGGCCGACATGCTGGCCGCCGTGGGGCACATTCGCTCGCTGCCGCAAGCGTCGGGCCGGGTGGGGGTGACGGGCTTCTGCATCGGCGGGCGCATCGCCTACCTGATGGGCGTGACCAGCCAGGAGTTTGGCGCGGTGGGCATCTGGTACGGCACCGACCCGCACCTGCCCTGGGGGCACCAGGGTGCCTCGCCCCAGGCGCTCACCAAGGAGCTGACCTGCCCGGTGGTGGGCTTCTTCGGCAACGAGGACGCCAACCCTTCGCCGGAGATGGTGGACAGCCTGGGCGCGGCGCTGCGGGCGGCGGGCAAGGACTACGAGTTCCACCGCTATGACGGCGCACCCCACGCCTTCAACGACCCGTTCAATCCGGTGCGCTTCACCCCCAAGGCCGCGGCTGACTCGTGGCCCAAGTTCGTCGCGTTCTTCGACCGTTACCTGAAGGGGTAGTTCCATGCGCACCACCACACTGGCCGGGAGGCAGGTCGGCGTGGTGGGCCTGGGCACCTGGCAGTTCGGCTCGCGCGGGTGGGGCTGGGGCCGCGACTTCGGCCCCGCTGACGCCAACGCCATCGTCGCCCGCGCACGGGAACTCGGCGTGAACCTGTTCGACACCGCTGAGGTCTACGGTGGCGGGGAGTCGGAACGGGTGCTGGGCGCTGCGCTGCGCGCCGCACCAGCGGGTGGGCCGGAGCCCTTCATCGCCACCAAGGTGTGGCCCACCCGGGTGCTGGCCCGCCAGGTGCGCGCCGCCGCCGCCCGCTCCCTCGCGCGGTTGGGCGTTGAGCGGGTGGGGCTCTACCAGGTGCACTGGCCCAACCCCCTGGCGCCCATCGGCCCCGTGATGGCGGGGATGCGCGCGCTGACGGAGGAGGGGCGCATCGGCGCGGTGGGCGTGTCCAACTTCAGCCTCACGCGCTGGAAACGGGCCGAGGCCGCGCTGGGGGCCCCGGTAGTGAGCAACCAGGTCTCCTATTCGCTGCTGCACCGCGACCCGGAGCGCGGGCTGGTGCCCCATGCGCAGGCGGCCGGGCGCACGGTCATCGCCTACAGCCCGCTGGCCCAGGGTTTGTTGTCGGGGCGCTACGGGCCGGGCGGTGCGCGCCCCGGCGGCTACCGGCGCGCCAACCGGCTCTTCGCCACGGGCAACCTGCGCCGCCTGGCCCCCGTGCTGGACGTGCTGGGGCAGGTGGCGGCGGCCCACGGGGCCTCGCCTGCGCAGGTTGTCCTGGCCTGGGTGCTGCGGGGGCCCAACGTGGTGGTGATACCGGGCGCCAAGTCGGTGCGGCAGGTGGAGGAGAACGCCGCTGCGGCGGACATCACCCTGCGCCCCGATGAGGTCGCCGCGCTGGAGGAGGCGGCCGCCTCCTTCCGGCCCGTACTGGGGCTGCGGGCGCTCGCCGCGCGCCTGCTGAACCGCTAGAGCCGCCGGCCCGTCACCCGCTGGGGTGTCACCGCCAGCGTGACGCGCACCATGCCGGGCTTGCGGGGGTAGCGCTCCTGCCCGTTGTACTTGAGCGAGAAGTCGTCGATGAGCTGCTCTGCCCCCTCGCTCACCTCCTCGGCGCGTCCCATGAGCCACATGCAGCGCCACGGGTCGTCCAGACCCATGATCGAGATGGCGACGCGCGGGTCGCGCCGGATGTTGCGTTCCTTCTGCGCGCCGATGGAGCAGTTCATCAGCACCCGGCGACCGTCGGTGCCGACCCAGATGGGCGTTACCTGCGGGCTCCCGTCGGGCATGAGCGTGGCCAGGTGCGCGAAGACGTTCTCCCGCAGGTAGGCTGCCATCTCCCCCGTGAGCGCCGTGCCCTTCACCTGGACGGCCAGGCCCGCCGGGCGCGGCGTGGTGGCCTGGGGCGGCTGCCCCGCGGGCTCACGCATGCCGATCTCCCGCACCCGCTCCGGTGCGATGCGCACCAGCACCCGCTCCTTGCCCGCGCTGGAGTAGTCGTAGGTGTCCTTCCCCTCGTACTTGCGCGTGAGGAACCGCACGTGCTCGTCCGCTCCTTGGTTGGTCATCTCCACCACGCGTCCGCGCACCTGCACCCCCCGCGTGCCGGAGGCGAAGCCCAGGAGCGATGCCGCAACGCGCGGGTCGCGCTCCAGGTTGCGCTGCTTGAGCCGCCCGCGCACGGTGTTGATGAGCAGGTGCTCCCCGTCGGTGTCGACCCACACGGGGGTCACCTGGGGGGCACCGTCGGCCATCAGCGTGACCACGTGGGCCAGCACCGGTTCGCGGATCAGCGCGACGGCTGCGGGGCTGAGGGTGGCGGGCATGGCGTTCCTCATGAGTGGACTGCTGGGATGCTACCATCCCCTCACCATGACCCCCCGGAGGCCGCCGTGCACCTGAGCACCGACCGCATTCTCACCACCCATGTGGGCTCGCTGCCCCGCCCCGATGACCTGGCCGCGGCACTGCTGGCCAAGGAGAAGGGCGAGGGGCACGACCCGGCCGCCTTCGAGGCGGTGGTGGCCCGCTCCGTGGCCGACGCCGTCGGGCGTCAGGCGGCGGTGGGCGTGGACGTGGTCTCCGATGGGGAGATGAGCAAGATCGCCTACTCCACCTACATCCAGGAGCGCCTCTCCGGCTTCTCCGGGCACCGCCCCCGCAAGCCCAACCTGGATGTGGCGCCCTTCCCCCGCCTGCAGGAGAAGATGTCGCGCATCACCGGCGCGCAGCCCTTCAGGCGCGCTGTCTGCACGGGGCCCATCGCGGTGGTGAACCGCGAACCGCTGGCCCGCGACCTGGCCAACTTCAGGGCGGCGCTGGCGGGGGCGCAGGTGACGGAGGCCTTCTTGAACGCCGCCAGCCCCGGTGTCATCACCGTGTTCCAGTCCAACGACTACTACCCCACCCAGGAGGCATACCTGGGCGCGCTCTCCGATGCGATGCGCGAGGAGTACGAGGCCATCGTGAACGCGGGGTTCCTGCTTCAGGTGGACGCGCCGGACCTGGCCATGGCCCGCCACACCTCTTTCCAGGACCTGTCCGAGGCCGAGTTCCTGGCCCAGGCGGCTCTGCAGGTGGAGGCGCTGAACGCGGCGCTGGTGAACGTGCCCAAGGAGAAGGTGCGCATGCACGTGTGCTGGGGCAACTACGAGGGCCCGCACACCCACGACATCGACGTGGCCAAGGTGCTCCCGCTGATCACCCGCGCCAAGATCGGCGCCGTCTCCTTCGAGGCGGCCAACGCGCGTCACTCCCATGAGTGGAAGGCGTGGCGTGAGGCGAAGCTGCCTGACGACCTGGTGCTGCTGCCGGGGGTGGTGGACACCACCTCCAACTTCGTGGAACACCCCGAACTGGTGGCCCAGCGGATCGAGACGTTCGCGGACATCGTGGGCCGCGAGCGGGTCATCGCCTCCTCGGACTGCGGCTTCGGCACCTTCGCCGGGTTCGGCAAGCTGGACCCGGACGTCTCCTACCTCAAGCTAGAGGCGCTGGCCGAGGGTGCGCGCATCGCCAGCGCCCGGCTCTGGTAGGGCAAAGCGCTAGGGCTTGGCACCGCCCAGGATGGCGCTGACGGCCTCGTGCAGCGGGGCCTCCAGGCGCGGGCCGAACTGGGTGACGATGCGCGCAGAGGCGAACACGCCCAGCCGGGCTGCGTCGGCCGGCGTGTGGGCGTGGGTGAGCCCGTAGAGCACGCCCGCCGCGAACACATCGCCCGCTCCGGTGGTGTCCACCACCTGCACCTGGTGGCCGGGCACCGGGTGCACCTGCGTCCCCGCCTGCACCAGGCAGCCATCTGCCCCGGTGGTCATGAACACCATCGCGGCATCGGCGGCCACCCCTGCCAGCGCCGCTTCGCGGGTGGACGCACCAGCGTAGATGCGTCCCTCGTGCTCGTTGCAGAAGACGATGTCGGCGTACTCGCGCACGGCCTTCCTGAACTGCTCCCCGAACGCCTCCACCATGCCGGGGTCGGAGAGGGAGAGGGCCACGCCCACCCCAGCCTCCTTGGCCGCCCGCATGGCCATCCACGCCGCCTCGGTGCCCGTGGGGGAGCCGAACAGGTAGCCCTCCACGTACAGCAGGGAGGAGCGGGCGATGCGGGCGGGGTCCACGTCGGCCGGGGTCAGGTCCGCCGAGGCGCCCAGCGCCGTCTGCATGGTGCGCTCCCCGTCGGGCGTCACCAGCACCAGGCACGTGCCGGTGGGCGCGCCGTTGTGCCCATCCACGTCGAAGCCCACCCCCGCCTCGGCCATGGACTCGCGGTAGAGCGCCCCGTCCATGTCCGTGCCCACCTTGGCGGTGAAGAACGCCGTTCCGCCTAACTGAGCCACGCCCACCATGGTGTTGGCGGCCGAGCCTCCCGCAGCGGCCTTGCGGGCGTACCCGTCCAGCCCTGCCAGGAGTCCCGCCTGGGAGTCCGCGCTCACCAGGGACATGTAGCCCTTCCGCAGCCCGTGGGTGGCGATGACCGGGTCGTCCACCCGCACCTCGGTGTCCACGATGGCGTTGCCGATGCCGTACACGTCGTAGCGCTGCTGCTGCACGGGGTCTCCTTCATGGGGGGGTCGCCTGACGATAGGGGGCGCTGCTCACGCGCGTCAACGAAAGAGGGTGCGGTTTGACCCTCGCTCATGCACCCCCGTACACTTCCCCAAACCCGCAGCGATACGGGAGGTTCGAGGAAACATGTACGGACAGCGACGGTCGGAGTTCGATCCGGACCAGCTGATGCGCGATGCCAAGGCATGGTGGGAACGCAACAAGGGGCGTTTCCCCGGCGGCGGCAGCGTGGGGTTCATCGCCGTCATCATGGTGGTGGTTGCCCTGGCCGGCTGGCTCGCCACGGGCATCTACACCGTGGGGCCTGACGAACAGGCGGCGCTGCGCCTCTTCGGCAAGTTCCAGGGCACCGAGGGGCCGGGGCTGAAGTGGTACTTCCCCTCGCCCGTTGGCACCCGCAACGTGGAGCAGGTCACGCTCACCAAGCGCATGGACTTGGGCTTCCGTGACACCTCCACCAACACCCGCCCCGGCGAGGCGGTGATGATCACGGGCGACCTGAACATCATCGATGCGCAGATGGTGGTGCAGTACCGCATCCTCAACCTAGGGGACTTCCTCTTCAACGTGGATGACCCCGGCGACATCGACAAGCGCGAGGGCCGGCCCGACGGGCGCACCCTGCGGGAGGCGTCCGAGGCGGCGTTGCGTCAGGTGGTGGGGCAGCGCTCGATCGACGACGTGCTCACCGTGGGCAAGGAGCAGGTGCAGGACGACACGCGCGATCTGCTCCAGCGCATGCTGAACGACTACGGCGCGGGCATCGAGATCCAGCAGGTGGCTCTCCAGCAGGTGCTCCCGCCCGCCGAGGTGCAGGCCTCCTTCGACGACGTGGTGGCCGCCCGCTCGGACAAGGAATCGCGCATCAACCAGGCGCGCGCCTACGAGCAGGACCAGCTCCCGCGCGCCAAGGGTGCGGCCCAGCAGGTGGTGCAGACCGCCCAGGGCTTCAAGGAATCGCGCATCGCCACCGCCCGCGGTGAGGCTGCCGAGTTCGACGCCATCCTCACCCAGTACCAGGCCTCGCCCGAAGTGACGCGCCAGCGCCTGTACCTGGAGGCGATGCAGGAGATCCTGCCGGGCGTGCAGCTGTTCGTGGTGGACCCGGAGGTGGGCACGCTCGTCCCGTTCACTCCGCAGGCCGGTGGGGGGGTGAACTGATGAAGACGCTCATCGCTCTGTTGGTGGTGGTGGTAGCCACATTCATCATCGTGCCCCAGGTCGCCTTCACCGTGGACCAGACCCAGCACGTGTTGGTGACCCGCTTCGGTGAGGTGCAGCGCTCCATCTCTGCGCCTGGCCTCAATTTCAAGGCGCCCTTCATCGACACCGCCGTGCGTCTCGACAAGCGCCTCCTGCGCGTGGACGTGGACGCCCGCGGCTTCCCGGACGTGGAGAACCAGTTCCTGGTGATCGACGCCTACGTGCGTTACCGCATCACCAACCCCCGTTCGTTCCGTGAAACGCTGGTGAACGAGGCGCAGGCCGCCTCCCGCATCAGCGACATCGTCACGTCCCAGCTGCGGGCCGAGGTGGGCCAGCGCACCCGCCCGCAGATAATCGGTGGGCAGATCACCGTGGGCGCCGATGGCGTCACCCGCGTCGAGCCCATCCTGGAGGGCGACGTGGCAGCCCGTGAGGCGCTGACCCGGCTCGTGCGCGAGCGCGTAGACACCCGCGTGAAGACCCAGGGCTTCGGCATCGAGATCGTGGACGTGCGCATCAAGCGCGCGGACTTCCCGGACACCATCCTGGAGAACGTCTACGCCCGCATGCGCACCGAGCGTGAGGTGCAGGCCCAGAAGCTGCGCGCCGAGGGTGAGGAGACCTACCTCACCATCACCGCCGACGTTGACCGGCAGGTGCAGGTGATCTGGGCCGAGGCCGAGGAGACCTCTGACCGCCTGCGCGGTGAGGGTGAGGCGGAGGCGATTCGCATCCTGGCCGTCTCGCTGGAGCGAGACCCGGAGTTCTTCGCTTTCAGGCGCTCGCTGGAGGCGTACAAGGTCATCATCGGCTCCGACGATGCCCTGATCCTCAAGCCCGACAACGAGCTGTTCCGCTACCTGCAGGGTGGGGCGCTCCCCACCCCTTAGGGACGGTTGACCCATAGCGAACCGGCGCCCGGCCCCCAGTGGAGGCCGGGCGCCCTGCTATCATGGAGCCCGATGGACCCCCAGCGCATCCGCAACTACTGCATCATCGCCCACATCGACCACGGCAAGTCCACCTTGGCCGACCGGATGTTGGAGATCACCGGCACCGTCTCGCAGCGCGAGATGCAGCAGCAGTTGCTCGACTCCATGGACATCGAGCGCGAGCGGGGCATCACAATCAAGGCCCAGGCCGTGCGCATGGCCTTCACCCACCGTGACGGGGCCGAGTATGAGCTGAACCTAATCGACACCCCCGGCCACGTGGACTTCTCCTACGAGGTCTCGCGGGCGCTGGCCGCCTGCGAGGGCGCGGTGCTGGTGGTGGACGCCACCCAGGGCATCCAGGCTCAGACCCTGGCCAACGTGTACCTGGCGCTGGAACACGACCTGACCATCATCCCGGTCATCAACAAGATCGACCTGCCCGCCTCGGACCCCGAACGGGTGGAGGAGGAACTGCGCTCGGCCTTCGGCTTCAAGCCGGAGGAGGTGCTGCGCGTCTCCGCCAAGGACGGCACGGGCGTTCGCGCGCTGCTGGAGGCCATCGTCGACCAGATGCAGCCTCCGGAGGCGCACCCCGATGACCCGCTGCGGGCCCTGGTGTTCGACTCCAAGTACGACTCCTACAAGGGCGTGCTGGCCTACGTGCGCGTGCTGGATGGGCAGGTGCGCGGGGCCGACATGATCCGCATGATGGCCACCGGCACCAACGCCGACGTGCTGGAGGTGGGCGTCTTCGGCCCCCACATGCGCAAGGTGGGCGCCCTCACGGCGGGGGAGGTGGGCTACATCGCCACCGGCCTCAAGTCCGTGGGCGAGTGCCGGGTGGGTGATACCGTCACCCTGGCGCGTGGGGGGGCCACCAAGCAGCTGCCCGGCTACGGGGAGCGCAAACCCATGGTCTTCGCCGGGCTCTACCCCACCGAGGGGGTGGACTTCCACGAGCTGCGCGAGGCGCTGGAGCGCCTGCAGATGAACGACGCCGCGCTCTCCTTCGAGCCGGAGAACTCCCCGGCGCTGGGCCCCGGCTTCCGGTGCGGGTTCCTGGGGCTGCTGCACATGGAGATCGTGCAGGAGCGCCTCGAACGTGAGTACAACATGGACCTGGTGGTCACGGCCCCGTCCGTCGCCTACCGGGTGGTGATGATGGACGGGGACGTGCGAGAGGTCTCGCGCCCGACCGACCTGCCCGACCCCGGCGCCTTCGACCACATTGAAGAGCCGTGGCTCGACATCTCCCTGCTCACCCCCTCGCGCTTCGTGGGCCCGCTCATGGACCTGATCTCCACCCGCCGCGGTGAGTTCAAGCGCACCGAGTACCTGGACACGGCGAAGTCGGGCGGCTCAGCGGCGGCTGACGCGCTCCCCTCAACCGACCCGCGCGTGCTGCTGGAGGCCTCGCTGCCCATGGCCGAGGTGCTGGTGGACTTCTACGACCAGGTGAAGACCCGCACCAAGGGCTACGCCTCCCTGGACTACGCATTCACCGGCTTCCAGACCTCGCCCCTGGTGCGGCTGGATATCCTGGTCAACTCCATGCCCGTGGACGCCCTGTCCATGATCACCCACCGCGACAGCGCCTACGTGCGCGGGCGCGCCCTGGTGACCCAGCTCCAGAAGCTGATTCCCCGCCAGATGTTCGACGTGCCGATCCAGGCCGCCGTGGGCGCCAAGATCGTCGCCCGCGAGACCGTGCGCGCCATGCGCAAGAACGTCCTGGCCAAGTGTTACGGCGGTGACATCACCCGCAAGCGCAAGCTGCTGGAGAAGCAGGCCGAGGGCAAGAAGCGCATGAAGCGCATCGGGCGTGTCGAGGTGCCGCAGGAGGCGTTCCTCGCCGTGCTCAAGATGGATTCCAACTAGCCGCTCGCCCCGCTAGCCTGCCCGCAACATCCGCAGGAGGCCGTTCATGGGAGCCCTCACCCGCGCCGTCATCATCGTTGCCTTCCTGGTGGCCTCCGTGGTCACCCTGGACGAGGGCTACGTCGGCCTCATCTTCGGTGGCTTCGCCATGCTGCTGGGACTGACGGAATTCATCGCCTCGCGCCGGCGCTAGGGGCGCCCCGCTCGCTGCGCTCGCTCAGTCCGCCTCCCGGTCCGCCGGGTCCGCCAGGTAGGTTGTCAGGTTCGTCGGGTCGTAGCCGCCCGCCTCTTGACGCGCCACGGTTCCGGCGTGGGCGGCCTCCGAGGCCCCGCCATCGCGACCGATGGCACGGGTGTGCGGGCGCATCCAGCGGTAGAAGCCCTGGCGCGAATCGTGCAGCGCCCCGCCCACCAGGTCTGGGTGCGTCGTCGCCTCTAGATAGGCATCATCCAGCGCCAGCCCGCATGCGGCGGCTCTGCTCAGCATCCATGCGAGGGCCGCATCGCCGATGGCGTGGTCCGCGTAGCCCCCGCCCACGTCGGCGTGGACGCCGGGGAACCAGGCCTGCTCCACCGTCTGGCCCTCCTTGGGCTTGGCGAGCCGGATGGACGGGCGAAAGGGAAGCGCCGCTCGTCCACCGCCAGCGCCTGGAAGGCGTTGCGCATCGAACCGGACAGCTCCACGTCGTGGAACTGGTGGCGGCGCATCGTCAGGTAGCGCAGCCCGCGCAGGGGGATGCCCAGCGAGCCCACCGTGTCCCACACCCCCAGGAAGTGGACGCCGACCTCCCGGCTGTGGGCCGCGCGGAAGGCCTGCGCCTCCGGTGAGGATGGCGGTGCATCCTGGCGCCGGTACAGGTCGAACGCTGCGGTGAAGCGGTCGGCGTGGGCCTTGTGCAGCAGCCCGCTGTTGCGCAGCAGCCCCGCCAGCGAACGGGCGGTGTAGGCTCCCCGGCTGAAGCCGAACAGGAACAGCTCATCGCCCGCTGCGTAGTTGTGCACCAGGAAGCGGTAGGCGTCGGCGATGTTCCTCACCAGCCCGTCGCCGAAGGCCCCGCCCAGGAGCCGGTCGATGCGGTTGCCCGTGCCCACGCCCTCGTCGTAGAAGACCACCTGGCTCACGCCGTCGCGCCCCGTGGGCAGCACGGCCCGCGCCGTGCGCACCACGTTTGAGGGCACCGGCTGCTCCGGCCGGTTCCACGTCCCATCACAGCAGATGACGATGCGCTTGCCCATGCGCGCCTCCCGGCGGCCCCTGGGGCCGCCGGCGCCAGTCTAGCGCGCGGGCCCCGGTGCGTCCCCGGCCAATCGGGCAGCCAGCGCCGTGAGCCACGCGCGCACCTGGGGGCCATAGTCGGGCCGCTCCAGCGCAAGCTCCACCGCCGTGGTCAGCAGACCGAAGGGCGTGCCCGCATCGTGCCGATGCCCCTCGAACCGGTGGGCGAACACCGGCTCGCCCTCCGCCAGCAGCGCGATGGCGTCGGTGAGTTGCAACTCCCCGCCCGCGCCGGGCGTGATGCGCTCCAGCGCATCGAAGATGGCCGGGCTGAACACGTAGGGGCCGAAGATGGCCAGATCGCTCGGCGCCTCGTCCACCGGGGGCTTCTCCACCACCCGGCCCAGGCGCAGCGTGCGCTCGTCCACCGGGTCTCCGGCGGCGATGCCGTAGCGCGAGACGTCCTCCCGCGCCACCCGCCCCACGCCGATGACCGACCCGCCCAGCCGCCCCGCTGCGTCCAGCAGCTGACGGGTGGGGGAGGGGTTGCCCAGCAGGATCTCGTCGGGGAGCAGCACCACGAAGGGCTCATCGCCCACGGCGGGCTTGGCCGTCAGCACCGCGTGGCCCAGCCCCAGCGGGTACTGCTGGCGCACCGAGACCACCTCGGCCAGCGAGGCGAGGCGCTGGAGTTCAGCCAACTTGGGGCTCTGGCGCTCCTCAAGCGTGCGCTCCAGCTCGGGGTGGGGGTCGAAGTAGTCCTCCATCATCCCCTTGCCGCGCGAGGTCACCAGCACCACCCGGGTGATGCCGGCCTCCACCGCCTGCTCCACCGCGTATTGGATCACCGGCTTGTCCACCAGGGGCAGCATCTCCTTGGGCACCGCCTTGGAGATGGGCAGGAAGCGCGTGCCGAAGCCCGCCGCCGTGATGACCGCCGACCGTATCTGCTGCTGTTGCATGGCGTTGGTGAGGATAGCAGGGGTGGGAAGGGGCCGCCGCCAGCGCACCGAGAACGGGCGGTTGATGGGCGTGGGAACCGCTACCAGCGGCAGAAGGGGTAGGTGGCGCTGACCTGGCGCGTGGCCTCCTCGAAGGTGAACGTGTCCTCACCGCTGGTGGTGAAGCGCACCTCCCACGCCCCGGAGGCGGGCAGGAACGTCACCGAGGCCACCGTGCCCCGGCCCAGGGCGCGGCACTGGTCGGAGTGGGAGGTGAGGATGAAGGAGCGCACCGCCGCCAGCGCCTCGTCGGCGTCGTACCGGGGCTCCGCTTCGGCGCCCGGCGCCGGGCCGCCGCACGCCAGCAGGGCGAGGGTGAGGACGAGTGCGGTGATGACGGTGCGGATGGGGCATCCTTCTGCGCTGGCGCGCCGGGGCCTGCTTCCATCCTGCGCCACCGCTGCGCGGCGTGGGCGGGTGCTGCCCCGTGGTGAGGGTGCGGGGCTGCACCACAGCGTGCTGCTGGTGCTTCGGCGCATCGGGCGGCCCTGATTCGCCCTGAGCGTGTCGAAGGGTGAACGCCTGGCTGACCACGCGCGAGTTGGTTGCCGCCAGCGCGGGCCGCCCCCCTGTGTGCATGGGCAACCCACGCGTGCCTAAACCCCACGCCCGCGTGGTCAACCCGGGGAAGCCTGGCAGCGGAACCCCACGGCGGGGTAACATGGTGGTGGCCGTGCTAGACGGGGAGTTCGCGGTTCCCTGAACCCGCATTCCGCTTCAGCGGGGTTGAATCCCCCTCCGAGGTCCGGCCCTGGCGCCTCTGTCTCGGGCGGTATGTTGACGGCCGGGCCCTGCGCGGCGGAACCCTGTGAACCCCGTTAGGTCCGGAAGGAAGCAGCGGTAAGCGGAGCGTTCCGGGTGCCGCAGACCAGCCTGGTCCGAGTGCCGTCCAATGGGACATGCGTCAGGTCACCGGCTCAACGAGGGGTGCACGGCCACTACCCCTCCCACCAGCGCGGCGCCCCACGGGCGCCGCGCACCGCTTCCACGGAGTTGCCGATGCCGCTCCCGCGCCCCAAGAAGCGCCTGGGTCAGCACTTCCTCACCGACCGCAACATCCTGGCGGCGGTGGCCGATGCGCTGGGCGTGGGGCCTGCCGACACCGTCGTCGAGGTGGGGCCCGGGCGCGGGTCGCTGACCGAGGTGCTGGCCGAACGCGCCGGGCGCGTGGTGGCGGTGGAGCTGGACGCGGAGCTGGTGCCGCACCTGCGCGCGGTGATGCCCGCCAACGTGTCGGTGGTGGAGGCGGACGCGCGCACCACGGCCCCGGCTGAGGTGCTGGGCGGGTGCGGGCCCTACCTGCTGGCGGGGAACCTGCCCTACTACGCGGCGCTGCCGATCCTGCGCGCGTTCCTGGAGTCGGACTGCCCGCCCGCCCGCGCGGCCTTCATGGTGCAGAAGGAGGTGGCGGAGAACATCTGCGCCGCGCCGGGGGCCATGAGCCTCGCCTCGCTGGGGGTGCAGCTGTTCGGCCTCCCGCGCATCGTGCGGCTGGTGCGCCCCGGTTCGTTCACCCCGCCGCCCAAGGTGGTCTCCGCGCTGGTGGCGGTGCAGGTGTACGCCCAGCCCGCCGAGGGGGTGGACGAGCCGCCCGCCTTCTTCCGGCTGGCGCGCGCGGCCTTCTCCGCTCCCCGCAAGCAGCTGCGCAACACGCTGGCCGGGGGGCTTGGCGTTCCGCCCGCCGAGGCAGAGGCGCTGCTGACGGCGGCGGGCATCGAGCCCACGCGCCGCGCCGAGACGCTGGCGCTGGCGGAGTGGGGCGCGCTGTACCGCGCCTGGCGCGCCGGGTAGCATCGGCCCATGACGCCCCTCACGCTGCGCGCCCCCGCCAAGGTGAACCTGGCCTTCGAGGTGCTGTACAAGCGCGACGACGGCTACCACGAGGTGCGCACGGTGCTGGCGCCGGTGGGCCTTGAGGACACCCTCACCCTGAGTCCCGCCGATGACCTCTCGCTCACGGTGGAGCCGCAGGGCGCCGCGCCGGTGGAGGGCAACCTGGCCCTGCGCGCGGCGGAGGCGCTGCGCGCGGCGACGGGCTGCACCCACGGCGCTGCGATGCACCTGACCAAGCGCATCCCCGCCGCTGGCGGGTTGGGCGGCGGCTCCTCCGATGCCGCGGCCGCGCTGGCGGGCCTACGTCGCCTGTGGGGTCTGCGCCTGGATGACGGGGCGCTCGCGGCCATCGGGGCGCGTCTGGGCTCCGACGTGCCCTTCTTCCTGTTCGGCGGCACGGCGCTGGGCACGGGCCGGGGCGAGGTGCTCTCCCCGCTCCCCGCGCCCGTGGAGGGGTGGGTGGTCATCGCAGCCCCCACGGAGGGCGGGCCCGCGGACAAGACGGCCAGCATGTATGGGCTGCTGACGCCCGCCGACTTCACGGACGGTGCGGCCACGCGAGCGCTGGGGGAGCGCCTGCGCGCCGGAGAGCCGGTGGATGGGGCGCTGGTGAATGCCTTCGGCCCCGTGGCCGCGCGCGCCTTCCCCGTCGTGCAGCGGCTGCTGGCATCGCTGGCGCAGGACGGCGCGCGCCAGGCGGTGGTCAGCGGCGCGGGGCCGTGCTGCTTCGCGCTGTGCCGGGAGCAGGCGGAGGCCGAGGCGCTGGCTTCACGGGTGCGCGGGGACGGATATCATGCATGGGCAGCGCCTCTGCTCCCCACGTGGGGGCCGGGCGGGCTGGCTGCACAGGAGGAGGCGTGATGGCGCACGTTGAGCACATCAACCCGGCGGGGCTACCCGCCCCGGTGAACGGGGCGTACACCCACATCGTCCGGGTCGGGCCGTGGGCCTACATCTCTGGGCAGACGGCCGGCTCCCCGGACGGGGGCGCCGTCGGTGGCGACGATGCAGGTGCCCAGGCCGCGGAGGTGTACCGGCGCCTGGGCATCGCGCTCCAGAGCGTGGGCGGCGGGTTCGAGAACGTGCTTTCCATGAACACCTTCGTGGTCAGCGCCCACGATTGGCCTGCCGTGCGCGGCCCGCGCGCCGCGGCCTTCCCCGCCCAGCGCCCTACGTCGAGTTCCGTGAACATCACCCGCCTCGCCAACCCCGCCTACAGGGTGGAGATCGAGGCGGTGGCCTACCTGCCCCAGCACGCCCAATCAGACGATGAAGGAGAGGATGCACTCATGGCACAGATAGAGCACCTGCAACCCGAGGGGATGCCGGACAACGGCAACCGCTACTCGCACATCGTGCGCGTGGGCCCGTGGATCACCATCGCGGGCCAGGTGGCTGCGGATGCCTCCGGGGCGGTGGTGGGGAAGGGCGACCCCGCCAAGCAGGTGGAGCAGGTGTACGCCAACCTCACCCGCGCCATGGAGGCGGTGGGCGGCTCGCTGGCGGACATCGTGAAGACCACGGTGTACGTGGCGGGCGTTAAGCACCTGGACGCCATACGCGCGGCGCGGGCTGGCAGGTTCGGCCCCAACCCGCCCACCTCCACGCTGCTGGTGGTCTCGCGCCTGGCCAACCCCGATTACCTGCTGGAGATTGAGGCCGTCGCCTATGTCGCTCAGTAGCGAGCAAGGGACACTGGAGCCCGCCGAGGGGCGCGGCGATGCCACCGACGTGCGCCGCCTCTACAACGACCTGGTGCACCTGTGGCCGCTGGTCAGCCCGCCGGAGGACTACGTCGAGGAGGCCGGGTACTGGTATCGCGAGCTGCGCTGCCACCTGGGGCCGGGACGGCACGCCATCCTGGACATGGGCGTGGGGGGCGGGCACAACCTGCACCAGTTCGCCCACGAGTTCGACGCCACGGCCCTGGACCTGTCCGAGGGGATGCTGGAGCACTCGCGCCGCCTGAACCCCTCGGTATCCCACGTGCAGGGCGACATGCGCACCGTGCGGCTGGGGCGCACCTTCGACGCGGTGCTGATCCACGACGCTGTGGACTACATGGTGACCGAGGACGACCTGCTGGCGGCCCTCACCACCGCGCGGGTGCACCTGAACGACCACGGCCTGCTGCTGGTGGCCCCGGACTTCTACACCGACTCGTTCGTCTCACCCTCCGTGCAGGTGGACACCAACGCCGCGGACGGGGTGACGCTCACCACCATCGAGTTCGACGCCCACGCAGACCCCACGGGCTCGCGCTTGGAGGGGGCGTTCCTCTTTCTCATCGAGGAGGGGGGCACGTTGCGCGTGGAGGTGGACCGGCACGTCACCGGCATCTTCTCCATCGCCGATTGGGAGCGCCTGCTGGTGCAGGCCGGGTTCATCCCTGCCCGGGTGGACTACCCCGTGGCCGACAACGGCCGCCCCATGTACCTGTGGACGGCGCGGGTCGCGTCCACGGGCGGTTAGACACCGGCTAGCCCCGGCTGCTCTCCCGGATGTGCCAGAACAGGTAGTGGTTGGCGTAGCCCGCGTCCTGCCCGAAGCGACCCTGCGCCCACGCCCTGATGGCCGGGTAGGAGAGGCGCTCCGGCAGGGCGTACCACTCGCGCAGGACGCGCAGCACCCAGCGATCGGCGGGGAAGGCCTCGGGCCTATCGAGGCTGAAGAGCATGACGCAGTCGGCCACCTTATCGCCCACGCCGGTGAGCCCCGTCAGCGCCTCGAGCACGGCGGGGTAGGGCTGCGCGCGCAGCGCGCCCAGGCGCAATCGCCCATCAGCAACGGCCGCGGCGGCGGCGGCCAGGTACGGGGCACGGAACCCGCACCCCAACCGGCGCAGCCGCCGCTCGCCCGCCTCGGCCACGCGCTCCGGGCGGGGGAAGGTGCGCCGCCACACGCCGCCCAGACGCACCGGCTCCCCGTAGGCGCGGGCCAGCGCCTCCACGGTGCGGTGGATGCGCGGGATGTTGGAGACCTGGGAGAGGATGAACGACGCGAGCGTCTCCCACGGGTCCTGGCGCAGCATCCGCAGGCCGGGGTAGGCCCGTATCCCGGCGGCGACGTGGGGGTCGGCCGAGAGGCGCGATTGGATGGCGGGCAGGTCATCGTCCAGGCGCAGGTAGGCGGCCATGGCCTCGGCCAGCTCGCCCGGCGCGGTGGGCGCAGACTCCACCCACACTCCGGCGGGGGTGCGGGTGAGGCGCACCACATCGCCCCCCACCACGCCCACGTAGCGCCCCTGGGCGTCGGGCTGCCAGCGGAATGACTGTCCCCAGGCCAGCGTCGGTTCCAGGTCCAGCGGCCCCGTGACGGCCAGCTCCACCCCGCTCACCCGCCGCGCTCCGCCAGCCACCCCTCCACCGCCTCCAGCACCTGGGGCAGCGGGGCGGCGACGCGCTGCATCTGCGGCAGCGCCGCCAGGAACATACGCCCGTACGCCTTGGAGGTGATACGGGAGTCCAGCAGCACCACCGCGCCGTAGTCGTCCTGGCCCCGGATCAGCCGCCCGAAGCCCTGCCGGAAGCGCAGCACCGCCTGGGGCACGGCGAACTCCATGAAGGCGTTCTCGTACCCCTCGGAGCGGGCGGCGAACACGGGCTCGGTGGGCACGTTGAAGGGCAGCCGCGCCACCACCAGCACCTTGAGCGCGTCGTTGGCGATGTCCACCCCCTCCCAGAAGGAGGCGGTGCCCAGCAGCACGCACGCCGGGTCCGCCTGGAAGCGGGCGACCAGCTGAGCGGGCGGTCCATCCACCCCCTGCGCCAGCACGCCGATGCCCGTGCCGCGCAGCGAGCGGCGCAGCGCCGCCGCCGCTGAGCGCACCGCGGCGTGGGAGGTGAACAGCGCCATGGTGCGCCCGCCCGCCATGCCCGCCAGGTGCGCCAGCACATCGGCCACCGCCTCTGCGTAGCCGGGGGCGTTGGGCTCCGGCACGCCGGTGGGCAGGCACAGCAGCGCGGCGCGCTGATAGTCGAAGGGAGAGCCCAGGGCCAGCTCCTCGGCCTCATCGGCCCCCAGGCGCGTTTTCACGTGAGCGAAGCCCTCGCGCACCGCCAGCGTGGCGGAGGTGAGCACCACGGCGCGCTTGCGCTCGAAGAGCCCCTCGGCCAGCAGCGGCCCCACGTCCAGGGGCGCGCCGTTGAGGGAGAGGCCCATCCCGGTGCTGAGCCAGTAGACCATGGCCTCGTCGGGCGCTGCCACGAACGCCGCCGTGCGGCGGCGCTGCTCGCCCTGATCAGAGCGCCACTCGGCCAGTTCGCCCATCAGCCCCTCCAGCCCTGGCACGCTGCCCTCCTCCAGCCCGTCCAGCGCTCGTGCCAGGCCGTCGGCGCGCTCCGCCAGCGCGGCTCCGGTGCGCTCGAAACCGTCCCACGCCACCTCTATCTCGGACCAGGCGGGCTGGGCGCGCGCCGCATCGGTGATGCGCACCTCGCCGTCCTCGCCGGCGCGCTGGCCTGCGGCGTAGGCCGCCAGCAGGGCGCACAGCGCCGCCCACCGCTCGCGCGCCGGGGGCAGCGCCGCGCCCAACTCGCCGAGGCGCTCGTCCACCGGGGCATGGCGCTCCGGGCCCACCGCCCCCACCGCCAGCGCCGTCTGCACGTCGTGGGAGAGGGCACCGGCCCGCTCGGCCAGTTCCTCCAGCCCCGCCTGGGTCACGCGGAAGCCGAACTGGCGGGTCGCCTCGTTCTCTAGGTTGTGCGCTTCATCCACCACCAGGTGCTCGTAGTCGGGCAGCAGCGAGCCGCCCACCTGCAGGTCCGAGAGCAGCAGGGCGTGGTTCACCACCAGCAGGTGCGCCCCCGCCGCCCCCTCGCGGGCGTGGCGGTAGAAGCAGGCCCCCTCCCGCGCGCCAGGGCAGGAGGCGTAGCCGGACGCCGAGCAGCGCTCCCACACCCCCGCCTCCTCCGGGCTGAGGGCGAGTTCCGCCCTATCCCCCGTGCGCGTGGCGCCCAGCCAGCCCAGGGTGCGGGCCAGGAACCCGGCCTCGGTGCCAGAGAGGGTGTCGGTGTGGAGCAATCGTTCCCAGCGGCGCAGGCACAGGTAGTTGGCCTTCCCCTTCTGCACCGACACGCGCAGCCGCTCGGCCCCCAGGCCCGGCACCCCCCGCAGGGCGGCGGCCAGGTCCGGGATGTCCTTGGCCACAAGCTGCTCCTGCAGGTTGATGGTGTTGGTGGAGATGACGATGCGGGTGTTGTTGCGCAGGGCGAAGAGCATCGCCGGGAGCAGGTAGGCCACGGACTTGCCGATGCCCGTCCCACCCTCCACCAGCAACTGGCGGGGCGATTCGTCCTGCGGGCTGCCCAGGGTGCGCGCCACGGCATGGGCCATGGCCATCTGCTCCACCCGGGGCGCGTAGCCGGGGAAGTGCGCGGCCAGGGGGCCGTCGCCCGCCAGCAGCGCGGTTAGTTCCGCCGGGTCCACGGGCCCGCCCTCGCGCGGTGCGCCCAGGGGGCGCGGGCGGCCGAGGCGCCCGTCCAGTTCGCGAGCGTCGAACCCGCCGACGGCTCCCGTCACGCTGTTGCCCGTCTCCGCCAGCGCGGCCACCAACGAGCCCAGCGGGTCGTGGGCGCGGGAGAGCAGGTCGGCCAAGCGTCGCAGCGTGGCCGAAGGGAGGCGGCGTGCGTGGGCGCAGGCGGCCAGATGCAGGGCCCGCACGCCCTCCGCTTCCGCCTCCAGCCCGCCGCCCTCCGGTGGGTCCACGGGGGGCATGCCCGGCAGCAGGCGGGTCAGTGCGCCGGCATCCCACGCCACGGACGGTGCGATGGCCTCCGGGGCGGGGCCCTCGGTCACCAGGGGGTCATCGCCCAGGAACGCGGCGAGGCCCGATAGCGGGCCGGCGTACCGGTCCAGCACCCGCTCCCCGTGGAAGCGGACGGCCGCCGCACGCCGGGCGCGGACGGCGGCGGCCACCACCGGCGCATCCAGCGGGTGCACGCGGAAGAGGGGGATGCGGGTGGGCTGCTCGCTCACCCTGGCAGTTTCCCACGGGGCACCCTGGCGTGCCAGGGCTCCCTGGCTTCCTCGTGCTATCCTGGCCGCCCATATCGTGAAGGAGCATGCCGTGGAACCGGACCTGTCAGGACAGATAGCCCTCGTCACCGGCGCCAGTCGCGGCATCGGCGCGGAGCTGGCCAAGGCCATCGCCGGGTGCGGGGCGCTGGTGGTGTGCACCGCGCGCGCCGTGGGTGACGGCTCCCCCGGCACCCTGGCGGGCACCGTCGCGGCCATCGAGGCGGCGGGCGGGCGCGCCGAGGCAGTCCCCGCCGAGATCACCGACCCCGCCGCATGCGAGGGGTTGGTCTCCGGCATCATCGCCCGCCACGGGCGGCTGGACATCCTGGTGAACAACGCGGGCATCTACCCGCGTGGGCCGTTGGCCACCACCAGCCCGGACGATTGGGACGCGCTGATGGCGGTGAACGTCAACGCCGTGTTCGACCTGTGCCACTTCGCCTCGATCCAGATGCAGGCGCAGCGCTATGGGCGCATCGTCAACGTCTCCTCCTACATCGGCTCGCAGGTCTACCCCGACCGGCTCGCCTACGCCGTCTCCAAGGCGCTGCTGGACCGGCTCTCCTACGGCCTGGCCCGCGAGGTGATGGGCGATGGTGTCCAGGTCGTCTCCTGGGCGCCGGGCCTCACGGCGACCGAGATGACCGACGGGCGCGGCGAGCCGGTGGAGGCCGTCGTTCCCTCGTTCCTCTGGCTCCTGGGCCAGGAGCCCACGGCATTCACCGGCCGCAAGGCGGAGAAGCGGGGTTTCGGGGAGACCTGGGGCCCCGGCATCGCCATCGAACCCCTCCCGGAGCGACTGACATGGAAGGACTAGTGCCCGACTTCTCCGGCAAGGTGGTGCTCATCACCGGCGCCTCGCGCGGGCTGGGCCGGGTGCTGGCCCTGGGCATCGCGCGCCGGGGCGGGTCGCTGGCGGGCACCGCGCGTCAGTTAGAGTCCTCGCCCGGCGTTGGCGGCACCCTGGCCGAGACGCGCGAACTGGCGCAGCAGGCCGGGGCGCGGTTCCTCGCCATCGCGGGCGACATCACCACCTACGCGGGGGCGCAGGCCGCCGTGGACGCAACGCTGGCCGAGTACGGACGGCTGGACGTGCTGGTGAACAACGCCGGCATCTTCCCCAAGGCTACCATCGCCGAGACCTCCCCCGCCGACTGGCGCGCGCTGATGGACATCAACGTCAACGCCGTCTTCTACGCCACGCGCGCGGCGCTCCCGCACCTAGTCGCCGGTGGCGGCGGGGCCATCCTCAACGTATCGTCGGGCGCCGCCACGGGCTTCGCCGAGGGGCGAGCGGGCTATGCCGTCACCAAGTGGGGCATGAACCGGCTCACCGTGAACCTGGCCGCCGAGGTGCGTGAGGCGAACGTGGCGGTTAACGCCATCAACCCCGGCATCATCGAGACGGACATGAACCTGGGCCGTCCCGGCGCGGACCCGCCCTCGGTGTTCGAGGAGAGCGCCGTGTGGCTCGCGGCCCAGCGCGTGCCCTACACGGGGCGCATCGTCTCCCGCGCCGACTTCGGGAGGACGTGGGGCGCAGGGGTGGAGTGAGCAGGAGACTCACTCCACCAACAAACCCTAGAAGGGTGCAGGGCAGAGGGGACACCCCCTGCCGGGGGTAGGCGCGTAGCGCCGCAGGGGGCGTCCCCCTGCCGTTAAACAACTTCGCAATCAGCGAATAGGAGTAGGAACGATGGGCACCTCACGCATGTACACGGACGCGGCGGGCGACACCACCTGGCAGCCCATCGACCTGGCCCAGCAGGCCGAGTGGCTCAAGGGGATGAAGGCCGAGACCATCACCTTCGGCATCCGCCCGCCCCACGTGGAGCAGGACTGGCACCCCGCGCCCAAGCGCCAGTTCGTCATCATCCTGTCCGGGGGGCTCCAGATCACCTACCCGGACGGGTCCAAGCGCCAGTTCATGGCGGGCGAGGCGCGCCTCATGGACAACATCACGGGCAAGGGGCACAAGACCATCGCCGTGGGCGATGAGCCGTGCGTGACGGCCACGGTGGTGCTGGCCGACCAGACCCTGCGCATCGGCCCCATCTAGGCCGTGACCGCTAGGGGGCTGTGGTATCGCGTGGGCGGCGCGCCAGCAGGATGAGCGCCGCGCCCATCGCCGCGAGCAGCGCGCAGATGGCGTAGATCAGGTGGTAGTTGCCGGTGACGTCATAGAAGAGCGAAGCCACCAGTGGCCCCAGCGCGTTGCCGAACAGGTGGATGGGCGCCACCATCCCCCGGATCACGCCGATGGACTCGCGGCCGAAGTAGTCGGCCCAGACCACCTGCATCACGGTGAACAGGATGCCCGTGCCCACGCCGAACGCCAGACCGAAGGCGTAGGCCTCCAGCGCCGTGTCCGTCACCGCGAACAGGGCGATGGACCCGGCCATGATGGCGTAGGAGAGCGCCATCACCTTCTGCACCGGCACCCGTTCGGCCCACACCCCCGCCACCAGCGAGATGGGGATGGCGACGAAGGGGGCGATGGACAGGCTCACCACCGCCGCCGCCGAGGAGACGCCCTCGCCGGTCAGGTAGGTGAACCAGTGGAAGTGCACCGCCGTGGTCACGAACGACTGGATGCTCACCGCCGCGGTGATGAGGTAGAAGGCGGGGGCGCGCAGCGCCTGGCGTCCGTTGAAGGAGCGCTCCGCCAGCACCCTGCCCGCGCGCCGGTCGGTCTCGGCCCGCGAGGCCGCTGTGGCGGGGTCCACCCCGTCGGGCAGCAGGCCCATGTCCTCCGGCCTGCGCCTCAGCAGCAGCAGGGTGGGGGCCAGGGCGACGGCCCAGACGGTGAGGCCCATGGCCCACCAGCCCGTGCGCCAGGAGCCCGTGAGCAGGATGCGCTCCGCCATGACAGGGAAGGTGATCTGCCCCACCCGTTGGCCCAGGTTCGCCAGGGCGATGGCGCGTCCGCGCATCGCCACGAACCACTTGGGGATCACCACGCCCACCACCATGAAGAAGGTGGAGGCGATGACCGTCCGGCCCACCAGTTGGAGGACGAAGTGCTGCCAGTAGGCCTGCACGGCGGCCATGAGCACGAAGGTGAGGCCCATGAGCAGGATGGCGATGGTCATCACCATGCGCGCGCCGCGCCGATCCATGACGCGCCCCACCAGCAGGGAGGTGACCCCGCCCACGAAGGAGCCGATGGACATGGGCAGCGTGTAGGTGACGCGGCTCCAGCCGAACTCGGCGGTCATGGGGCCCTGGAACACGCCCAGCACCGGGTTGGTCTCCACCCCTCCCGCGAAGGAGATGATGGAGACCACCAGGACGATGACCCATCCGTAGTAGCGCCTGCGCTGGGGTGCGGGAGAGCCGGGTTCGTCCGCCATCAGTCGATGGTGACGACGAACTTGCCGAAGTGCTCGGAGCGCTCCATCTCGGCGTGGGCTTCGGCCAGCCCCTCCAGCCCCACGGTGCGGTGGATGGCGCTGGCCACCTTGCCGGCGCCCGCGGCCTCCACGATCTGGCTCAACTCCGTGTTGGTGCCCATGAACACCCCGTACACTCGCAGTTCCTTGGTGAACAGCTGGCCCAGGTGCAGGTTGGCCTTGTAGCCGGAGGTGACCCCGCAGATGCCGTAGCGTCCGCCGCGTGCCAGGGAGGCGTAGGCGTCCTCGAAGAACAGGGCCCCGGTGGAGTCCACCACCAGGTCAACGCCCTTCCCGCCGGTGAGCTCCTTGACCCGCTCGGCCAGCGCCTCGTCCTTGTAGTTGATGGTCTCGTCGGCGCCCAGCGCCCTGGCCGCGGCCACCTTCTCCGGGGTGGAGGTGACGGCGATGCACCGCCCACCCACCACGCCCTTGACGATTTGGATCGCCGCCGTGCCCACGCCGCTGGAGGCGGAGAGCACTAGCGCCGTCTCGCCCGCCTTCATCTGCCCCTCGCGCATGATGATGGACCAGGTGGGCAGGTAAACCGTGGGCAGCGCCGCCGCCTGCTCGTAGGAGAGGGAGTCGGGGATGGGCACCGCGTTGGCCGCGGGCACCACCACGTACTCGGCGTCGGAGCCGGGGGCGTGGGTGCCCACCATGTGCGGGTAGGGCACGTTGGTGATGAGCGGGTTCACCACCACCCGCTGACCGGTGCGCAGGCCCGCCACGCCCGCGCCCACGGCGCTGACCTCGCCCGCGCAGTCGCCGCCCAGCACGTGAGGCATCTTGTCTGCGGGCACCTGGGTGCCGCGCAGCCCAGCGCGGGTGTACAGGTCGAGCCGGTTCAGGGCGGCGGCGCGCACGCGCACCTGAACCTGCCCTTCGCCGGGTGCTGGCGTGGGCACCTCGCCCACCTCGATGACCTCGGGGCCGCCGTGCTGGCGGATGAACGCTGCTCTCATCAGGGCCTCCGTCCTCAGTTGCTCGTGGCCAGCCGCCTGGCCAGCGCCAGCGCGCCACGGCGCGTGCGCACCCGCCCGTCCAGCGCCGCCTCGCGCACCCCGTGCAGAGCCCGTCCCAGCGCGGGGCCGGGGGGGATGCCCAGGGCCATCAGCGCCTCGGCGCTCACCTCGGGCAGCTCCGCCGTCAGGCGCTCTCGGTAGCGGGCCAGGGCACGGCGGGCGCGGGCATCATCCGCCACCACCGCCGCCGCCTGCACCACCGTGGGCGGCATGCCCGCCGCGATGGCGTCCACCGCGCCGGGGCTCGCCCCCGCCAGGGATGGCTCCTCCTCGGCGAGCCGCGTGGCGGCCTCGGCGACGCGCGCCTGCGGGCGGGTGGCTGCCAACCGGGCGCACACGGGACGCACCGAACGTGGGCCCACAGCATAGGCCACGGCCCCCCACAGCGCCAGGCCACACAGCCCGGCGCGTTCGGCGCGGGCCAGCGCCGCTGCCACGGCGGGGGCGCCCAGCGCGGGATGCAGCGCGCCCAGCAGCCCCAGCCGGTGCGCCTCCCGGAGCATGCGCGCGCCCTGCGGCTCGTCCAGCGTGCGCTCCAGCTCCCGGCGCACCCGTGCGGGGGAGATGGTCTGTAGGTAGCCCGCGTCCCGGCGCAGCCAGCGCAGCGTCCCCGGCTCGATGGTCAGGCCCAGCCGCACCGCGTAGCGCACCGCACGCAGCGTGCGGGTGGCATCGTCCCGGAACGAGTCCGGGTGCAGCACGCGCACCAGCCTGGCGCGAAGGTCGGCGTGCCCCCCGTGGGGGTCGGTCAGCGCCCCGAAGTCCCCCGGCGAGAGCGATGCCGCCAGGGCGTTCACGGTGAAGTCGCGCCGCGCCATGTCCTGGGCCAGCGTGGCGGGGAAGGCGACGGTGGGGAGGGCACCGGGCTTGGCATAGGACTCGGTGCGGGTCGTGGCCAGGTCCAGTGTGCGTCCGGCGAAGACCAGCTTCACCGTGCCGAACGCGGTGGGCGTACCCGCCCGCACCCCGCAGGCGCGCGCAAGCACCGGCGCCAGGTCTGCGGCGCACGTCTCGCTGGTCACGTCAGGGTCCAGCGCGGGGCGTTCCAGCAGCGCATCGCGCACCGCACCACCCACCAACCACAGCGGTGCGCCCGCCTCGTTGGCCGCAGCGCCCAGGCGGCGCAGGAGGGCCAGCGCCTCCGGGCGGAGCGCCGCCTCCAGCGGGACGGTGTTCATCCCCACAGCGAGCCCAGCATCGTCCCTGCGGGCAGGGGCGGGTGCGCCTGGTGGAAGGACTCCTCCCGCCACTGGCCCGACTCCAGGTACCCCGCCAACTGCTGCGCGTCCTCCTGGGAGCGGTAGGAACGCAGCGCCGCCACCTTCAGCGCCCAGTACCCCTCGGCCTCGACCACGATGTTGGGGTTCGCCTCCATCCCATCCAGGTCCAGCGAGTAGGCCTCGATGACGTGGGCGGGCAGTGCGAAGTAGCACAGGCGCGCATCGGGCGCGTGCTCCTGGTAGCGTAGGAACGCGGCGGTGGCGGCGCGGTGCAGCGCCCGGTGGTCGGGGTGTCGGGAGATGCCGTGGGGGCCGAAGGTGAGCACCACGCTGGGGCGCACCCGGCGCATCACCTCCAGCAGCCGTGCCACCACCTCGGCTTCGGGCGCGTCCGCCAGATGGCCGTCCTCGTAGCCGAGCAGCACGGGTGGGTGTTGCACGCCGTAGGATGCGAGCACCGCCCGCAGCTCCGCCTCGCGCACCGCGGGCAGCTCCCCGCGGGTGAGCACCAGGCCGCCCGAGCCCAACGCTCCCCACTCGCCGCGCGTTGCGGTGATGACGTGGACGTCGGCTCCCTCCTGCACGGCGCGCGCCATACTTGCGCCGGAGGCGGAGGTCTCACCGTCCGGGTGGGCCCAGATGCCCAGCAGGGTGCGGCGGGTCATGGTGTCTCCTGTGCGAGTCTGCGCCCAGGATACCAGCCGTCTAGAAGCTGACGACCTGCGCCCCCTCCGGGCCGAAGACCACCAGCACCCGCTCCCCCGGCGCCTGGCGCACCCGCTCGGCCAGCGCGTCCAGCGCTACAGCGTCCAGGGTGGGGGCGCCCGCATCGTCGGTGCGCGTCCAACGCTCGGCGTGCACGCCCAGGCGCTCCTCCAGGCCTGCGGCCAGCGCCTCGGCCCCTGAGGGCAGCGCCAGCGTGAGCGCCTTGCCCAGCCGCTCCGGCCCCTCGGGCGCGGCGGCGCGGTCCTCGCGGAGCACCTGCGCGTAGTAGGCGGCCACGGCGCCGGCGGTGAGGGCGGCGGCCAGGGCCCACTTGCCGCCGTCCAGCACCCGGGCGGAGAAGGTGCCCTCCAGCAGGGGCTGGATCAGCATGAACAGGAAGGCGGAGAGCCCGCCCAGTGCGGCCAGCACCGACGCCCCCAGCGCCAGGAACACCAGGAAGCGCCGGGAGGCAGCGGTCCGCTCGGCAGGGTCGGCCTCGGCGGCGCGCTGCTGGCGGAACCAGTAGGCCCACCACACCGGCCCGCCCACGGCCAGCAGCGTGAGGGCCACGGACAGCGGCGTGTCCCACCAGGACGAGCCGGCGAAGGTGCGCTGCGCAGCGGGCACCAGCAGCCCCAGCAGGGTGCCCAGCAGCATGGCCAGGCCCAGGGAGGCGGTGGCCAGGCCCACGCCAGCGGAGAGGTAGTGGTGCGCGCGCAGAGCGGAGAGCCCGCGCCCCGGCACCTGAGCCGTCTCCCGCAGGTAGACCGAGGCGTGGTAGCCGAACACCCCGCCCGCCACCAACGCGACGGCGATGGCCGTGGGCACCCCGCTGAAGTGCGCGCCCGCGCCGGTGAACTGCGGCCGGACGATGACCCAATCCAGTACCGTGTGCAGCGCGACGGCGGCCGCGCTCACCGCAGTGACCAGACCGCCGAAGATGCCCACCACCGCGGCCACCCCCTGTCGCAGCAGCGATGCGGCATCGTCTGCCGCCGTGCGGTGCCAGTGGAACCACCACCACGCCGCGCCCACCGCCGCTGAGCCCAGCGCACCGCGCAGGCCCGAGCCCCACAGGCCGGCGCTCCCGCCCACCAGGGGGGTGCCCACCAGCGCGTCGTAGGCTGCGCCCAGGAGCGTTGCCAGGGCGATCGCCACCCCGAAGGCCATCAGTACCAACCCATACACCCCGTTGGCGTACACGTAGAGGCGGCGCACCGTCTGGGCCACGGGGGTGGGCTGGCCCTCCGCCCGCTCCCAGCGCCAGTGGACGGCCCACAGCCCGCCCCACACCAGCACCGTCGCCACCGAGTCGAACAGCCGCACGCTCCCTGCCAGCAGCTGCTGCACCACCTGGGTGAGCGCGCCCGCAGTCACCGTGGCGGCGATGCCCAGCACCAGGTAGAGGTACAGCTTGCGCCCGAAGGCGCCCCGCTCGGCGGGGAAGCGGGCGACGGAGTTCCCGGCAGCGCGCCAGAGCAGCGCCCACACCGGCGTGCCCACCAGCAGAGTGGAGATGCCGAAGGCCACCGGGAAGGAATCGCCGCGGATCACCGCGTCCAGGAACAGGGCGCCGATGATCTGATCCACCAGCAGCGTCGCGCCCAGGGTGGCGAGCATCTGGGCCACGAAGGCGAGGCCGTAGGTGAACAGGCGGCGTGTGCCGCCGATGCCAGGGGCGCTTGGCCCACCGCCCAGGCGGCGCAGCGCGGCGATGGCTCCCGCCACCAGCACCGCCAGCACTGCCAGGCCCAGCAGCGTGGACAGACCCGCTCCGTACAGCATGTGCGTCCTCCTGGGGTGCGCGGCTAGGCCGCGGGCTCCGGCGTGGGGGTGGGGGTGGGCGTCGGCGTCGGGTCCGGCTTTTCGATGCGGTAGGCGCAGCCCCAGTAGGGCCAGGCCGCCTGGTCCAGGTACCAGTCCCCGTCCACGCGGGTCATCAGGTAGGAGGGGGTGAAGTTGGACTCGCTCAGGTCGAAGGGCGGGTTCCCGTAGAATTGGGTGATGCGCACGCGCACGTCGGCGGTGTCCTCGTCCAGGATGACCGCCTCGTCCAGCTGTACCCGGAAGTCCGAGGTCTCCTGGTAGAAGTAGCGCGACTCAGCCACGTAGTCGGTGTAGGAGCACACCTCGCGGATATCCGGCGAGAGGAGCGCGTAGGCCGAGGCGTGGTCCCGGTCCTTGATAGCCAACAGGTAGCGCTGCACCGCCTCCTCGGGGCTTCCGGGCTCCAGGCTCGCGGGTGCGCGGCCAGCGGCCAGCACGCTCACCAGCACGCTCACCAGCGCCAGGGCCACCACCGCCGCACCGATACCCACCAGCCAACGGCCCGATCCATGCTGTGGCATCTGCCACCTCCCTGGTCAACGCTACGCTCTGCGGGCAGGCCCTGCCAGCGTCCTGCGGTGCGGGCTAGGGCGCCGCCACCGCAGCGGAGAACGTCGCCCGCTCCCCGGTGCCGGGGGCCCACGCCCCCACCACCAGAATCGCCGGGCGCTCCACGGTGAAGGTGGCCGTATTGCCCGCGTCCACGGTCACCGTGCGGACCGAGGCCGCCGCGCCGGTGCCCTCCACCAGCCGCAGCAGATAGCGCTGGCGCGCACCCGCCTCACCCACTCTGACGAAACCGGCGGCCTCCCAGTTCCCCTCGGTCTCCGCGTCGTCGAAGAAGCCCGCCTCCGGCACGGCGATATCGTCCACGCACCAGCCAGGCTGCTCCACCGCCTCGTCGGTCAGGTACTCGAAGCGCAGCAGCACCTGCGCCCCGGCGTAGGGGGTCAGGTCCACGCGCTGCTCGGCCCATCCATCGCTGTGCCCGGTGTACATCGGGCCCAGGTCCAGCCCCAAGGGGCTTGCCTCGCTGGTGCCCGTGCCCCCCAGCGCCTGCCAGGAGACGCCTGCGTCGGCGGAGACGGCCACGTGGCCGCCGTCGAAGCCGTCCTCGATGTCCTGCCAGCTCCAGAAGCGCAGCGTCGCGGAGCGCAGGCCCCGCAGGTCAAGCGCTCGCGTGAGGGTGGCATCGCGCCCCTCGCCGTTCCCCGACCACCAGCACGCCTGCCCGGAGGCCGCCCCGCCGGGGATGACGGGCGTGGTCGCGGTGCCGGTGAAGCGCACCGTCAGCGGCCCGTCCGCCGGGTCCAGGCCCAGGTACCAGCCGCCCGTCTGCTGCACCTCGCCTCGGCCCTCACCCTCGCCGGAGACCGTCTGGTTCACCGTCGCCGTGGGCGTGGTTTCCTGGTAGCCCAGGGGCCCCTGGCCCACCAGGTTGGCCACCAGCCAGCCTGCGTAGAGCGATTCGAAGTCGGCACCCGGCACGGCGGCCTCGATGCCCGCGAAGCCGTCGGCGGGCTCGGCCAGCAGCGCGGGCAGTGCCTCTGGTCCCACCTGCTCGGCCAGGAAGCGGGCGAACAGCGAGGCCGCGGCGTAGGAGGGGAGGGAATCGGCGATGGCGGGGGGCCAGACGGCCAGCCCCGCCTCCGGCTCGCGCAGGTAGGCATCGAAGGGCAGCGCCCCCAGCCCCAGCGCACGTGCCGCGTACTCGGCCTGCCCCTCGGTGACCCAGGTGGCCTCCGAGGGGTCGGCGCGCCACTGGAGCACGTGGGTGAACTCGTGGGCCAGCGTGCCCAGGAAACCCGCCCCGCTCACCCCGCCCGCGCTGGCCATGAACACTCCCACCCGCTGGTTTGAACGGGCGTAGACCGACGTGGGCAGGGCGTCGGCGGCGCTGAAGTAGCCCGCCACGGCGGGGATGCGCCCGATGACGATGGCGATGCGCCCAGGAGGAGCCAGCCGTTCGCCAAACAGGGCCAGCACCTGGGAGTAGATACGCTCGTCGAAGGCGCGCGCCGTCTCGGCCAGCGCTGCCGGGTCCACCGTGATGTCCTCGGCCACGTACCAGAGGGCGTGCTCCCCCGCATGTGCCAGGCTGGTGGGCATGGGGAAGGTATCCAGCGCGTTCACGTCCACCACGTTGAAGGTGCGCGCCGAGCCCACCGGCTCCTCGGCGTACAGCACCGCGTCGGTCAGCGGGCCAGCGTCCACCCCCTTGAAGCGGCGCACCAGGTCGAAGGGGTCGCGCACCGGCGCGGTCGGCACCGCCTCCAGCACCCCCGGCGCCACCGGGGCGGGCGTGGGCGTGGGCGCGGCGGTGGGCGCAGGGCCAGCGCAGGCCGCCAGCGCCAGGGCGGCGAGCAGGAGCAGGAGCGCGCGGTGCATCAGTTGAACCGGTTCATGGCGGCGTCGATCCCCTCGGTGAGCCACACCTCCACCGCCTCGGCGGCGCGGGCCAGCGCCTCGTCCACCACTGCCTGCTCCTCCCGGGAGAAGCGCGCCAGCACGTGCTCGATGGCCCCGCGGGCGGGGCGGCCGATGCCGATGCGCACGCGCGGGTAGGCGCTGGTGCCCACCTCGGCGTTGATGGAGTTGAGCCCATTGTGTCCGCCCGATGAGCCCTGCGCGCGCACCCGCAGCGAGCCCAGCGGCAGGTCCATGTCGTCGTAGACCACCAGCATGCGCTCGGCCCGCACGCCGAAGCGATCCAGCAGGTAGCGCGCCGCCAGCCCGGAGGAGTTCATGAAGGTGCGGGGCTTGGCCAGCACCACCCGGGCCCCGGCGAGCGACCCCTCGCCGATGAGCGCGTGCTGACGCTTGTCGGCGAAGCGCACCCCCGCGCGCTCCGCAAGCAGGTCGAGGCACGCGAAGCCGACGTTGTGGCGCGTGCCATCGTAGCGCGGGCCGGGGTTGCCCAGGCCCACCACCAGGGAGCGGCCGTCTCGGGAAGGGGCGGTCACGGGCTAGGAGCCTCCTGAGGGCCGTTCTTCCGCCAGCAACTGGGCGATGAAGGCGGTGAGTTCATCATCCAGGATAGCGGCAAGGCCCGACAGGTCTGCCACCTGCACCACCTGGACGAACCGGGAGAGGCGCGAGTTCCCTCCCTCGCGCAGCAGACGGCGCGCGAGTTGGCGGGCCAGGCGGGTGTTCTGCTTCTCCAGCGCCTGACGCACGTAGCCGGCGAGCGTGTCCACCTCCTGTCGGGGTGGGGAGGTGTCCAGGTGGAGCCCGCAGGAGCGGCACGTCCCCGCCTGGACGATCTCCTCGGCCAGGGGGACCGCCCCACAGGCCAGCACGCTGTTCTCCAGCTCCTCGGCCAGCGCGGGCAGGTCGGGCGCCACGGGGGCTCCCAGGGCTGCCAGTGCGTTGAGCCGGGCCAGCGCCCGCGCCTGGGTCACGGTCTCCCGCATGCTCTGGGCAAGGAGGCCCATGCGTGCGTGGTAGTCATCATGGTGGCGCAGATACGCGCGGGCGTAGGCCTGCCGGAACCGGCGCAGCCCGTCGCGCAGCGCGCCCCACTGGTGGGGCGCAAGGGCCAGTGCGGGGTCGTGCAGGCGGGCGCTCAGCGCTTCGCGCTCCAGCGCCAACTCCCGCCGTTCCTCCTGCACCGTGGCCACGTCCAGGTAGCGCAGGCCGTCGGTCAGTTCCGGCAGGTGTCCAGCATTCGCGTCCCAGGAGCGCCAGCGCCCCTCTGCGGCCGCCCACCCCGCCTCGTCCCCGAACGCCTCCCGCATGCGGGCTTCGCGCTCCAGGGGGCCCACCGCAGCGCTGACACCCTCTAGCCCCTCCAGCAGCCGCTGGACCTCGTTGGGCAGTCCCGCGCCCTGGGCCGTCGCCAGGGCCTCCAGGTCACGCCGCAGCGGACGCACCCCCGCGCGCAGCCGGGCGGGAGTGTCGTCCTCCGCGCTCAGGGGACGAGGGCTGGGCGCCCCGGTGGGCTCGACCGCTTCGAGGAACGCCCAGAGCCGGGGAGGCCAGGCCAGTTCGCGCGCCTCGACGGGGCCGATGCGCACCCCCCTCAGCGGCGTCCCGTCGCGCAGGGAGAAACCGTGGCCGGGGCGCAACCGCAGGGTGGCCTCCCCCGACGCCACGTGCTCCAGAAGCAGCAGCTCCGCCAGGGGGTAGGTGAGCCCCAACCCGTGGGCGAGGCGCATGCCCAGGCCGGGGCCTGGGTCACGGCTCGCCTCCTCGGCCACCAGCGCCAGCGGTGCGCCTGCGCCCGGCCGGGCACGGGAGAGCCCCAGCGCCGGGCAGGCGTTGGCAAGCACCGCCCGGCCAGCCTCGTCCGGCTCGCCACGCAGCGCCGCCCACAGGGCCGGGGTGTCCCGTTCCGGCAGCAGGGGGGCCGGGAGCCGGGCTGGGTCCCAGGGGAGCGCGGGGTAGGCTCGCGCCAGCAGCATCCCACCCAGGCGTCCAGCCCACGTGGAGATGCCACCGTCCGAGAACACCGCTCCGGTGGGCAGTTCGCCCGCTTCCGTCACCACGCTGCCGGACCCGTAGGCTGCGGCCCATCCCGCGTCAGCCTCCCGGGCCAGCCGGTCTATCCGCGCGTCCAGGTCAGCGGCGGCATCGGCGGCTGCGCCGTAGCTGGCGCGCGCCTCCCGGAGCAGCCTGCGTTCCGCCTCAGCCTGGCCAACTGCGGGCGGGACGGGGCCGGGGACACACACCGCGATGCGCCCATCGGCCAATTGCTCCGGGCGCACCTGCGAGGGCGCGGCGCAGAACACCACGCGGAAGTAGGTGGCCCCGGTGAGCGGGGCTGCGAGGACGGGGTGCCAGGAGGCGGCGCGCACCACCTCGCCGGTGTAGACCAGCCCGGCGTGGGTGGCGCTGACGTGTCCCTCTGGCTCCAACGACCCGGGTGCGGCACCCCCGGAGTTCGTCATGCATGCTCTCCTGTGGCCAAGGCCACCAGTTCCTGCTCACTCAGTATCGGAATCCCCAGCCGTTCGGCGTCATCGCGCTTCGAACCGGGCTCCTCGCCCACCACCACGTAGTCCGTCTTCTTGGAGACCGAACCGGCAACGGCCCCGCCGCGATCCTTGATGAACGCTTCGGCCCCGGAGCGGGTGAACCCCTCCAGCCGCCCCGTCACCACGAAGCGCAGACCGGCGAAGGGCTGCGGGCCCGCCGCCTCCCCGGGGCGCTGCTCCTCCTCGACGCGCACCCCTGCGGCCGCCAATTCTGCCACGATGCGCCGGTTGCCCTCGTTGGCGAAGTGGAGGGCGATGGCCTGCGCCACGATGGGCCCGATGCCGGGCACCTGCGCCAGGTCATCGGCGCTCGCGTCAATGAGCGCTACCAGGGAGCCGTAGCGCCGGGCCAGCAGTTCGGCGGTCTCCGTGCCCACGTGCCGTATCCCCAACGCGGCGATGACGGCGGCCAGGGGGCGCTCCCTGGACGCGGCGATGGCCGCGACCAGGTTGGCCGCTGACTTCGGCCCCATGCGCTCCAGGCCCTCCAGCTGCTCCTGCGTCAGGTGGTAGAGGTCGTGCGCGTCGGCCACCAGCCCCGCCTCCAGCAGCGCGGCCACCAGCTTCTCGCCCAGCCCGTCGATGTCCATGCCGGCGCTGGAGGCGAAGTGGCGCACCCGCTCGAAGCGCTGGGCGGGGCAGGCGGCGTTGATGCACCGGTGAGCGGCCTCGCCCTCCTCCCGCACCACCGGGGTGCCGCAGGCGGGGCAGTCCGGGGGCATGGCGAAGGGCATCTCGTCGCCCGTGCGCCGGTCGGTCACGGGGCCCACCACCTGAGGTATCACCTCCCCCGCGCGCTCCACGATGACCACATCGCCGATGCGGATGTCCTTGCGGCGGATGTCGTCCTCGTTGTGCAGGCTCGCGCGGGAGATAGTGACGCCCCCCACGTTCACCGGCTCCAGCACCGCGTACGGGTTCAGCGCCCCGGTGCGGCCCACATTGATGCGGATGTCCTCCAGGCGGGTGGTGGCCTGCTCGGCGGGGAACTTGTAGGCGATGGCCCAGCGCGGCTCGCGGCCCACGAATCCCAGGTGGCGCTGGTAGTCACGCCGGTCGATCTTCACCACCACCCCATCGGTCTGGTAGTCCACCTGGAAGCGGCGCTCCTCCCACCGTCGGTGGTAGGCCTGCGCCCCGTCCAGGGAGGGGGCGCGCTCGGTCTCCGGGTTCACCCGCAGACCCAGCTCCCGCAGCCACTCCAGCGTCTCCCAGTGGGTGTCCGGCGTGGGTCCCCCCTCGGCCCAGCCCAGCTGATAGAGCCAGACGGCGAGGCCCCGTGAGGCGGTGATGCGTGGGTCCAATTGGCGTAGCGAACCGGCCGCCGCGTTACGGGGGTTGGCGAAGAGGCTCTCACCCCGCTCGGCGCGCTCCTCGTTGAGGCGGGCGAAGGCGGAGCGCGGGAAGTACACCTCCCCGCGCACCTCCAAACGCGCCGGCGCACGCTCCGGGTGCTGGAGCACCAGCGGCACCGAGCCGATGGTGCGCACGTTGGCCGTCACGTCCTCGCCTCGAGTGCCGTCCCCGCGCGTGGCCGCCTGCACCAGGTGGCCGTGTTCGTAGATCAGCGCCACCGCCAGCCCGTCGATTTTGGGCTCGCACACCAGGGAGAAGGCGTCCGTCTCCAGCAGCCCCGCGGCGCGCCGGTGCCAGGCGGCGAGTTCGTCGTCGTCGAAGGCGTTGGCCAGGGAGAGCATGGGCTGCGGGTGCACCACCTCCCGGAACTCCGGTGAGGGGGCAGCCCCCACGCGCTGGGTGGGCGAATCGGGCGTCACCAGCTCCGGGTGCGCCTCCTCCAGCGAGCGCAGCTCTCGCAGCAGCGCGTCGTACTCGGCGTCCGCGATCAGCGGGCTGTCCAGCACGTAGTAGCGGTGGTTGTGGAGGTTGAGCAGCTCGCGCAGAGATGCGATGCGCTCGTTGACGGACGCGTCAGGCATGGGTCCCTCTGTCTTCGGCGGCGAGTATAGGCCCGACCCGCACGCGCTGCACGCGGTGCTGGCCGCGGCCCGCTAGGAACCCTGCGGGGCCATATCAGGGTGGCGCGGCGGACGCGCCAGCGACATCAGCACCACGTTTAGGGCGAAGACCCCGCCGAAGATGAGGAACGCGGGTGTGTAGGAGCCGGTGGAGTCCTGGATGAACCCGGTGAGGGTGGGCCCCAGCGGGGCGAACAGGCGGAAGGGGGCGGTGAAGCCCCGGATCGCCCCCAGTGAGCGGCGGCCGAAGTAGTCGGCGTAGAGCATGTTCTCGATGACGGTCGAACCGCCCACCGCCAACCCGAAGGTGAGAGCGAAGGCCACCGCCAGCAGGTAGGAGTCGGCGATGATGACTATGAGCATGGAGCAGAGCAGCAGGAAGCTCATGAGCATCGCTCCGTAGCGCACGTGGAGCCGGTCCAGCACCAGGCCCCAGGGCACCCCGGTGACGGCGGAGGTGGCGGCGAAGATGGAGAGCACGCTCACCGCAAGCGCGTCGGGCAGGCCCTTGTCGGAGAAGTTGCTCACCAGGTGCAGGTTGATGGCGCCCAGGGCGAAGCGGTCCACCGACATGTACGCCACCAGCAGCCAGAAGGCGCGCGTGCGCCGCGCTTGCGCCAGCGTCCAGGAGACGTCCTCCACGGTGCGGGCGAAGCGCGAGCCCCCTGCCCGGGGGGTTGCCTCGCGAGGCGCCGCATCGCCGTCGGGGTGGAGACCCAGGTCCTCCGGCCGCCGGCGCAGGTAGAGGGCACCGGGGACGATGATGGTGAGGGCGGTGAACCCCGCCAGCGCGGCGAAGGCCACCCGCCAGGACGAGGCGGCCATGATGGCGAAGATGACCATGGGGATGATGGCCTGGCCCGCACGCAGCCCCACGCTGCGCACCGCCACGGCGCGCCCCCGCTTGCGGACGAACCAGTTGGCGATGGTGACGCTGATGCCGATCTGGATGCCTGCCAGCGCCGACCCGCGTCCCACTCCGAACGCCAGCCAGAACTGCCAGGGCTCCTGCATCACCGACATACCCAGCATGGCCAGGGCGATGATGACCCCCGAGCACACCACGATGACCCGCGAGCCGTACCGGTCCAGCGCCTTGCCGAAGACGAAGGAGGAGACGTTGCCCGTCATGCTCCCCACGGTGAAGGCGAAGGAGATGGTGGCGCGCGACCAGCCCAGCTCCTCCTGCATGGGGGTGATGAACACCCCCAGCACCGGGCCGAACATGGGCACCATGCCGAAGGAGGCCACCAGCCCCGTGGCGACGATGGCCCAGCCGTAGTAGAGGCGCTTGAAGGGCCAGAGCCGAGGGATGGCGGGCGTCACGTCCTGCACGTTCCGCTCCTGGGGCGGGATGGGGCCCGGTGATGATACGCCCCCGGGAGCGGGCTAGCGGGGGGCGTCGTCCAGGATGAGCCGGGCCACCTGGCGGCCCATGCGCACCGAGTAGTTGGTGCCCCGGTCCTCCGGGTAGATCTGGGTGGTGTTGGCCAGGTACAGCCCCGGCACCGGCGTGCGGTGGTTCGGCATGCGCTCGGCGTACCCACGCGTCACCACCGGCTGCGCGGCGTCCACCCGGTGGTGGTGGTAGCGCGTGACCCAGGACGGCTCGAACGCCGGGTTCAGCGTCCGCAGGTGCGGCAGGTAGGCGTTGAACAGCTCCTCCGCACTCATGCGGTAGAGCGGGTCGTCCGTCTCCAGGTAGTTGGTGAGGTAGACCACGTGGGCCCCGCCGTACAGCGCGGGCGGGAGCATGTTGGTGTGCTCGATGACGCCCAGGAAGGGCAGGGTCCTATCGCCCACGTATGTCCAGTAGAAGGGGGTGAGCGGCCGGTCGAGTTCGAGCACCACCAGCACGGCGGCCAGGTAGGTCTGGGACGCCAGTTGATCCAGGTAGCCCTGCGGCAGGGGCGGGGCGATGCGCGGGAGTACGAAGGAGGGCACCGTGGCCAGCACCGCATCGAACTCGTGCGTGGCGGGCTCGGCGTCCGGCGCGCCCACCTCCAGCCCCACGGCGCGCCCCCCTCGTTCGACCACCCGGCGCACTGGGGTGGAGAGGGTTATCTCCCCGCCGCGCTCACGGATGCGCTGGGCCAATACGTCGAACACCTCACCGAAGGAGCCCATGGGGTAGCCCAGCTGCTCGCGGGCCATCCCGCGCAGCCCCTTGCCCCTCGATGCGGTGCGCAGGGCGAACTTGTTCCACAGCCAGGACATGGTGACCTGGTCGTAGTGGCGGCCGAACTTGCCCCGGAGCATGGGCTCGAAGATCACCTCGGCCACGCGGCGACCGCCCACACGCCGCACCCACTCGAGGGCGGTCTGTGATTCGAGGGAGTGCCACTCCCGGCGGCGCTGGAGCGCGAGGGTCATGAGCCCGGCGCGGATGCGGTCGAGCGGGGGCAGGGGGCCGAAGCGCAGCAGGTGCAGCGGGGTGGTGAAGGGCCACAGCCGCCCCTGGGCGAAGTAGCCCACCTTGGAGTCGAACCACGCCAGTCGCTCGCCCAGACCCAGCTCCTCCATGAGGGCGGCCATGGCGGTGTCGGAGCGGAACAGGTGGTGGTAGCCGCGCTCCAGGGGCGTCCCGTTCACGGGGAAGGTGGAGGCCTGCCCGCCCAGGAAGGGCGCGCCCTCGAACACCGCCACCTGGTGTCCGGCGTTCGTCAGGTCGTAGGCGGCGGCGAGGCCCGCGGCTCCCGCGCCGATGATGCCAACCCTCACTCGCCACCTCTCGTGCCCGTCCTCACCAGCTCACCCAGCCGCACGTGGGCCACGGCCAGCGCCACCAGCCCCCCGACGATCACCGGGGCCAGCAGCGCGGCGTGCAGCACAACGGCGTAGGCGGCGGCAGGCCCTGCCGCAACGCCCAGGGCGGACAGGCCCAGCGCGGCGAACAGTTCGAAGGGCCCCACGCTGCCCTGCGAGGAGGGCAGGGCCGTGGCCAGGTTGGAGAGGGCCACCACCACCACCGTCGCCCCCAACAGCCCACCCAGCCCGCCCAGGGGCTCCTGGAGGCCGAAGCCCAGGGCGACGATGAAGTACATCACCCCCTCCATGACCCAGATGGGCAGGGAGAGGGCGGCGAGCGCCGCCAGGCGCCCCGGCCGGTGCAGGCCCGCGAACCCGGCTAGGAACCGCTCGGCCAGGCCGTCGACCCGCGCGCCCAGCCGGCCGGGGAGCAGGTGGGTGAGGCGGCGGGTGATGCGGATGAACGCCTCCGGCCAGCCTGCCGCCGCCAGCATGGCCCCCAGCACGGCGGCGAAGGGCGCGGTCAGCAGCGCGCCCACCGCCCAGCCGGGTAGCCCCGCCGTCTCGGCCATCCGTCCGCCCAGCCCGCTGGCGGGCAGCGCCAGCAGGGCACCGGCGAGCAGGGCCAGCAGCAGCAGCCCGTCCAACACCCGTTCCACCAAGATCGTGGCCAGGGCCGTGCTTCCCCGCACCGGCTCGCGGGTCGAGAGGTAGTACGAGCGCACCAACTCCCCCAGCCGCAGGGGCAGCAGGTTATTGGCGGCATACCCCACCAGCACCACGGGGTAGAGGCGGCGCACACGTGTGGGCGCGAAGGGCGCCAGCAGCACCTTCCAGCGCAGGGAGCGGAAGAGGAGGGAGACGAAGTAGACCGTTACGGCGGGGGCCAGGGTGAGGTAGTTGGCCGAGGCCAGCGCCTCCCCCATGGCGGACAGGTCCGCCCGCCACAGCAGCAGCGCGATGAATAGGGCGCTCGCCGCGATGCCGAGCCAGATGCGCCGGTCCGCCAGCACGGGGCCTCCGGGGTTGGGGTGGGGCTGCGGCAGGGGCCGCCGGGCCAGTATAGCGGGCCGCTCACTCCTCCCGCGCGGCACGCAGCGCGGAGCACCCCTGCGCCAGGGGGGCCAGGGCGTCCGCCACGAACACCACGCCCTGGGAACGCTGCATGTAGGAAGGAGCGAGGTGGGTCGTGCGCCGCCCGAAGACGTAACGCGCCAGGGTATCCCACGCGCTGGCATCGCGGGCGCTGGCCCACAGCACCGAGGGGGAGAGGGTGTTGTAGGCGTAGTTGGGGAACCACCACAGGTGGAACAGCGAGCCCACCTCGGTGAAGCCCACCAGCCCGTCCGCGTTGCGCGGGACGACCCACCGGCTGGAGAGCACCACGTCGGCGGGGGGCGGGAAGCCCATGGGGGAGGCGTTCAGGTCTTGGTAACTCACCTGCGGGTACGCACGCAGGTACCAGCGCCACTGCCACTGGAAGTTGTCGGAGGTGTCCACCAGGATGCGCAGCGTCTGGGGGGTGAATCCGGGGCTCACGGCCAGCCGCCCGATGCACTCGGCGGCGTAGGTGGTCTCCTGCCCGGTCTGGGAGAAGACCAGCAGTTCGGTGGGGCGCTCCAGCCCCGCGACGTCGTAGGATGCGCGCCAGGCGGTGAATGAGGTGAACGCGGCGAGCACCGCCAGTGCCCCCAGCGCCACCGCAGCCCACGCGGGCGCCTGGGGTGAGCCCTCCCGCACCCCCAGCGCCGAGGCCGCCTGGTGCAGCACCTCTCCCGCCCCGTGGCGCAGCGCGGGCACCAGCGCCGCCACGCCCCCGGCGGCCAGCAGTACGCCGGTCCACAGCAGCGGGTCGCGCAGGGGGGTATCGGCCAGCAGCGCACGGGCAGCAACCAGGGGGATGCCCAGCGAGGGCAGGGCCCCGGCGGCGAGGGCCGGGAGGTTGAGCCGGGCGGTCGTGGTGCTACGGGCCAGCGCGTCCAGGGCGCGCGCGCCCACCAGCACCAGGGGCAGCGCCACGTCCACGGTGAGCCAGGGCATGCGCTCGCCCGCGTAGGCGAACAGCGCGGTGTTCAGCACCGCCCAACCCAGCAGGAAGCGGTCGAACGCGCTCCGCCGCCGCCACACCAGCCACCCGGCCCCGGCCAGCGCGGCCACCACGGTGAGCGTCTCGTACAGACCCAGCGTGAGCCCGTAGTAGTACCAGGGTTGGCTGGCGCGCTCCACGCCGTGCTGGGCCATCCAGTAGCCCAGGGAGCCCCACAGGCCGGTGTAGAAGCCCTTGGCGTTGTGGAAGAGGGAGGTGTGCAGTGCCAGCCAGGGAGCCCAGAACAGCGCGGCCAACACCAGCCAGCGCCGCCCGTTCCAGCGCACCCCCATGGACAGCGCCAGCACAGCCAGCCCCACCACCAGCGCCGCGGCGATGTACAGCCCACCCCCTGCCGGTGAGCCGGTGGGCACCGCGGCGCGGGTCAACTCCCCCGCGATGACGCGATGATCCGATGCGTCGGGGTTGGCCAGCACCAGCCCCAGCGGCCCCTGGGCCAGCGCGGCCAGCGGGGCCCACAGCGGCGCGGTGAGAGTCCCCAGCACCAGCAGCAGCGAACCAGCGGGGGGCAATTGGGCCAGGGTGCGCCGGCCGCTCAGCCACGCCCACCAGCCGGGAGCGCTCCACAGCGCCAGAAGCAACCCGAAGGAGCCCGCCAGCATGAAGGCCGTCTCCTTGGTGGAGAAGGCTGCTGACCAGGCCAGGGCCCACACCACCAGGTGCCAGTGCCGAGGCGCGCGGGTGTGACGCCAGACCAATGCCGCCAGCACCAGGGCGAAGAGCGACATGTACACGTCGTTGCGCAGGAAGCGCGCGAAGTAGAGGCCCGTGGGGGAGGTGAGGAGCAGGAGACCCGCGCCCAGCGCCCCCCAGCGGCCCAGCGCCCCGCGCAGCGCCAGGGGGAGCGCCACCACCGCCGCGCCCGCCAGCGCGGGCAGCAATCGTGCCGTCACGTCTGAGGAGCCCAGCAGCTTGAAGGTGCCCGCGGCCAGGTGGAACAGAAGCGGGCCGTGGGTGAGCGGGGTGTGGGTGTAGCCCATCCCCTCGGCGTAGCGCCAGGCGTACCAGGCGTGGAGCAGCTCGTCATAGTGCAGCGCACGTCCGCCCACATCCCACAGCCGGGTGGTCAGTGCCATGCCCGTCAGCGCGGCCCAGGCACAGCGCTCCAGCCGTGACAGCCCGCCCCACCACGCCCATGCCCGGTGCGGCGCGGAGCGTGCCCACACCCGCGTGCGGGCCCATCGTTCACGCGCTCCGGCGCGTGCGCGGGCGAGTAGAGCGCGTGCGCGCTCGACCACCTGGCCCCAGCGCCGGCGCATCACGGGTTCACCTGGTAGACGATGAATCCGTTGGACACGAACGCCACTGTCCCCAGCGCCGCCACGCCCGCCCCGGCATCCGGGCCGTAGGCCCCCAGTTCGCGGGTGCCCACCACCACGTAGTCCGCGCCGTAGCGCGCCAGCAGAGGAGCGGCCTCCTCGGGGGTTGCGGCGCGGTAGATGGCGCGGGCGTCGGCACAGCGGGCATCGATGGCGGCCCCGTCCGAGCGCCACTGGCGCTCGCTGCCCGTCCAGGCCAGCACCGTGGCCCGTCCTGTCGCCGCGGCGATGCGCCCCGCCGTGGTGTAGGAGGAGTTGCCGCAGCCCGCATCGCGTGTGGACACCTCGGGCGCCTCCAGCACCACGGAATCGCGGGGGGTGTTCGTCCGCACCCACTCGATGACGGCGAGCTCACCGGGGGCGGACCGGGCCATGTCCGAGAGCCCGTCCAGGCTGAAGCGCCCGCCGCTCTCGGCGACCCGGCTGGCCACCGCCGCCGCCGGGTAGTAGGCGGTGAGGACCGCGCCCGCCACCAGCGCGCCCGTCCACACCGCTCGGCCCACCCGACCGGGCACGCCGTCGCGCCGCCACAGGCTGCCCACGTACCAGATGCCGAAGGCGCCCACCACCGCCAGCAGCTGCCAGGCCTGGTAGGTGAACTTGAAGTAGGTGTTCCAGCGCCGCAGGCCGCCGCCGAACACGTCCACCACGTGCCAGAGCTCCACGCCCATCACCAGCATCAGCGCCATGCCCGTCACCATCAGCACCGCGGCCACCCCCCCCTCCTGGGGCTCGCGCCCGCCGCGCGCCCGCTCGCCGTCGCGGTGCGCCAGCGTCCAGGCCACGTAGAAGGCGAGGGTTGCGGCCGCGGCCAGCGGCAGCACCGTGAGCAGGCGCGCGATGGCGAGGGAGGGCAGGGGGGCCCCATCCGGCCCGTGCTCCGCGTAGACGATGCCGTTGTAGAGGAGCAGTCCGGCCAGCAGGGCTCCTGCCGCGAAGCGCGTGACGCCCGTGTTCAGGCTGAAGGAGCTCTCGTCCAGCGAGGTGAGCCGTACCCCGGCCCGGTGGAGCACCAGCAGCAGCGCGAACAGCGCATAGATGGGGAAGCCGTAGATGGGCTGGAGCCACAGGACGATGGGGGAGAAGGTGAGCCCCGAGACCAGGAGCAGCCTGCCCAGGTGGAACCCAGCCCTGGTCACCGACCGGCGAGCCGCCAGCACCAGGAGGGGGGCCACCAGAACGGCCTGGCTCCCCCACAGGATAGCCAGGTGGACGGGGCGGGTGAGCAGGTCCTTCAGCGGCAGCACGCCCTGGGCTGCGGGCTCGAAGGTCGCAAGGAAGGGCCAGATCAGCGCCAGCGCGGCGCCGGTGAAGAGCCCCGCCGCCGTCAGCGCCCGCGCCAGGGTCCAGCGGCCCACCAGCTTGCGCACCGGGCGCCAGCGGTCCAGGCTGCGCCGGTAGGTGTAGGACGCACCTTGACCGGAGCCTGAGGCGCCCACGGCCAGCAGATCCCCATGCAGCGCCACCGCCGCGCCGAAGTCGCCCTGGGAGCCCGCATCGGCACCGGTCACGCGCGCGTGCGGCTGCCACCCATCGCCGCCCAGGTGGTACAGGTAGGCGGCGCCGGCGCGCTGCGCCCCCGCGTGCTCATGGGGCGAGGTGGCCGCGAGGTAGAGGCCGGAGACGGCCACCGCTGCCCCGAAGGAGCTGCGCGCCGTGGCCTCGCGCTCCCGCAGCTGCTCCATGGTGACCCATTCGCCGTCTTGCCAGTTGAACAGTTGCACCGCGCCCGCTCCGCCCACCACCAGGACGCGCCCATCGGCCGCCAGCGAGCGACCCATCCCGGCGATGCCGGCGTCCTCCCGCGCCCGCAGCGGCTCCGCCGCCCGCCAGCCGTCGGACCAGCGCAGCCAGCGGTGCACCGCACCCATGCCGTCAGCGGGCGCGCCCGCCAGCAGTTCGGCCTCGTTGAGCACCACATTACGGCCGAATGACTCCCCCGCGCCGGGCGGGCTCACCTGCAGCGAGTGCGCCCACCGGCCCTCGGTGCGCTCGTACAGGTGCACCGTCCCCAGCGAGCCCACGGCGATGGTCGTCCCGTCTACCGCGACGGCGCGTCCGAAGCCTGTGGCGGGGTCCGGGGGACGCAGGGTGGTGCGCAGCGTCCAGCGCGTGCCCTCCTCATCGTCGCGGGTGTAGACCAGCACCAATCCGGTGCGCGCGGCGCCGGGCGCGCCCACCACCAGCGTGCGCTCGTCCAGTGCCACCGCCGCGCCGAACCGTGCGCTGGCCTCCGGTGACGGGTGCCGGAGCCGCCCGGCCGAGCGCCACGCCCCGTCGACGTTGCGGAACAGGCGCACCTGCCCGGCGTAGGGGACGTCCTCCACCGGGGTGCCCGGCGCGCCGATCACCAGAACGCCGGCACGCAGCGCCACCGCTGCCCCCAGCTGGTCCGTGCGCGCGGAGCGCACCGCGTTGAGCAGGATCGCGCCCACCACCAGGGCCGCGCTCAGCGGCAGGTCCCACAGGTTGATTGCCCCCAGCGCACCGGCGCTGGTCAACGCCACCAGCACCAGCCCCCAGTGCTGGCGCAGCGCGCCACGGCGCAGCAGCCCCGGCTGGAGTACCAGCTGCACCGACGCCGCCACCGCCAGCAGCAGGAACCCCAGGGAGAGCACGTGCGGGTGCAGGTCGCCCAGCACCAGGCTGAAGGCGGGGAACTCGGAGATGGCCCCCGGCACCACCCGCGATGCCTTGAACCACCACCAGAAGCCGTCGGGGTGCCAGCCCGGCGCGGGGGCGTCGGCGCTCAACCCCTCGATGCCCACCCAGCCCCAGAAGCCCGCAGTGCCACCGCCCCCTGCCCGCAGCAGCTCCAGCACCCCCTCCAGGTTGGAGGCGATGAGGAGCAGGAACACCGCTGCAACCCCGGCCAGCGCCGCCCCGTCCTGGCTCCCGCGCGCCAGGCGAACTAGGGATGAGGCGAGCCCGAACGCCGCCACCGCGCCCAGCGCCCCCACCGTGGCCATGCCCAGGGTGTAGCCCACACCCACGCTTACCCCGGTGAGCAGGGTGAGGGCGCCGATGAACAGGTAGCCCAGGTAGTAGTAGGAGACGGGTTCACCCGCCATCCACGCGTCCGTGGGCGGGTAGTGGGGTGAGGTGGTGACGGCGCTGAGGAACATCAGGTCCGAGGTCTGCTCGGTGTGGCCGATACCGGGCACCGATGCGCGCAGCAACGCCACTCCCACCAGCACCGAGACCAGCACCAATTCAGCGGTGAGCACCGGGCCAGAGTGTTCGCGCACCTGTGCCCACAACTCATGCAGCTGACGGCGCACGGGCAGCCACGCTACCAGCGCCACCAGCGCGAGGGCCACCAGCACCGACCAGCGCGAGTTGGGGAGCGTGTGGGTGAGGCCGATGGCCCAGGTGGCGAGCCCCACCAGCAGCAGGCCCAGGGGTTTGGAGAACGCCCACCAGCCGGCGGGCATGCGGGAGAAGGCACGCCAGGCCAGCGGCGCGGCCACCAGTGCCATCGCCTCCAGGGCCACCAGCCATAGGGCCAAGGTCAGCAGCACGCGCTCTCCCTGCTCAACTCTGCGGGCATCCTATCTCCCGGCGGCGGGCTCGTCCCCGAACAGCGCGTCCACGAAGTCATCGGTGTCGAAGAGCGAGAGGTCGTTCTGCCCCTCCCCGGTGCCGATGAACAGCACAGGTAGGCCCAGCTCCTGGGCTATCGCCACGGTGATGCCGCCCTTGGCAGTGCCGTCCAACTTGGCCAGCAGCACCCCGCTCACGCCCACCGCCTCCTTGAACACCCGCGCTTGCTCCAGACCGTTGTGCCCGGTGGTGGCGTCCACCACCAGGAGCGTCTGCTGGGGCGCGGAGGGTTCCAGGCGCTCTAGCACCCGGCGCACCTTGCGCAGTTCCTCGATCAGCGGGGTCTTGTTCTGGAGGCGTCCCGCCGTGTCCAGGATCATCACGTCCACCCCGCGCGCCACCGCTGCCTGGTAGGCATCGTAGGCCACCGCGCCGGGGTCGGAGCCCTGCTGGTGGGCAACCACCTCAGCGCTCAGGCGCTCACCCCACACCTGCAGCTGCTCGATGGCCGCGGCCCGGAAGGTATCGCCTGCGCCCACCAGCACCGAGAGGCCGAGGGCGTGGTAGTGGGCCACCAGCTTGGCGATGGAGGTGGTCTTGCCTGCCCCGTTCACCCCCACCACCATGAGCACGAAGGGCTTGGCCGGCAGACGCTCCTGGTCGTACCAGTCCCAGATGGTCTTGTCGGGCGGGTCCAGCAGCAGCGCCAGTTCTTCCTTGAACAGTTCCGGCACCTCGGCCGGGTCGCTGATGCCCTCATCCCGCACCCGCTCCCGTACCCGGTTCACCAGGGCGAGGCCCGTGTCCACGCCCACGTCGGCGGACAGGAGCGCGTCCTCCACCTCCTCCCACAGCGCCTCGTTGGAGAGCACCGCGCCCTGGAAGAGGGCACCGAGGCCCCCACCCCACCCCTTGCGGGTGCGGGCCAGGGCCTGGGAGGTCTGCTGCTTGCGGCGGAAGGGGTTGAAGGGCAAGGGGAGCCTCACTGCGCGGGGGCGCGTTCGCCTAGCCTAGCGTGCGCGGGCGGGTGAGTCCAAGGTGGCGCGCGGGCACTAGGTGCCCAGGGCCGCCAGCGCCTCGGCGGCGGCGGCCTGCTCGGCGTCCGCCTTGCGGGGGCCGTTGCCCCGCCCGGCCGCCACTCCCGCCACCAGCACCTCGACGGTGAACACCCGGGCGTGGGCCGGCCCCTCGGTGCTCACCAGCCGGTAGGCGGGTAGCCCCTGGCCGGAGGCCTGCAGGTGTTCCTGGAGCGCGGACTTGGCATCGCGGGGTGCCCCTGTCTGCCCCACGCGGGTCAACCCCGCCTCGAGCCAACCCAGCGCCACGCACCGGGCGGCCTGCTCGCCGCCGTCCAGCAGCACCGCGGCGAGGACAGCCTCCAGTGCCTGAGCAAGGTTGGTGGGGCGTTCGCGCCCGCCGCCCGCCTCCTCCCCCGACCCCAGCGCGAGGTAGTCGCCCAGGCCCAGCCGGCGCGCGATGACGGCCAGCGCCTTGCCCTGCACCAGCGATGCGCGTGCACGGGAGAGCGCACCCTCGTCCATGCCAGGCTGGCGCTGGTAGAGGGCCTCGGCCGCCACCCAGCCCAGGAAGGCATCGCCCAGGAACTCCAGACGCTCGTAGGAGGCGTGGCCCGGATGCTCGTTCAGGTAGGAGCGATGCACCAACGCCTGCTGAAGCAGGCCCCGGTCGGTGAACCCCACGCCCAGGGCCTGCTCCAGCGCGTCCCAGTCCAGACCCTTGGGCCAGGGGCTGGGGTTAGTCAAAGATGCCCTTCGGCCACGGGGGCTGGGGGCGCTTCACCTCAGCCACGAAGGTGAGGCCACCGATGAGCCCCTTCACGCCCTCCCAGGCGGCAGCGGCCTCCTCCCCCGTGCGGGGACGGATCATCTTGAGGAACACGGGGTAGCCACCCTCGGCAACGATGGTGGGCGTACCGAACACGCCCGCCTCCCGCGCCTCGGCGTGGGAGGCGGCGATCTCATCCAGGGTGGAGCGGTCGGCCAGGTCCGCCTCGAAGCGGGCAACGTCGAGCCCCGCCTCCTCGGCCAGGGCACGCAGCCCTGCGGCATCGTTCAGCTCCATGCGCCGCTCGTGGCGTGCCTTCAGCAGCAGCGGCAGGAAGGCCCGCAGCGCCTCCGGGCCCTGGCGGCCCGCCGCAACGCCCGCGCGCAGCCCCCACAGGCTGGGGTTCAGCGCCTCGTCCGGCTCGGCCCAGGCGTGGTAGTCCGGCCCCTCCTTCTGGTTCACCTGCTCCAGGGAGAAGGGCTTCCAGGTGATTTCCAGGGGCATCTCGCCCGTCGCCTCACGCACCTGATCCAGCCAACCGGCCAGATTGAAGACATACGGTCAGCGGAAGTCGAAGTAGACGTCAGCCTTGATGGCGGCCATGGGGCCTCCTTTCGCACCTCGCACTGCCCCGCCGGTGGGGCACGCCGATTCTACGCACCGGCGCAAGCCCCCGCCCACTGCGCGGGCTCGATGGAAGGGGGGCTCCCCCTTCGGCCCTCAAGGGCCTACCCCCGTCTCCGCTCGCTCGGCGCTCGCTCATGGCAGCGAGCAGCCGCCGGCATCTCTCGCTCACTCCGTCCACTGCGTGGGCTCGATGGAAGGGGGGCTCCCCCTTCGGCGCTCCGCGCCTACAACTCCCCCACCAGCGGCTTGATGACCAGCCCCGAGGGCAACTTGGGGTGGAAGTAGGTGGACTTGCGCGGCAGGCGTATCCCCGCGCCCACCACGGCCTCGAACACCGGGGCGGGCACGCCCTTGACGAAGAAGGCCATCTGTCCCTCGCCGCGCTCCACCATGGCCAGGGCCTCGGCCCCGTCGTGGACGTAGGCCACGTTGGCCGGGAAGCTGTCGCCCAGCACCGGGCGGAACACCGCCTCCTGGAGCACGCGCGCCTCCACCGAGCGCACCTGCACCTCGGGGGCGGCCTTGGCGTCGGGTTGAGGCGCCGTGGCGGCGGTGGGGGTGAGCAGCCGGGGGGGCTTGCCCTGCTCGGCTATCCCCAGCACCGCCGTGCCCTGGGCCGCCCGGTCCACCGCTTCCTGGAGCGCCGCGCCGGTGCGTGCGTCTGCGGGGGCAGGCTGAGCGGTGAAGCCCTGGGCCAGCACCTGGTCCAGCCGCTGGCGCTGTGCGCCGTCCAGGCTGTGGAGCACCCGGTAGTAGGGCTGGATCAGCAGGCCGGGGTCGGCGAAGTCGATGAGGCACGCCAGCACCCGCGCACCCGCGTCACCGCCCTCCGGGTGCCTGCCCGCGTACACCACCGCGGTCTCGTAGCGGTGGTGGCCGTCGGCGATGTAGGCGGGCTGGGCCGCCAGCGCCGCGTCGATGGCCTTGAGGGCTGCGGGGTCATCCACCCGCCAGAGCGCGTAGCCCTGGCCGTCGTCGGCGGTGAAGTCGGCCAGGGGCTCACGGGCGGCGGCCCTGCGGCGCGCCGCGTCCACCGTGCCGGAGGGGTCGCGGTAGAGGAGCATGATGGGGCTGAAGTTTGCGCCCGTCGCCTCCATGAGCGCGAGGCGGTCCGCCTTGGGGCCGGGTGCGGTGTCCTCGTGGGGCAGCACACCGGTGCCCAGCTCCTCGGCCTTCAGCGCGCCCAGCAGGCCCCACCGTTCGTGCGTGTGCCCGTCCACGTTGAAGCGCTGGCGCAGCAGGTAGTAGGCAGGGGCCTCGTCGCGCGCCAGCAGGCCGTCGGCCTGCATCGCGGCGTAGGCGGCGGCGGCGTCCGAGTAGCGGCTGGGGGGCGCATCGCCGCTCACCTCTGCCAGTTCCAGCCGCACCATGTTGTTGGCGTTGCGCGCCAGGAGCGCGCGCTCCTGAGCGGCGGAGATCACGTCGTAGGGCGGGCAGACCAGCTGCTCCATGGGCCCGGCGGCGGGGGTGTAGCGGACGGCTCGGAAGGGACGCAGATCCACGGAGCGCACTCCTGGGGTGGGGTGCGGCCAGTATAGCGGGCATTCCCCGCTCACTTCGTTCGCTCGATGGAAGGGGGGCTCCCCCTTCGGCCCTGAATGGCCTACCCCCGTCTCCGCTCGCTCGGCGCTCGCTCATGGAAGCAGGCGCGTGGCCAGCACGCATAGTGCGGTGTTTGGAATGGGGCGCAGCCCCGAGAGGGCAAATAACCCACGATAGTCCGGGCTAGGGGGGGGGCAGTGGGGGAGTGCAACTCCCCCCGCCGGGGGTTCGGCGCGCAGCGCCCAGGGGGTGTCCCCCTTGAAACAAGGCTGCCGCAGGCAGCGGGGAAGCATGCTGTGAGCGCTTTGCGCTCAATGCATGCTGGAGCGCACGGCGTCCTCGGTGGGGTCGGTGTGGTGCTCGGCCAGGTACTCGGGCGTGGCCATCCCGCGCCGGTGGAAGGGGGCCAGCCCCCCGCGCACGGGCCTGCACTGGCCGCGCACCGTGAGCAGCCCGGCGGCGCGGGTGCGCTGCAGCTCGGCCGATACCTCTGCGCCCACCACCAGGATGATGGACACCACGTAGAACCAGAACATCAGCACCACGACCGTGGCGGCACCGCCGTAGATGCGCTCGTAGTTGGCGAAACTGGACAGGTAGATGACGAAGCCCTGCTTGGCGGCCTCGAACAGCCCGCCAGCGATGATGGCCCCTGGCAGCACGGTGAACCAACCCACCCGCACGTCGGTGACGAAGCGGTAGACGAACCCGAACACCAGCGCCGAGAGCAGGAAGGGGAGCAGGGCCAATACCCCGTCGAAGAGCCCGCGTACCAGCGCGTTCTGCAACAGTTGGTTCGCCTCGTTGGTCACTACGCTGCCCACGATGGACATGCCCGTGGTGAGCAGGAACATGAGGCCGATGGACACGCCCACGCCCAGTTGGCTCATCTGCTGGGTGATGAAGTGCGAGGGCTCCGGCAGCTTCCATGCCCGGTTCACCACCCGGTGCACCGCACCCAGCACGGCGCGGCCCGACCAGAACAGCGCCACGATGGACACCAGACCGATGGTCCCACGCGCCTTGACCACGCCAGAGATGTTATCGCGCAGGAACTCGCTGGAGCCCAGGCCCGGCACCTCGCGCGCCAGGAAGTCCAGCAGACGGGCCTGCGCCTCGTCGGAGGAGATGAAGAAACCCGCCACGGCCACGGTGCCCAGCACCAGGGGGAAGAGGGAGAAGAAGGCGTAGTAGGCCACGCCCGCCGCCATGTGGGTGCCGTCGTCCCGGAAGAAGTTGCGCACCACCCGCGCCAGCAGGTCGGCCAGCGAGCGCGTCAGCGGCGGGATGGGCAGCGTGTAGCCCCACTCGCGCACACCGACCGCGACCCTCTTGAGTGTGGTGAGCATCCCGGAGCCGCGCGCCTTCCCGCTGCACAGATAGCGCTCATTGTAGGGCTGGGGGAGGGCGGGCCGAGGGGGTTCCGGCTGCGGGTTGCGGGCGCGACCTAACCCCGGTAGTTGGAGGCGCGCCAGGGGGTGGTGGCGGTGCGCTCCATGAACACGGCATGCAGCGCCGGGCCCGCCGATACGATGGCCCCCGACTCCGGCATGCACCGCCCGCCGCGCAGGTCGGTGACCACGCCGCCCGCCTCGCGCACCAGCAGCAGGCCGGGCGCGATGTCCCACGGCTGCACCAGGTGGTGGGCGTAGATGCCGAAACGCCCCGCCGCGGTGTAGGCCACGCCCAGGGCCGCGGAGCCCATCATGCGCACCGACTGCATCTGGGGCCACAGGTCGTGAATCATCTCCAGCAGCAGGTGGCCGCCGGGGCCGGAGTAGCCCATGTCGAAACCGAACACGGCCCCCTCAGGGTTCGCCACGTCCTGCACGCGCATCGGCTCCCCGTTCAGCGTGGCCCCGTGGCCCGCCTCGGCACTGAAGCACTCGTCGCGCACCGGGTCGTAGGTCACGCCGATGACGGGCTCATCGCCGTCCAGCAGCGCCACGTTCACCGCCACCTGGGGGATGCCGGAGGCGAAGTTGCGGGTGCCGTCCAGCGGGTCCACCATCCAGGTGAGGGAGCCCTGCCCGTCGTGGCGGCCCGACTCCTCGGCGATGACGCCCCAGGTGGGCGCCCCCGCGCGCAGCACGTCGAGCACCGCGTCCTCGGCGGCGCGGTCTACGGCGGTGACCAGGTTGTTCCACCCGTCCTTGAGCTCCAGGCCGATGCGGGCCGCAGCCTCAGGGCTCGCGGGGTTGGTGGGCAGGCGCGCGGTGATGATGGCCCCCGCAGCGCGGGCCGCGCGCTCGGCCACGTCCAGCGCTCCCTCGCCGGAGGGGGTGCACAGGCGCTGGCTCACGAGAGCCCCATCCGGTGGTACACCTCGGCCAGCGTGGCCTCGGCCACGGCCCTGCCGCGCGATGCGCCGTAGGCGAGCACCTCCCGCACCCGCTCGGGGTTCTCGGCAAGCTCGCGCCGGCGCTCCCGGAAGGCGCGCAGGTGCTCGTTGATGCCGCCTGCCAGCAGCTTCTTGCAGTCCACGCAGCCGATGGCCGCGCTGGTGCACTCGGCCTCGATGCGCCCGGTCTCGGCGGGGTTGAACAGCTTGTGTAGGCTGAACACGTTGCACACCTGGGGGCGGCCCGGGTCGGTGCGGCGGGCGCGCTGCGGGTCGGTCACCATGCCGCGCACGCGCTTGTCCGTCTCCTCCTCGGAGGAGGCGAGTTCTATCTGGTTGTCCAGGCTCTTCGACATCTTGTCCTGCCCGTCAGTGCCCCTGATGGACGGGGCCTCGGTGAGCAGCGGCTGGGGCTCCGGGAACGTCTCCCCGTATAGGCGGTTGAAGCGGCGGGCTATCTCCCGCGCTATCTCGATGTGCGGCACCTGGTCTATCCCCACCGGCACCCGGTCGGCCTTGAAGAGGATGACGTCGGCGGTCTGGAGCACCGGGTAGCCCACCAGCCCGTAGGCCACGTGCTCCTCGTCCTCGCCCAGCTGGCGCACCTTCTCCTTAAAGGTGGGCACGCGCATCAGCCACCCCAGCGGCGTGGTCATGGACAGGAGGGTGTGCAACGACATCACCTCCGGCACCTGGCTCTGGACGAATAGCACGCTGCGCTCGGGGTCGAGGCCCGCCGCCAGCCAGTCCAGCACCATCTCATGGGTGTTGCGGCCGATCTCCCCCACCTGCTCGGTGCCCTGCAGGGTGGTGAGGGCGTGGATGTCGGCCACGCCGAAGAAGCACTCGTGCTCGTCCTGGAGGGTCACCCAGTTGCGCAGGGCGCCGAAGTAGTTGCCCAGGTGCAAACGCCCGGAGGGGCGCATGGCGGAGTAGACGCGGTGAGCCACGGGTGGACGACCTCTCAGAGGGGGTGGCGTGAGTCTAGCACGCGGGCCCGGCGCTGCCGGACTAGCCCTGGGCGCGCTTGCGGGCCAGGCGCTGGTAGTAGGTGACGTAGGCGCGCACCGTGGGCAGGTAGGAGCGGTCGGCCTTCTCGGGCTTGGCGAACATGTAGGTGCGCACGGCCACGTCCATCTCCTGTTCGCTCTTGCCTGCTGCCATCGCCTCCTGGATCAGCTCGCCCAGTTCGATGGTCACGCGCTCCACCGCGTCCAGCGCGTAGCGCGGGTTGGTGGGTAGGAATCCCGTGTGCACCGGCAGCAGGTAGCGCGGATCGAGTTCGCGCATGCGCCGGATGGACGCCAGCGCCGCCTCCACGTCGAAGTAGGGCAGCGTCATGGGGGTGTCGGGCATGAAGCGCGGGGGCAGGTAGTTGCCCGCCCCATGTCCCGAATAGAGCGCCCGGTTCTCCACGTCCAGCACGCCGATGTGGTCCAGGGAGTGACCCGGCAGGAAGACGGTCTGGTAGGGCCGCCCGCCCAGCTCGAAGTCGTCCACGTCGTCCACCACCACCAGCCGCTCCTGGGGCACCGGGAGCAGCGCGCCGAAGATGGACTCCCACTCCGGGCCGAACACCGCGCGGGTGCCGTCGGCCAGGCGCGAGACGTCGGTTATGTAGGGTGCGCCCCGGCGCTGGAACACCGCCTTGGCCCTGGGCAACTGCTGCACCAGCCAGCCCGCCCCGCCCGCGTGGTCCACGTGGATGTGGGAGGGGATGACGTACTCGATTTCGTCCACGTCGTGGCCCATGCCCGCGATGGCCCGGAGCGCGCCCTCGGCCACCACCGTGGGGCCGGGGTCCAGCAGCGCGGCGTGGGGGCCGGGGATGTACCAGACGGCGTGGGGGAAGGCCCCATCGGTGAACAGCCCGGCGGTATCGCGCCCGTAACTGGTGCGCATCTCGAAGACGCCGGCGAACACCTCTTCGGTGGTGAAGTCCATGTCTGCCTCCCGCTACCCCTTCCCGTGCAGGTCGCGCTGGTCGATGACGCGCTTGGCCTTGAACTGCGTGCGCTCCAGTTCGCCGGGGCCCTTCAGTTCCACCGCCGCCCGTATCCCCAGCGTGGCCTGGAGCGCGTGGGCCAGGCGCTCGCGGGTGCCGGTCAGGTCACCGGCGGCCTCGGCGGAGTGCTCAGCCAGCACGGTGAGTTCGTCCATGATGCGCTCGCGGGTGACGACCATGCGGAATTCGCCCGTGAGGCCCGTCGTCGCTCGCACCACGTTCTCCACGGCGGAGGGGTACACGTTCTCCCCCCGGATCGTCACCATGTCGTCCACCCGCCCGTACACCCCGCGCGGCATGCGTGGGTAGGTGCGCCCGCAGGGGCACGGGTCGTCCGTCCAGGAGGCCAGGTCACCCGACCAGAACCGTATGAGCGGCTGCGAGGTGCGCTCGAGGTGGGTGTAGACCGGCGTCCCCTCGGCTCCGTAGGGGGCCACCTGCCGGGTGGCTGGGTCCAGCAGCTCGGTGTAGACGATGTCCTGCCACAGGTGCATGCCGGGGGCGTGGGCGCACCCGCCGTTGGACATCCACGGGCTCATCTCCCCCGTGGAGCCGGAGTCCACCACCACCGCCCCGTACGCATCCTCCAGGGCCTTGCGCGTTGCGGGGATGGACGCGCCGGGCTCGCCGGAGAAGAGGAGCACCCGGAAGCCGATGCTGCGCGGGTCGAGCCCCTCCTCCCGTGCCACCTCGGCCAGGTAGAGGGCGTAGGAGGGCGTGCCGTAGAACACCGTGGGCCGGGCCGCCTGCACCCAGCGCACCGCCATGCGCGTCTGGCCCGACGCCCCGGCCCCGAAGGGGAAGCAGCGCGCGCGCATGCGTTCGGCCCCCACCAGCGCGCCCCACGAGCCCATGTACAGGGTGAAGGGGGAGGCGATGAACACCATGTCGTCGGGCCGGATGCCCCCTGCCCACATCACGCGAGCGTGGGCATTGCCGATGCGCGCCCAGTCATCGCGCGAGATGGTGAGCACCGTGGGGATGCCCGTGGTGCCGGAGGAGCCGTGGATGCGCTCGATGGAGGACCAGTCGTCGCAGATGTTGGACCCGAAGGGCGGGTTCTCCAGCAGGTCCGCCCGCAGGTCCTCCTTGGTGATGGTGGGGATGCGGTGGAACCCGTCCAGGTCCAGGCTGGCCAGGTCGCCTGCGGTGATGCCCGCCGCGCCCCAGATGCGCCGGTAGAAGGGGGAGCGCTCCCACGCCCAGCCCAACTGCGCGCGCAACTTGCCCAGGATGATGTCCATGCGCCTGGCCGGGTCCATCGTCTCCAGCTCCGGGAACCAGTAGGCCTGGTTCGGGGCGGGCAGGTAGGACTCGTCGTACCGGGGGGGCCACTCGGCCTGGGGGCTGCTCACGCGCGTTCCTCCTGAGGTGGGTGGGCGTGGGGTCAGGAACGCTGGGGAACGTTCTCGCGGATGAACCGCTCGATGTCGGCGAGGGAGGAGCCCACGGGGAACACCGCGTCCACGCCCATCTCCTTCAGCGTGGCGACGTCCTTGTCGGGGATCGTCCCCCCCAGCAGGATCAGCGCCTCACCACGCAGCTCGCGCCGGTCCACCTCGGCCATCAGCTTGTCCATCAACTGCTTGTGCGCGCCGGACAGCAGGCTCACGCCGATGACGTCGGCGCCCTCGCGCACAGCGGCGTCCACCGCGTCCTCCGGACTCACCCGCATGCCCAGGTACTCCACGTCCATCCCGGCGCGGGTGAGGCCCTGGGCCACCACCTTCACGCCCCGATCGTGCCCATCGAGGCCCAACTTCACCAGCAGCACCTTGATGGGCTTGCCGTCAGACGGGGTGGGGGACTGCTCGCTCATGCTCACTCCCTAGAAGACGCCGGGGTCGGTGTGGTCGCCCAGCTCATCGCGCAGCACCCCCATCACCTCGCCCTCGGTGGCGTGGGCCTCCACCGCGGCGATGACCAGGGGCATCAGGTTCTCGTTCGTGTGGGCCGCGGCACGCATCGCGTCCAATCGCGCGGCCACGGCGGCGGCGTCCCGGTGGTGGATCACCGCCTCCAGCTGGGCCAGCTGGCGCTGCTCCTCCGCCGGGTCGTGCTCGTACAGCTCCGGGGGCGCGTCGTCGTCGTCCTCCGGCACGTTCAGCCCGAGCACCTGGTAGTCCTTGCGCTCGATGCGGTCCTGATATTCGAAGGCCGCCTGGGAAATCTCCCGCTCGATGACCCCGGACTCGATGGCCGCGAACATCCCCTCCACCATGGATCCGCCGCCCATCTGCCGGATGCGCTCGATGATGGCCAGGGCCCCTGCCTCCACGTCCGAGGTGAGCTTCTCCACGAAGAAGGAGCCCCCCAGCGGGTCGATGGTGGAGGTGACGCCCGTCTCCGTGGCGAGGATGCGTTGGGTGTTCAGCGAGAGGCGCATGGCGTGCTCGGAGGGGATGTCGTGCGCCTCGTCGTAGCCGGAGACGTGCAGCGACTGCGTGCCCCCCAGCACCGCCGAGAGCGCCTGGGTGGTCCCGCGCACCAAGTTGTTGAGCGCGCCCGCCCGTATCAGCGTCGAACCCAGCGTCTGCGTGTGGAAGCGGCAGAGCATGGCGCGCGGGTCGGTTGCCCCGAACTGCTCCCTGGTGATGCGCGCCCACAGCCGCCGTGCCGCGCGCAGCTTGGCCACCTCCTCGAAGAAGTCCATGTGGACGCCGAAGAAGAAGGAGAGGCGCGGGGCGAACCCGTTCACGTCCATCCCGCGGGCCACCCCCGCCTCCAGGTAGGCCATGCCCTGGGCCAGGGTGAAGCCCAGCTCCTGCACGGCGGTGGAGCCCGCCTCGCGGGTGTGGTAACCGGAGATGGAGATGGTGTTCCAGCCCGGCACATGCCGGGTGCAGAACTCCACCACATCCATGGTCAGGCGGAACCCGCCGCGTGGGCCCAGCGCGTAGGTCTTCTGGCCGAAGAACTCCTTGAGCGCATCGTTCTGCACCGTCCCGCGCAGCCGCTCCCAGGGCACGCCCCGCTCCTTCGCGTGGGCCAGCAGCATGGAGAGGAGCACGATGGCCGGGTGGTTGATGGTGAGCGAGATGCTCACCTCATCCAGCGCTATCCCCTCGTACAGGTCCGCCATGTCCGCCAGCGTGTCGATGGCCACGCCCAACCGGCCCACCTCACCCTCCGCCAGGGGGTGGGCCGAGTCGTAGCCGGTGAGGGTGGGGTGGTCGAAGTCCGTGGACAGGCCCGTCTGGCCGTGGGCCAGCAGGTACTTGTAGCGCGCGTTGGTGGACTTGGCCGTGCCGAACCCGGCGATCTGCCGCCGGGTCCACTCGCGGCCCCGGTACATGGTGGGGTAGACCCCGCGGGTGAAGGGGTAGACGCCGGGCTCGCCCAGATCGTTCCCGTAGTCGAGCCCCGCCACGTCCTGGGGGGTGTAGAGGCGCTCCACCGGCAGGCCGGAGATGGTCTCGAACCGCTCGCGGGATTCGGGCGTGCGCTCCACCGTGCGCTTGAGGGGGCCGTGCTCCCACTCCTGGCGCCGGCGTCGCGCCTCATCCAGCCCCTTCTCGTCGTACAGGCTCACCGCTTCCTCCTGATACACGCTGGGGCCGCACCTGGGCCGGGGCGCAGGGGGCCCGACGATGGTAGCGCATCAGGATGTGGGGCGCACCAACGGTTTGTGAAGCCGCGCACATGCGGTTGAACCCGCCCGCGCCCTTCTTCTATACTCTGAGGCAATGGCCGGGGGGCCCCGCCTCCCGTGCTTCCCACCCGTACCCACACCTGGAGGCGATGATGGCCAACCTTCGGCTGCCCGGGCCGACCCCCGTACCCCCCGACGTCGTCGAGGCGATGACCAAGGACATGATCGACCACCGGGGGGTGGAGTTCGCAGCGCTGATCCGGCGCATCAACGAGAACCTGAAGACGGCCTTCGTCACCAAGAACGACGTGCTCGTCCTCACCTCCTCGGGCACCGGGGCCATGGAGGCCTCCATCGTCAACACCCTCTCGCCGGGGGACCGGGTGCTCGCCGTCACCGTGGGCAACTTCGGCGACCGCTACGCCAAGATCGCCGAGGCGTACGGAGCGTCGGTGAACGTGCTCAAGTTCCCGGACGGGGAGGCCGCCGACCCCGAGGCGATCCGCCAGGCGCTCAAGGATGACCCCGCCGTGAAGGCGGTGCTCGTCACCCACAACGAGACCTCCACGGGCATCACCAACGACCTGAAGACCATCGCCGGCATCGTCAAGGGCGAGTTCGACAAGCTGCTCCTGGTGGACGCCATCTCCTCCCTCGGCTCCATCGAGCTGCCCATGGACGCGTGGGACCTGGACGTGGTGCTGGCCGGCTCGCAGAAGGGTTGGATGTGCCCGCCGGGCCTGGCGATGATCTCCTTCTCCGAGCGTGCGCTGAAGGCGGCGGAGACCTCCAAGATGCCGAAGTTCTACTTCTCAGTCGCGGAGGCTCGCAAGTCGCTCAAGAACGGGCAGACGCCCTGGACCCCGGCCGTGTCCATCATGTATGGCCTCGACTTCGCCCTGCGCAAGATGCTGGACGGGCGCGACATGCAGGCGGTCTACGCCTTCCACAAGGAGATCGCCGGCTACACCCGCGCCGGGCTGATTAAGATGGGCCTCAACCTGGTGGCCAAGAACGAGAAGCAGGCCTCCAACACGGTGACGGCCGCCTTCGTGCCCGAGGGCATCACCGACGAGGCGCTGCTGACCATGCTGCGCGAGCAGTACGACATCATCGCCGCCGAGGGCCGCGGCCTGCTGGCCGGGCGGGTATTCCGCATCGGCCACATGGGCTATGTGACCAAGGACGACATCGACGGCGTGTTCGCGGCGCTGCGCGAGGCGCTGCCCAATTTGGGCTTCACCCCGCCCGCCGCCTAGACCTGACGGCACCAACGGGCCCCGCCACCTGGCGGGGCCCGCACTCTTCGCAGGGAGCAACTCCATGGCGCGCATCCTCGTGTCCGACCCCATCGACCAGGCCGGTATCGACCGGCTCAAGGCTGCCGGGCACGACGTGGATGTGAAGACCGGCCTCAAGCCGGAGGAATTGGAGTCCATCATCGGTGGGTACGACGCCCTGGTGGTGCGCTCCGAGACCAAGGTCACGGCAGCCGTCCTGGCCAGGGCCGCTGGCCTGCAGGTGGTGGGTCGCGCCGGGGTGGGTGTGGACAACATCGACCTGGACGCCGCCACCGCCAAGGGCGTGGCCGTGGTCAACGCCCCCACGGGCAACACCCTGGCCGCCGCCGAACACGCCTTCGCGCTGATGATGGCGCTCTCGCGCAACATCCCCGCGGCCGATGCCTCCATGCGCCGGGGCGAGTGGACGCGGGGCAAGTTCACGGGCGTTGAGCTGCGCAACAAGACCCTGGGCGTCATCGGCCTGGGCAAGGTGGGCTCCGAGGTTGCCCGGCGCGCCGTCGCCTTCCAGATGAAGGTGCTGGCCTTCGACCCTTACGTCTCCAAGGACCTGGCCGCCTCCATCGGCGCCGAGGTGGTGGAGATGGATCGGCTGCTGGCCGGGTCGGATTACATCACGATCCACACCCCGCTGGCCCCCGGCGCCAAGGCGCTGATCGGGGCACCGGAGTTCCCCAAGCTCAAGAAGGGCGTGCGCATCATCAACGCGGCGCGTGGCGGTCTGGTGGACGAGGGGCTGCTCAAGGCGGCGCTGGAGTCCGGCGCCGTGGCGGGCGCAGGGCTGGACGTGTTCACCTCCGAGCCCCTCAAGGACCACTCCCTCCTGGACGCCCCGCACCTGGTGGTCACTCCGCACCTGGGGGCCTCCACCGAGGAGGCGCAGGTGGAGGTGGCCAAGGAGGTGGTGGAGCAGGTGCTCGCCATCCTGCGCGGCGAGGCGGCACAGTACACCATCAACGTGCCCTTCGTGCCCGCCGGGGTGCGCGCGGCGCTTGCCCCGTTCATCCCCGTGGCCTCGGCCATGGGCCGCATCGCCATCCAGCTCGCCGAGGGCCAGCTGGAGTCGGTGACGCTGCGGGTGGCGGGGGAGATCGCCGAGTACGACGCGGGCATCCTGGCCTCCGCCGCGCTGGTGGGCGTGCTGGGCGCCGCGTCCGAGGTGAAGGTGAACCTCATCAACGCTCCCCGGTTCGCCAAGGAGCGCGGGCTCAACGTGGTGCAGGAGCGGGACCCGGATGGGGCAGGGCAGTACGTGAACCTGGTGGGCGTCGAGGTGAAGGCGGGCGGGCGCACGGCCTACGTCGCGGGCTCGACCGTCAACGGGCGCGTCCACCTGCTGCGCCTCAACGACTTCTTCCTCGACATGGAGCCCTCCGCCCCCTACATGCTCTTCACCTCCCAGACCGACCAGCCCGGCATGATCGGGAAGGTGGGCACCATCGCGGGGGCGCACGATAGGAACATCTCCTTCATGGAGGTGGGGCGCGATGCCCCGCGCGGCAAGGCGACCATGATCGTGGGCTTCGACGACCCGCTCACCGAGGCGATGCTGGCCGAGATCCGCGCCATCCCCGGCATGGTCAGCGTCACCGTCGTCACCCAGTAGCCGGTTCACCCGCCTCCCTGTTGTTCTCCTTGTTGGCTCAGGGGGTGCGTGCTACCATGCGGCGGTGATTCGTTCGGAAAATCACGAACCACCGAGGCGGCGATGACCCCCACCCCCCCGCAGCACCAAGCCGGGCTGACCGCGGACACCGCGACGCTGCGCGAGCGGGCGCGCCGGGCCATCGCGGAGCAGCCCGCCAAGACGGTCACGGTGCTCTCCTGCCTGCTGGCCGCCCACCATGAGTTGGGCTGGCTGCCCGCTGAGGCCCTGGACGAGGTCGCTCAGCGCATGGACACCTCGGCCAGCGCCGTCTGGTCCATCGCCTCTTTCTACCCCAACTTCCGCTTCACCCCGCCCAACCGGCACGTGGTGGAGGTGTGCTGGGGCCCCACCTGCCACGTCATGGGCGCGCAGCCGTTGCTCCAGGGCCTGCTGACCCACCTGGGGTTGGAGGGCGAGGGCGAGACGGATGACGGGGCCATCTCCCTCAAGTACAACCCGTGCCTGGGCGTGTGCCCGCACGGACCGGCCATGTCCTTCGACCACCAGCTGGCGGGGCGCGTCTCGCTGACCGAGGCTGAGCGGCGCATCGCGCTGCTGCGCGTGGCGGACGAGGAGGCAGCCAAGGAGGCCCGGCTGGGCGAGGAGTCGGAGCGCGAGGCCGCCGAGCGGCGCGAGCGCTCCTCCCGTGCGGCGGTGGACCGCAACGCGACCCGGGCGCGTGCCCAGCGCGAGGACGCGGTGGCCTCGGCCATCGCCGACCTGTACGCGCCGCGTGAGTCCAAGGTGACCATGCCCGTTGACCGCGTGCCCGGTGAGAGCGCGCCCGTGGCGGAGGCCCCGAAGCCTGCTCTCCGTGAGGAGAGCGCCGAGGAGCGCGCCGCACGCGTCGCGAGCATCGAGGCGGCCATCGCGGGGCTGTCGGGCAAGCCTGCCGCCGAGGCGCCCGCCAACGAGGCCGTCGCGGAGCCGGAGGCGAAACCCGCTGCCACGGCCAAGGCGAAGCCCGTTAAGGCCAAGGCGGCGCCCGAGAAGTGGGCCGCCAAGAAGCCCGCGAAGAAGCCGGCCAAGAAGAAGAACGCCAAAGGCGATGGGGGTAAGGCGTGAGCGAGGCGTACGAGGCGCTCTCCCAGCGCGCCGCTGACCATGTGGCCGATCTCGCCGCGCGCCCGTGGGTGCGGGTGGGCACGGGACTCATGGGCCTGGCATCCGGTGCGCGCGATACGCTGGGCGCGCTGCGGCACGACATCGCCCGCACCGGTGTGGACGCGACCATCTCCGAGGTGGGCACCCTGGGCCTGTGCTACGCCGAGCCCCTGGTGGACATCCAGGCGCCCGGCGGCCCGCGCGTGCTCTACGGCAACGTGGGCCCGGAGGACGTGCCGGAACTGGTGGCTGAACACGTGACGGGCGGACGGCCCGTCGCCTCGCGGGCGCTGGCGGTGATCGAGGGCGCCGTGCCCGGCGTCCCCGCCCTGGACGACCTGCCCATGATGGTGAAGCAGGTGCGGGTGGCGCTGCGCAACGCGGGCCATATCGACCCCTCGGACATCCTCCAGTACATCGCTCGTGGCGGCTACGCGGGGCTCGACCGGGCCCTGGGCATGGAGCGCACCGCCCTGGTGGACGAGGTGAAGCGCTCCAACCTGCGTGGGCGGGGCGGAGCCGCCTTCTCCACGGGCACCAAGTGGAGCTTCCTTGCGGGCAACCCCTCGCCGGTCAAGTACATCCTGTGCAACTGCGAGGAGGGCGACCCGGGCGCCTTCAACGACAAGACCATCCTGGACTCGGACCCCTACACCCTGGTGGAGGGGTGCACCATCGCGGGCTTCGCCTGCGGGGCATCCAATGGCATCGTCTTCATCCGCGACGGCCACGAGGCGCCCATCGAGCGCACCCGCGCGGCGATCGAGGCGGCCTACGAGCACGGCCTGCTGGGGGAGGACATCCTCGGCTCCGGCTTCACCTTCCACATGGAGGTGGCCCTGGTGGGCGAGTCGTACGTGGCGGGTGAGGAGACGGCGCTGATGGAGGCCATCGAGGGCCGCCGCTCCATGCCCCGCTTCCGTCCGCCCTTCCCTGCGGCCTACGGCGTGTGGGGCAAGCCCTCCAACATCAACAACATCAAGACGCTCTCTTACGCACCGGAGATCGTGCGCCGGGGGGCCGACTGGTTCCTGTCCATCGGCACCGAGAAGTCGCCCGGCACCGCCATCGCGTGCCTCTCGGGCGACATCCGCTACCCCGGGCTGGTGGAGGTGCCCTTCGGCCTGACCATGCGTCAGGTGGTGGAGGAGCTGGGCGGCGGGGACCCGGACGGCCGGCCCATCAAGTTCCTTCAGACGGGCGGGCCCCTGGGAGGGGTGCTGCCGGCGGACCAGCTGGACATCGTCCTGGACTTCGATGCCATGGTGGCGGCGGGGGCCATGTTCGGCTCCGGCGGGCTCATCGTGTGCAACGAGGGGCGTTCGGTGGTGGACCTGATCCGCGTGCTGGTGGCCTTCGACCAGCTGGAGTCGTGCGGCAAGTGCTTCCCGTGCCGGTTGGGTTCTTCCCACCTGCTGGAGGTGCTGGAGCGGCTGTGCGCCGGGGAGGGGCGTCCGGGTGACTGGGCGCTGATGGAGCGGGTGGGCAACAACATGCGCGCCGGTTCCCTGTGCGGCCACGGGCAGCTGGGCTACAACCCGGTGGCCTCGGCGCTGCGCTTCTTCAAGGAGGAGTTCGAGGCGCAGGCCTCTGGCCAGGGGCCCATCCCCATCGGCCGGTTCGTGGGCCCGCGCAACACCCGCCGGGGCGCGCAGCTGGAGGGCGAGACGCCCACCGCCGCCGTCAGGGCTGACTTCGTGGCTCGTCCGCGCCCCATCGGCGCTGGCGCGGGGGAGTAGACTATGTCTGACCCGGTCAAGCTGACCATCAACGGGGTCGAGGTCGAGACCACCCCCGACAAGATGCTGATCCAGGCTGCCAACGAGGCCGGGGTCTACATCCCCTACCTTTGCTACCACCCCGGCATGAAGCCCTATGGGGCATGCCGCATGTGCGTGGTGGAGGTGGAGGGCCAGCGTGGCACCCCCGCCGCCTGCACCCTGCCGGTGCGCGATGGCATGGTGGTGAACACCGTAGCCGCCCCCGCCGAGGGCGTGCGCTCCACCACGCTGGACCTGCTGCTCTCCGAGCACCCCCATGGGTGCCTCACCTGTCACCGCATCGACCTGTGCGGGCCGCAGGACGTGTGCCTGCGCCACGTGGACGTGCTGGACCGGTGCGTCACCTGCCCCAAGAACGAGCGGTGCGAGCTCAAGGACACCACCCGCTTCCACCCGCAGCCGCAGGTCTCCCCGCTGACCTTCCAGTACCGGGGCCTCCAGGTGGAGACCAAGGACCCCTTCTACGACCGCGACTACAACCTGTGCATCGTGTGTGCGCGGTGCGTGCGCGCCTGCGATGAGCTGCGGGGCGACGTGGCCCTGGGCATGACCGAGCGCGCCGGCCAGGTGCTGGTGGGCACGGTGCTGGGCGAATCGCTGCTGGAGGCGGGGTGCGAGTTCTGCGGGGCGTGCCTGGACGTGTGCCCCGTGGGCGCTCTCACCGAGACGGACAACAAGTGGGAGCGCGCCACCCGCACGGTGCAGTCGGTGTGCGGGGAGTGCCCCGTGGGCTGCACCATGACCTACGAGGTGAACAGGCAGGGCAGGGTGGTGCGGGCCATCCCTGAGCTCAACTCCCCGGTGAACAAGGGGCAGGCGTGCTTCCGGGGCAAGTTCGGCTACACCTACGTCAACGACAAGCGCCGCCTGCGCACCCCGCTGGTGCGCCGCGACGGCGTGCTCACCGAGGCCACCTGGGAGGAGGCGATCGCCGCCGCCGCCGAGGGGTTGGCCCCGCACAAGGGCGCCTTTGCCCTGCTCACCGGCGGGCGCGAGACCAACGAGGAGCTGTACGCGGCGCAGAAGTTCGCCCGCGCGGTCATGGGCTCCAACTCCGTGGACATGGCCTCCAACGACCGCCCCGGCGTGGCCGAGGGCATCCAGGACGTGTTCAGCGTCTTCGCGGGCACCCTCTCCGTGCAGGAGCTGCGCTCCTCCAAGGTGGTGCTGGCCGTGAGCGCCAACCCCACCGAGGACCAGAACGTGGTGGCGGTGCCCATCAAGCAAGCGGTGCGCGCGGGCACCCAGAAGCTCATCGTGGTGGACGCTCGCGAGGTGGAGCTCACCCGCTACGCCGCCCTGTGGCTGCGCCCGTACCCCGGCACCGAGGGCGCTGTGGTGGGTGGGATGCTCAAGGCGGTGCTGGACCTGGGCCTGGCCGACCCCGCCGAGGTTGCGGGCCGCGCCGACGGGTTCGACGACCTGGCCGCCTCCCTGGAGGCGTTCACCCCGGAGGCCGTCGAGGACGTGACCGGCGTGCCTGCCGAGCAGCTGCGCGCCGCCGCCGAGCTGTACGCCACCGGCGGCCCGGCGGCCACCCTCTACGCCGCCGACTCCACCGCCCACGGCACCCGGCGCAACCTGGGCCGCGCCGCCACGGCCCTGGCTGTGGTGACGGGCAACGTGGGCGTCCCCGGAGCGGGGCTCATGCCGCTGATGGCCGGAGCCAACGTGCAGGGCGCATGGGACATGGGCGTGTGGTCCATGTCGCTGCCCGGCCACAGTTTCGTGCGCGACGGTGCGGCCCGCGAGCGGCTGGGCGCACTGTGGGGCGTGAGCCTGCCCACCGCCGAGGGGCGGGGCAACGTGAACATCGTGCGCGGGGCCTCAGACGGGACGGTGCGGGCGATGCTGGTGCTGGGCACCCACGCCGCCATGGCCGACGGCTCTCTGGGCGATGTGGCCGGGGCCTTCGCCAACCTTCAGTTCCTGGCCGTGTCCGATGCCTTCCCCTCGGCCATCACCGAGCAGGCCGACGTGGTCTTCCCCGCCACCGTCTGGGCGGAGAAGACCGGCACCTACACCAACCTTGAACGCCGCGTGCAGGCGCTGGTGCCGGTGGTGTGCCCGCACAACTCCCAGGCCCGCTCTGACGTGGCGCTCATCGGTGACCTGGCCACGGCCATGGGGGCGCGCGGATTCAGCTGGGCCGGACCGGAGACGGTGCTGGAGGAAATAGCCCAGGCGGTGCCGCAGTACGCGGGCATCACCTACGCGGGCCTGCTGGACGATACCGTCCGGTCGGCCAAGCCCGACACCTCCAACCCCCAGCCCACCCAGGTGCTCTACTCCGAGGACGTGCGCCAGGGCACCCGCTGGCCCTACCCGGACACCCGCCCGGTGCTGGCCCCGCTCACCCTCTACGCGCGCCCCGAGCGCACCAGCGATGAGTTCCCGCTGATGCTGGCCCACGGTCGGGTGCTGGTGCAGCCGGGGCGCGATGCGGGCGTCGCCTCCGACGGGAAGCGCAACCGGGTGGCCCGCGCCGAGGAGTTCGTCCTGCACCCGGCGGACGCCGAGCGCGCGGGGCTCACCGACGGAGAGCACGTGTGGGCAGTTGCCGATTCCGGCTGGCGCCAGGGTGGGTACGTGCGCATCAGCGATGAGACGCTGGAGGGGGTCGTCTCCCTCACCAGCCTGTTCGGGGCCCTGGCCGTGGAGGCCGACGCCTCTGCCGACCCCGACCCCATGAACCGCATACCCCGGCTCGACGCGCGCCCCGTGCGCATCGAGCGCGAGCAGGGGGCCCAGGCATGACCATGCAGGAAGGCACCCCCGAGGCGCAGGCGCGGCTGGAGCAGCTGCCCAAGGCGTGGATCGTCAAGAAGCAGGAGGTGGCCGAGGATCTGTTCCTCATCTGGCTCAAGCCCGACGAGCCCTTCCGCTTCAAGCCGGGCCAGTACATCACCATCGGCAAGGCGGGCATCGAGCGCCCCTACTCCATCGCCTCGGCCCCCTACGAGCACCGCATCGAGCTGTTCATCGAGTACGTGCTCCCGGAGTACGGCGGCAAGCTCACCCCGGTGCTGTGGAACCTGCACGTGGGTGACTACGTCTCCTACCGGCCCAAGGCCAAGGGCATCTTCACCTTCAACCCCAAGTACCACCACCACGTGATGGTGGGCACGGTGACGGGCGTCGCGCCCTTCATCAGCATGGTGCGCCAGGCGCAGAAGGACAACGTGCGCGGCCACCACTTCTACGTGCTGGAGGGCGCCAGCCACCAGGACGAGTTCGTGTACGAAACGGAGTTCGAGCGCCTGGCCGAGCGCCGCCCGGAGCTGGTGACCTTCGTCGCCACCGTCTCGCGTCCGCAGGCCGAGCGCAACCACGGCTGGACGGGCCCCACGGGCCGCGTGAACACCATCCTGGACGAGTACCTGGACAAGTGGTCGCTGCCCAAGGACGACACGCTGATCTACCTGTGCGGCAACCCCGGCATGATCGAGGACATCAAGACGCGGCTGGGCGGTGCGGGGTGGAACGTGCTGGACGAGCGGTTCTGGAAGTCGGAGGACTGAGTCCGTATGCGCAACGTCCGTGGCTAGTGCTCCCGCTCCCCACGACGACCTGCTTTATGGCGGCCTGACCCACCGAGCCAAGATGGTGGTGCTGGCCGCCGTTCTGCTGGGGCTGTTCATGGCCGCCCTGGACCAGACCATCGTCGCCACGGCCCTCCCCCGCGTGGTGGCCGAACTGGGTGGTTTCGCCCACTTCTCCTGGGTGGTCACGGCATACCTGCTGGCCTCCACGGCAGGGGTGCCCATCGCCGGCAAGTTGTCGGACCTGTACGGGCGTAAGTGGCTCTTCGCGGCGGGCCTGGTCATCTTCACCGTGGGCTCGGTGCTCTCGGGCCTGGCCGTCTCCATGGCCCAGCTCATCGCCTTCCGTGGCGTGCAGGGCCTGGGCGCCGCTGTGCTCATGGGCAACGCCTTCGCCGTCATCGCCGACCTGTTCCCGCCCCGCGAGCGCGGGCGCTGGCAGGGATTGTTCGGGGCAACCTTCGGCCTGGCTTCGGTCGTCGGCCCGCTGGCGGGCGGCTTCCTCACCGACAACCTCTCCTGGCGCTGGGTGTTCTTCATCAACGTGCCCGTGGCCGCCGCAGCTCTGACCGTACTGATGGCGGGTATGCCGGGCACCCGCCGTCACCAGGGCCGCCCCTCCATCGACTGGCTGGGCGCTGGAGTGTTGGTGGGGGCCGTCGTCGTGCTGATGCTCGCGTTCACCTGGGCTGGCTCCACCTACGCGTGGGGCTCGGCCCAGATCATTGGCATGCTGACGGGCGCGCTGGCGCTCATCGCGCTGTTCCTGTTCGTCGAGAGGCGCGCCGCTGAGCCCATCCTGCCCCTCTGGCTCTTCACCAACCCGGTCTACCCCGTGGCGGTGGGCATCGTGTTCCTCACGGGCATCGCCATGTTCGGCGGCATCGTCTTCCTTCCCCTGTTCATCCAGGGGGTTTCCGGCGCCTCGGCCACCAACTCCGGCGCGGTGCTCATCCCCATGAGCCTGTCCATCGTGGCCGCCAGCGCCCTGGGCGGGCAGGTCATCTCCCGCACCGGGCGCTACAAGCTGTCCGCCGTGGGGGGCCTGGCCGTCATGACGGGTGGCATGTTCCTGCTCACCCGCATGGGCGTCGGCACACCGCATCGGGACGTTATCCGCAACATGGTCATCATGGGTGCGGGGCTGGGCATCAGCTTCCCCACCTTCATCATCGCCGTGCAGAACGCCTTCCCCCAGCGGGTAGTGGGCGTGGTCACGGCCTCGGTGCAGTTCTTCCGCTCCATCGGAGGCACCATCGGCGTGGCGGTGATGGGTTCGCTGATGGGCGCCGCCGTTGGGCGAGCCATGGCCCCGGCGCTGGAGGGTCTGCCACCCGCTGCTCAGGCGCTGCTGGCCGACCCGCAGGCGCTGGTGAACCCCCAGGCACGCGAGGCGGCGCTGTCGGCCCTAGAGGGCACGCCCGACCCCGCAGGGACGCTGACGGGAGTGTTCACCGCCATGCGGGAGGCGCTGGCTTCCGGCGTGCACCAGGTGTTCGTGGTGGCGCTGGTCATCGCCCTGACGGGGTTGGCGCTCTCCCTGGTGCTGCGGGAGATACCGCTGCGCGGGCGGCGAGTGGGCCCGCCGCCCGCGGCCTAGCCGCGGGCTTGGCTTCCCGGCTGCCTGCGGCAGCCTTGATAAAGGGGGGCTCCCCCTTCGGCGCTGGCGCGCCTACCCCCGTCTACGCGCCCTGCCGGGCGCTCAACGTGGGGCCTGCGGCCCCGCTCGCTGGGCGATCGCATACCTCGGGACTTGTAGTGAGGCGCAGCCTCAAGAACGTCCATTGCCAGGGATAATTCGGGCTAGAGGGGTGCAGTGGGAGAGGGCACCTCTCCCCGCCGGGGGTTCGGCGCCCGCAGGGCGCCCAGGGGGTGTCCCCCTTCAATCGAGCCCGGCGTAGCCGGGCGGGGACTCCCCCGCTAGAATCGGCCCGTGCCTACGCCGGTCCGCACGCAGTACCTGGAGATGAAGGCGCGCCACCCCGGCGCGCTCCTCCTCTTCCGCATGGGCGACTTCTACGAGACGTTCGATGAGGACGCGCGCATCGCCGCGCGCGACCTGGAGATCGTCCTCACCCAGCGCGACATGGGCGGCGGGGAGGTGGTGCCCCTGGCGGGCATCCCCTACCACGCCCTCGACGCCTACCTGGGCCGCCTGATCCGCAAGGGCCATCGGGTGGCCATCTGCGAGCAGGTGTCCGAGCCCGACGGCAAGCGGCTGGTGGAGCGCGATGTGGTGCGGGTGGTCACCCCCGGCACGGTGCTGGAGCCGGGGCTGGTGGAGGAGGCGGCCAACACGTACCTGGCCGCCGTGGCACTGGACGGGGAGCGCGCGGGCGTGGCCCACGCGGACGTGTCCACCGGCGAGTTCGCCGTTACGGAGGTTGCGCTGGAGGACATGGCCCGCGAGCTGGCGCGCCTGGACCCACGCGAGGTGCTGGTGGCGGTGAGCGGGGTGGGTGAGGTGCCGGTGGATGCGGAGGCGATGACGCTCACGCCGTTGCCCGACGCGGCCTTCGCTCCCCGTGAGGCGCGCAGGCGTCTGCTGGCCCACTTCGGGGTGAGCAGCCTGGACGCCTACGGGTGCGAATCGATGCCCCTGGCGACGGCCGCTGCCGCCGCCATCGTGGACTACCTGGGCGAGACGCACCGTGCGGCTCTGGCCCTGCTCACGGGCCTGCGCACCTATGCGACGGGCGCGTTCATGGCGCTAGACCCCCAGACCCGGCGCAACCTGGAGCTGTTCGAGGCGGGCCGTTGGGGGGCGCGTACCGGCACGCTGCTCTCGGTGCTGGACCGCACGCGTACCCCCATGGGCGCGCGGACGCTGCGCCGGTGGCTCGGCCAGCCGCTGCTGAATCTGGGCGCACTGGCCCAGCGCCAGGATGCGGTGGCGTGGCTTCACGCCTCCAGTCTGCGCCGCGAGGGCCTGCGGGACCTGCTGGCCGAGGTGACGGACATGGAGCGCGCCGTAGGCCGTGCGGGCGCGGGCGCCGCCGCCCCCCGTGAGTTGGCGGCGCTGCGCCGCTCCCTCCAGCGGGTGCCGGCCATCCGTGAGGCGGTGGCCGAGGCGGGCGATGCCCTGGGCTGGCTCGCGGGGGACCTGGACCCGTGCGCCGCGACGCTGGCGCTGCTCACCGACGCGCTGGAGGAGGAACCCCAGGGAGAGGTGGGTGGCGGGAAGGTGGTGCGCGCGGGCTTCAACCCGGAGATGGACGAGCTGCGCGATGCGGCGCGCGATGCCCGCTCCTACATCGCGGGGCTGGAGCGGCGCGAGCGCGAACGCACGGGCATCGCCTCCCTCAAGGTGGGCTACAACCGGGTGTTCGGCTACTACCTGGAGGTCACCAACGCCCACCGGGACGCGGTGCCGGAGGATTACATCCGCCGCCAGACCCTGGCCAACGCCGAGCGCTACTACACCCCGGAGCTGAAGGAGCACGAATCACGCGTGCTCAACGCCGGCGAACGCATGGAGGAGTTGGAGCAGGCCCTCTACCGCCAGCTGTGCCGCCAGGTGGCGGACGACGCGTCGCGTGTCCGGCGCACCGCCGGTGCCGTGGCTGCGCTGGACGTATTCACCGCCCTGGCCGATGCCGCCAGCCGCTTCGGCTACGTGCGGCCCACCCTGGATGAGGGCGACGCGCTCATCATCCGCAACGGGCGCCACCCCGTGGTGGAGCGGATGCTGCCGGAGGGGGCCTTCGTGCCCAACGACACGGCGCTGCGCGCCGCTCCCCAGGGCAGAGCCGTAGCGGACGATGGGCCGGACGCAGGGCAGGTCATCATCCTCACGGGGCCCAACATGGCGGGTAAGTCCACCTACATGCGCCAGGTGGCGCTCATCGTTCTGCTGGCCCAGGTGGGCTCCTTCGTCCCAGCGGACGCCGCGCACGTGGGCCTCGCCGACCGCATCTTCACCCGCGTGGGGTTGCAGGACGACCTGGCTGCGGGCCAATCCACCTTCATGGTGGAGATGGTGGAGACGGCCAGCATCCTCCACCACGCCACCCGCCGCTCCCTGGTGGTGCTGGACGAGATAGGGCGCGGCACCTCCACCTACGACGGCCTCTCCATCGCCCAGGCCGTGGCCGAGCACCTGCACAACGACCCGCGCCTGGGCTCCCGCACCCTCTTCGCCACCCACTACCACGAACTGACCGCCCTGGCCGGGCGCCTGCCCCGCGTGCGCAACCACTCCGTTGCCGTGGCCGAGGAGGACGGCGGCGTGGTGTTCCTCCACCGCATCGTCCCCGGTGGGGCCGACCGCTCCTACGGTGTCCACGTGGCCCAGCTGGCGGGGCTCCCGCGCCCCGTGGTGGCGCGCGCCTGGGAACTGCTGGCGCACCACGAGCAGGGCAACGGGACTGGGCGCAAGAAGCGCCTGCCCGGCGAGCATGCCGCCCAGCTGGGCCTCCCCGGTCTGATACCAGGAGGGCAACCCCAGCCGTCAGCGGTGGAGGAGGCGCTGCGGGCGCTGGACGTGAACGGCCTCACCCCCCTGGAGGCGCTGAACCGCCTCTACGAGCTCCAGCAGCAGGCGCGGGGCGAGCAGGGCGGGGCCAACGGGAGGGGCGGCTAGCGTGGAGCCCATCGTTGCGGTGATCTGCGACTGTGACGGCACCCTGGCGCCGGACACCACCGATTTCGCCCTGCGCGAGATGGGCGTGGACACGGCGGCCTTCTGGCGTGAGCAGGACCGGCTGGTGGGGGAGGGGTGGGACCCGCCCCTCGCGTACCTCTCCCGCATCGTCGCCCACGCCCGCGCCAACGGTGGCCCCACCCGCGATGGGCTGCGGGCCATCGGGGAGCGCGTGGGCCTCTTCCCCGGCCTGCCTGCCATGTTCGATGAGGTGCGCGCCGCGATCAAGGCTGAGCCGCGCTTCGCCGACGCGGGGGTGCGCGTGGAGTTCTACGTCATCTCGGCGGGCATGCGTGACGTGTTGGAGGGCACCGCGCTGGCAGGGGCGGTGGATGGTATCTACGCGTGCGACCTGGCGTATGACGATGAAGGGCTGCCCACGGGCGTCAAGGCGTCCGTGACGTTCACCGAGAAGACCAAGTTCATCTACGCCATCAACAAGGGGATAGGCCCGCTGGAGCTGCGCCGCACCCCGTATGCCGTGAACGATGCCATTGCCCCGGAGGAGCGCCGGGTGGCACTGGCCAACATGGTCTACATCGGTGACGGCCCCTCGGACATCCCGTGCATGTCCGTCATCAAGTCCGCGGGCGGGCAGGCCCTGGGCGTGGCCGAAAAGGCGCGCAAGGGGTACGAACTGGCGCGCGGTTCGCGCCTGACCATGGGGCCGTACTCACCCAACTTCGCCCCCGGCTCCGACATGCGCCGCATGCTTGAGCAGGCCGTGGAGTACGCCGCCGAGGGCATCGTCCTGCGCCGTCAGCAGACCCGCCGCCAGGGGCCGGGGCACTAGGCCCCTACTTCAGGCTGAACGGCGGGTACTTGTCGGTAAGCAGGAAGGCGTAGGCGATCACGCGCCAGCTCCACCGGTTGAGCCCCATGAGGAACTCGAACAGCCCGGCGGGGTAGCGCCCGGTGAACAGCACCACGACGGCGGCGATGAGCGCCAGCAACTGGATCAGGTCGGAGAAGATGCTGACGATCCAGAACTGTGGGAGGGCCAGCACCCACTTGATGCGCACCAGGCCCCGGTGCATCCGCTCCGGGTACTCCACCGCCAGGTCGGCGGGGTACCCGCCCTCCTTCATGGTGAAGGGCGGGTAAGCGTCGGTGGCGAAGGTGCCCGCCGTATAGAACGAGACGCGCCACCCCCAGCGCAGCACGCCCACGTTGAAGTCGAACAGCAGGCGCGGGTAGCGCCCGGTGAACTGTACCGCGAAGGAGGCCAGCACCACGAACAGCATGGCGATGCATCCCAGCACCGCGAGCACGATGATGTGGGGGATGACCAGGATGACCTTCACCAACCAGAGCCAGCGGGAGAGCGGCTCGGTAAGGGTACCGGTGACCTGGACGGGGTAGGCGCTGGATTGCATGGGTGCCTCCTGCGGCGAGGGTGGCCCTAGTCTGCGCCGGTTTCCATCTCCTCTTCAAGGACAGCGCGTGCGTATCTCGTCAGTTCGGCCTCGCGTTCGGTGCTGACGTTGCGCGCGGCGAGGTAGCGCCCCAGCGCCTCCAGCGGCCCCATGCCCGAGGCCTCGCCAGAGGAGAGGCGTGCCCGTGAGCCGCGCTCCACGGCCCGCTCCACCCCCGCCACGTGGAAGCACGCGCCCGCCAGCGCCCGGCGCACATCGGCCTCCCGGAAGCCGGGCTCGGCCTCCGCCTCCATCTCCACCCGCATGCGCACGATGGCCCGCGCCAGCTCATCAGCATCCTCGCGCTCGATGGCCGCCAGCGCGGCGGCCGTGGGCTCGGCGCCGGAGGCCACGCGCACGGCGAGGGTGCGCATGGGCCGCGCGTCCACGGGCACCAGATGCCACTCGCTCACCCGCTCGCCCTGCGGGCGGGCCGGGTCCAGCTCGACGATGACGAACCCCTTGTCCTCAGACTCCTCGGAGAAGTCCACCCGCTCGATGGAGCCGGGGTAGACCACGGGGGGACGTTGGGCCAGCACCTGGTGCTTGTGGATGTTGCCCAGGGCCACGTAGTCGAAGGCCGGTATCGCCACGGTGCCCAGGCCCAGCACGTGGTCGTTGCCCAGCATCATGGAGCGCTCCGACGCGGCCGTAGCCCCGGCGATGTTCACGTGGGCGCACAGGGCTGCGGGGAGCGCCGGGTCCAGGCGTGCCACCTCCTCGGCCAGGAAGTGGGCGAGGCGCTCCTCCACCTGCTGGCGCACCTGCTCCAGCGTGAGCCCGCGCGTCTCCTCCCGCGCCATGAAGGAGCCGATGCGCACCCACGGCACGCTGACCACCTGGAGCGGCCCGGAGCGCGTGGAGATGACGTGGGTTTCGACGCTGGCCCCCACGGTGACGTTGGCCACGTCCAGGGTGGGGAAGATCTCCAGCGCCGTGGCGCGCCCAGCAACGTGGGGCAGGTCGTGGTTGCCGACGGTCAGATGGACGGGCACCCCCGCCGCCGAGAGGCGTGCGATGCGCCGGGCGAACTCGCGCTGGTGGGTCTGGGACGGGTCGCGCGAGCGGTAGGCGTCGCCCGCGAACAGCACCGCGTCCACCCCGTTGTCCAGGGCGTAGGCCACGGCCTCGTCCAGCGCGCACAGGAAGTCCAGCAGGCGTGTGGGCATGCCCAGGTAGGCCGAGCGCTCCGCCCCCGGCGCGAAGTGCGCGGGCAACGCTTCGATGTCGGCCTCCGTCGCCGGGTGGCCGTAGCGCTCCACGCCGATGTGCACGTCCGCCAGGTGCAGCACTCGCATGGGGCTAGGCTAGCACGCGGGGGGCCCTAGGCAGCAGGCCCGCTGTCTGCGTCCGGCCCGTGCCCCGCGTCCCGGTGGGGCAGACGCCAGGCCGCCAGCACTGCGGCGGCGGCGGAGAGTCCCGAGCCGGTGAGGGTGGCTACGCCCATGCCGGAGATGAAGGCTGACTGGGCGGCCGCCGCCAGCGCCGCGCCCGCGGGGGCGGGGAGCGAAGCAGCGATGTGCATCGCCGCGCCCACGGAGTCGGTGACCACTGCGGGCAGGCCCGCCGCCGCATCGGCCATCTGCGCCCCGCAGGCGCTCCGGTGTACGTCGGCATGCTCCTCCCGCTAGACCCGCTTGGAGCCCATCTCCCGCAGCCCGGCGCGCACCGCATCCTCCAGCCGGTCGAGTCCCACGCGCACCTGGGTCATGGCGTCGCGGTTGCGGATGGTGACGGCGTTGTCCTCCTCCACGGTCTGGAAGTCCACCGTCACGCACAGAGGTGTGCCCACCTCGTCCTGGCGCCGGTACCGGCGCCCGATGGACTGGGCGTCGTCGTGGGCCACGGCGAAGCGCCCGCGCAGGGCGCCCAGCGCCTTGGCCGTGGCCTCGGCCAGCTTCTCGTTGCGTGAGAGGGGCAACACGGCCACCTGTATGGGCGCCAGGTCCGGGTGCAGGTGGAGCACCGTTCGCGCGTCCTCTTTCTTCCCCTCTGGGGCGGGCTCCTCGTCGTAGGCGTCCACCAGGAAGGCCAGGGCGGCGCGGTCGACGCCCGCCGCCGGCTCGATGACGTACGGCCAGTAGTGCTCGTTGGCCTCCTGGTCGAAGTACTTCATGTTGTGGCCGGAGTGCTGCTCGTGGCGGCCCAGGTCGAAGTCGGTGCGGTTGGCGATGCCCTCCAGCTCCGCCCACCCCCACGGGAACAGGTACTCGATGTCCGAGGTGCCCTTGGCGTAGTGTGCCAGTTCATCCTGCTCGTGGGGGCGCAGGCGCATGCGCTCCGGGCGCAGCCCCAGGCCCACGTACCAGTTCCAGCGCTGCTCTATCCAGTGCTCGTGCCAGTGGTCGTCCTCACCGGGCTTGCAGAAGAACTCCATCTCCATCTGCTCGAACTCGCGGGTGCGGAAGATGAAGTTGCCGGGCGTGATCTCGTTGCGGAACGACTTGCCCACCTGCGCGATGCCGAAGGGCAGCTTGAGGCGGGTGGCCGTCTGCACGTTATCGAAGTTGATGAAGATGCCCTGGGCCGTCTCCGGGCGCAGCCACACCTGGTTGGCCGATTCCTCCAGCGGGCCCACGAAGGTCTTGAACATAAGGTTGAACAGGCGCGGAGCCGAGAGGGCCGCGCCGTCATCGGGGCAGCGGGTGGCATCATCCAGGTGGTCGGCCCGGAAGCGCTTGTGGCAGGTGGGGCACTCCACCAAGGGGTCGGTGAAGCCCTCTGCGTGGCCGGAGGCCTGCCAGACCTGCGGGGCCTGGATGATGGCCGAGTCCAGCCCCACCACGTCATCGCGGGAGCGCACCATGGCGGTCCACCACTCCTCCTTGACGTTGCGCTTGAGCTCCACGCCCAGCGGCCCGTAGTCCCACGTGGAGCCCACCCCACCGTAGATCTCACTGGCGGGGAAGACGAACCCCCGGCGCTTGGCCAGCGAGACGATCTTGGTCATGTCCACCTGCTCCAGGTGGCGGGCGGGAGTGGTCACGGGGGGCCTCCGTCGCATGAGGGTCGGGCGCGTGCGCCGCACGCGCAGTATAGAGGAAGAGGCTGGTGCAGGCGCATGGGTTCCCCGCTCGCTACGCGCTCGCTCGAACGGAGGGGGACACCCCCTCGGCCCGCGCTGACGCGCTGGGCCTACCCCCGGCGGGCAGAGGTGCCCTCTCCCACTGCACCCCTCTAGCCCGGACAATCGCTGGCCTTCGGCGCTCTTGGGGCTGCGCCCCACTACAGCTTCCGAACTATGCGGGCTGCTCTGTGCAAGCGCAGCGAGCGGGGCTGCAGGCCCCACGTTGAGCGCCCGGCAGGGCGCGTAGACGGGGGTTCGGCGCGCAGCGCCCAGGGGGTATCCCCCTTGAGACGAGCGACCGAAGGGAGCGGGGAGTATTATGACCCCGTACCTTGAGCGCCCCCACCCTCAACCCCATCGCCCGCGCCATCGCGCGCGGGTCCTTCTACTACGGCTGGGCCGTTTCTGCCTCCGTCTCGCTGACGGTGCTGGCGGCCATGACCTACGCTGTTTCCACCTTCTCCGCCTTCGTTGAGCCCCTCTCCCGTGAGCACGGCTGGTCGCGCACGGCCATCAGCGCCGCCATCTCCTTCGGCACCGTGGGCGCGGCGGCGGCGGGCCCGCTCTTCGGACGGCTGACGGACCGCTACGGGGCGCGCTGGCTCTTCACACTGGGCACGGTGTTCATGGGTCTGGGCCTGCTGGGCATGGCCAACATGGGCAGCCTGTTCGCCTTCTACGTCTTCTACGCCATGGGCCGCACGATGATGATGAACTTCGAGCACCTGGTGGGCCCCACTGTGGTGGCCAACTGGTTCATCGCACGCCGCGCCACGGCCACCGCGCTGATGCTGGCGGCATCGCGGGTGGGGCTGGGCCTCTGGCCCGCGCTGGCGGGGGTGCTCATCGCCGTCTCCGGCTGGAAACTCGCGGCCACCGTGATGGGCATCGCGGTGCTGGCGACGGCGGTGGTGCCGCTGCTGGTGGTGGTGGCCCGGCGGCCCGAGGACGTGGGCATGGAGCCCGACGGACGCAGACCCGCCGAGGGGACGCCGGCAGAACCGGAGTGGACGGCGCGCCAGGCATTGGGCACCCAGGCGTTCTGGGCGCTGATGATGGCCTCGGCGCTGGGCCTGTTCGCAGGGGGCGGCATGGGGCTGCACCGCATCCCCTTCTTCACCGAGCGGGGCCTGAGCCCGGTGTGGGTGGGGCCGATTCTCATGGGGTTCGGCGCGGGCATGGCGGTGGGCGGGTTCGTGGCAGCGCGCATGCACCGGCGCATGGGCGCGCGCGCCGTCACGGGGGCGTTCATGGTGTATGGTGCCGCCGTCATGGCCGTTGCCCTCATCACGCCCCCCAACGGGTGGTCTGTGGTGTACGGGCTGGCCGACGGAGCGGTGTTCGGCGGCATGTTCACGTTGCAGCCGGTGATCTACGCGGGCTTCTACGGGCGGCGCTCGGTGGGCACCATCCGCGGCCTAGCGCACCCGGCGCTGATGCTGGGCAACGCTGCGGGTGCGCTCTTCGGCGGCGTGCTGTATGACTTCACCGGCGGTTCCTACACCCTGGTGTTCCTCACCTTCAGCGTCCTGCTCCTGGCGGCGGCGGGGCTGGTGGCCCTGGCTCGCCACCCTGGCGCATCGCCCGCCACGGACGCCGCCCATGCCTAGCCCGGCCGCAGCACTGCGGGCGGTGCGTGAGCGCCCACTGGTGCGCCAGCTCATCCTGCTCTACACCGCCACGGTGCTGGTGGGGGCGGGGCAGGGGACGCTGGTGCCCACGATCCCGGCGCTGGACGATGCCTTTGGGGTCTCGGCGGGCGCGGCGGCGCAGGTCATCACCGCCTACGGCATCGGCCGCTTCGGCGGCATGGTGGTGGGCGGGATGGTGGTGGACCGGTTCGGCCCACGCCTGGCGGTGACCGTCGGCCCCGTGGTGCTGGCGCTCTCCGCCCTGGGTGCGCTGCTCACCCCCTGGTTCGTCGTGCTACTGGGCATCGTGTTCGTCCTGGGCGTGGGCGATGCCTTCTGGCAGATGGGGCGAGAGATCACGGGCGTGGAGCTGGTGCGCTCCGACCAGCGCGGCCGGTTGCTATCGGGCTTCATGGGTTTCCACGCCGTGGGCCAGTCCACGGGCGCGGTGGTGGGTGGGCTCATCACCGACGGATTCGGCTATCGGGGCGTGTTCGTCTTCTACCTGGCGGTGGCGCTGGTGGTGCTGGTGCTGGGGCGGATGATGACCACCCCACCGCACCACCGCCACGAGGCCCCCGCGCGCACGGGCCCCGCTCGGCGAGGCCCCCTGGGATGGGTGAGCGGGCTGCGCGAGATATTCCTCGCCATCGACCCGGCCCTGCGCCTCTCCTACGCCATCTTCGTCTTCGCCACCCTGTCCATGATGACCTACCGGATGGTCTACCAGGCCATCATGCCGGTGTACGCCGCTGATGAACTGGGCATGTCCTCCACCCAGGTGGGGCTGGTCTTCTCCATCATCGGCGTGTTCTCTCTGCTGATGATCGTCCCCTCCGGCCTGCTCTCGGACAAGAAGGGGCGCAAGTGGGCCACCGTGCCCTCAACGCTGATCCCGGGCGTGGCCTTCATGCTGCTGCCGTTGAGCAGCGTGCCGCTGCACATGGTGTTCATCGGCGCGGGCATCGGCATCGCCAACGGCCTCTCGCTGGGCTCCATCGCCACCTCCACCTACGACGTCTCGCCGCCCCACGTGCGCGGCCGGTTGCAGGCGGTGCGGCGCACCGTGGCCGAGGTGGGCGGCATCGGCGGGCCCATGCTGGGCGGGTACCTGACCAACGTCCACGGGCCGGGCATGGCGTTCTGGGCCACGGGGCCATTGGCGCTGGTGGCAGCGGTGCTCCTGTTCTTCGTGGCCAAGGAAACGCTGACGCGCCAGCGGCGGGAGGTGGGCTAGCCGTGTGGCTGGTGCGGCGCACCCCCTTCTACTACGGGTGGGTGGTGGCGGGGGCCGCCTCAGCCACCATGATGCTCACGGGCACCTTCGCAGCGCCCATCTTCGGCGTGTTCATCGAGCCGTGGACGGCGGAGTTTGGCTGGTCTCGCACGGCCATCTCCGGCGGCTTCTCCTTCGCCACCGTGGTGGCGGCCCTGGTGGGCCCGCTGGCCGGGCGGGGGCTCGACCGCTACGGCGGGCGCCTGTTCCTGGGGGGCGGCGCGCTGGTGATGGCGGGATCACTCCTGGTGCTCTCGCGGGTGAGCAGCCTGCTGGCGCTCTACCTGGTCTTCTCCGTGGGCCGTTCGGCCATGATGACCATCCAGAACCTGGCCGCCCACACCTTGGTGGCCAACTGGTTCGTGCGCCGCCGCGCCTTCGCCTCTGCCCTGGCGCTCAACGGCTCGCGGGTGGGGCTGGCCGTCTGGCCGCTGGTGGCCGCAGGGGTCAGCGCCGCCGCGGGCTGGCGCACGGCCATGGTGGTGATGGGCGTGAGCATCGGCATCCTGTCTTTGATACCGCTGGTGCTGGTGGTGGCTCGGCGGCCGGAGCAGGTGGGCCTGCTGCCCGACGGCGCCTCCGCAACGCCCGCGGCGGGTGGTGTGCTCCGGCACGCCCCGGAGCAGCGCCAGTGGACCCCCCGTGAGGCGCTGCGCACCCGCGCCTTCTGGCTGCTCATGTCGGCTCACATGGCGGCCATGGTGGCGGGGGGCGGCATGGGCGTGCATCGCATCCCCTACTTCGTCGCCAAGGGGCTCGATGAAGCGCTGGTGGGGCTGTTCATCGTCGCCTTCGCCGTGGGCATGGGCATCGGCGGCTTCTTCGCCGCAGCCGCGGTGCGGTGGGTGCCCGTGCGCCGCGTCATCGGCCTCTCCCTGGCGGGCGCGGCGGGCAGCACGGCGCTCATCCTGCTGGTGCCGGGCAACGCCCTGGCGGTGGGCTACGGCTTCCTGGACGGGCTGTTCGCGGGGGGCATGTTCGCCCTGCTGCCGGTGGTGTACGCCGACTACTACGGGCGCAACGCCATCGGCACCATCCGGGGCATCACCCACCCCGCCGTGGTCACGGCCAACGCTGCCGGGCCCCTGGTGGCCGGGGTGGTGTTCGATGTGCTGGGCGGCTACACCTTCGCCTTCTTCGCCTTCGGCATCGTCCTGGTGGCGGGGGCGAGCGCCTCGTGGCTGGCCGCTCCGCCCGCCGTTGACAGCGCTCCGGTCTCCCCACAGACTGACGCCACCTAGCGCACGCGAGGAGGCGGTCATGGCAACCGACGGCGGCTACGCACATCCCGAGCACCTGGTGGACCCTGCCTGGCTCCAGGCGCACCTGAACGATGGGGACCTGGTCATCGTGGAGGTGGGCGCCCAGCCCGACCCCTTCGCCGCCGGGCACATCCCCGGCGCCATCCCGTGCGCTGACTGGCACATCAAGGACAGGGCCAACCCCGCGCTGGTGGCCCCGCCCGCCGAGGCTGCCGCCATGCTGGAGGCGCTGGGCATCGGCGACGGCACGCGCGTGGTCGCCTACGACCGCACCCGCAACCGCGACGCCTCCCGCCTGTGGTGGGTGCTGCGCTACTACGGCCACACCAACGTGCAGGTGCTGGACGGCGGGTGGAAGCACTGGGGCATCGTCGGCGGGCCGGTGGAGCAGGGGGCGGGCAGCGCCCCCCGCGCCGGGGCGCGCTTCACCCCCCGCGTGGACGCCGCGCACCTGTGCACCGTGGACAGCCTGAAGGCGGCCATCGGCGATGGGCGCTCCGTCATCTGGGACGCGCGCGGGGAGGACGAGTACACCGGCGCCAACGACCGGGGCAACAAGCGCAAAGGCCACGTGCCGGGGGCGCGCCACCTGGAGTGGACGAACCTGGTGAACGAGGCCGACCACACCTTCAAGCCCGCCGCCGAGCTGCGAGCGCTGGTGGCCAGCATCGGCATCAGCCCCGAGACACCCGTCCACGTCTACTGACAGGGGGGTGTCCGTGCGGCGCACGGCACACTGGCCCTCAGCCTCCTGGGCTACGAGAAGGCGTACATGTACGACGGGTCCATGGGTGAGTGGGCCAATCGGGACGACACTCCCCTGGAGATGTAGCGGCCTCGCCGGCGGATGAGCCTAGAGGGGTGCAGGGGAGAGGGGACCTCTCCCTGCCGGGGGTAGACGCGAAGCGTCACAGGGGGTGTCCCCCTGCCGTCGAACCCGCGAAGAGGGTGGAGAACGCAGAGGCCCCGCGAGTCATCGCGGGGCCTCTGCTTCGAGAGGGCGGGCCTGGGGAGTGGACGGGGCCAGAGGGGAAGGGGCTCCGTCCGTCAGTCCCGAGGGGGATGCAAGGGGGAATGGAAGTCCCCCTGCCGGGGGTAGTGCCTCCCGCGCGCGGGGGGTGTCCCCCTGCCGTCAGAGCAGTCCCGCGTCCTAGTTGATGTCGAACACCGCCTGGATCGTCACGCTCACGGTCAACTCGTCCGCCGAGATGATGGTGGGCGTCGCCTCGCCGATGGCCGCGTCGGCCGCCGCGAAGGCCCGCTCGTCCAGCGTCTTGGGGTAGGCGGAGTAGGAGGACTCAGCCACGTATGCCAGCTGCCCGCGCTGCACGCCCAGGCCCTGGGCGTAGGTGTCCGCCCTTCCCAGCACGTCGGCCAGCGCCAGCTCACGCGCCTGCTGCTCGGCGGCAGCGCCGTCCTCAAGGCTGAAGGAGATGCCGTTCACGCGGGCGTTGTCGCCACCGGCCAGGGCCGCGGCGTCAACCACGCTGCCCACCTCGTCCAGGTCGCGCACCTTGGCCGTCACCTGGTTGCTCACGCGGTAGCCCACCAGCACCGACTCGCCACCGAAGGTGGAGGAGCGGTACTCGTACTGAGGCTGGACGGAGAAGTACCGCGTGGCGATGTCCCTGTCCGCCACGCCCGCCGCGTGCAGCGCCGCGACCACCGCGCTCATGGCGCGGGCGGCTTCCTCGCGCGCCTCGGCCACCGACTTGGCCGTCGCCTCGACGCCCAGGCTCACCACCGCCAGATCCGGCTGGGCCTTGACCACGCCGGTGCCCGTCACGTGGATGCCCGTGCCCGAGTAGGACGTCTGCGTAGTGATGCCGATGCCCTTGCCCAGCGCCTCCAGCTGCGCCGTGGACAGGTCTCCCAGCGCCGAGCCCCGCACCGTCGCGTCCGGGGAGCATGCCGCTCCCATCAGGCCCAGCGCCGCGAGCGCACCCACCAGCGCGAGCCTCCCACCACCCATCCGCCACATCCTGCCCATGTCACGCCTCCTGCATTCGATGCCGGGGTCATCGCCCCGTTCAACAGGTTAGACGCGAGAAGCCGGGATGAAGTTCCCGGCTAGCGCAGGCGGCGGCCGACGGCGGTGAGCGCCACCGTGCCCAGGGCCAGCAGCGCCGTGGCGAGGCCTGCGGCTATCTGCGCCCATTCCAACGCGCCGCGGCCCGTGGGCTCCGGCGCGGGCTCGGCGATAGGCGCGGTCACGTCCTCGGCCAGCGCGCCGTCACCCGCCTCCGGCGCCAGCGCCGTCATGCCCAGCGCGCCATCGTCCGGCGCGGGCGTCGGCTCCGGGGCCAGCGCCATCTCCGTCTGGCCGTCGGCGCCAGCGTCCGCCGCCGTCTTGAACGACTCGCTCACCGGGGCCGTCGCCTCCAGCGCAACCGTGGGGGATGAGCCCACCCCGGTGATGTCCGCGCCGATCAGCGCCACCAGCGCCAGCGATGCAGCCACCGTGGCCGCCTGGGCCCAGCGCAGCAGGCCGCCGCCCGCCGGTGCAGGGCGCACCGGCGCGGGTTCGAGGGCGTGGCGCAGGGCGAAGGAGCGGGGCGCGCGGGCAGGGGGCTGCGCGCGCAGCAGGCGCACGGACGCTTCCAGTTCACGCACCTGCGCGGCGCGGGCCGGGTCCGCCGTAAGCAGCGCGTCCAGCCGCTCGCGGCCAGCGGCATCCAGCGCACCGTCCAGGTGCTCCGTCACCAACGCCTCGTAGGCGCGCCGCTCCCTGTTGAACAGTCCCAGCATCCTCACCCCTCCGCCTCACCGGTGGGACGCGGTAAGGCCCCCTGGAGTTCCGGCGCATCGCGCAGCAGGTCGCGCAGGCGGGCGCGCGCCCGGAACAGGCGCGACTTCACCGTGCCCAGCGCCACCCCCGCCACCGCCGCAGCCTCTTGGTAGTCCAGCCCCTCCAGGTCCACCAGCCCCACCAGCAGGCGCTGGTCGACGGGCAGCCGGGCCACGGCGGCGTGCACGATGCGCGCCGTCTCCGCCTGCTCCGCCGCCCGCTCCGGCAGCGGGTCAGCCGAGGCCCACGTCCCGCCGGGGTCCGTCCCCTCCAGGTGGCGCTCCAGCGAGGTGGTGCGACTGCGGGCCGGGGAGCGCAGCGCATCTCGCGCACCGTTGGCCACGATGGTCAGCACCCACGAGCGCACGCTCCCGCCCCGGAAGCGCGCCAGCGCCCGGTAGGCCGAGAAGAACGCCTCCTGCGTCACGTCCTCCGCCGCGGCCGGGTCGCGCAGCATCCGCAGCGCCAGCCCGTAGGCCGCGTCCTGGTGGCGCTCCACCAACGCGTTGAACGATGCCAGGTTGCCCCCCTGGGCCTGGCGCATCCACTCCAGCTCCTGCTGGGCTCGTTCGGCGGGATACGTGCAGCTCACGCCGCCATCCTACCCAGCGCGGCCCGCCGCCTGATAGTGGCCGGGCGCGCGCGCTCCCCTTGGTATACTGGATGCGAGGCGCACCCACCCATGAACACCGCCACCCGCGAAGCCATCGAGACCATCGCCCTCGCGGTGTTCCTCATCCTGCTGCTCCAGGTCACCATCCAGAACTTCCGGGTGGAGGGCCCCAGCATGGACCCGCGCCTCATCAATAACGACCGCGTCCTGGTGGCCAAGGCCTCCTACCTGGAGGTGGACGCCGCGCGCCTCGCCCAGTGGATACCCGGCCTCAGCGCCCAGGAGGGCGAGACGTGGTACCCCTTCGGCTCACCGCAGCGGGGCGACGTCATCGTCTTCCGCTGGCCGCGGGACCCCTCGCAGAACTTCGTCAAGCGCATCATCGGCATCCCCGGTGATACCGTGCAGATCAACCGGGGCACCGTCATCGTCAACGGGGATCCCGTGGACGAGCCGTATATCCTGCACGAGTCCAACGAGACCCTCGGCCCCCGCGTCATCGGCGAGGGCGAGTACTACGTCCTGGGCGACAACCGCCTCCAGTCGGACGACTCGCGGCACTGGGGCATCGTGCCAGCGGGTAACATCATCGGTAAGGTGTGGTTGGACTACTGGCCCCTGGACCACCTGGCCACCCTCTTCACCCGCCTGGCCCTCTAGGCCCCGCCCCGCGCAGCGGCCCCCGGCCCCTGGCCCCCTGACCCGGTAGCTCAACGGCAGAGCGTCGGACTTTTAATCCGAGCGTTGTGGGTTCAAATCCCACCCGGGTCACCAGGGGGGCTATAGGTATACGAACGACTGCGGCGGGCGAACCCCTAGCGCTTGAATCAGAGTCGGTGACTCATACTGCCTCACATCGCCGATCTGCAGCGCATAGCCCTTTTCAAGTCCACTGAAGTACGCGAAAAACCTGTCACGCGAAATGCCGCCGTAGTGCTTGGTCTGCTCCCAAAGCGCCTCGATCGTGGTATGCACGTAGCCTGCAAGGTCGAACTCACCAAGCACTAGCTTGATAGGGGCCGATACATAAACGACAACAATGTCAACTTCTCGGGCAAAATAATTCCGCCGGAATTCGAACTTCTTTTTGCCGGTGAATATGGCATGAGCGAATTCAGGTCTAATTGACAATAATGCGCGCGTCGGTTTTGGAGAGTTCAATAATGGTGCGAAATTGGGCGTCAGTGATTGAGGTGAAGCCTCGTGGTGCAGATTCAACATCTCGTATGACCCCCGCATCAATAAGCATTTTCATATTTGGGCGCTTCGGGAAAGAATATGAGTAGAGAAACTCAACAATGAATGGACGGAGTCGTGGGTTCCAGTCCCATTGCTCCTTAAGTTCATCGTCTCAAAAGACACTGCGTTGCCCCGGCCTACCAGGGGCTCTCGGCATCCTCCAGGTAGGCGTCGCGCACGTCCGCCCCGCGCAGGTTCACGTCGATGAGCCGCACCTGACGCAGCCACGCGCCCACCAGGCACGCCCCTTCAAGCCACGCCCCGGCCAGCCGGGCGCGGGTGAGGTTGGCCCCACGCAGGTTGGCCCCACGCAGGTCGGCCCCGCGCAGGTCGGCCCCGGTGAGCACCGCCTCCTCCAGGCGCGCCCCGCGCAGGTTGGCGTTGCGCGCCCGCGCGCCCAGCATGTCCGCGCCACCCAGGTTGGCCCCGGCCAGGTTGGCCCCGCGCAGGTCGATATCCTCCAGACGGGCGCGGAACAGCCGCGCAGCCGCCAGGTTGGCACCGGACAGCTTCACCCCGCGCAGGTCGACACCCGGCAGGTAGGTGAGCGAGAGGTCGGCGCACAGGCCGCCCGGCTCACCACGCAGCCACGCCTGGTGGGCATCGACGATGGCAGCCAACTGCTTGGGGGTGTAGTCCACACGCCCAGGATACGCATCGGTTCGCGCGGGTTCGATGGCTTCCGCGTGCGCCTGCGGGCCTAGCGGATGCCAAGCCCGCCTAGCGGATATCAGAGAACGCCGTGCCCACCCAGATGCGGTTGTTGATACGGGCCACCAGCGGGCCGTTCTCCTCGGACTTGGCGAAGGCCTCGATGCGCTCCGGGTCCTTGCGGAACTCCTCCCACTTGGCCAGGCGCTCGGCGTCGTTCTCCCAGGCCAGCATGTAGTGGAGCAGGGTGTTGTCGCCGATGGACTCGGTCCAGTAGCCCACGGGCCGGAAGCCGTACTTGCGGAACAGCCGGTCGGTGGTGTTGGCGAAGCGGGCGACGATGTCGCGTATGCGGCCGGGCATGGCCTCGTAGGTGCGCATCTCGTAGATCATGGGGGCTCCTTGGGGGGCTGGGTGCAGGGTAGTCTATACGGCCACGTTCCCCGCTCGCTGCGCTCGCTCGTCTGAAGGGGGACACCCCCTTGGGCGCTGCGCGCCGAACCCCCGGCGGAGGGAGTTACACTCCCACACTGCACCCCCCTAGCCCGGACAACCGTTGCTGGTAAGCATGCTTGGGGCTGCGCCCCACTCCAAACACCGCACTACGCGTGCTCGCCACGCGCCGGCTGCCATGAGCGAGCGCCACGCGAGCGGGGCCGCATGTATCCTGGGCGCACCGGGCGCATCCCATACCTGTCCGGTGCATGAGGTGTGCTATGGCGGCCTACTGTCTGGTGGACGTGCGCGAGGTGATGGACCCGGCCGGTTGGGCGGACTATCGCTCTAAGGTGGGGGCGACGGTGGCGGCTCACGGCGGGCGCACCATCGTGGTGGATGCCAACCCCCAGGTCATCGAGGGCGACTGGCGACCGCGCCAGATCATCCACCTAGAGTTCCCGAGCCGCGAGGCGATGCAGACCTGGTGGGACAGCCCGCAGTACCGGGCCATCGTCCCCATCCGCACGGCATCGGCCAGGGTGGACGTGGTGTTCGCCAACGGCGTGCAGGCCTAGGGCCAGCCAGGAGAGGGATAGGAGGCAGCCGATGGAAGTGAAGGAACTGGGACACGTGGTGCTGTTCGTGTCGGACCTGGCACGCTCGCGCCACTTCTACGAGGACATCCTGGGCTGGAAGGTGGGCGCGGACATGTCGCCCCGCGGGGTGATGTTCACCACGGGCCGCACGCACCACGAGCTGCTGCTGCTGGCGGTGGGCCACGATGCCCAGCCGATCCCCGCAGGCCGGCGGGTGGGCATGTACCACATCGGCGTGAAGGTGGGCACCACGGACGATGAGCTGCGTGAGGCGTTGGAGACGGTGCTGGAGCACCAGGTGCCCATCGTGGGCAGCGCCGACCACACCGTGACCCACTCCCTCTACATCCAGGACCCGGACGGGAACGAGGTGGAGCTGTACATCGACGTGCAGCCCGAGGTGTGGCGGGAGAACCCTGCCGCCGTGGCCACCCCCACCCGCCCGCTCTACCTGTAGCCGTGGCCCGCGTGCCGCTGCCCACGCCCACCAGCCCGCTGGGGATGGCGAACCTGGCGCTGTGCCTGCTGCTGGAGATGGCCGCCCTGGCGGCCCTTGCCGCAGGCCCGCTGCTGGCGCTCGACGGCCTGGCAGCCTGGGCACTGGCCATCGTCCTGCCTGCGGCGGGCGCGACGGCGTGGGGCACCTTCGGTGTGCCGGGCGACGGCTCGCGCGGCAAGGCCCCGGTGGCGGTGCCGGGGCCGGTGCGCCTCGCCCTGGAGGCGGCGCTGTTCACGGGAGCCTGCGCCGCGCTGGTGTGGGGCGGCGCTCGGGTGCTGGCCGTCGCGCTGGCCGCCGCGACGCTGGTGCACTATGCCGCATGGCCTGCGCGCCTGGCGTGGCTGATGCGCGGACGGTAGCCGAACTGCGACCGAAGGACGTAGACGCACCGGGGCGTGCTCGGCAATCATGAGCAGAAAAGGGCTCTTCGCTCCCGTTGGAGGTTCGACATGCGATTGAGGTGGCTGCTGGTCGTGGTGCTCATGGCCACGGTGCTCGCTGCCTGCGACCAAATGAGGGCGACTTTCGTATTCCGCCCGGACCTGCCTGAATGGGCCATCGGGAATCAGTTACTCGTGAGAACGGAGTCCGGTGAGGACTGTGCGACGCTGCAGGTGGACGAATACAGCAATTATACCACCGACTACTGGCGCATCAGAACCGACGTAGACGGCAAGACCAGCTGCAAGGATGATGTGGTTTTCGCGCTGCGCGGGTCCGATGGCACGGAGTACGCCCTGCCGGTGACCAGAGTGAGAAACTACGACGAGTGGGAGTTCCCTGTTACGACGCGCATCGAAAGGTGGTATTACATCGATGCTTCGGGCCTGCCTAAAAGCCTCGGTGTGTCCACGCCCACGCCCACACCCACGCCGGTGCCAGGAGCGACTGCCGAGCCGACCGCTGCGCCCACGCCGACGCCGGTGCCGACATCCACTCCCACGCCCTCTCCGCTGACGTTCCTCACCTACCCCAACGTGACCGTCAATGCCACCTCGGCGGATGGCGCGGCAGTAACCTACGACCTGGCTACCTTCGTCCAGGGAGGAGGCGCGGGCCTGGCCATCAACTGCGTGCCCGCCTCGGGCAGCACCTTCGCCATCGGCACCACCAGCGTGGCGTGCGTGGCGCAGGACGGGGGGCGCTCGGCTCAGAGCACCTTCACCGTCACCGTGGTGGACGGCGCGCCGGTGCTGGGGGCCTGGGGCATCAGCCTCTCTGGCCTTGCCGCCGCCTACTCGGACGGCGCACCGCGCGTGACCTACGCCGCCCCCACCGCCATTGACGCGGTGGACGGGACGGCCACGGTCACCTGCACCCCGGCATCGGGCACCGGCGCGTTCGCCTTCGGCCGCAACACCATCACCTGCCGCGCAACCGACTCGCGGGGCAACCAGTCCCAGGCGGCGACGTTCTCCTTCGGCTTGGCCAGCACCCTGGCGGCGCCCGTGGCGCCCCTGGGTTGCCCCGCCTCCGGCACCGGCGGCAGCCTGCCGCCGATCCCCATGTTCCTCTCGGGCAGCGTGGTGCTGAACGGGTCTGCGGCGCCCGACGGCACGCAGGTGTTCGTCAAGATGCGCAACCTGGCGGCGGGTGAGGGGCTCACCGAGTGCTGGAGCACCACCAGCCAGGTGAAGCTGTCCAGCGGCGGGGCGTTCAGTTCCCTGGTCATCGCCCCGCCGGACTCCACCGCAGGGTGGTTCCCGGTGCAGTTCTACGTGGACGGGTACCTGGCCACCACCGACTACGAGATCACCTCCGGGATCTTCCGGGGCGGGCAGTCCGTTTTTGGAATCACGCTGACCGCATCGAGCATCCCCTCCACGGTGAACGTCGTCCCCTAGGGGCGCGGCGCTGAACAGAATGACAAGGGCCCCGGCCATGCGGCCGGGGCCTGCTCATTCTGTTCAGGGTTCCAGGCCCCCGGGTAGGGCTGGCTACTCGGCGGTGAAGGTCGCCACCATGCCCAGGGCGGCGTGGGGAGCGACAGCGTTGGCGCCGGAGGGCACGAAGCACACCAGGGCGTAGTCGCCGGGCTCCAGGTCCAGGTTGGCCCAGCCCTGACCGCCGGACATGATGGCCTGGAACCCACCCGCAGACTCTAAGGGCGGCGGGCCCGCCGGGGCCTCGCCGGAGAACAGGGCCGCCAGCGCGGCGCCGAACTCACCCTTGCTGGTGCCCGTGAGTTTGATGAGGCTCATCTCGGGGGGCTCCTGGCCCTCGTTGTCCACCTGCCAGACCTGCTTGCCCGCCTCGACCGTGGCCGGCACGGAGCCGAAGGCGAAGTCCCGCAGCTGCACCGTCCGGTCAGCCTTGGGAACGGCGGGCTTTTCATCCGCCGCGGTGACGGTGATGGGGGAGACCATGCCCTTGGCCAGGTGCGGCAGCCCGTCGGCCGGGCTCTGCACGAAGCACATCAGCGCGTAGTTGCCCGTGGGCAGGTCTATGGTGGCGGAGGCATGCCGTGCTCCTGGTAGGCGGCGATGGCCGCCTCCACGATGCGCGCCAGTGTGGCCTCCACGCCTGCACGGCGCTTACCCAGGTTGTAAGGGCGACGGGTGGTGATGGGAGCTCTCCGTAAAATGATTGAACGATGCATATGAATAAAACGCACTCCTCGCCCTGTTAGGGGACGCGCTTTACGGGGCGGGTGGGGCCTCCTACACTGGCCTCGCGCACCGCGCCGCGAGCGTGGGCGCGCAGGAGGCCGCGATGGCCCTCTACCGCTACACCCGCTGGGACGGCACCCAGCGCGTGGACTTCCCCGATACCCAGGAGCTGGCCGACCAGCTGGCCGAGCGCATCCTGGATGGGCACGACGTGAACTCGGCGCTGCGGCGCATGCTCCAGCGGGGCATGGATCTGCCCAACGGCAAACGCATGGCCGGCATGCAGGAGCTGCTGGAGCGCCTGCGCAACGCTCGCGAGCGCAACCTGCAGCGCTACGACCTCGATTCGATGATGGACGAGATCGCCGAGCGGCTGAAGCAGGTGGTGGCGACCGAGCGTGAGGGCATCGAGCGCCGCCTGAACGAGGCACACGGCGGCCCGCCGGATGCAGACGAGCAGCAGGACGGGCAGGACGGGGCAGAGGGCCTGGAGGGTGCGCCTGCGGGCCAGCACTCCCAGGGCGACGGCCAACAGGGCCCCCCGGGCGGCCCGCCGCGCTCCGGCCAGGGAGAGCCCAGCCCCGGCGCGCCGGGGCAGGGCGGGCAGGGCGCCGACCAGGGATTGCGCGATTTGCTGCGACGCATGGCAGACCGGCACCTGGACCAGCTGAACCATCTCCCCAACAGCACGGGCGGGCAGGTGAAGGCGCTGCGCGAGTACGACTTCATGGACCCGGAGGCGCGCCGCCAGTTCGACGAGCTCTTGGAGCAGCTTCAGAAGCAGATGCTCCAGAACACCTTCAAGGGCCTCCAGCAGGGCATCCAGAACATGGACGCGGAAGCGCTGCGGGCGGCCTCGGAGATGATCCAAGACCTGAATAATCTGATGCAGGAGAAGCTGTCCGGGCGCGAGCCGGACATCAGCGAGTTCATGGCCAAGTGGGGCCACAACTTCCCACCGGGCATCGAGACGTTCGACCAGCTCATGGACCACCTGCAGGCGCAGATGGCGCAGATGCAGGCGCTGCTCAACTCCATGAGCCCGGAGCAGCGGCGCGAGCTGGAGCAGCTCATGGACGAGCTGCTGCGCGACAACCGCATCCAGATGGACATGGCGCAGATGGCCGCGCTCATGGAGCAGCTGCGCCCCGGCTCCCTCTCCAACGTGGGCCGCCACTTCATGGGGGGCGATGAGCCGCTCTCCCTGGAGGAGGCGCTGCGGGTCATGGGCGACCTGAACGGGCTGGACGGGTTGGAGGAGCAGCTGATCAAGGCGCTGCGAACCAACGACCCCACGGCCATGGATCCGGAGGCCATGGGCCGCCTGCTGGGGCAGGAGGCCGAGGCCTACGCCCGTGAAATCCAGCGCGTCACCAAGGAGCTGGAGGAGGCGGGACTCATCAAGCGCAACGGGCGCCGGTGGGAACTCACCCCCCACGCGGTGCGCCGCATCGGCGATAAGGCGCTGGCCGACATCTTTGCCCGCATCCGGGGCGGGCAGCTGGGTGATCACTCCCGCGAGCGCGCGGGGCTGGGTGTGGAGCTGGAGGAGGAGACCAAGCCCTACGAGTTCGGCGACGCGCTGCACCTGAACGCCATGAAGACGGTGACCAACGCCGTGGCGCGCGAGGGCGTGGGCACCCCGGTGCGCATCACCCCGGACGACTTCGAGGTGAACCGCACAACCGCGCTGGCGCGCGCCTCCACGGTCATCGCCATCGACATGTCCTACTCCATGGTGGCCACGGGCTTCTTCCAGGCCGGGCAGCGGGTGGGGCTGGCGTTGGACACGTTGATCCGCACCAAGTACCCCAAGGACCAGGTCACGGTGATGGCCTTCTCCTACTTCGTGCTGCCCCTCTCCTCGGACATGCTGCTGGACACCCACTGGGTGGAGTTCGGCGGCGGCACCAACATGCAGGAGGTGCTGCGCCAGGCCCGCAGGACGTTGGGCCGCCAGGGCGGCGGCACCAAGCAGGTCATCCTCATCACCGACGGCGAGCCCTCCACCTACTCGGACTGGACGGGCCCCGCGTCGGGCCCGGTGGGCAACTACTGGGGCGCCGACGCGGAGGAGGAGACGCTGCGGGAGGTGATGCGCTGCACGCGCGATAACATCACCATCAACACCTTCATGCTCTCCCAGGACCCGGCGCTGCTGCGGTTCGTGCAGCGCATGAGCAAGCTGAACAAGGGGCGCGCGTTCATCGCCTCGCCCAACAAGCTGGGCACCTACGTGGTGGCCGACTACATCAACATGAAGAACAAGGTGGTGCGCTAGCCCATGCCGCCACGGTGCGCGTGAGATGCCAACGGAACGCATGAAGGTCAACGGACTGCGGGTTGCCTACAACCGCTCTGGGCGCGGTTTCCCCACCCTGCTGCTGCATGGGTTCCCGCGCACCCGCCGGGTGTGGGACGCGCTCACGCCGCTGCTGGCCGACCGGCTCAGCGTGGTGGCGCTGGATCGGCGCGGCTACGGCGAGTCCGAGCGCCCCGCCGACCCTGCGACCTGCAACCCCCGCCAGCACGCCGCCGACGCCCTGGAGCTCATGGGTTCCCTGGGCATCGACCGCTTCCTGGTGGTGGGGCACGACCTGGGGGCTCCCGTGGCGCGTCACCTGGCCGCCGCGCACCCGGACCGGGTGGCCGGTGCGGTCATCATGGACGCCACACCCGACGGTGCGGGCCTGGGCCGACGGCCCGATCCCACGGGCCGGTCCTGGTACCTGGACTTCTTCCGTCAGCGGGGGGTGGCCGAGGCCATCGTGGGGCGCGACCCGGCCCTCTTCTTCGGCCTGTTCCTGGACCGGCACGCGCACCTGAAGCCCGCCGAGCGCGCGGGGTACCTGGAGACCTACTGCCAGAAGGGCTCCGTGGAGGCCGTGCTGGCCGACTACCGTGCCCTGCTGGAGGAGGAGCCCGCGTACTGGGATGCCGAGGCCGAGGCGGGCCGGCGCATGGACACCCCGCTGTGCGTCTTCTGGGCCGAGCGCGGCCCCATGGCCTCGCTCCCGGTGCTGGAGGCGTGGCGGCGGGTGGCCAGTGACGTGCGCGGCGCCAGCGTCGCTGACACCGCGCACTACATCCAGGAGGAGCAGCCGGGCGAGAGCGCCCGGCGCATCCTGGCCTTCGCCGGTGAGCTGGGCCTGGCCTAGGCGGCCTGCTTCACGTTGCGGGCGGCCTCGGTCATGATGCCCCCAAGGGCCGTGTAGGCCTCGGTCCAGGCGGCCTTGATCTCCCGGTTCCAGTGCTCGCCCAGCCCCTTCTCCAGCGTCCCTAGCAGCGCGGCGCCCACCGTCTGGTAGTCGCGCTCCTTCCCCCCGTAGCCCACGTTCCGCTCGCCCAGCGCCTGCACGATGGGGGCCAGCACGTCCGGCTTCTCCGGGGAGACCACAATGCGCGCCAGGGCGCCGATGAGCTTCTTCTTCTGGACGAACATGTCCTCGGGGAAGAGGGGCTTGAGCTTGGGGTCGGTCTCGAACAGGCGCTTGTAGAAAAGCTCGGCTGCGGTGTCTGCGATGGGGAGCACCTTGTTCCAGGACGAGCGCACCAGCTTGATCTGCTCAGGGGTGATGGCCACGTGAGGCCTCCTTCGGGTGAGGTAGTGAACCGCAGAGCGGCCCCGGAGGAGGAACCTGCCGGGGCCGCTCGTACTTCCTGCGTTCGAGGCCTAGTTCTTGGAGACCTCGGAGATGGCCGCGTTCAGGTCGCGGCCCATGTCGGCCAGCGACTGTGAGGTGGCGACCACCTGCTCCACCTGGGCCGAGATTTCCTCGGCGTGGCGCATCGTGGCCTCCTCCCCCGTCAGGGCGTAGGCCAGGTAGGTGGCCTCCTCCTCCGCCACCAGCGTGGCGAAGTGGGAAGCAGACTGCTCCAGCGGCAGTTCCTCGTGGACGATGTAGTCACTGGCGCCCGCCAGCGTGCGCATACCCCAGAAGCCGACGGCGAAGACCGCCGCCAGCAGGACGACCACGGCGAGTAACCCGCCGGTGAGCTTAGCCCGGACACTGACGCGCCGGGTGGAGAGTGAAGTGAGGACGGGGACGTTCATCCAGGACCTCCGTTGCATGGCGATGCGCCATGGCGTGGATGATGGGTCGCGTGAGGGTCGGACTCCGCCCATCCGCCTCTCCACCATGCCGTGCAAGGGGGGCCGGTGCCTGCGGGCTATCCCACAATCCTCGTACACGCTGTCCCGCGCATCTGCATGCCGCCGTGCACCCGCATGCCGCCGCCGGGCACCTGTTCGTGGTACCGTGTGGCCGCCCGGCGGGCCCGGCCCGCGCACCAACCCAGCATGGAGGGAGCCGATGTCGCGCGAGATAGACGAGGTGAAGTACGAGGTGGCCCTCGCCACCCGCATCCTGGCGGCCGTCGGCCTGGCCAGCGGGGTGACGGCCTCCCTGGGCCACGTGTCCATGCGCGTGCCCAACCAGCCTGACCGCTTCGTGGTCAAGGGCCGCGGTTATGAGATCGACGCGCTGGAGCAGATGCAGTACCACGACATGATCGTGTGCGACCTGGAGGGCTACAAGGTGGACGGGCCCGCCCGCTCCACCCAGTGCTCCGAGGTGAAGATCCACTCCTGCATCTACCGGGAGCGCCCCGACGTTCAGTCGGTGGTGCACGTGCACCCGCGCAACGTGGTGCTGATGACGGTGCTGGAGGAGACGCTGGTGCCCATGTGCCAGGAGGGCATCTTCCTGGTGCGCGAGCCGCTGCCGGTCTTCCCCCACTGCAAGACGGTCTGGTCGGAGGAGGAGGGCGCGGAGCTGGCCGCCACGCTGGGCGATGGCAAGGCGGTGCTGATGCGCGGGCACGGGGCCACCATGACCGGCAGGACGCTGGAGGACTCGGTCACCTCCATGATGCAGTTGGAGGAGCAGGCGCGGATGAACTACCTGGCCCTGGCGGCCAAGGGCTCCGGTCACCCACGCATCCCGGACTCCTACATCTCCGAGATGACCGATCGGCCCATCCAGGACGAGTACCCGCACTTCAAGGAACTGATGCGCCGCATCGGCGGCAACCCCCCGCGCAACGGCACCTGGAACGCCTACCGCAAGCGCGTGTCCGGCGACATGGTCAAGCCATAAGGGGCTAGAGGGGTGCAGGGGAGAGGGGACCTCTCCCCGCCGGGGGTAGCGCCATCGGGCGCGCAGGGGGTGTCCCCCTGCCGTTCAATCTCTATCATCGCGCCCGTCCCGCCGGTCCGTTGGGGCCCCGTGCGTCGATAACCTGTCTGGAGGTGCACCGTGGCAGAGCTGGAACTGTCCTTCGCCATGACGGCCTACGACCGCATCTTGCCCCTGATCGAGGGGCAGGTGAAGCCCGACGGCATCAGCCTGGACTACAAGGGCATGCCGGGCGCGGTGCCGCGGGTGTTCTACGAGCAGATCAAGTTCCACCGGTACGACGTGTCCGAGATGTCCATGTCCTCCTACCTGCGGATGCGCCCCCTGGGCTTCCCCTACCGGATGCTGCCGGTCTTCCACAACCGCACCTTCTCCTACACCACGGTGCACATCCGCCGCGCATCGGGCGTGCGGCGCAACCACCCGGAGGACCTGAAGGGCAAGCGCTTCGGCATCGGCGACTACCAGCAGTCCGTGGGGCTGTGGACGCGGGGCATCCTGAACCTGGAGTTCGGGGTGAAGCCCTCGGACATGACCTGGTTCCAGGAGCGCGGCGAGCACCTCTCCCACACCGGCGCCTCGGCAGAGGCGGGCTTGTCCGTGCCCAAGGACGTGGACCTGCGCTACTCCACGACGGACTTCTCCAAGATGTACCTGGCGGGGGAGCTGGACGCGACGATAGGCCTGGGCCCCGGCGTCCACGGGTCCGGCATCGACCGGGCGCGCCAGGATCTGTCGGGTGATGCCCGCTTCCCCACGCTCTTCACCAACCCCAAGGCGGAGGGCATCCGCTTCTACCGCAAGCACGGGGTCTACCCGCCCCACCACGTCACCGTGGTGCGCGAGTCGATCCTGAAGGAGCACCCGTGGGTGGCGGTCTCGCTGATGTTCGCCTTCGAGGAGGCCAAGCGCATCGCCATCGAGCGCCTGCGCCGCCAGACGCCCACGCTGATGGTGTTCGGGCGCGAGTACCTCAAGGAGCTGGACGCGGTGTTCGGGCGCGACCCGTTCCCCTACGGGGTCAAGGCCAACGCCAAGGCCATCGACATGGCGCAGACCTTCTCGCTGGAGCAGGGCCTCTCCTCGCGCAAGCAGCCGCTGGATGAGATCTTCCCCGCCGAGGTCATGTACATGGAGGAGCGTCTCTAGCACCCGATGAGCAGCCTCCTGGCACGCCGCGTGGCCTTCGTCACGGTCCTGCGGCACCGCGACTACCGCATCTACTACCTGGGGCTGCTCGCCTCGGTCACCGCCCACCAGGGCATGGTGGCGGCGCAGGGATGGCTGGTCTACGACATGACCAGCCTCCCTGCGGCGCTGGGCTACGTTGCCGCCGCCCAGGCGGTGCCCGCCCTGTTCCTCTCCCTCCTGTCCGGCGCGCTGGCCGATCGGTTCGACCCGCGCCGGTTCATCGCCCTGGGGCAGGGCATCAGCGCGCTGGTGATGGCGGCGCTGGGTCTGCTGGTGCTGCTCGATGCCATCGCCGTCTGGCACGTCGCTGCCAGTGCCTTCGTCATCGGCATCGCCCAGACGCTGGATCAGCCCTCGCGCCGGGCCATCTGGCCGGTGCTGGTGCCCCGGAGCGAGATGCTGTACGCCGCATCGCTCAACCAGGGGGTGTGGAACGGCACCCGCGCCGTGGCCCCCGCCGTTGCCACAGGCATCATCGCCATCGTCGGCGCGCTCACGGGAGATGAGCGCTTCGGGGCGGCCATCGCCTTCTTCGCCATCGCCGCGGGGTTCACCTCCATGGTGGTGGCCATGGGGGTGATTCGCCTGCCCGAGATACGCCGCTCCAAGGGCGCCACGGTGCTGCACGACATCGCCGACGGGCTGGTCTACACCTGGCGCCAGCGCATCCTGTTCACCCTGCTGGTGCTCAGCCTGGTCATCGGCTTCTTCGGCCTCTCCTACCAGTACATGATGCCGGCCTTCGCCCAGGACTCCCTGGGCCTGGATACCGAGGACCTGGGCTTCCTGCTCTCCGCCTCCGGGGTGGGCGGCATCATCGGCGTGGTGGGCGTTGCCTCCTTCGGGGCATACCAATCGCGCGCCTGGCTCATCGGCTTCGCGGCGGCGGGCGCGGGCCTGGCGGTGATGGGCCTGGCCTCCAGCGCGCTGTGGGGTGGGTACGCGCTGGCGCTGGTGTTCGCCGCGGCATCGGGCGCCATCAACGCCCTCTTCCAGGTGGCCGCCTCCACGGTGCTCAACCTGCTGGTGCCCGACCACTACCGGGGCCGGGTGTTCGGCCTGCGCGGGCTCATGTGGAACCTGATGCCCCTGGGAGCGTTGCAGGCGGGGCTGGTGGCCACCTGGGTCAGCGTGCCCTTCGCCATCGCCCTGGGTGGTGCGGTCATCATCGCCTTCACCGCCCTGGTGTTCGCGGTGAGCCCCCGGCTGCGCCAGGTGCGCACCCTGGTGGCGGAGGCGGACGCGGGCCGGGCCTAGCGCGCCCCCGCCCGCCTGCCGGCAGGCTCGTTCGGTAGGGGAGGGCCTGCTGAGCGCGCCGTTTTGACACCCCCGAGGGGGCTGGCTATACTCGCCGCCGCGTCTCCGGCGCTCGCGCGCGCGAGCCTTTGCACCGGAGGCGAACCCGTTCACCCAACAAGGGGGTCACCTATGGCGCGTAAGGTTCTGCACATCCCAGGCAAGTGGCACGGCGGCCAGCCCATCCCGGCTGCCACCAAGACCGGCCCACTGGTCACCTCCGGTGGCGTCTCCGGCCTCGACCCCGAGACCAACGAGATCGCCAAGGACCTGAAGGAGCAGGTGCGCTGGGCCTTCGAGCACGTCCGCCGCATCATGGACGCCGCGGGTGGCACCGTGGAGGACATCGCCCACGTCACCGCCTACGTCAAGAGCCGCGACGTGCGCCCCCTGCTCAACGAGGAGTGGGTGAAGATGTTCCCGGACGAGGAGTCGCGTCCCACGCGCCACACCCTCCAGTACGACGCCCTGGCCGGCGGCATGGAGCTCCAGCTCTGGATCGTCGCCTACGTGGGCGCGTAGGGAGAGGACGCACATGGCAGTGGATTCCATCGTTCAGCGTCTGCTCAAGATCGACGCCTGCGCCGTCTCCGATGCCCAGGATAAGTTGGGCATCAACGGCACCGTCATCGGCATCCTGCCGCTCTACCCCACAAGCCGCATCGCGGGCCGGGCGGTGACGGTGAAGTTGAAGGCCAAGGGCACCGAGCAGCCCAAGCAGCACCTGGGCACCGCCGCCGTGGTGGCGGCCGACCAGGGTGACGTCATCATCATCGAACACCGCGGCCGCACCGACGTGGCCGGGTGGGGCGGCATCCTCTCCACCGCCGCCAAGACCAAGGGCGTGGCGGGCGTCATCATCGACGGGGCCTCGCGCGATGTGGACGAGGCCATGGGCCTGGGCCTGCCCCTGTGGGCCAAGGCGGCGGTGCCGCGCACCGCGCGCGGGCGCATCGTGGAGGAGTCCACCAACGAGGTCATCGAGGTGGGCGGCGTGCAGGTCACGCCGGGCGACTACGTCATCGCCGACAACTCCGGCGTGGTCGTGGTCCCTGCGGCCCGCGCGGAGGAGGTCCTCAAGGAGGCGGAGATGATCGCCGCCAAGGAGGCCGCCATGGCCAAGGACGTCCTGGCTGGCAAGTCCGTGGCCGAGGTCATGGGCATCAACTACGAGCAGATGCTGGGGCACTAGACCCCAGCCCCGGCACCGCCGGGCACAAGGAGCGACATGGCTAAGGTTTCCCGCCCGTCCGCCGCGCTGATCAAGCGGGCGCACGGCTTCTCCACGCCCACCCTCCACGAGGCGGGTGGGCAGATCGGCGCGCTGCCGTCCTACATCAAGCCGGTCTCCGACGACTGGTACGTGTGCGGCCCTGCGCTCACCGTCATCTCTCCCCCCAAGGACAACCTGTGGCTCCACCGGGCCATCTACCAGGCCCAGAAGGGCGACGTGATGGTGGTGGACACCGGCAAGTTCCACGAGGCTGGGTACTGGGGCGAGATCATGACCGTCGCCGCCCAGCAGGTGGGCCTGGCTGGGCTGGTGATCGACGGATGCGTGCGTGACGGCAAGCTGCTGGTGGAGTTCGGCCTGCCGATCTTCTCCGCCGGGCTGTGCATCCGCGGCACCGGTAAGTCCCGCACGGCCTACGGGGCCATCAACGAGCCCGTGCGCATCGGGGAGATCTGGGTCTTCCCGGGTGATCTGGTGGTGGGTGACCGCGATGGGGTGTGCGTGGTGCCCCAGGCCCGCATCGAAGAAGTGCTGGACGCGGCCAAGGCCCGTGACGAGAAGGAGGCCGGTATCATCGAGCGCCTCCGCAAGGGCGAGAAGACCACGGACATCTACGGGTTCAACTAGGCTCGACCGTCCCAACGGGACCCAAGAGCGGGGTGGCTGCGCACAGCCACCCGCTCTTCGTTCTGCGGGTTAGCCCCCTCTCAGTTCTGACACGGAAGAGGTCACTGGTTCGAACCCAGTATCGCCCACAAGGAAGTAGCCGGAGCTTAGAGGTTTGTGCCTCCGTTTTGTACCTCCATTCTTGTGTCTGGAAATCCTTAGGTAGTTTGAAAAGCAGGAGGATTCAAAATGGCTGAAAAGTGTGAGTGCGAAACCGGATGCAGGTGCGAAGCAGGAAACTGTTTCTGCGCAAACCTGAAGACTCTTGCCAAAGCAAGACACGCCGCTGCGCCTCTCACGCAGACGGCTGGGGTTGCGGGTGGGCGTGGTGCTGGCCGGGTGGGCGCTCTATCTTCTGCTGCACTCGTCCGATACCGTCGGGATCCCCCACGAGTCCATCCAGGTCGCCGCCCTGATCCCGGTGCTGCTCACCGGTCTGTTCCTGGGAACCGCCATGGCCTAGGACTCGGACCGGCGCGCTGCCGCGGAGGCCGGCGCTGACGGGTACATGACCAAGCCCTTCAGCCCCACGGCGCTGCTGGCGCAGGTGGAGGAGGCGCTGGGCCTCTAGCGCCCGCGCCCCCGTCCGTCACAGCCGGTGGCTAGTTCACCCGGTTGCGCGGGGGGTTCCCGTCCAGCACCTCGCGCACCGTGAGCGCGGCCTTCACGCGCATGTCGTGGTCGGCTTCCTCGGAGAAGAACGCGGCATGCGGGCTCACCACCAGCCGCCCGCGCACCCACTCCTCGTCAGCGCGCCACGCGCGCAGCAGGCCGGGCTCCGGCACCGGCGGCTCGTTGGGCAGCACATCCAACCCCGCCATCGCCACCTGGCCCGAGCGCATCGCCTCCTCCAGCGCGCCGATGTCCACCACCGGCCCGCGCGAGGTGTTCACCAGCACCATGCCGGGCTTGGCTTTCGCGAAGAACCCCGCTCCCGCCAGCCCGCGCGTCTCATCGGTCAGCGGCGTGTGCAGGGAGACGTAGTCGGCCTGGGGCAGCAGTTCGTCCAACTCCAGCCGTTCGAGGCCCAGCGCCCGGTCCATGCCGTCGCGGGCGTACGGGTCGGTGAACACCACCCGCATGCCGAAGGCGCGCGCCCGCAGCGCCACCGCCATGCCGATGCGCCCCAGCCCCACGATGCCCAGGGTACGCCCGGTGATGCGGTGCACCGGCCCCGCCGCATCCCACGTCCACGCCTCGTTGCCCGCGCGCAGTCCCTCGCTGTAGGCGGGGATGCGCCGGGTGAGCGCCAGCAGGAGGCCCAGGGTGTGGTCGGCCACCTCGTTGGTGCAGTAGTCGGGGATGTTGCACACGGGGATGTCTCGCCGCGCCGCTGCCGCCGCGTCCACCACGTCGAACCCCACGCCCATGCGCACGATGACCCGGCAGCGCTCCAACGCCTCGATCACCGGAGCCTCCACACGGAAGCGCCAGGTGAGCACCGCGTCCACGTCGGCGATCTCCCGCGCCAGCTCCTCCTGCGTGCGCGCCTTCCAGGGGCGCAGCTCCACGTCGGGGCCCAGCCCCGCACGCTCCAGCGCGTAGGAGGGGTCCATGTGCTCCGGGCTGATGGCGACGACGAACCGGCGGGTGGTCATGGCGTGTCTCCTGGGGTGGTCTGCTCGGCCTCCTGGCGCGAGCGCAGGGTGCGGGCGATGGCCTCGTAGCGCGAGTTGAGGCGCAGCTTGCCGTAGATGTTGTTGATGTGGTTCTTCACCGTCTTGGGCTCCACCACCAGCGCGGCGGCGATGCGCGGGTTGGAGTAGCCCGCAGCGATGAGCCCCAGCACCTGGCGCTCACGGGGCGTCAGCAGCGCCAGCGCCTCCGGGGGGATTGTGTCCGCCCCATCCTGCGCGGGGGGCTCTGGTTCCGGTGATGGGGCGGGTGCGGGCAGACCGGCCCGGTACAGCTCGCGGGCGGCGAGGCCCACCACCGACCCGGCCAGCAGCGTGAGAGCGGCGAGGGTGCCGAAGGCGGTGGGACTGAACGGCTCCCAGCCCATGCCGGCTCGCACCCCCATCACCAGCGCCAGCCCGGCCACCAGCAGGCCCGCGGCCAGCGCCGCCTTGGGCGCGGCGTAGCGCAGCGCTGCCTCGGCCATCACCACGGCCAGGGCGGCCAGCACGGGCGTCGCGCCCGTCTCCAGCGCGCCCAGCCCCGCAGCCAGGGCAACGAGCGCGTCGATAGCCGTGGCCCCGGCGCCCAGAGCCCGCTGGCCGCCGAGGGTCCGCACCCGCCGGTTGGCTGAGGAGACGGCCGCGTTGGCGGCGGCCAGCGCCAGCGCCAGCCCCAGCGCGGCCGTCAGCGGGTAGCCGGCCAGCGGCGCGGCCGCCAGTGCTGCCACCGCAAGCCAGCGGGCGCGGGTGAACCCGCGCTCCAGGCGCATGCGCTCGACGACGGCGGCCTCGGCGCTCACAGCAGCGGCAACTGCGCCCCGGTGGCGGGGGCAGGTGGGTGGGTATCCATCGCGGCGGGCGCGGCAGGCGCGGCAGGCGCGGCGTGGTTCGGCAGGGCAGGGGTGGGCAGCACGACGGTCGCATCGCCCAGGAACAGCGGCTCGCCCCGCAGGACGCGGGCGAACAGCTCGTGGGTCAGGTCCAGGTCCACGCGGTTGTAGTCCACCATCAGGTGCGACTCATGCTCCCACACCCAGGCGTTGCGCTTATGGTCCCAGGGCACCTTCCGGGCCCCGAAGGTGTAGCTGGAGAGGCGATCCAGGCTGATGCGGTGGCCTACCTTGCGCACCACCTCGGCCATCAGGTCGTAGTTGCCAGGCACGCGCAGGGGGGTGCCCAGCTTCTCGGCCAGCACCCGCTCCAGCACCGGCAGGTCGAAGCGGTCGCCGTTGAAGGTCACCACGTGGCCGGGGAAGTCCGCCAGATAGCGGGCCAGTTGGGCCAGCGACTCCGGCTCATCGGTGAAGGCGAGGTAGGTATCGCCTTCGCGCACCCCGGCCAGCAGCAGGCGGAACCCCTCCGGGATGCGGGTGATGTCGCCGCCGCTGGTCTCGATGTCCAACACGCAGAAGGGGGCATCCGGCATGGGGCGATGATACGCGCTGGCATGGGCGCAGTCACGGGCGTATCATCGTCGCACCGCACCGCCAGGTGCAATCGTGAAGCCGGTGAGAATCCGGCGCTGTCGCGCAACGGTGTGCCCCCTCTCCAGGGGCGAGCCCGACCAGCGCACCTGGCGCGTCCGCCCGCGCTGCACGGGAGGGCGCTGCGCCCCTGGCGCCGCACCCCCCCCCCTCGGGCTCGCGGATACGACTAGAGGTGCGCCCATGCTCCGCTCCGCCGTCGTCGCTGCCCGTCCCGCCGTCCCACGCCTGCTGTGGAGGGAACTGGTGCTGCCCGCGCTGTTCGTGGGCGCCATCCTCACCTCGAACCACGCGCTGAGCGCCCTGCCCGGCGTGAAGCTGTTCGACGTGCTGGTGTTCGCCGCGGGCTTCAGCCTGGGGCTGCGACGCGGCGCCAGCGTGGCCGTAGCGGCGTGGGCCCTGTACGGGAACGCCAACCCCTGGGGCATGGCCGCGGCACCGCTGCTGGCGGTGCTCATGGCCTCTGAGGTGCTGTACGCGGCGGCGGGCGTCGCGGCGCGGGGGCTGGTTGGTTCGGGGCACGCCCGGCGCACGCTGGCCTTCGCCATCGCCGCCGTCGCGGCCACCGTGGCTTATGACCTGGCCACCAACGCCTACACGGGGCTGGTGTGGGCGGGGCTGGCGGGGGGTGGGGAGACGGGCCGCTGGCTGCTTATCGCCCTGTTCGGGCCCGGCGCGCTGGCCTTCAGCGCGATCCACGTGGCCGCCAACGCGACGTTCTTCCCGGTGGTGGGCCCGCTGGCCATCCTCGCCGCCCGGCGCCTGGGCTCGGGGCGTTGAGCGGCCCGTCGCGCGCGCTCTCCGCAGCCCTGGCCCTGCTGGCCGCACTCACGCTGGCAGCGTGTGGGGCCGGTGCCCCCACCGAGGGGACGCTACGAGCCGATGTGCTGGTGGAGCCGGTGCCAGGCGAGGGCGTCTGGCACCGGGGCGTGGAGTTGCCGGCCGGGGCCAGCGCCTACGACCTGCTGGCCGCCGCCGTGGGTGATGGCCTGGAGGCAGAGTGGTACGCCGAGTACCAGGCCCACTTCGTCACCGGTGTCGGCGGCGCCAAACCGGAGGGCGATGCCTTCTGGGCCGTGTTCACCTGGAACGAGGGGGCGGGGCGCTGGGAGCCGCTGCCCGTGGGGGCGGACGCCCACACGGTTGCCGATGGCGCGGTGATGGGCTGGGCGGTGGTGACCTACGACCCGGACACCCCCCAACTCCCGCGCTTGGCGCCCTAGGAGGCCTGGGAGCCGGGGTTGGTGGTGCGCCCGGTCACCCAGGCGGGGCGTTCCGCGGTGTCCTGCTCGGATCCAGGGGGGTGCCAGGCGGGCACGTCCTCTTCCTCAGGGGCCTGCATCCCGGCGAGGGACGCTTCTTCGCGCGCCTCGCGCCGCTGGCGGATGCGCAGGCCGTACTCCACGGCCAGGTTGTAGAGCACGGCGGCGGTGGGCACGCCCAGCAGCGCCCCGGCAACCCCGGCCAGGCGCGCGCCCAGGATCACCGAGATGAACACGATCATGGCGGGCATGCGCACCGCACGGCCCAGGATGCGCGGCGTCGCCAGATTCAGCATCACCTGCTGCACGAACAGCAGCACCAGCAACACCACCACGAAGGGCAGGAACTCGCCGTTGATCGCCGCCACCATCAGGGGCAGGGCGAGGGAGAGCCAGTCCCCCACGAAGGGCACCAGCATCAGCAGTGCGGACACCAGCGCCACGGGCAGGGCGGCGGGCAGACCCGTCGCCATCATCACCGAGGCGGTGGCGATGCCGTAGATCAGCATCACCACCATGATGCCGCGCACGTAGCCGGAGAAGGTGTCGTCGATGGTGCGCAGCACGAACCGGACCTCGCGCTCACCGCGTGGTGGGAGCACCTTGAGCGCCTCATTGAGGCGGCGTCCGCCGTCCAGCACCACGTAGAACGAGAGCACGATGACCATGCCGATGTTGAAGAGGGCGCCGAACCCCTTGAGCAGGATGCCGCCCAGCTGGAACCCGCCCTCCTCACTGCCACCCGTGAGGCCCGCAGCCAGCTCCCCGATGCGGGTACCGATGGCCGCCAGCTCGAAGTCCGACTCGTTCAGGTCGATGGAGAAGCCGCGTCCGGCGGCGAACTCCTCCACGCGCTGGGTGAGCCCTGGCATGATCTCGGCGTCCCAGTCCTTCACCCACTCCTGCACCGAGGCTGCGGCCTCGTTCACCTGGCGGGTCGTCTCCGGCACCACCAGCAGGCCGATGTCGGCGATGAGCGTGATGAGAGCGAGATAGACCAGGGTGATGGCCACCGGGCGGCGCATGCGCGGGATGCGCATCAGGGCGTTGACCGCGTGGAGCAGCAGCGAGCCCACCAGCCATCCGAAGAAGATGACCAGTATCAGGTCGCCCAGGAAGCCCCAGATGCGCCCCAGGGTGTTGGCGATGAAGATGAGCCCCGCAAGGGCGCCCACCACCACCGCCATCCGGAACCAGACGCTGCGCTCGATCACGCTGCTCACGCCCCCTTGCTCAAGCCATCATACGCCCTGGGCGCGGGCGCACCTTCGGCGCGAGCATACGCCCATGCGCCAACCTGTGGGGTTAACGCCCGGTTAAGTCTGCGCCGCCTCCAGCTGCGCCGCCAGGCTCGCGGCATCGTGGACGGGCAGCGCGCACACGTACCCCTGGCACACGTAGGCGGCGGGGCCGCTCGCGGTGCGCCCCTCTAGCAGCGGGGTGGGGAAGGGGGCCGCTTCGTCCCTGTGCAGCCCCACCACCGTCCGGTGCGGGTCGAACCGGGCCAGCCCCGCGCGGTGCATCGCCGCCAGCGCCGCATCGCCCTCCGCGCCCACCAGCGCCAGCTCGCGGGGGCCGCTCACCAGCCGCTCGGCCAGCGAGAGCCAGTTGCCGAAGGCGCCGGGATGGCGGCCCAGCAGTGGGGCGATGGGGGCCAGCAGGCGGTGGGCGCGCCGGGCCAGCGTCTCGTCGCCCGTGACCACCGCCAATCGCGCGTACGCCTCGGCGGCGGCCGATGAACCCGCGGGGGTGGCGTTGTCGGTCACATCGCGCGGGCGCACCACCAGCGCCTCGCCGTCGTGCGGGGTGTCGTGGCACACGCCCGCATCGGCGTCCCAGAAGAGCGCGCTCATCCGCTCTCCCAGCGCCCGCGCCTCCCACAGCCAGCGCTGGTCCAGCGTCGCGGCGTGCAGGGAGAGCAGGCCCGTGACCGTGAGGGCGTGGTCCTCCAGGAACCCACCCACCGTGGCGCGCCCGTCGCGCCAAGACCGCAGCAGCCGCCCGTCCTCCCCGCGCAGGTGGGTGAGGATGAACCGGGCGCAGTCGGCGGCGGCCTCCACGTAGTCGGCCCTCCCCAGCGCGCCTCCCGCCTCGGCCAGCGCGCGCAGCGTCATGGCGTTCCACGCCGTCACCGCCTTATCGTCCGTGGCGGGGTGCACCCGCCCCTCGCGGGCCTCCCGCAGGCGCTCGCGCAGCGGGGCCAGGTGCGCGGCGAGGGCCGCCTCGCTGATGCCTTCGCGGTCCGCCGCCACGGAGAGGGGCTCCGGCAGGTGCAGGATCGAGCGCCCCTCGAAGAAGCCGGGTGAGCGCACCCCGTAGACGCGGCAGAACAGTCCGGCGTCGTCTTCGCTCAGCACGGCGGCCACCTGCTCCGGCGTCCACAGGTAGTAGAGCCCCTCGTGTCCTTCGGAGTCGGCGTCCTGGGAGGCGAAGAACCCACCCTCCGGGTTGCGCATCTCCCGCAGCAGATAGTCCAACGTGCGCTCGGCCACCTCTCGCAGCGCGGGCTCGCCCGTGAGCAGGTGCGCCTCCAGGTAGGCCAGCGCAAGCTGGGCGTTGTCGTAGAGCATCTTCTCGAAGTGGGGCACCAGCCAGCGCTCATCCACCGCGTAGCGCGCGAAGCCCCCACCCAGTTGGTCGTGCATCCCGCCCGCCGCCATGCGCTCCAGCGTGTGCAGCGCCATCTGAAGGGCGTGGCCTGGCCGGTGCGCAGGTGGTGGCGCAGCAGGAAGCCCAGCGTCATGGAGGGCGGGAACTTGGGCGCCCCGCCGAAGCCGCCATTCACCGGGTCGTAGGCCTCGGCCAGGGTGCGGGCGGCCTCCTCCAGCGCCGGAGCCAGGTCATCGGCCCGCGCGGGAAGGTCCGTGCCCACCGCCTCGGCTGCCGCGCGCAGGTGGTTCGTCAGCGCCGTTGCGCTCTGCTCGGCCCCTCGCGCCGCTCCCGGTACACCTGCGCCACGCCCTGGAGCACCTGGGCCCAGGAGGGCATGCCTGCGCGCGGGCAGGTGGGAAGTAGGTGCCGCCGTAGAAGGGGCGTCCGTCGGGCAGCAGGAACACGTTCAGGGGCCAACCGCCGTGCCCGTGCATCGCCTGGTGCGCCTGCATGTACACCTGGTCCACGTCGGCCGCTCCTCGCGGTCCACCTTCATGCACACGAACAGCTCTGTTCATCAGCGCCGCCGTGGCCGGGTCCTCGAAGGATTCGCGCTCCATCACGTGGCACCAGTGGCAGGCCGCGTACCCGATGCTCACCAGCAGCGGCTTGTCCGCCTCACGCGCCGCCGCGAACGCCTCCTCGCCCCACGGGTACCAGTCCACCGGGTTGTGGGCGTGCTGGAGCAGATAGGGGGAGGTGGCGTCGATGAGGCGATTGGGCATGCGCCCAGGGTAGCACGGGAACAGTGGAGCGAAGCCCCAAGAGCGCCAACAAGCCCAGGAGTGTCCGGGCTAGGGGGGTGCAGTGGGGGAAGGCACCTCCCCCAGCCGGGGGTTCGGCGCGAAGCGCCCAGGGGGTGTCCCCCTTAATCGAGCGAGCCGCAGGCGAGCGGGCCCCGTTACAGGAGAACGGGCAGCGCCATCACCAGTGCGGCGGCCAGGGGGGCGGTGAGGTTGTCGTCCACGGGGGAGGGCACCAGTTCAGCGATGTCGGCTGCCACGGCGCCCAGGGGAATCCACCACCCCAGGCGGATGTCGCGGTGGAAGGCGATCAGCACCCCGGCAAGGGTGGCGGCCAGCGCGAAGGCAATGGTGCCCGTGGGCGACTTGCCGAAGATGCGGATGGTGTGGTCGCGTCCGCCCACCAGCGCGGCCACCGGGTCGCCCACGGCCAGGAACAGCAACGCCAGCACCGTCGCCTCGTGGGGGAAGACGAAGTAGACGAAGGTGGCGGAGAGCCACAGGAACGTGGCCCCGGTCACCTCGAAGCGCTCCTTGGGCTTGAAGAAGGGGAGGCGCGTGACGATCAGGTCGTTGAGCGGCCCCACCAGCGAACGCCCCGCCTCGGTGAGCACGGAGGCGATGCTCCCGCCGATCAGCACCCAATCCACCCAGTGGCTCGGCGCCAGCAGGATGAGCAGGGGGATGGTGGACCCGGCTAGGAGGTGGAAGAGCCGGCGTGGCCAGATGGTGGGGGTCACCGGCGGTTCATAGATGAACGCGTGGAGCGGCTCAGGGAGCGGCGGGAGGTGGGGTCGATGGCGCATGCGCTAGGCCCCTCCCCGCCACGGCCCGCAGGCGCGGCACCAGCCCCGCCAGCACCTCCACGGCCCGGTCCACGTCGGCCTCGGTGTTCTGCGGCCCCAGGGAGAGACGCAGCCCGGAGCGGCTCGCCCGCGCGTCCAGCCCCAGCGCCTCCAGCACATGCGAGGGCTCGATGGACCCGGCGGTGCAGGCTGCCCCCGATGAGGCACACACTCCCGCCATGTCCAAACCCATGAGCAGCGGTTCGGCTTCCACCCCCTCGAAGCGCACCGACAGGTTGCCGGGGATGCGCTGGGCCAACCCCCCGTTCACGTGCATCCCCTCGATGCGCTCGGCCAGGCCCGCCAGCAGCCGCTCGCGCAGCGCCACGGCGTGGGCGCACCGCGATGCGCGCGCCCCGTCCGCCGCCTCCAGCGCCACGGCCATGCCCACGATGCCCGCCGTGTTCTCGGTGCCGCCGCGCCGCCCACGCTCCTGCGCCCCGCCCACCTGGGTGGGCACGAAGGGAGCATTGCGTCGGATGTACAGCAGCCCGGCGCCCTTTGGGCCGTTGAACTTGTGGGCGGACAGGCTCAGCAAGTCCACCCCCAGCGTGTCCACGTCCAGGGGTAGATAGCCCGCGGCCTGCACCGCGTCGGTGTGGACGGCGATGCGGGTACGCTGCGCCGCCGCGTGCTGGCGCACCAGCGCTGCCACCTCGGCCACGGGCTGCACCGTGCCCACCTCGTTGTTCACCAGCATGATGCTGACCAGCCCCGTCTCGGGGGTGAGGGCGGCGGCGATGGCCGCCGGGTCGATGACCCCGTCGCGCCCCGGCTTCACCAGGGTTGCCGTGCAGCTCAGGCGCTGCGCCAACTCCACCGCGGCCAGCACCGCGTGGTGCTCGATGGCCGTGGTGACGATGTGGGTGAGGCCCTTCTCGCGCCCGGCCAGTGCCGCACCCAGCACGGCCGCGTTGTCGGACTCGGTGCCGCCGGAGGTGAACACCACCTCCCCCACCCGGCAGTTCAGGACGCGTGCGCACCGCTCGCGTGCCGTGTCCAGCGCCCGGCGCGCCTCCTGGCCGAGGGCGTGCAGGGAGGAGGCGTTGCCGTACCCGCTGACCTGCGAATCGAGGTGCGGGCGCATCGCCGCCAGGGCCTCTGGAGAGAGGGGCGTGGTGGCCGCGTTGTCCAGGTAGACGGGGGGCTGGTCAGCCACGCTACACCTTCAGCCCGGCGCGAGTGCGCACCAAGTCCAGCAGCCGCTCGCGCGTCACCAGCCCCACCACCCGCTCCCGCTCTTCCACCACCGGCACCTGGTTCACGTTCCCCTCCACCATGGCGGTGAGCACCGTGAGGGCCGGGGTGTCCGGCGTTGCCCGCACCGCCTGCTCCAGCGGCACCATGGCCTGGGCCACGGTGAGGGCGGCCCACTGTGCGCGGTCCACCTGGGCCACGGTGCCCAGGGTGACGATACCCACGGTGCGGCCCTGTTCGGTGAGCAGGAAGAAGCGCTGCCCGGTGGGCAGGATGTGCCCCTCCACGAGCAGGTCCAGATGCAGGTGCGAGGCGACGGAGGGGCAGTCCGTGGCCATGATGGTCCCGGCGCTCACCCCCTCCAGCGCCTTGGACATCTGGAGCTGGGCCACGGAGGCGGAGGCTGCGTTCTCGATGAACCAGCCGATCAACGCCAGCCACAGGCCGGAATGGTCACCGGTCAGAATCACTAGCAGGGCGCCACCCACTATGAACATGAGCCCCACCCCTCGCCCCACGCCCGATGCGATGAGTGTGGCGCGCTCGAAGGAGTCGGTGCGCGCCCACACCAGCGCGCGCAGCACCCGCCCGCCATCCATGGGGAAACCGGGCACTAGGTTGAATGCCCCCAGGGCAAGGTTGATGAGCGATAGGTACGCCGCGGCCACCGACAGCCAGCCCGCTGGGCCGCTGGTGACCCAGGCGAGGGCGTAGAAGACCCCCGCCAGGGCGAAGGAGGTGAGGGGCCCGGCGATGGCCACCGCCAACTCCACGCGGGGACGCTCCGCCTCACGGGCGATGCGCGCCGCGCCGCCGAAGATGAACAGGGTGATGGAGGTGACGGGGATGCCGTTGCGCAGCGCCACCACCGAGTGGCCCAGCTCATGCAGCACCACCGAGCCGAAGAAGAGCAGGGCGGTGGCCACGGCCAGCGCCGCGCGGGGGGCGGCCGCCCAACCCGCCACCGGGTCGAGTGAGGCGAAGAGCACCGTCAGGTTGAAGGACATGAGGACGAAGATGGCCAGCCACGAGTAGTGGGCGTAGAGGGGGTTGCCCAGGACGCGTCCGAACCGGAACGAGCCTCCCATGCATCCCCCTCCATCCGATCGAGGGGCTTAGCGCGCGTCCCCCGTGGCGTAGCCGATGAGCTTGTAGACCAGCTTGGCCGCAGTATACGCGCTGGTCTCCGGGCCCTCCTTGGGGGAGAGCTCCATCACGTCGAAGGCCACGATGTGCTTGCGCTCGCCCACTGCGCGCAGGATCTTGAGCGCCTCCCACCAGCCCATGCCGCCGGGCTCCGGCGTGCCCACCGCTGCCATGAACGTCGGGTCGAAGCAGTCCAGGTCAACGGACACGTACACGTGATCCGTGAGGCGCGCCAGGATGGCGTCCACATCGGTGATGGGATCGGCATTGCGGGGGAAGAAGGGGATGTCCCGCTCGCGCACCAGGCGTGCCTCATCCGCCGTCATGGAACGGATGCCCACCTGGGTGATGGGGGCGTGGTCCAGCATGCGGCGCGAGGCGTTGGCGTGGGAGAACTCGGCCTCCTGGTACACCTCGCGCAGGTCGGCGTGGGCGTCCAGCACCAGCACGGACAGGTCGGGGTAGTGCTCGCGCACCGCCGCGACCGCGCCCGCGGTGACCGAGTGCTCACCGCCCAGCATGCCCACCAGCTTGCCCGCATCCATGTACCAGCTCACCGCATCGTGGACGCGCTGGACCATCTGGGTGGGGCCCTCGGCGTGGGGCTCCAGGCCCGGGGCGGTGTAGATGCCCACGGAGCGGGTTTCCCGGTCCAGTTCTGGGTCGTACTCCTCCATATCGCGCGAGGCCTTCAGGATGGCATCGGGCCCATCGCGCGAGCCGGAGCGGTAGGAGGTGGTGGCATCGTAGGGCACCGGCAGCAGCACCACCCGCGAGCGGGTGAGGCTGTGCTCGGCGGGGTCGAGCCCCAGGTAGGTCTGGTGGATGACGGGCCAGTCGGTGTTGCTCAATGGGCATCGACCCGGTGAACCGGGCTCCTCATTCAGGTGGGGACGGCGGACCGGGCGGGACTAGGCGGTCTGGGCCAGGGCGGAGCGCTCGGCCTCCACGGCCGTGCGGGCAGCCACCGGGTCCAGGTGTTCCAGGCCGCGCTCCAGCACCCAGTGCTTCACCTCGCCGATGGCGAAGAGCTTCTGGATCTCCTGGACGGCCAGCTCGGTGTCGAACTCCTTGCAGGAGAAGACGTCCACGTTGATGTAGCCGCGGCCGGGGAAGGTGTGCACCGAGATGTGGGACTCAGCGATGATGACGAAACCGGAAACGCCCCAGTCCTCGGGCTTCGGGCCCTTGTAGGTGTAGACGGACGGGGGGGTGATCTTGGTCATGTTGATGGCGTCGGGATAGGCGTCCAGGAAGCGGCGGACGTGCTCCGCGTCGGTCAGCTGCTTGGGATCGCAGCTATGGCCATCTATAACTAGGTGCATCGGTTCTCCTGTTTCTCCTGCCCGCGAAGGGGTACTCGGTGGTGTCTCCGCAGCCGGGTGGCTCGTGTCGGCAGGACACGGTTACGGCGGCCTAGAGAACGACGCCCGCAGAACGGGCGCCTACGAAAAGTGTAGCAGCCCCCCCGCTGCGCACAAGGGGTGTTGCCCAGCATTTCGCCCGGTTCCGGGGCCCTCTTTCGGTTATACTCGCCGCTGGCCGCATCCCACCCCCACGGACGTGCGCATGGACGTTGAGATCGTCGCGGTCGGCACCGAGTTGCTCATGGGCGAGACGCAGGACACCAATTCGTCCTGGCTGGGCTCGCGCCTGCCGGAGTTCGGCCTCACCCTGCGCTACGTCACCATCATCGGCGATGACCTCACCCGGCTGACCGACCACCTGGACCGTGCCTGGCGCCGCTCCGATGTGGTCATCTGCATGGGGGGGCTGGGGCCCACCCTGGACGATCTGACCCGCGATGGCATCGCCAAGATGTTGGGCGAGGAGCTCACCACCGACCCCGCGCTTAAGGCGTGGCTGGAGGACTCATTCGCGCGACGCAACGCGGGGCCCATGCCCCAGCAGAACCTCCGCCAGGCCGGCATCATCCCCTCGGCGGTGGCGATCCAGAACGCCATGGGCACCGCGCCCTCCTGGTGGATCGACCGTGAGGACAAACTGCTCATCACCCTGCCGGGCCCTCCGCGCGAACTGATGCACATGTGGTCCACCCAGATTGCGCCCCGGTTGAAGGAGCGCATCCCCGGTGTTGCCATCCTGGCCCGCACCTTCAAGACCATCGGCCTCTCGGAGGCGGCGGTGGATGAGGCCGTGCGCGCCGTCTACGACATCCCCGGCATGGAGCTGGGCGTGTACGCCAAGCCCGACGGCATCCAGCTGCGCGCCATCGCCCAGGCGCAGACGGAGGCGGAGGCACTCAAGACGCTGCTGACCGCCGAGACGATGATCCGCGAGGCGCTGGGCGCCTACATCTGGGGCACCGGTGAGGACGACCCGCCGGTGCAGGCCGGCGTGCTGCTGCGCGAGCGCGGCTGGAAACTGGCCGTGCTGGAATCGTGCACCGGCGGCCTGCTGGGCGGGGCCATCACCGATGCGCCGGGCTCCTCCGCCTACTTCGTGGGCGGGGGCATCGCCTACTCCAACGAGATGAAGGTGGCCGCCGGGGTGGATCCCGCGGTGCTCACCGAGCACGGTGCCGTCAGCGAGCAGGCCGCCCGCGCCCTGGCCGAGGCCGCCTGCGCCACCTATGGCGCCGAGTGCGGCATCGGCGTGACGGGCGTGGCCGGGCCGGAGGACGATGGAGAGATCAAGGCGGGCACGGTGTACATCGGCGTGGCAACCCCCAAGGGGGTCAGCGTCACCCTGCACCGGTTCCCCTCGCGCCGCCCGCTGGTGCGCGCCCGCGCCGTCACCGCTGCGCTCCTGCAGCTCATGGGAGCGCTCAAGCAGGCCTAACTACGACTACACCTGCCGGTTGCGTGGCGGGCGGGGCAGCAGGCGCACCACCGCCAGGGCCAGCGCCGTGGTGACGGCGGCCGCGATGTATAGCCCCGTCCCGGCGAGCACGCCCACCGAGGCCGTGGCCCAGATGCTGGCCGCCGTGGTGAGCCCGCGCACCGAATCGCCCGCCCGGAAGATGGTGCCCGCGCCCAGGAAGCCGATGCCCGTCACCACGCCCGCGGCCACGCGGCCAGAGGACACATCGCCGGGGAAGCCCCACGCGGAGACGACGGTGAAGGCCGCCGCGCCTAGGCTCACCATGGCCAGGGTGCGCATGCCCGCCTGCTTGAGCGCGTGCTCGCGCTCGAAGCCCACGGCGGCGCCCAGCACCAGCGCAAGCAGCAATCGCCCGGCCACCTCCAGTTCGGCGGCCCAGCCCAGGGTGCCCAGCTCGCCCAGCATCGCTACACCGTGATCTTCCGGTAAAGGTAGGGCAGCCGGCGCGGCAACTCCAGGATGTCCGGGAGCACCTCGTAGTTCAGATCGCCCGCCATGGTGCGCAGGTAGTCGTGCCCGTTGCGGTCCACGGTGAGGCAGAAGGGGGTGATGTCGCGCTGACGCGCCTCCACCAGCGCCATGCGGGTGTCCTGCACGGCGTACTCCTTCTCCACACCCTCGCGCGAGTAGCCCCGGTCCTGGGGGCGTCCGTCGGAGATGACGAACATGAACTTGGTCTTGGCGTCCGTCTTGGCCAGCTTCGCGGTGGCGTGACGGATCGCCGGGCCCATGCGGGTGGCGTGCAGGGGGGAGACCTTGTCCATGCGCCGCTTCACCTTGTCGGTGAATGGCTCGTCCACCTCCTTGATGACGTAGAACTCCACGTTCTCGCGCCCGAAGCCGGAGAAGCCGTAGACGCCGTACCGGTCGCCCACCGCCTCCAGCGCCGTCATCAGCAACACCATCGACTCCTTCTCCACGTCGATGATGCGCTTGTAGGGGCGCCGAGCCGTCTCGCCGCGGCGCGCGCGCAGCCAGGAGGTGTAGCCCACCGGGTCGGTGGGGGGCGACCAGTCCGTTTGGGTGGACTCCTCAACGGCCTCGGCGGTGGAGGCGCTCATGTCCAGCAGGAAGGCCACGGCCACGTCGCGCTCGTCCTTGTTGCGCCGCCAGTAGATGCGCTCGTCGGGCGTCATCCGGTTGCGCAGGTCGATGAGCGCGTCGATGCCCGCGTCCAGGTCCACGTCCTCGCCCTCCGGCAGGCGGCGCACCTTGCGGTACAGCTCCGGGCGCACCGACTCGAACTGGCGCCGTATCTGGTCCATCAGCCCTGCGTGCTGGTGCAGCGTCTCGGTGAAGAAGCCCGTCTCGCCCAGGGCGCTCACGCGCTCCTGCACGATGCACCAGCGGGGGCGGTAGTCGCCCGCCCGGAAGTCCCACTCGTCGTAGGCGTAGGACTGGGGCTCCTTGGCCTCCAGGGAGCCGCCCTCCTCCTCCACGTGCGTGATGTCGTTGTAGCCGGAGCCGGGGGTCTGCTGAGCGTCGGCGCCCATCTCCTTCATCATGTTGGAGGCGATCTCGGTGAGCTCCTCGTCGTCGGAGAATTCCACCTCGCCCGACTCGCGGAGCATCTGCTCCACCATCTCCATGCTGATGCCCGCCGCGCCCTCGTCGCCCGCGTCTGACTCGTCGGACGACTGCGCGCGCATCTTGGTGAGCATCTGCACCATCTCGGGCTTGAAATCGCCCCGGTACTCCACCTCCTCGGGGGAGGAGTAGTCCTCGCCCTCGCCGCTGCCCTGCTCGGCGGCCTCGTCAGCCTGGCGCAGCAGATTGGCGATGATGGCATCGGCATCGGGCTCGGAGAACTCGCCGCCGGTCAGGTCCACGCGCTCCCACTCGTGGGCGGGAACGGCCACGTTGGGCACCTGGGAGATGACGTGGTAGAGGCGCAGCGCCGCCTCGGCGGCATCCTCCACCGTTGCCTCCGGGTCCTGCACCGCGCGCACCAGCGCCGCGATCTCCTGCGCCTGTGCGGCGAAGGCCGAGGGCACGGGCACGTCGGTGTCCTGGCCCAGGGAGAGGCGTATCGCCAGTTCCACCATGGCCTGCTGGGCGGGCATGTTCTGGAGCACGCCGCGCTTGGCCAGCGCACCGGCCTGCACCTTGCGGTAGTCGCCAGCCAGGCCCTGGTAGCGGCCGGTGACCGCGTTGTCCACCCGGGCTGACTCCACCACCTTGAACAGGTCGGCGGCGAGCTCACGTTCCGGGAACAGGTCGAAGAAGCCGCCCACCGAGGTGGACGTGGTCTCGGCCTTCACCCCCTCCGCCACACGGCGGCGCAGGGTGTTGAATCGGTGCCCGTCGGCGGCGAAGTCGAAGCCGAACGAGCCGAACTCGATGTGGCCGATCTGGTGCGTCGCCACCACCTTGAGCCAGGCGAAGTTCTCCGCCTTCACCTCGGAGCCGTCCACCGACTCCGGCAGATAGATGGAGTGCCCGTCGGTGGTGGCCATGTCCACGTCGGCCCAGCCCAGGTGCTTGTTGGTCAGGTCGCCGGTGGGGTGGATGTCCACCTCCGAGCCCGCCAGGGCGTGGGCGTACATGCCCAGGGTGCCCTTGACCCGGTCCAGTTCAACCACCGAGGAGAGCTGCTCCAGCAGCGCCTCGGCGCGGGCCGACTCCAGCTTGAAGTAGGCCACGCCCCCGTCGGGGTTGTCCTTGAGGAACTCCAGCCCCTTGGCGAACCAGGCGTCCAGTTGGCTGGTGGAGATGCGGGTCAGCACGTCGGGCGCGGAGCGCAGGAACGCCCCCACCGCCTCCGCGTTGGTGTCGGCCAGGTCCTCGGCGCGCTCCACCACCACCTGCTGCAGGTCCTGCGGGAGGCGCGAGAGGGAGGAGGACGACTCGATCATGAACGCCGACACGTTGGGCATGCCCATGCGCGCCAGGCGCTCGGCCAGGGAGAAGTAGCGCCGGCGCAGCTTGCGGTCCACCGCCAGCTCCACCCGCAGGGCGGCCTCGAAGGACCCGCGCACCTCGCGCCAACTCGTCTCCGCCAGCACCGAGGCCAGCGATATTAGCTCCTCGCGCTCGCCCACCGCGGGCAGCACCCGCTGGCCCAGGGTGAGGGCCTCGGAGGCCAGGTCGTGGGAGCGGTTGGAGAGGGAGGAGAGCAGCCCCACGAACTGCTGGAGCTCGTTGAAGGTCAGATTCCCCACCAACTCCGGCGAGAGCTCGAAGAAGCGGGCGGCCAGGGAGGAGGACTTCCACGTCCCCGAGGAGAGCCCCTTGCCCAGCCCCGCCCAGGCGCTGATGTGGCGGGGCGCCAGCTGCGGGAGCACCTGGCCGGAGGCGCGGAAGTAGGCCGCCGCCACCAGCGGCGAAACACCCGCCAGCTCCGTGCCGGACTCGGTCCAGCGCTCGAACTGCGGGTAGCCCACCACCCCGCACACCTCGGGCGTGGCGCGGTAGTACTCCGCTGCGGCCTCCCAGGCGCGCGCGTCCATCCTGGCGATGCGCACGCCCTCCTCACCCCACCGCTTGGTGGGGGCGGGGCCCAGCACCTGCGCCACCTGCGCCAACGCTTCCTCGTAGGCCGAGAGCAGTGCAGCCGGGAAGGTGCGCAGTTCGGTCACCACATGCTCATTGGAGGGAGTGCTCACCGTGACTCCTTGCGTTCAGGGCGTGCTCGTGTGGCCAGGCTCCTGGCCTCGGCCGTCTGGGGCGGGTCGGGGGGCTCGTCCAGCGCACCGGCCGGTGCGCGCTCCAGCCCCCGCAGCAGCGCGACCAACTGGCCCAGGATCCAGGCCGTGGCCCCGAATATCAGGTGCTCCCCGCTCACGTACGACTGACGGTTCCACACCGTCCCGTCGGGGAGCAGGCGCCCCTCGTGGCGGGCGTTGGCCGGGTTCAGCAGGTCGGCGAGGGGCACCTCGATCACCGAGTCCACCTCGCGATTGATCACGAACTCATACGGGTGTGGCACCACCCCCACCGTGGGCCAGACCAGGTAGTTGGTGCGGGTGAGCATGGCATCCAGGCTTCCCAGCACCTCCACGTCCTCGGGCCGGATGCCCATCTCCTCCCACGTCTCCCGCAGCGCGCACGCCGTCATGTCGGCGTCATCGGGCTCCAGCCTTCCGCCGGGGAAGGCTATCTCCCCGCGGTGCTGGCCCACGTGCTGCGAGCGCACGTTGAGGATCACGTACCAGCCATCCTCGTGCTGGCGCAGCGGCACCAGCACCCCGGCGGGCTTGGCGCCGTCCCGCGCCTCGGCCCGCGAGGCGCGCGCCGAGAGCGCGGCGCTCAGCGCCGCCGGAAGCGATGTGCTGTGCAGCAGGGTCTGGGTCATGGGGCCCCTAGGCGAAGATGGAGTTGACCACCTCTTGCAGCGAGCGCTGCGTCTCGTGGTCGTCGGTCAGGCCCCACACCACCGCCACCTCGCAGGCGCGCCGGGGCGGGATGCCCTCGCCGATCAGCTTGCCGGCGTACACCAGCAGGCGGGTGGACACACCCTCCTGGAGGCCCTGGCCGATCAGGTTGCGCACCTTCTCGCCCAGCAGTGCCAGCTGGTCAGCCACGGACCGCTCGATGCCCGCCTCGTGGGCGATGATGGGCCCCTCCAGCTCACGCGGCGGGAAGGTGAACTCCACCGCCACGAACCGCTGGCGGGTGGACTGCTTCAGGTCCTTCAGCGCCGACTGGTAGCCGGGGTTGTAGGAGATGACCAGCAGGAAGTTGGGGTGGGCCTCGATCACCTCACCCAGCTTCTCGATGTGCAGCAGCCGCCGGTGGTCGGCCAGCGGGTGGATCAGCACTGTGGTGTCCTTGCGGGCCTCCACCACCTCGTCCAGGTAGCAGATGCCGCCGTGCTTGACCGCCCGCGTCAGCGGGCCGTCCACCCAGCGCGTCCCCTCTGGCTCCAGCAGGTAGCGGCCCACCAGGTCAGAGGCCGTCAGGTCCTCGTGACAGGCCACCGTCACCAGCGGGGAGACGTCCTGCGCCTCGCGGCGCTTCGCCTCGTTCACCCGCCAGCTCATGTACTCCACGAAGCGCGTCTTGCCCGTGCCCGTGGGGCCCTTCAGCAGGATGGGCACCCGCTGGGCATAGGCCGCCTCGAAGATCTCGATCTCATCGCCCGTGGGCAGGTAGAAGGGCTCCTCCTGCACCACGAACTCCTCGATGCTGTGCCGCTGGTACAACTCGCTCTTTTCAGCCACCTTCGCCGCCTCCGGAGGGGATTCGTTCGTTCCAAAGGGCCTCGACGCGCTGGCGCAGTGCCTCCAGCGACCCCGAGTTCTCAATCACCGCATCCGCGCGGGCCACATACTGCCGCACATCGCCCTGCGCCGCCATACGCCTGCGTGCGGCCTCCGGCGGGATGCCCCGCCCCTCCAGCCGCTCCAGCGCCGTCTGCTCCGGCGCCGTCACCACCCATACCTCGCCAGCCAGGTCATCCCAGCCCGCCTGGTAGAGCAGCGCCGCGTCCACCACCGCCACCGCCTGGCCCTGCGCCGCGAGGGCGTCGAGCCGCTCTGCCATCGTCCGCTTCATCAGCGGGTGCAGCGCCGCGTTCAGCTGCTCCAGCGCCGCCGGGGAGGCGAACACCAGCGCACCCAGGGCCCGCCGGTCGATGCGCCCATCGGCGCCCACCACACCCTCGCCGAACAGCGCCACCACCCGCTCGAAGCCCTCCGTGCCGGGCTCGTAGGCCGCGTGGCCCACCGCATCGGCGTCCATCACCGCCGCCCCCAGGGAGGCGAGGATGGACGCCACCGCGCTCTTGCCCGTCCCGATGCCGCCCGTCAGGCCGATGACGCGCACACGCACCTCACGCCCTCGCGGGCCGAAGGCCAATCATACCACGCGCGCGAGGCAGCGCCCGTGCGCCGTACAATACCCGCGTGAGCCTATCCGACACCCACCCCGACGCCGCCACGGCCGCCGACCTGCGCGAGCGCTCCCTGGAGCTGCTGGAGTTCCCCCGCGTGCGGGAGGCGCTGGCGGAGCGCACCTCGTTCTTCCTGGCGCGTGAGCGTGCGTTGGCGCTGGAGCCGTCCTACGACCCGGACGTGGTGGCCGAGCGCCAGCAGGAGACGGCTGAGGCGCGCGCGCTGCTGCGCGAGACGGGCGGCGTGGACCTCACCCTCTCCATTGACCCCGGCCCGCTGGTGCGCCGGGCCTCGGTGGGCGGCACGCTCTCCGGAGATGAGCTGCTGACGGTGGCCGAGGCGCTGGGCCTCACGGGCCGCGCCAAGGCGCTGGGCACGCGCGTTGCGGCCGAGACGCCGCTGCTGCGCAACGTGTGCCGGCGCATCGCCGACCTGCACGCTCTGGAGGGGGAGGTGCGCGCCAAGCTCACCCCCTCCGGCGAGCTTCGTGACGACGCATCGCCCCTGCTGCGCGAACTGCGCCGCGCCTCCCGCGAGGCGTACCGGCGCGCCACGGCGGCGCTGGACGCGGTGATCGGCTCGGAACTGGGCTCGGCGGTGCTCCAGGACGCGCTGTACACGGTGCGCAACGAGCGCTTCGTGGTGCCGGTGAAGGCGGACTTCAAGGGCCGCCTGCCCGGCATCGTCCACGGGGTGTCGGGCTCCGGCGAGACGCTGTTCATCGAGCCCCTCGCCACGGTGAGCCACACCAACGCGTGGCGCGAGGCGACGGCCGCCGAGGGCGAGGAGGCGCTGCGCATCCTGCGGGCGCTAACGGCGCTGGTGGGCAGGCGCGCCGGGGAGATAGGCCACGCGCTGGAGCTGACAGCCCGCGTGGACATGGCCCTGGCCAAGGCGCGCTACGCCCAGGCGCTGGACGCGGGCCCGGTGCCGCTGGACGCACAGCACGTCCACCTGGACGCGGCGCGCCACCCGCTGCTGACGGGGCCCGTGGTGCCCGTCTCCTTCGCCATCGCCCCCCCCGCGGTGGGCCTGGTCATCACCGGCCCCAACACCGGCGGCAAGACCGTGGCGCTCAAGACGCTGGGGCTGCTGACGCTGATGCACCAGGCGGGCCTGCAGGTGCCCGCGGGGTCGGACACGCGCCTGCCCTTCGTGGACGGGGTGTACGCGGACATCGGCGACCAGCAGTCCATAGACGAGGCCGTCTCCACCTTCTCCTCCCACATGCGCAACATCGCCGCCATCCTGGACAAGGCCACGCCCGATTCGCTGGTGCTGCTGGACGAGGTGGGCACCTCCACCGACCCGGTGGAGGGCTCGGCGCTGGCGTGCGCGGTGCTGGCCCACCTGGCCGAGCGCGGCGTGCCCGTGGTGGCGACCACGCACCACCGCGCCGTGGCGGCGCTGGCCGAGGACGTCCCGGAACTGGAGAACGCCAGCGTGGAGCTGGACCCGGCCACGCTGCGCCCCACCTACCGGCTGGTGGTGGGCCTCCCCGGACGTTCCTACGCGCTGGCGGTGGCATCGCGCATCGGCCTGGACGCGCGTGTGGTGGAGCACGCGCGCTCGCTGCTGGACCCGAACCACGTGGAGGCTGAGCGGCTGCTCTCGTCCATCCAGGAGGAGCGCCACCGCACCCGCGAGCGCCTCGCCGAGGCGGAGGACGCAGAGCGCCGCGCCGGTGAACTCACGCGAGAGCTGGAATCGCGCATCGCCGACCTGGAGCGTGCGCAGGCGGAGGTGGCCGAGCAGGTGCGCCGGGAGCTGGCCGAGGAAGCCCGCAGGGTGCGCGAGCAGCTCAAGCAGGCTGCCTCAGCCGCCGAGTGGCAGGCGTTCCGCTCCGAGCCGCCGCCCCACCGCGTGCTGGAGGCGGCGACGGACGAGGTGGCCGACGTGCAGCGCGCGCTGCGCTCACGGGTGTGGGGCACGCAGGGCAGGGGGGGCGAGCAGGCGCCCGCCGAGCCGCGACGCACGCGCATCGGCGCGGGCGATGCGGTGGAGATCGGCAGCCTGGGCTTCACCGGCACGGTGGTGGGCGAGCCCGCCGCCGACGGCACGGTGGAGGTGCTGGTGGGCTCGGCGCGCATCCGCATGGAGCTGGGCCGCCTGCGCAAGGTGGGCGCTGCGCGCGAGCCGGAGCCGGGGCGCACGCGCATCAGCCTCACCCGTTCCAGGGAGGCCCCGCTCTCCGGCCCGGCGCACGAGGTGGACCTGCGCGGGCTGCGGCTGCACGAGGCGCTGGAGCGCCTGGACGACTTCATGGACGCCTCGCTCGCCCGCGGGGTGGGGGCGGTGCGCATCGTCCACGGCAAGGGTACCGGCGCGTTGCGCTCCGGCATCTGGCGCCACCTGGCGGGCCACCCGTCCGTGGAGGGCTACGACTACGCCCCCCGCGAGCGCGGCGGGGACGGGGCGACCGAGGTGACGCTGGCGTAGCGCGCTTCTCCGCTCGCTGCGCTCGCTCTAGCCCCACTTGCGCTATGCTTGCGCGCCGTATGAACACCGCACTCGTCGCCTTCCTCGCCAACGTCCGCACCCATCGCTGGCCGTTGGCAGCCGCCGTGGCCCTGGCCGCGCTGGCGTGGGTCGCCAACAGGGGCCTGGGCGCGGCAGACCTGAGCGCGCCGGGCGCCAGCGTCATCGCCCTGGTGGCAGGCATGGTCATCAGCCTGGGGCTGGGCCGCACCCTCTCCGCGGGCACGGTGCTCACCGGCACGGTGCTGCCCATCGCCATCGTGCTGCTGGGCTTCGGACTCGACCTGCGCATCCTGGGCGAGGGTGGCATCGGCTTGGCGGGCGCCGCCGCGCTGGCGGCCACGGCCATCACCGCCTTCGCCGTCAGCGTGGGCGTGGGCCGCCTGGTGGGGCTGCCCACGCCGGAGGCCTTCGCTCTGGGCGCGGGCGGTGCGGTGTGCGGCAACAGCGCCGTGGCCGCCGTCTCCCCGGCGCTGGGCCTGTCCGGGGCGCGCATGGGGCTGGTGCTGGCGGTGATCAACCTGCTGGGGCTGCTCACCTTCCTGCTGGTGCCGCTGCTGGCGCGAATGCTGGGGTTGGAGGCAGCTGCGGCTGGGTTGTGGGCGGGAGCCAGCGTGCACGCCGTGCCCCAGGCGGTGGCGGCGGGTGAGGCCATCGGCCCCGAAGGGTTGGTGCTGGCCACGGCGGTGAAGCTCTCGCGGGTGAGCCTGCTGGTGGTGGTGGTGCCGCTGGCCGCCGTGGTGGGCGCGCGCCTGCGCACCGGCGATGCTGCCGCCACTCCGCCGCGCCGCTCGCCGCTGCGGGGGGTGCCGTGGTTCGTGCCGGGCTTCGTCGCCGCCACCCTGCTGGGCTCCTTCGTACTGCCCTTCGGGGTCACCGGGGCGCTGGACGAGGCGGGCCGCCTGCTGATGCTGCCCGTGCTGGCGGGCGTGGGCCTGGCGGTCAAGCGCGCTGGGCTGCTCAGCGTGGGCGGCGGCCTGCTGCTCACCGGGCTCATCGCCACCGGCGCACTCATGGCCGCAAGCCTGGCGGCCGTGCTCGTGCTAGCCAGCTAGCGCGTATCCCCCGCTCGCCTGCGGCTCGCTCGTTCCAGGGGACTCCCCTGCGCCCCCTCCGGGGGCTACCCCGTTTACGCGCCCTGCCGGGCGCTCAATGTGGGGCCTACGGCCCCGCTCGCTCTGCGCTCGCTCATGGCAGCAGGCGCGTGGCCAGCACGCATATTTCGCGATGGGGAGTGGGGCGCAGCCCTAAAGAACGCCGATAAGCCAGGATATGTCCGGGCTAGAGGGGTGCAGTGGGAGAGGGCACCTCTCCCCGCCGGGGGTTCGGCGCCCGCAGGGCGCCCAGGGGGTGTCCCCCCGAAAGAGCATGCAAAGCATGCGGGGGCCAGCTAGCGGTACACTGTCTCGTAGGTCGAGGGGAACGCCCCAGGGCAGCCGCCGCTGCCGTGGGCCACGTCCAGGGTATCCGCGTCCCGCAGGCGCAGGGAGACGTACTGGCCGTTGCCCGCGTAGCAGTACGCGTCCGTGATGGTGGCTGGGTCGCGCGCCCCGTCCAGGAACAGGCTCCAGGTCTTCCCCGCCATGCGCACCTGCCCGCCGGGCTCCGGCGCGATGGTGAAGGCGTGGTCGGCGCTGGACGGGTCGGTGGTGGAGAACCACATTCCCTGCACGCTTCCTGCCACCTCGCGCGGTGCGGCGCGGCAGTCCGTTCCTGCGATGGGCCGCCCATCGGCGGTGCCGAAGCGCGCGGTGTAGAGCGTCTCCTGCACCGGCGGGTAGTGGGCGTAGGGGCAGGCGGCGTGGAGGAACCCGTTCAGGTTGGGCGCCGTCTCGAAGCGGGCCTGGTTGGGGAACTGGTTCACCACGCGCAGGTCGCGCACGCCGAAGTCCCACGCGCCCACCCCGCCCGCGCCGGATGTGGTGCCCACCTGCTCGCCCGCCTCAACCCACACCTCGGTGGCCAAAACGTTGGCGCGCGAGTCGGCGGCGGGCGTCTGGAGTGCCCCGGCGTTCAGGGCGGGGGAGAGCGTCTTGAGGTGGTCGAAGAAGAAGCTCACGTCACAGTCCACGGCGAAATGAACCATGTACTCGGCCACGCCGCCCTGGGCGTAGTAGGCGATGGTGCGCACCAGGGCGCGCGCTGGGGCGTACACCGGCGCATCGCCCGCCACGGACTTGTTCAGGTGGATGTAGGTGTGACCCTTGAGCAACGGGCCCGACACGGGCCACAGCGGGACGATGGAGGCCACCCGCTCGATGTCGACGAAGGGCGCGCTGAAGGCGGGCGCAGGCGCGTCCGGCAGGGTGCATCGCGTGCCGAACATGTCGGTGCGCACCGGCGTTGGGGTGGGCGTTGGCGCGGGTGGCGCAGTTGGTGTGGGCGTGGGCGCCGGTATCGCGGTGGGCGTGGGCGCCGGGGTGGGCGTGAACGTGGGGGCTGGTGTCGGCTCGCCGGAGAGGGCGGGCGGGATGAAGGGCGTGGCGGGCGCGGTGGGCGTCGGCGTGGGCGAGGGCGATACGGTCAAGATGGCGGGGGGTACGTACCCGTCAGCGGGCGTCGCCGTCGCGGTGGGTGCCGAGGGAGCGGCGGTGGGCGTAGGCGTGGCGGGCGCGCACGCGGCGAGCCAGCCCGTCACCAGCACGGCGGCGGCCCAGCGCGCTGTGTGTGCTGCGCGCGTGCCCATGCCACCAGGGTAGGGCGGGCGACGGCCCGCCACCAGCGGGCAGGCACCCAACTCCCTGGGCGGCTGGAGGGTGTGCCTCTGCCATCCGGGCACGGCATCAGCCGGGCGGGTCTAGCCCTGCTTGCGGTACGAGGCGATGGCGTCCTGGAGCGTGGTGTAGCCCAGGAGGGCGCACTTGATGCGGATGGGGAACTCGGTGACCCCGGCCAGGGAGACGATGTCGCCCAACTCCTCCTCGCGCTCCTCGGAGGGGTGCTCGCCAGCCATCATGCCCTTGAAGGTGCGGATCAGCTCCTCCGCCTCCTCCAACGTGAGCCCGCTCAGGTGATCCACCAGCATGGAGGCCGAAGCCTGGGAGATGGAGCAGCCCTGCCCCTCGAAGCCCACTCCGTCGATGCGCCCATCGGCGCCCAGGGAGAGGGTGAGGTTCACCTCGTCGCCGCAGAAGGGGTTGAACCCCTCGGCGTGCAGGTCGGCCTCGGCCAGCGCGCCCTGGTGACGGGGGCGCTTGTAGTGGTCGAGGATGATCTCCTGGTAGAGATCGTCGAGACCATCAGGCATCTGCACGGCCGAAGTACCTCTGTGTTTCCTTGAGGGCGGTGACGAAGGCGTCCACCTCCGCCTCGGTATTGTACAGGTAGAAGGAGGCGCGGGCCGTGGCGGGCACGTGGAGCTTGGAGCGCACCAGCGGCATGGCGCAGTGGTGCCCCACGCGTATCGCCACCCCGTGCCGATCCAGCACCTGGCCGATGTCGTGAGGGTGGATCTCCCCCAGCGCGAAGGAGATGACCCCGCCGCGCTGGGCCACGTCCTCGGGGCCGAACACCGTCAGTTCCTCTATCTCCCGCAGCCGCTCCAGGGCGTAGCGGGTGAGCGATTCCTCGTACTCGCGCACGTTGTCCATGCCGAGCCCCGCCAGGTAGTCCACCGCCGCGCCTAGGCCTATGGCCCCGGCGATGTCTGGCGTGCCAGCCTCGAACTTCATCGGCAGCGCGTTCCAGGTGGCCTTCTCGTAGGTCACCTCCAGCACCATCTCCCCGCCGCGCAGGAAGGGGTCCATCTCCTCCAGCACGCCCTCACGCACGTACAGCGCGCCGATGCCCGTGGGCCCAGCCATCTTGTGGCCGGAGAAGGCGAGGAAATCGCACCCCAGCGCCTGCACGTCCACCGGCATGTGCGGCACCGACTGCGCCCCGTCCACCAGCGCCAGGGCCCCCACCCGGTGGGCGGCGTCCACCAGCGCCTTGGCGGGGGTGACGGTGCCCAGCACGTTGGACATGTGGGTGAAGGCCACCAGCTTGGTGTTGGGGGTGATGACCTGGTCGATGTCCGACAGGTCCAGGGCATAGTCCGCACCCACCTTCAGGTAGACCAGCTCGGCCCCGGTGGTGGCGGCCACGTACTGCCAGGGCACCATGTTGGAGTGGTGCTCCATCTCGGTGATGACGATGCGGTCGCCCCTGCCCACCTTGGCCAGGCCCCAGGTGTTGGCCACCAGGTTGATGCCCTCGGTGGTGTTGCGCACGTAGATGAGATGGTCGGGCGAGGGGGCGTTGATGAAGCGGGCGATGCGCTCGCGCGCGCCCTCGTAGGCGTCGGTGGCCTCCACGGAGAGGGTGTGGATGCCCCGGTACACGTTGGCGTTGTAGCCTTCGTAGTAGTTCGTCAGCGCCCCGATGACCGAGCGCGGCTTCTGGGAGGTGGCCGCGTTGTCCAGGTAGACAAGGGGGCGTCCATGCACCTGGCGCGCAAGGATGGGGAAGTCGGCGCGCACCGCATTCACGTCGTACATGGCGCTCCTCCGAGGGGGCGTGGGCTAGGGGGTCGGGGCGTCCAGGTGGGCAAGGACGGCGGCGTCGGCGTACTGACGCACCGCATCATCGCTGATGCGGGTGAGCACTTCGGCCACAAAGCCGTGGGTGAGCAGGCGGCGGGCCGCCGCATCGCCGAGCCCTCGGCTCTTGAGGTAGAAGAGGGCCGCCTGGTCCAACTGGCCGACGGCGGCGCCGTGGGTGCAGCGCACGTCGTCGGCGAAGATCTCCAGCATGGGCTGGGTGTCCACCTGCGCGCCGGGGGCCAGCAGCAGGTTCTTGTTCATCTGACGCGCGTCGGTGCGCTGGGCGTCGGGCCGCACCAGCACCTGACCGGCGAACACCCCGTGCCCATCGGCGTCCAGGATGCCCTTGAATAGTTCGTCCGAGGCGGTGTCCGGCACCGCGTGGTCGATGTACGTGTGGTTGTCGATGTGCTGGCCCGCGCCCGCGACGTACAGCCCGGCCAGGTCCACCGAGGCGCCCGGGGCGGCCAGCGTCACGTTCGTCTCGCGCCGCACCAGCCCACCGCCCAGGTCAAGGCTCGCCCACGCCAGGCGAGCGTCGCGCCCCAGGTGCGCGTGCGTTGCAGCGACATGCTGCGCGTCACGGGCCTCACGTTGGATGCTCACCATACGCAAAGAAGCGCCTGGGTCCAGCACCACCTCGGCCACGGCGTTGGTGAATCCGCCCCCCTGGGGGGCCAGCGATTCGTGGGCCACCACCACGGTGGCGGAGGCATCGCGCCCCGCGTGCAGCAACACCCGCGGGTGGGTGACGGCGGCCTGCGCGCCGGTGGTGATGAACAGCAGGTAGACGGGTTCGGCCACGGCCAACCCCGCCGGTATGGCCACGTAGGCCCCGTCGTGGACGAAGGCCGTGTTCAGGGCGGTGAAGGCGCCGGTCTCCGGCCTTGCCAGGGTGCCCAGGTGCTCCTCGGCCAGGGGGAGGCGGTACTCCACGGCGTCGACCAGGCGGCCCACCACGGGCCCATCACCCCGCCGGCCCAGTACCTCGGCCCGCTGGCCCGCCTCTGACGGCGGCTCGGTGGACAGCGCCGGGGCGTAGTGGCCATCCACGAACACCAGCTGGTGCACGCGCGGGCAGGGCAGGTCGTAGGGCGCTGCGTCCACTGCGCCTGCGAACGGGGTCGCCAGCCCCAGGGCGCGCGTGGCGATGCGGCGCACGTCGGTGTACTTCCACGCCTCGTTGCCCCGCCGGGCCACGGGGAAGCCCACGCGGCGGAACTCGGCGGCGGCGGCGCGGCGGCGCTCCCGCAGCCAGGTGGGGCCTGCCGATGCGCCGTTGCGCTCGAAGGCCTCGTGGGCGGCGAGGTAGTCGGCCTCGCGGGTGCGGATCCCGGTCATGAGGCGGCGTCCGCCCCGGAGGGTGCGATGCCCTCGTAGCCGTGCTGCTCGATGAGCTGGGCCAGCTCGCGTCCGCCGGAGCGCACGATGCGCCCGCCCATGAGCACGTGGATGAAGCCGGGGTTCAGGTAGTTGAGGATGCGCTCGTAGTGGGTGACCACCAGCGTGGCCGTACCCGGCCCGCCCAGCTCGTTCACCCCACCCGCCACATCGCGCAGCGCGTCCACGTCCAGCCCCGAGTCGATCTCGTCCAGGATGCGCAGGCGGGGGGTGAGCACCGCCATCTGCAGCACCTCGTTGCGCTTCTTCTCTCCGCCGGAGAAGCCCTCGTTCACGGAGCGCTTGGTGAAGGCAGGGTCCATGTTGACCCCCTTCACCTTGGTGCGCAGGAGCCGGTCGAACTTGAGCACGTCCAGCTCCGGCTCGCCCGCCGCTTTTCGCGCCTCGTTGTAGGCGGCGCGCAGGAAGTGTTCCATCCGCACGCCGGGTATCTCCACGGGGTGCTGGAAGGAGAGGAACAGCCCGGCACGGGCGCGCTCCTCGGCGGCCATCGCCAGCAGGTCGCGCCCCTCGAAGGTGACGCTCCCGCCGGTGACTGCGTAATTGGGATGCCCGGCCAGCACGTTGGCCAGGGTGGACTTGCCGGAGCCGTTGGGGCCCATGATGGCGTGGGTCTCCCCAGTGTTCACCTCCAGGTCTATCCCCTTGAGGATCTCCACCCCGTTCACCTCTGCCCGCAGGCCGCGCACCTCGAGCATGGCCATCTAGCCCACCGTCCCTTCCAGGTTCATGGCCAGCAGCCGGTCCGCCTCCACGGCGAACTCCAGCGGCAGGCGCCTCACCACCTCGCGCACGAAGCCGTTGATGATGAGCGACTGGGCGTCCTCGCGGGAGAGGCCGCGCTGCTGGCAGAAGAAGAGCTGCTCCTCGCTCACCTTGGTGGTGGAGGCCTCGTGCTCCACGCTGGCCGAGGGGTTCGCCACCTCGATGTACGGCACAGTGTGCGCCCCGGCCCGCTCGCCGATCAGCAGCGAGTCACACTGGGTGAAGTTGCGCGCGCCCTCCGCGCCGGGGAGCACCTTCACCAGGCCACGGTACGTGTTCTGCCCGTGCCCGGCGCTGATGCCCTTGGAGATGATGCGCGAGGTGGTGTTCTTGCCGATGTGGGTCATCTTGGTGCCCGTGTCGGCCTGCTGGCGGGCCTTGGTCAGCGCCACCGAGTAGAACTCGCCCACCGACCCGTCGCCCTGGAGCAGCACCGAGGGGTACTTCCAGGTGATGGCCGAGCCCGTCTCCACCTGGGTCCAGGAGATCTTGAGTTGCGCCCGCGCACTGCCGCGCTTGGTGACGAAGTTGCAGATGCCGCCACGCCCGTCATCATCGCCGGGGTACCAGTTCTGGATCGTGGAGTACTGATCTCGCATCGTCCGCCGCCACCAGCTCCACCACGGCGGCGTGCAGCTGGTTCTCGTCCCGCATGGCGCCGAGCACCCTCCAGGTAGGAGACGTACGCCGAATCCTCGGCCACGATGAGCGTGCGCTCGAACTGGCCAGAGTTGGCCGCGTTGATGCGGAAGTAGGTGGACAGCTCCAGCGGGCAGCGCACCCCCTCGGGCACGTGGACGAAGGACCCGTCGGAGAAGACGGCGGCGTTCAGCGCCGCGTAGAAGTTGTCGGTGTAGGGAACCACGGAGCCCAGGTAGCGTCGCACCAACTCCGGGTGCTCCTGGACCGCCTCGGAGAGGGAGCAGAAGATCACCCCGTACTTGGCCAGGGTGTCCTTGGCCGTGGTGGCGACGGACACCGAGTCGAAGATGGCGTCCACCGCCACGCCCGCGAGACGCTTCTGCTCCTCCAGCGGGATGCCCAGCTTCTCGTAGGTGGCCAGCAGCTCGGCGTCCACGTCGTCCAGGCTCTCCAGCTCCAGCTTGGGCTTGGGCGCCGCGTAGTAGGAGATGGCCTGGTAGTCGATGGGCGGGAAGGAGACCCTGGCCCAGGCGGGGAAGCGCTCCTCAGCCAGCAGGCGCTGGAAGTGGGCGAAGGCCTTGAGCCGGTACTCCAGGAGCCAGTCCGGCTCGTTCTTCTTGGCGCTGATCCAGCGGACGATGTCCTCGGACAGCCCCGGCGGGGCGGACTCCTCCTCCACCGCCGTGGTCCAGCCGTACTGGTATTCCTGGGCGGCGAGGTCCTTGATGTCCTGGTTGCGGGTGGACATGCTTCCTGCTTTGCGCGGTGCGCGGGCCTCAGGGGCAGGGGTGGTGGGGCGTGGGTGTGGCCGTTACGTCCGGGACGTATTGTTGACCACGAACGTCAACAATAGTCTAGGCAGCGCCCCCAGGCGCGTCAAGGCGCGCGCGTGAGAGGGGCTTACTTCTTCGTCGCCTGCCCCAGCGCGATGGCGAAGGTGACGCTGAGGCCCGCACCCAGGGCTATGCCGATGGCCGTGTTGCCCAGCGCCGCACCGAGGGCGACGCCCACGCCCATGCCCAGGGCGATGCCCGCAGGATGGAAGCGGGGCTGCTTGCGCCCGTTCTTCTCCGGTTCGTTCATGCGCCCTCCTCCTCCGGTTCCTGCTCGTCCGGCGCCTGCGTCGCCGCGCCCCGTCCCAGCGTCGCCAGATAGGCGTCCAGCGCCGCGCGGGAGTCGTGGGCGAAGGTGAAGCCCAGCTCGGCCTCCAGCCTAGCGGTGCTCACCGTCCAGGGCCAACGGATGAAGTCGAGCCCCACGGCGGGGGCGTCGTTCTGCAGGCGCGCCAGCCACGCGAACTGGGTGAGCGGGTAGATGGCCCACGCGGGCAGGCTGATGAGCCGCTTGCCCGCCGCGGCCACCATCTCGCTCCAGCGCACGGTGCCGGGCGCGGCCACGTTGAACACGCCGGGGTGGGGCTCGGCAACGAAGCGCCAGAGCAGCTCCACCACGTCGTCCTCGTGGACGAACTGCATGGGCGGGTCCTCCCCCCCCACGCGCACCAGCACGGGCTTGTCCAGCGCGGCGGTGATGAAGTTGGCGGCGTTGGGCCCCATGACCACGCACCCACGCAGGATGCTCACGTCCACGTCATCGCCCCGGGTATCGGCAAAGCGCCGGAACGCGCGCTCGGTCTCGGCCTTGTCCTCGGCGTAGGCGAATCCCCTGGGTGGGCGCACGGGGGCGTCCTCGTCCAGCGGTGCCGTGTGCTTTGGGGAGGGGCCGTAGATGGTGGACGAACTCATCAGCACGATGCGCCGAACCTCGGCTGCATGCGCCGCCCACAGCACGTTGTTGCCCCCCTCCACGTTGACGCGGTGCCCTTCGGCGCGCCGGCGCGTCTGGCGTAGCACGAAGGCCATGTGCACCACGGCCTCCACGCCTTGCTTGCGGAAGGCCACGTCCAGCGGGGCGCATATGTCCTGGGCCAGGTGTGTGTAGCGCTCGTGCTCGATGGCGGCGGGGCGCACGTCCACGCCCACCACCCGCTCTACGCCCTCAGCCAGGAGCCGCTCCACCAGCCGCCCGCCGATGTACCCGGCAGCCCCGGTGACGGCGACGACGCGAGGGGTGGCGCTGGCGGGTTGGGTCATGGAGCGTCCCCTAGCCCAGCGTGGCCGTGAAGTCGAAGCCCATCTCGCCCAGCCCCGCCACCTCGAACCGCATGCCGATGGTGTGCTGGCCGGGGGCCACGGCCCCACCGGCGTAGGTGATGATGGTGGTCTTGTTCATGCCCAGGGTGAAGGGGGTGTCCGCGGAGACGGCGCTGAAGGGGGTGCTCACCACGTCCACCTCGAAGAAGCAGTGCTCCGGGGCGAGTTCAGCCCCGTCCAGCGTCAGCGGGAGGAGGCTGCGGGCGTAGCCGGAGCCGAGGCGGTTGCGCAACTGGAAGGTGAAGCCATCCTTTGTGGCGGTGAGGCTCTCCTTCACGTACAGGCGACGCAGCAGGAACGCCGGGACCTTCATCGGCATGGCGGCTTCCTCCGGGGGGGGTTAGCGCCCCGCCTGCTGGCGCATGCGGAACAGCTCGGTCTCCGTTTCGACGGACTCGTCAGGCAGGGGATTGGCCGCGCCCAGGGTGCGGGCCACCGTGTAGATGTGGGCGAAGCGCTCCACGCTGTCGCACACCTTCAGCGCGTCAGCAAGGGTGCGGCCCACGCCCACCATGCCGTGGTTGCGGATCAGCGCGGCGTTGCGCTCGCCCAGCGCCTCCACCACCGCGCCGCCCAGTTCCTCGGTGCCGGGGAAGGTGTAGGCGGAGACCTCCACGCTGGGGCCCACCGCCACCACCATCTCGTCGATGAGCGGCGGTATGGCCAGGCCCGCCACCGCCAGGGCTGAGGCGTAGACCGAATGGGTGTGCATCACCGCACCCACGTCGGGCCGGGCAGCGTAGATCGCCGCGTGCAGCAGCGTCTCGGTGGAGGGGAGGGCATCGCCCACCAGGGGCTCCCCCTCCAGGTCCACCACCACGATCTGCTCCAGGGTTAGGCGCTCGTAGTCCTTGCCGGAGGCCGTCACCGCCAGCAGGGGCGAGCCGTCCGCGGCCTCAACGCGCATGGACACGTTGCCGGAGGCGGCCACCACTAGCCCGTGGCGGTACATCGCCTGGGCGGCCTCCAGCACGGCGTGACGCTCGGCGCGCCACTCGTGGGCGGGCCCGCCCGGCAGGGTGTCGTGGAAGGGTGCATCGCTCATGGCGGGGGAAGGATACCAAGCCCCCGCCGCCGGCGCATGGGGTCAGAGCCGCTGAGCCGCCTCGTCCAGCACCGTGCGCAGGGCGAGCCAGCGCTCCTGCTCCTCCCGCACCGCGCTGGCGTCGGGCCCCGGCTCCCGCACGCGCGCCACGGCGGCCAGGCGCGCCGCCGCCTCGGCCCACGCCTGCGGCGGGCGCGATGCGGCCAGCGCCGCCCGCGCGCCGTGGCGTCTGCCCCGTGGACGGCGATCGGCGCGTCCAGCGCGTCCGCCAGCAGGCCCGCGAAGGTTGGGCTCGCGCTCATGCCGCCCGCCAGCGCAACGCCCGTGGGGGACGAGCCCGCCACGGCGTCCGTCAGCCGCACGCACTCGGCCACGGCGAAGGCCGCGTTGGCCAGGGCGGCGCGGGCAACCCCGGCGCGCGAGAGCCCGTCCACCGTCAGCGGAACGGGGAGGAGCAGGCCGCCCAGGGACATGCCGGGGCTCGACATGTCCAGCGCGCGCGGGCCCCACAGCGCCGTGAGCATCCCCGCCTCCTCACCCGCCGAGGCGGCCAGGCGTTCGAAACGCTCACGGCTCCCGGCCCGCAGTAGGCGGCGCACCGCCTCCACCGCGCCCCCCGTCTCGCCGGGGTTCGCCTCGCACACCCACGCGCCGGGCGCGATGTGCAGCCCCGTCCAGGTGCGCCGGGCGGGGTCGAACACGGGCTGCGCCGTCACGCGCTGGGCCGGGGCGCTCCACCCTGCCGCCACGCACACGCCGCCAGGCAGCGTGCCGGTGCCCAGGGCCGCCGCCTGCGCGTCGGGCCCGGCCAGCACCACCGGCGTCCCGGCCCGCAGGCCCGTGGCCGCTGCGGCCTGCGCGCTCAGCGCCCCCGCCGGTGCGCCGGGGGCGCTCACCAGCGGCAGCAGCCGCGCCTCCACGCCCAGCGCTGCCAGTAGGGAGGGGGGCGCGCCGGTGCGCGCGTCGGCCAGCCCCTGCTCGTTCAGCGTCCCCGCCGTCTCCGCGGGTGCGCCCGTGAGCGTCGCGACGGCCCACCCGCCCAGGCTGCTCACCCAGGCGATGCGCCGCGCCGTGGCGGGGCGGTTGCCGCGCCACCAGGCGAGCTTGGCGGGGGTGAAGAACATCCCCGGCAGATGACCCGTGGCGGCGTGGAAGGCGGGCCCGTGCGCCTCGTCCAGAGCTGCGCCCTCGAACACGGCGCGCAGGTCGGTGTTGGGGCCGATGTGCAGCGTGCGCCCCTGCGCGTCCCCCAGCGCCGTGCCGCCACGCTGGGCCGCGATGCCCACCGCCTGCACCTCCCCCACGCCCCGCGCAGCCGTGCCGATCACCGCCAGCAGGCGCTCGCGCAGCGCGGCGGGCCGGTAGCGCTTCGCGAGACCCCCCGGCTCGCGCACCAGCGGGTAGGGGGCCACATTGGCCGGGCCCAGGGGCGTGAGGGTGGCAGCGTCATAGACGCGGGCGCGCAGGGATGAGGAGCCCAGGTCCACGGCGATGATGGCGGGTGTGGGCGGCATGGTGAACGCACGATAGCACCGTGCTAAGGTTTGCGATGACCCCCAGACCCAGGAGCGCAACGTGGCCAAGAACGGCTTCCGCATCTTCGACTCGGACATCCACGTCATCGAACCGGCGAACCTGTTCGAGGACTTCCTGGAGGCTCCGTACCGCGACCGGATCCCACGGGTGCGCCGCTCTGACGTCACGGGCGTGGACACCTGGATCATCGACGGGCGCTCCTTCCCCCTATGGAACGAGTGGCCGGAGTACGCGGCCGCCAACGCCCGCCTCGCCGCGCGCAAGGCCGCAACGCCCCTGCAGGTGAAGGCCTTCGAGAGCGGGTTCGACGCGGCGACCACGCTGGAGGCGATGGATGCGGAGGGGGTGGACGTCACGGCGCTCTTCCGCACCATCGGCGGCACCGGCGTCATCGGCACGGACGGGCTGGGCGATGAGTACGCCACGGCGCTGTGCCGCGCCTACAACAATTGGCTCGCCTCCTACTGCGCCGCTGACCCCGCGCGCCTGAAGGGCGTGGCGCTGCTGCCGCTCCAGTCGGTGGACATGGCCATCGAGGAAGCGCGCCGCGCGGTGCAGGAGCTGGGCTTCGTGGGCGTGACGGTGCACTGCGAGCCGGTGGACGGGCGCATGCTCTACGACGCCGAGATGGAGCCCCTGTGGGCCGAGCTGGTGCGCCTGAACGCCCCGCTGTGCCTGCACGGCACCTCGACCGCGCCCGGCGAGCAGGACGTCTCGCGCAAGTTCCTCCACCGTCCCGCCGGGCGCACCCTCACCCACACCGTGGCCTTCCCCATGCAGATCATGGGCGCCTTCGCGGGGCTCGCCCTCTCCGGTGTGCTGGAGCGCAACCCGGCCCTGCGGGTGGCGCTGCTGGAGGCCAACTGCTCCTGGCTGCCGTGGTTCCTCTACCGGCTGGACGACCAGCAGCGTAAGTACGCGGACAGCCCGCTGCCGCTGGAGCCCTCCGCCTACTTCCACCGCCAGTGCGTGGCGAGCATGGAGGCCGATGAGGCCCTCGCCGTGGAGGCCCTCCCGCACCTGGGCGCTGAGCACCTGGTGGTCTCCACCGACTACCCGCACCCCGACTCCGGCTTCCCCCACGCCATGGACGAGTTCTTCGAGCTCGACCTGACGGACGAGGCGCGCGAGCGCATCCTGTGGGACAACTGCATCTGGCTCTACGGGCTGGAGGGGAAGCTCTAGCGCCGGCGCCGGGCCCACACGGCCCGGTTGGCCATGAAGCGCGGGCGCCGGCCCGCCTCAAGGGCCGCCAGGTCATCGGCGACCATGCGCGAGTGGCGCGCCACCGTCTCGGCGGTGGCCCCGCCGATGTGCGGGGTGAGCACCACGTTCAGCCCCTCGCGCGCGGCGGCCAGCAGCGGGGCGTCCGGCGGTATGGGATGCGCCTCGTGCACGTCCAGCGCCGCCCCGCCCAGCGCGCCGGAGCGCAGCGCCGCCGCCAGCGCGAGGGTGTCCACCACGCCGGGGGCCGTCACGTTCACCACCAGCGCGCCGGAGGGCAGCAGGCTGATGCGCCGCGCGTCCAGCATGCCTGCGGTTGATTCGGTGTCGGGGACGTGCACGGAGACCACGTCGCTGCCCGCCAGCAATGCGTCCAACTCCACCAGCGCCACGCCCGCCGTGCCGCGCGCGCCGGGGCCCACGTACGGGTCGTGGGCCAGCACCCGCATGCCCACGGCACGCCCCAGGCGGGCGACGCGCCGCCCGATCTCGCCCAGGCCGATGACGCCCAGTGTGGCCCCCGCCAACTCGCGCCCGGCGAAGCGGGTGTAGGCGTCCGTCGGGTCCTCCCAGCGCCCCTCACGCACAGTGGCCGCGGCGGGGTGCGTGCGGCGTGCCAGGGCGTAGGCGTGGCCCAGCACCAGTTCCGCGACGGCCTGGGCGTTGCGGCCTGGGGTGTACAGGATCACCACCCCCGCCTCGGTGGCGGCGTCCAGGTCCACCTGGTTCAGCGCCCCGCGGCAGATGGCCGCCGCGCGCAGCCGTGGCGCGGCCTCGAACAGCTCATCGAACAGGAAGTCGGCCTCCACCACCACGGCGTCGAAGCCCTCGGCCTCCAGCCGCGCGCCCAGCTCCTCCGGGTCGTAGAGGCGCTGGGTCTCGGTCCACGGCTCGCACGCCACGCCCCCCAGGGCGTCCAGCGCGGCAAGGCCCTCGGCGGAGAAGGGGGCCAGCACCAGGGTGTTCAACGGGAATCCTCCAGCACGGCCGTCGCGGCCCGGTTCCCGGAGCGCACGGCGCTCTCCATGGTGGAGGGCCAGCCGGTGTCCGTCCAGTCGCCCGCCAGGTACAGCCCTGGCACCGGCGTGCGCTGGGGGAGCCGTGGGGGCGCACCGGGGGGCGAGGCGAACGTCGCGCGCTGCTCCTTCACCACCACCGTGCGCTCCACCCGCGCCTCGCGCGCGGCGGGCAGCGCCTGGGCCAGTGCGCCCAGCAGCCGCTCCCGGAGCGCCTCCTTGGGCAGTGGCCACCACTCGTGCGCCCCGGACAGGGAGACGGTCAGGTACTGGCCGGGGCCGGGGGAGCCAGCGATGCGCGTGCGGTTGAACACCCACTGCACCGGGCTGTCCACGAAGGCGGCGAAATCGAAGTCCGCTACGGGCCGGTCATACCACACGTGCAGGTTTACGATGGGCGCGTAGGTGAGGGCCGTGGCGGGCGCGAAGAAGCCGTCCTCCGCCAGCGCCCGGGGCAGCAGCGCGCCCAGGGCGTGGGCCGGGACGGCCAGCACGGTGGCGTCGGCCCTCATCAACTCGCCACCGGCCAGGCGCACGCCGCGCACGCGCCCACCGTCATACGCCAGCCCCACGGCGGAGCGGCCCAGCGCCAGGGTGACGCCGTGCTGGCGCATTAGAGCGGCTGCGGGTTCGCCCATCACGGCGCTGAGCCCCTCGCGTGCGTAGCCGATGTCCGCGCCGTGGGCGTTCCACAGCAGCGCCTCCTGGAAGACCATGTACCCCATGCTGGCCGAGACCGCATCGGGCGCATCGTTCAGGGAGGGCAGGACGATCAGCTCCCACAGGTGGGCGATGGCCCGCTCGCTCTGACCGTGCGCGCGCAGCCAGTCGCCGAAGCTCTGGTTCGCCAGGTCATGGCGCTCGCGGTGGCGCTCGGCGCGCATCGCCAGCAGGGCGCGGGCCGCCGATGCCTTCTCGCGCCAGGACAGGTGCGGGTAGGTGAGCAGCGAGAGGGCCAGGTGCGCCGGTGCAGGCAGGGGCAGCGCCGAGAGCACCCCCGTGGGCCCGCCGGGGCGGCGCACCTGCACCCGCAGGCGGCGCTGACGCCAGGTGCGCTCCAGCGTGCCCAACTCCGTCAGCAGCCCCGCGTACTCCGTGCAGCAGCCCAGGAAGACGTGCTGGCCGTTGTCCACCTCCACGCCCGCCTCCGGGTCGGTGAAGGAGTAGGCGCGCCCGCCCAGGTAGCCCCGGCGCTCCACCAGCGTGACGGCGGCGCCCGCCTTGGCGAGGCGCAGGGCCGTGGTGATACCGGCGAGGCCTCCTCCCGCCACCGCCACGCGCGGTGCGCTCACCGGCGCACCCAGGGACGGGGCAGGGCGCCCACGAGCCACAGGCGCGCGGCCAGCAGCAGCTTCTCGCGGGCGGGCACGCTGACGCGTCCGGAGAACACGTCGAACCCGCGCGCCTCCATCAGGTCCAGCAGGCGCGAGTAGAGCCGGGCCAGCCCCGCGGCGCACCCGCGCGAGCGGGGCTCCAGGTGCGGGGCCAGGAGCGCGCCGGAGGCGAACAGTTCGCGGGCCCGCGCCGCCTGGAAGGTCATTAGCTCCCGGAACGCAGGGGTGAGGGCGCCTGCTCGCAGGTCAGCCTCGCTCACGCCGAAGCGCGCCAACTCGTCCTGCGGCATGTAGACGCGCCCATTGGCGGCGTCCTCGGCCACATCGCGCATGATGTTGGTGAGCTGCATCGCCAGGCCCAGGTCAACGGCGTGGCGCTCCACCTGCGGGTCGGCGTCGTTGCCGAAGATCGCCACGCTCACCAGCCCCACGGCGGAGGCTACCCGGTAGCAGTACTCGCGCAGCGCCGGGTAGTCGGCGTAGCGGCCCGGCTCGATGTCCATCCCCACCCCGTCCAGCACCGCCTCCAGGTGCGCCGGGGCGATGGCGTAGCGGGCCACCGCATCGGCGAGCGCCGTGAGCACCGGGCCCTGCGGCCGTCCGGCGAGCGCCTCCCGCAGGCCGGCGCGCAGCGCGTCCAGCGCGGCGTGCTTGCCCGCCGGAGTGCCGGGCCCGTCGGCGATGTCGTCGGCCTCGCGGGAGAAGGCGTAGGCCGCGTAGATGGCGCGCCGGCGCGGGGCGGGCAGGGACAGGAAGGCGTAGTAGAAGTTGCGCGCCTCCCGTCGGGTGATGGCGGCGCACGTCCGGTAGGCGGCCTCCAGGCCAGCGTTGGGCGTGCTCACGCGGCCCTCCCGCCCACCAGCACCGGCAAGCTGGTGAATATGAGCCACGCCTTGCGCCGCCCGCTCACCGTAGGGCGGGCCGTCAGCACGTCGTACCCCTGCGCCTCGATGGCGTCGATCACGGCCATGCCTCCTTTGCTGAAAATAATCACGTCCAGCCGGGCGCGCCCCCCCAGCCTGCGGGCCAGGGGCAGGCCCTCGGCGAAGAGGGTGCGGGTGCGGGCAACCTCGAACGCAAGCAGTTCCCGGAAGGCGGGTGTGGCGCGGCCCGCGGCGATGTCCGCCTCGCTCACGCCGAAGCGGGCCATGTCCTCGGTGGGCAGGTATATGCGTCCCTTGGCGTGATCGCGCGCCACGTCCTGCCAGAAGTTGGCGAGTTGGAGGGCGGTGCAGGTGGCATCGGACAGGGGCAGGTTCTCCGGGCTCGCCTCGCCCAGCAGCGCCAGCACCATGCGGCCCACGGGGGTGGCGGAGTGCGCGCAGTAGGAGAGCAGGTCGGCGTAGGTGGCGAAGCGCCCGGAGCCCTGGTCCATGCGGTTGGCCTCGATGAGCCGCGCGTAGAGCTCTGGGGGAACGGCGTGGCGGGCCGTAGCGTCGGCCAGCGCCGTGAGCACCGCATCGCCGTCGTGGGCCGGGAAACCGGCGGGCAGGGCAGGGGCCTGCCCCGCCAACGCGCGGCCCAGCGCCGCCTCCCACGCGTCCAGCGCGTCCAGCCGCTCGCCGGGAGCCTCGTCGCCCAGGTCATCGGTGAGGCGGCAGAAGGCGTAGACGGCGTGGAACGAGGGGCGCACGCGCCGGGGCAGCAGCCAGGAGACGACGGTGAAGTTCTCGTAGTGGCCACGCGCGATGGCAGCGCACCGCGCGTAGGCGTGGGCCAGGGGCAGGAGGGCCGGGCCGGTGGTGGTCACCGCCACGGGTGCCTCCTAGGCGCCGAGGATCTGGACCAGCACCTCGCGCTCGCGCGGGTGGTCGAGCTCGATCATGAACACCGACTGATAGCGCCCCAACTGGAGCACCCCGCCGATCAGGGGGATCGTCTCCGAGGTGCCCAGCAGCAGATGCGAGCAGTGGGAGTGGCCGTTGGGGCACTCGTCGTCGTTCATGTTGACGGTGCGGATGTCGAAGTCGTTGTGCGCGTAGTACTGGTCGGGTGGGGCGATGCGCGCGAGGAACTTCTCCATGTCCGTCAGCAGCAGGGGCTCGTGCTCGTTGATCTTCACCGCCGCCGTGGTGTGGCGCGAGAAGACGCACACCAACCCGTCGCGCACGCCGCTCTCGGCCACCAGCGCCTTGACCTGGTCGGTGATGTCGATGAACTCGGGTGCCCGAGTGGAGGTGAGCGATATCTTGGATACGAGCGCGTTCATGGGCTGGGTATCCTCCCGCGGCGGCTGCCCGCTTGGCCTGGCTGACCGGCCGGACAGTAGCACAACGGCGCGGGTCGCTTCAACGAACCGGCGCCGGTCGATGGTATGACACCCCCGGAGGGGCACCTCATTCTACCGCCTCCCGTCCACTCCGTGGCTAGCGTCTGCCTGGCCGTCATCGCTGCCCTGCGAGCCTGGGCGCAGGTAGCGCCCCAGCGCCCAGAGGGGGAAGTAGTCCCGGTAGAGGTGATAGTTGATCATGAACCCCGCGCCCAGCTCGTAGCCCTGCCAGGTGGCATCGCCCGCCGTCTTGTAGTGCGCGGGCTGGTCGCCGGTGCCGTAGCCGGGGAAGCCGCAGCCGGTGAAGGCGTCCTCATCCCACCCTCCATCCACACGCTGGGTGCGGCTCAGGTAGGTGATGCCCCTGCCCACGGCGGAATGCTCACGCTCACCCGCCGCCAGCAGCCCCACCAGCGCCCACGCCGTCTGCGAGGCGGTGGACTCACCGCGCCCGCGCAGGGTGGGGTCGACGTAGGAGGCGCACGTCTCGCCCCACCCGCCGTCCGCGTTCTGGTGGGTTAGCAGCCAGTCCACCGCCCGGCGCACCCGGGGGGCCGCCATGTCCTCGCCCAGCGCCGCCAGCGCGGGGAGCACCGCCCCCACTCCGTAGACGTAATTCACCCCCCAGCGGCCGAACCACGCCCCGTCCGCCTCCTGCTGGGCGTACAGGTAGTCCAGGCCACGGCGCACCGGCGGGTGGGCGGCGGTGTAGCCCAGGCGCCCATACATCTCCAGCACGTGGGCGGTCACGTCGGCGGAGGGGGGGTCCAGCACCTCACCGAAATCCGCGAAGGGGATCTTGGCCAGGTACCCCGTGGTGTTGTCCCGATCGAACGCCGCCCATCCGCCGTTGCGGGACTGCAGCCCCTCCAGCCAGGACACAGCCCGGTTGATGGCGCCGAGGCGCGCGGCCTCGTCGGTGGGGGTGTCGAACCGGACGGCGTCCAGCGCCATCACCACGATGGACGTATCGTCGATGTCGGGGTACAGGTCGTTGTCGAACTCGAAGGCCCAGCCTGAGGGCTCCACCCCCGGCGCCCACACCGCCCAATCGCCCGGCACGCGGATCTCCTCGCGCACCAGCCAGCGCGCGGCCGCTCGCACCATCGGGTCGTCTCCCGGTACCCCTGCGTCCAGCAGGCCCAGGAGGGCCAGGGCGGTGTCCCATACGGGGGAGAGGCACGCCTGCACCCGCAGCGCGGCCCCGTCCTCGGACGGCAAGGACCAGCGCGCCCGGAACCCGGCCAGGCCCGCTGCCATCACCGGGTCGTTCAGCGGGCGGCCCAGCACGTTCAGGGCTATCAGCGCGTACACCCACGGGGGCTGGATGCCGCCCCACGACCCGTCCGCCTCCTGGTGGTCCACCAGCCAGCGCTCGATGCGCCGGAGCGCCAGGCGGCGCAGTGGTTTCACCGGGCTGCGCTCCAGCACTCGCAGCGCCCTATCGCCCACCATGAACGCCCCCTCCACGCTCACCCGCGCGCGGGAGCGCCGGGGCAGGGCCATGTCCACGGGGCCGGGCGGGTAGAGCTCGCCGATGCCCAGCGCCGGTGGCACCGGCCGGGTGGGCCGCTGGGCCAGCACCACCAGCAGCGGCACGATGGTGGCCCGTGCCCAGGAGGCGAAGCGGTAGATGGAGAAGGGCGCGCGCTCCGGCAGCAGGATCAGCTCCGGGGGCATCACGGGCGTGCCCTCCCAGTCCCACTGGCCGAACAGCGCCAGCCAGACCTTGGTGAAGATGCGGGCACGAGCGGGCCCGCCGCGCTCGCGCACGAAGGCGCGGGCGCGGGCCATGTGGGGGGCGTCGGCACCGTCGCCCGCCAGCTTGAGGGCGAAGTAACACTCGATGGTGGTGGATACATCGCCCGGCCCGCCGTGGTACATGCGCCAGGAGCCATCGGAGCTCTGGCGGCGGCGGATGTCCTCCGCGACGCGCCCGATGCGTTCGCCCTCATCGGAGCCGAGGAACCGGGTGAGGAGGACGTACTCCGCCTCCATGGTCGGGTTGGACTCCAGTTCCCCCCACCAGTAGCCCTCCGGGGCCTGGGTGCGCCGGAACCGGCCCACCACCCGCTCCATGGCCGCATCTGCCTGCGTCTGTTGCGTGCTCACGGGCGTGCCGCCTGCGTGCCGGTGGGCCGGGGCATCGCGGGCCAGGCGGCCGGGGCAGGCGCGTGGCCCTGGTCGATGAACCAGGCCGCCGCATCCCACACCGCCTGGGCCACTGGCCGCTCGGGCAGGCCCAGCTCCGTGATGGCCCGCGCGGGGTCGGCCCACATGTGCTTGCGGGCCATGCGGGCCCCCTCCAGGGGGATGCGGGGCTCGCGGCCCAGCACCCGCCCCTCCACCAGCCCGTCCAGGTGGGCCATGGCCACGGCCAGGTTCACGGGCACCCGCACCCGCGGGGCGCGCAAGCCCGTCATCTGCGCCAGCATGGACAGCAGCCCCGCCAGCGTCAGGTTCCCCTCTCGCTGCCCCAGCAGGTAGGCCCGGCCGGGCTGCCCGCGCTCCAACGCCAGCGCGTGCCCCTCGGCCACGTCGGCCACGTGCACCAGGTTGAGCCCCGTGTCCACGTATGCGGGCAGCCGGTGGCGCAGGAAGTCCACGATGACCTGCCCCGTGGGTGTCGGCTTCGCATCGCCGGGGCCGATGGGCGCGGTGGGCTGGACGATGACGATGGGCGCGCCCGCTGCCCCCATGCGCCGGGCGATACGCTCGGCCTCCCACTTGGTGCGCTTGTAGGGGCCCACCATGTCGGCGGGCCCGCCCCGGTCGTCCTCGGTGGCCGGGCGGCCCTGGGGGAAGCGCAGCGTGCCCACGGTGGAGGTGTGGACGATGCGCTCCGCGCCCGCCCGGACGGCCTCCTCCAGCACGATGCGCGTGCCCTCCACGTTGGTGCGGAAGGGCTCGTCCGGCTCGCGCTCCCAGAAGGCATAGCGCGCGGCCACGTGCACCACGCCCCAGCACCCGGCGACGGCCGCCGCCACGCCGGCGCGCTCACGCACGTCGCCCGCCGCCACCTCGATGCCGCCCAGGTGCGCGGGTAGGGCGGAGCCGGGGCGCACCAGCGCACGCACCGCGTAGCCGCGCTCGGCCAGGGCCGCGGCAACGTGGGCGCCGATGAACCCGGTGGCCCCCGTCACCAGCACCGTGCGGCTCACGCCTCCGCCTCCGGGGCCAGGCGCGCCACCAGCACGGCGGCGGCCCGCTCCAGCGCCGCGCCAGCCGCACGGGACTGGCCCGCCAGCCCCACCAGGGCGGGGATGCGCTGCGGGCCGGTGAGCACCGCGCGGGCGGCGTGGAGCCACTCGTTGCGTCCGCCGTCGGCGATGATCGCCCCCACCATGCCGGGCAGGGCCTGCTCGCGCCCGTCCAGCACCGCGCGCACCGCCACCAGAGGCACGCCCGCGGCATCGGCGGCACGGGCCAGCCCCGCGCCCTCCATATCCACGCACGCAGCGCCCGTGGCCTCCCACGCCTCCTGCTTCGCCTCCGGCGTCAGCAGCGGGCCAGGGGTGGTGAGCAGCGCGCCGCTGACGTGGGGGATACCCGCCCCTTCCAGCGCCCTGGCGGCGCGCGCCGTGGCATCGGGGTCGGGGCCTGGCGCATCGCCCGCCTCGTCCAGACACCCGTCGCACACCACCAGGCTGCCGGTGCCGAGCCCCTCGGCCAGCCCGCCCGCGTAGCCCAGGGAGAGCACCAGGGCGGGCCGCCTGCGGGCCAGCAGGTCCGCCAGGGCCTCCTGCGCCCCGTGGCCCACGCCGACGACCTTGATGGCGATGCCGTGCGTGCGGTCTGTGCGCACGCCGCCCAGCTCGCGCTTAGTGGGCGCGATGACTAGCAGGCCGGAGGCGTCGGAGCACATGGTCAGGACGCCCCGCCCTTGAAGCGGGGGTTGAGGATGGCCACCACATCGCGGTTGCGCTTCCAGGCGGCATAGATGCGTCCGTCAGCCATGTCCTTGCCGGACAGGTGCACCGCCGCCACCTGCGCGTACGGCACGCGCACCTCGCTTCCGTCCGCGCGCACCAGCAGTTCCAGGTACGGGGAGCCGTGGCGCGGGCGCGCGTCGCGGTTGTAGAGGAACCCCTCCAGCACCCGCCCGTCCGTGGTCTCCACGCTCACGTCGCCCCGGTAGCGGAACGCCTCGTCTATGGCCGCCGCAACGTCTTCGCCAGGCATGGCTACAGCCTCCCGGTGAGGGTGGCGGCTGCGGCGTCCCTGATGCCGCGCCACGAGTTGAACGTCAGGTGCACCGCCGTCGCCTCGTAGCCGGAGTGCACCATGCAGGAGGCGCAGTGGGGGTTGCCCGAGGCGTGCCCGAACTCGGCCCATTCCGTCTCGTCCATCAGCTCCTGGAAGGTCTTGGCGTACCCCTCCTGGAGCAGGTAGCACGGGCGCTGCCAGCCGAAGATGGTGTAGAGGGGCATGCCCCAGGGCGTGCACTCGTAGTCGCGCTTGCCCATGAGGAACTGAAGGAACAGGGGCGATTGGTTGAACCTCCAGCGCTTCTTCTTGCCTGCGAGGGCGGCGGAGAAGAGGGCGCGGGTGCGTTCGCGGTCCAGGAAGTTGCCCTGCTCGGCGGCCTTCTCGTAGGCATAACCGGGGGAGAGCATCATCCCCTCAACGCCCAGGTCCATCATGGCGTCGAAGAACTCGCGCACCCGCGTGGGCTCGGCGGTGTTGAACAGCGTGGTGTTGGTGGTCACCCGGAAGCCGCGCTCCAGCGCCTTGCGGATGCCGTCCACCGCCAGGTCATAGGTGCCGTCGCGGCAAACCGAGGCGTCGTGCTCGGGCTTGAGGCCGTCCAGGTGCACCGAGAAGGAGAGGTACTTGGAGGGGGTGAACAGTCCCTCCTCCATCTTCTCCCGCAGCAGGATGGCGTTGGTGCACAGGTAGATGTACTTCTTCCGCTTCACCAATTCGGCCACCAGCTCGGCGATGTGCGGGTAGAGCAGCGGCTCCCCGCCGGGGATCGACACCACCGGCGCGCCGCACTCGTCCACGGCGGCCAGGGCCTGCTCCACGGTGAGCGAGCGCTTGAGCACGTGGGCGGGGTACTGGATCTTGCCGCACCCGGCGCAGGCCAGGTTGCAGCGCAGCAACGGCTCCAGCATCAGCACCAGGGGGTAGCGCTTGCGACGCTTGAGGCGCTGGGTCAGCACGTAGCGGGCGATGGTCCACGCCTGTGACGCGGGTACGGACATACCGGCTCCTTGCCCGCGAGGGGAAACGCGCGCGGGCTCGCGAGAACGTCTACTTCAGGCGGGTCACGAAGAACTCCGCCATGGCCTCCAACTTGCGCCGGGCCTCCGGTGCCAGCCCCAGTGTAGCCACCGCCTCAAGGGCACCGGCCGCCTGGGCCTCAGCCTCCGCCTGCACTGCCGTGGGCACCTGGTGATGCTCCAGCAGCGCCATCACCCGCTCCAGCGCGGGGCCCGTGACCTCATCGGCGCGGTAGGCCTCCTCCAGCCAGGCGCGCTCGCTGGCGCTGGCGTGGGCGAAGAGGGTGAGGACGGGCAGCGACTGCTTCTTGCGCCGGATGTCTGCGCCCACTGCCTTGCCGGTGAGCGACGGGTCGCCCCACACCCCCAACCAGTCGTCACGCACCTGGAAGGCGAGGCCCAGGCGCCGTCCGCACGCCCCGAAGGCCGCAGCCGTCGCGGGGTCTCCCGTGGCTGTCAGTGCCCCGAGGTGCATGGCCGCCTGCACCAGCGCGCCGGTCTTGCGGCCCACCATGTCCAGGTAGGCCTCCACGCTCACGCGGCGCTCGGCCTCGAAGGACAGGTCCAAGTACTGACCCTCGATGACCTCCAGGGTACGCGCCGTCAGCTCCGCCGAGGCACTGGCCGCCAGGTCGGGCGGCAGCCCTGCGCCCGCCAGCAGCGTGGCGTCGGCCAGGGCGCGCATCCCGTTCCCCGCGGCGATAGCCTGCGGTGTACCGAAGACGTTCCAGGTGGTGGCGCGGCCCCTGCGGGTGGCATCGCCGTCTTGGATGTCGTCGTGGATCAGCGTGAAGTTGTGGATCAACTCCAGCGCCGCGGCGGCGGGCATGGCCTGCTCGGCCCGTCCGCCCGCCAGCTCGCACGCCGTCAGGCACAGCACCGGGCGCAGAGCCTTGCCGCCTCCCGCATCGGGGCGGCCCTGCGCGTCCTCCCACCCCAGGTGGTAGCGCATGAGCCGGGCGATGGACAGGCCCGTGGCGTCCACGGCCCCCCGCAGCGCCGCCTGGACGGCGGGGCCGAAGCGGGCCTGGAGGGCGGCGACCTCCTGTTCAGCCGTGGCGAGCACCGTCACCACCTCCATCTGCGATGACCGCTGCGCGTGGCCGTGAAGCCCTGGAAGGGGCTTGGCTCGGCAGCCTAGCGGTGCTCTCTGGGGGTGTCAAGGCGAGGCGTTAGCCTTCCCCGCCGCCCTCCAACCGGCGCTCGTGCTCCAGCTGCTCGATGTAGTCGGCCAAAGGCCATCGCCCGAAGGCTAGGGTGATGAACAGGATGACGTTAGCCACGGGCACCAGCATCAGGAACCCCATGAAGGGCGGGTAGCCAGCGCGGGCGAAGATGCGGGCCCAGCCGTAGGCGTAGAGCGCCGCCACCAATATCCCCAGCGCGAGGTAGAACGGCACCTCACCCTCCCTTCTTCGCCGGGCCAGCCGCACCCATGTCCGCCAACAGCTGGGCGGTGTGCAGGATGCCCAGGCGGAAGTAGTCCAGGCGGATGTTCTCGTTGGGCGCGTGGATGCGGTTGCCGGGGTAATCTACCCCGCAGGAGGCCACCGGTACACCCAGCAGGTGCTGGACGGGGTGCTGCGGCCCGGTGCCGGTGATGGACGGTTGCACGTAGGGCTCGGTGCCGTAGGCCGTGCGGGCGCTCTCGGCGACCAGCGCGACGAAGGGGTCGTCCACGCTGGTGCGGGCGGGGTGCTCGGACGAATGCACCCGCACCGTGATGTCCGAGAAGCCGTGCTCGTCCAGGTGCGCCCGCAGGGAGGCGAGCACCTCGTCGGGCTCCTGGTCGGGCACCAGGCGGAAGTCCAGCTTGGCTCGTGCCACGGCGGGCAGGATGGTCTTGGCGCCCTCACCAGCATAGCCCGCCGTGATGCCGGCGATGTTGGCCGTGGGCTCCTGGATGAGCCTGCGGCGGAACTCGAACCCGGACGCCTCGCCCACCGCCACCTCCACACCCAGGTTGTGGAGGAACTCGCGGGAGGTGTCGGGCAGGGCGCGGATAGCCGCCGCCTCGTTCTCCAGCATGGGGCGCACGCGGTCGTAGAAGCCGCGCAGGGCGATGCGCTCGCCCGCGTCCTTCAGCGAGCCCAACGCCCACACCAGCCGCCAGGCCGGGTTGGGCACCACGGGGGCGTAGGAGGAGTGCGAGTCGGTGGAGGCGGAGCGGCACTCCAGTTCCACATAGAGCATCCCCTTCACCCCCAGGGTGAGCAGGGGGCGTCCGTCCCAGTTCACCCCGCCGCCCTCCCAGATGCACCCGTCGGCGGTGAGGCGCTCCCGGTTGGCCTCCACGAACGCGGCGAAGCCGGGGGAGCCGATCTCCTCCGCCCCCTCCATGAGCCAACGCACCCGCACGGGAAGGGAGCGGTTCACGGCACGCAGCGCCTCGACGGCGGCCAGCCGGGCGGCGATGGGGCCCTTGTCGTCGGACACGCCGCGCCCGTACAGGAACCCGTCGCGCTCCACCGGCTCGAAGGGCGCCGTCTCCCACTCGTCCAGCGGGTCGGGGGGCTGCACGTCATAGTGGTTGTAGAAGAGCAGGGTGGGGGCATCGACGGGGGCGTCGGGATGTTCGGCCACGATGGCCGGGTAGTCCGGGTCAGCCGTGGGGGCGATCTCCACGGTGAACCCCGCCTCCCCCAGCATGCCCGCCAAGAGTTCCGCGCAATCGCGCACGCCGTCGCGCTGGGCGCTGATGGAGCGTTGAGCCACCAGCCGCTTGAGGCGCTCGATGGTTTGGGGCAGGTGGGCGTCCACGTGCTGGGAGATGCGCTGGTCCACGGGCGTGCTCCTGAGGAGTTTGCGGGCAGGATAGCAGGGCGTAAAAAGCGCTACGCTGTGGGCATCAGACCGCGCAGGAGCAGCACCATGCCCAAGGCACCGCCCGAGCGCACGTTCCCGGAGGCCGATGGCCTCTTCCCCCGTATGACTGTGGGCGTCATGGGCTCGGCCGGCAGGGAGATGGATCCTGAGATCTGCGCGCGGGTGCGCCTCTTAGGCGAGCTGGTGGGGGAGCGCGGCTACGTGATGGTCACGGGCGCGGCGCCGGGCCTCTCGCACCACGCCGTGCAGGGGACCAAGATCAGGGGAGGGGTGGTGGTGGGCATCTCCCCGGCGCTGAACCTGGAGGAGCACGTCCACAAGTACCACTCGCCTACCCGTGGCTATGACGCGCTGGTGTTCACCGGCTCTGGGCTCATGGGCCGGGAGATCGAGAACATCCGCTCGTGCGACGTGGTGGTGTTCGCAGGCGGGCGCTCCGGCACCCTGGGGGAGTTCGCCATCGCCTACGACGAGGGCAAGGTCATCGGCGCGTTCGCCGGCACCGGCGGGGTTGCCGATGCCATCGACGACATCCTGACCATCGTGCAGAAGGAGACGGGGGCCGTCATCTGCTACGACGACGACCCCCGTGCGCTGCTGGACGCGCTGCAGCAGGTCTATCGGGAGCGGGTCTACCCGGTGCACCTGCACATCATGGCAGGGGTCGACCCGGACGGGGTGCCCGACCCGCGCTGAGCCGCTTAGGCCAGCTCCGGCACCCTTGCCGTGAGGGCCTTCCAATCGGCGGCCGGAACGACCTTGGCCCCCAGTGCCTTCACCCCGGCGAAGGCCTCCGGCGGCATCGCCTTGGACAGCACGCCCAGGTACGCCGCGCGGTCGTCGTTGTTCACCAGGCGCAGGATCCACGTGAGCACCTCGCTCATCCGTTCCGTGGGCGTCTCCCCGGCCATCCTGCCCACGATGGCCCCCTGCTCCGGGATGGAGAAGTGCTCATCGAACAGGGGGAGGAGCACCGTCTCCTCCTCATCCAGGTTGGTGCCCATCCGCTCGCGCAGGTCGGTGAGGCGCGCGTTGGCGTCCTCGTCGTTGTTGGCGGCCAGCGCCGCGCGCAGGCTGGCCCGGATGGCATCAATCTCACGGTGGGTGCGCTCGTAGTGCTCACCCGTGCCGGGCACCTTGGCGGAGATGGCGGGGAACACGCGGGTCTCCTCCGCGCGCTCGTGGATGCCCAGCACCTCCTAAAGGAAGGCGAAGCGCTTCGCCGCGTCCTCGAGGCTTCCCGCACCCAGGGTGGCGACGGTGGAGACGTCGCCCTTGATGTTCTTGATGTCCTGGCGGATCGCGTTGTGGATGAACTACACCGCGCCGAGGGGACCTGCCGTGCCTCACGCTCCTTGGGGGATGCCCCGTGTGTACTAGCTGGCGGACTTGGACTTGCGTCGACGCTCGGCGCGGGTCTCGATGTTGGCGGGGAATGCCGACTCGGCCTTGGTCACCGCATCGTTGGCGGCCCCGCGCATATCCACCAGGAACACCTCGCGGGCAGGCTCACCGGAGGCCTTCACGTCGTTCTCGTGCATCCAGCGGTGGACGGCCCGGTGGGCGTCGGGCATCTGCAGGTGCGGGCCCTCGTACACCGTGGACGCCGCCTTGATGGCGGGCAGGGTGCCGCCGTGGACGCGCTCGTTGCCCTCCACGTCGGCGTCCACCGCGAACCCGGCCTCCACGTCCACCACCACGTTGCCCACCTCGTAGTAGACGGCGAACCCGTGGCCCTTGGGCTCGATGCCCTGGGAGGCCAGATACTCGGACGTCTCCTGCAACAGTTGGCCCACCTTCTCCGGCACCTTGTTGAGGGTGGTCTTGACCCGGATGGCGGCCATGCGCTGGGCCGGGTACTCCTTCACCTTCACGTCGAAGTCAGCCATGTCTTTCCTCCCCGCTCGCTGCGCTCGCTCGATTAAGGGGGACACCCCCTGGGCGTCCTCCGGACGCCGAACCCCCGTCTACGCGCCCCCGGGGGGTGCAGGGGCCGAAGGGCCCCCGGAACAAGGGCGCTCAACGTGGGGCCTGCGGCCCCGCTCGCTGCGCTCGCTCGTTACAGGGGCACCCCTGCGCCTCCGGAATAAGGACGCTCAACGCGGGGCCAGCGGCCCTGCTCGCTGCGCTCGCTCGTTACAGCGGACGCCCCTATAGCGAGGCTGCCGCAGGCAGACGGAGAGACTCCCTGCGCCCGGTGCCCTAGCCCCCACCGCCGGAGGCGCCCTCCACGATGCCGGGCGCGGTCATGCGGGCCGGGTCCAGCAGGGTGGCCAGCTGCTCGTCGGTGAGGCCTGCCTTGGTCTTGGCCAGTTCGCGGACCGTCACACCCTTGGCCGCCGCCTCCTTGGCGATGGCCGTGGCGGCGTCGTACCCGATGGCCGGGGTGAGGCCCGTGGCCATCATCAGCCCCTGCTCCACCATGTCGGGGCCCTTGGAGGTGGCCTTGATGCCGCGCAGGCACTGCAGCTCGAAGTTGCGCACCGCGGAGGCGAGCAGGGTGATGGACTGGTGGACGTTGTAGGCGGCCACCGGCCAGTAGGTGTTGAGTTCCAGGAACCCGCCCTCGGCGGCGGCGGCCACGGCGGCATCGTTGCCGACCACCTGGCAGAACACCTGCACCACCGACTCCGGGATCACCGGGTTCACCTTGCCCGGCATGATGGACGAGCCTGGCTGCACGGTGGGCAACTCCAGTTCGCCCAGCCCCGCGCGGGGCCCGGAGGCCAGCCAGCGCAGGTCGTTGGCGATCTTCTGCACGCTCACCGCCGCCCCGCGCACCGCCCCGGACGCCGCCAGCATGGCGTCCAGCGTGTTCTGCGCCTGGAAGTGGTGGGGCGTCTCCTGCACGGGGATGCCCAGCTCCTCGGCCAGCACCTTGCAGGCGCGGGCGGAGAACTCCTCGTGGGCGTTGATGCCGGTGCCCACGGCCGTGCCGCCGAGGGCAACCTCGGCCAGCGCCGCCACGTGCGGGGCGAGGCGCTGGCGGGCGAGGGCCAGCTGGGAGGCGTAGCCGGCGAACTCCTGGCCCAGGCGTATCGGCGTCGCGTCCTGCAGGTGGGTGCGGCCCGTCTTGATGATGTCCCAGAACTCCTTGGACTTGGCCTCCAGGGTGCGCTGGGCCTGCTCCAGGGCAGGGAGCAGGTCGTCGTTCAGCGCCTTGGCCGCGGTCAGGTGCGAGGCGGTGGGGATCACGTCGTTGGAGGACTGGGCCATGTTCACGTGGTCGTTGGGGTGCACGTTCACGCCGGCCCCCGCGATTTCACGGGCGCGGCGGGCGATCACCTCGTTGGCGTTGGTGTTGGTGGAGGTGCCGGAGCCGGTCTGGAACAGGTCCACCACGAAGTTGGTGTCCCACTTGCCCTCCACCACCTCGGTGGCGGCGGCGATGATGGCATCAGCCACCTTTTTGTCCAGCAGGCCCAGGCTCTGGTTGGAGCGGGCCGCGGCGCGCTTGACCTGGCCCAAGATGTGGACGAAGTCGGCCGGGTAGCGCAGGTCGGAGATGGGGAAGTTCAGCACGGCGCGCTGGGTGGAGGCCCCCCAGTACGCGTCGGCGGGGACTTCCATCTCCCCCATGGTGTCCTTCTCGATGCGGGTCGGCTTCTGGCTCATCCGGTGGGACTCCTGTGCGTGATGCGGCGCGCCGGGTGCGGGTTCGTCAGGGGCAGGAGGGGCGAGCACGGGCGCGCAAGTGCGCATGCTATACGCCCGCGCGTGGACTGCCAAGGACGCGATGCAGGGGCGGCGAATGGGCCAAAGGCGCTTGGTTGGCCGGTGCAATGGGCCAGAGCCCCTTTGTTAGAATCGGCGCACACGTCAGGGATGCTCTCAGGGGAAGCCGATGACCGACCGAACGCCCACGCAGCAACTGCTCTACGCCCTCGCCATCTCCCTCGCCGTCCTGGTGCTGGTGATGGTGACCGGTTGGCTCGCCTACCGGCTGGACGCGGCGGTGGGCCACGGCCCCCTGCCTCCCAGCGTGCCCTTCCGCTCGGCCTACGTCCTGGCGCTGCTGCTGAGCGTGCTGGGCCTGGTCTCCGGCGCGGGCATCATCGTGGGCGTGCGCCAGGCCAAGTACATCACCACCCAGTTTGCATGGCTCGCCTACGCCATCGTTGGGCTGCCGCTGCTGGTGCTGGCCATCGTGCCGCTCCAGCGGTTCGGTGAGCCTGCCTGGGGTGGGCTGCCGGAGTTCCTGGTGAGCGTGCCCGCGCGGGCCGTGTTCGTCATGGCCCTGGGCGTGCTGCTCTTCGGCGGCGTGGACATCCGCCGCCTGCGCTCCCGTGCGGGCGGGGCCGCGGCTGAAGGGGCACCGGTGCGCGTGAGCGCCACCGCCGTGCGCGGCCTCCCCGGCCGCTTCACCCCAGCAGCCTGGCGTGCCCTCTCGGTGATGCAGGAAGAGGCCCAACGCTTCGAGCACGCCTACATGGGCACCGAGCACCTCATGCTGGGCCTGCTGCGCGACCTGCGCTCCCAGGCCTCCCGCGCCATCGTGAACCTGGGCGGCGACCCGGGGCAGATCCGCAACCAGCTGGAGTCTGCCGTGGGCCGACGCGGGAGCCTCTACACCGGCACCACCGGCATGACCCGCCGCTGCCAGCGGGTGATCGAGTCCGCCGCGCGCATCGGCAAGTCCGCTGGCCAGCGGACCGTCTCCACCGGCCACCTGCTCCAGGCGCTGGTGGAATCGCCCGAGGACGTGGCGGGCCAGATGCTGGAGAGCGCGGGCCTCAGCGCTGACCGCGTGGCCACCGAGCTGCGTCGCCTGGGCCCCGAGACCGATTAACTCCCGCCGATCGAGGCTGCGCCCAGACCCGGGGTGTTGCATACTGTTGCCCCGCGCCGCCGCACACCGGTGCGCCACGCGCTCGCGGGCCCGTAGCTCAGTGGTCAGAGCTGGCGGCTCATAACCGCTCGGTCGCAGGTTCGATCCCTGCCGGGCCCACCACTTCCTGCCCAGCCGTCCTCGCCTTCACGCCCCGCTACGGCTCGGCGCGCACGTAACCGTCCGGCCCGTAGGTGGAGAAGGCCAGGTAGGAGAGGCGCTCCGTTCCGGTGTTGACGATGGCGTGGGAGCGGGTGCGGGGGATGATGACGCATTGGCCCGCGCGCACCGGCACGTCGGGCCCGTCCTCCCCCCGCCGGTAGGTGCCCTCGCCCGTGAGCACGTAGAAGACGTGCAGGTTGGCGGGGTGCCGATGCAGCCCCTGCGTCTGGCCCGGCTCCAGGTTCCACACCACCACCGAGGCGTCCGGGTCGTCGTGGTAGAGGCGCACCACGGTGGCCCCGTCCGGCGAGAAGCGCTGGAACAGCGCGGGGTCCACCACGCCGGTGCCCAGGGAATCTGGCGTCAGGGAGAGGGAGTGGTCAGCGGGCAAGGCGCACCTCCGGTGGCGTGGTCACCGGGGCGATTCTAGCGCTGGCGGGTCACTCGGCGACGGGGGGCCTGCCCTGGACCAGTTCGGCCACCTGCGCGCCCAGGGAGGAGGCGGAGAAGGGCTTGCCGATGAACCCCGCCACGTTGGGCTGCTCGCGCAACGGTGCGAGGGCGTCGGCGTGCTCGCCCGTGAACAGGATGACCGGTACCGCAGCCGTGGCGGGGCTGGTGCCGAGGGCTTGGATGGCCTCCATCGCGCTCATGTCCGCGAGATTCACGTCCATCAGCTCCGCGTCGGGGGGTGCGTCCTGGGCCAGGATGAGTCCCTGGCGTGCACTGGAGGCGGTGATGACGCTGTGCCCGCCCAGCAGCTCCAGGGACACGCGGGTCACCTCGATGATGTCCGGCTCATCGTCGATGACGAGCAGGCGCAGGCCTGGGGGGGTGGTCACGGGGGTGGCTCCTTGCGCCGCTGGCCCCAGAGGGCTGCGGATATCGCTGGGAGTATAGCGATTTCCAGATGAACCAGGTCGATCCTCGCCGGGTTCAGCCTACCCCTGCTCGTCGTACCAGGAGGGCGGCACACGCACGGCCACCATGTCTCCGGTGGCGCACTCCACCCCGCCAGAGACGAGGCTGATGCTCACCAGCGACTTGCGCGGGTGCGCCTCACGCACCCAGGCGTGTACCGTCATGGGCTGGTCGATGGGGGTGGGTTTGCGGTAGGAGACGTTCAGCGCGCCGGTGACGAACCAGACCAACTCGCCCTCGCCCACGGGGCGCTCTTCGCTCCGGTACACGTCACCGATGGCCGTCCAGATACCGTGGCAGTCGATGACCGAGGCGATGGTGCCGCCGTAGACGATGGTGCGCGGGCCTGCGGCGAACTCCGGACGCGGCGTCCAGATGCACACCGCCCTCTCCGGGTCGGCCGGGTCCCAGCGGGTCTTGAGGCGCAGCCCGCCCGGCACGTCCGGCCCACACCCCCAGCAGTGGTTGCGGGGCATCACGTCCTGGAAGGCGGTCTGGAAGTCGGGCTGGGTCATGACGGGGGGCTCCGGGTAGTGGGGTTCCCCTCGACAGTACAGGCGTGCTCGCCGGGGCGTCAACGCGTTTGCCCGACGGAGCCGGGAGGGGCATACTCTGCGCCCACAACCCGATGAGCGAGGTGCCCATGCAGGCGATACGTTTTCACGAGTACGGCGGCCCCGAGGTGATGCGGCTGGAGGAGGTGCCCACCCCCACCCCCGGCGAGGGAGAGGCGCTGGTGCGCATCGCGGCCTCCGGCGTGAACCCCTCCGAGGTCACGCGCCGGTCGGGCAAGGGCCAGCCGGTGAGCTTCCCGGCCATCCCCGGCATCGAGGCGGCGGGTGTGGTGGAGGAGGTGGGGCAGGGCGTCACGTCCGTGAAGAAGGGCGATCGGGTGGTGGTGCGCCAGCCCGCCTCCTCCTACGCCGAGTACCTGGCGGTGCCCGCATCGCTTCTCTACCCCGCGCCCGAGGGGCTCACCCTCACCGAGGCGAGCACCCTGGCCATCGCCTACACCACGGCATGGCACGCGCTGGTGGTGCGGGGCGGGGCCAAGGCGGGCGATGCGGTGTTGGTGCAGGCGGCGGCATCCGGCGTGGGCATCGCTGCGATCCAGCTGGCCAAGGCGCTGGGTTGCACCGTGTTGGGCACCTCCTCCAGCGCGGAGAAGCTGGCGTGGGCCGCGGGCTACGGCATGGACCACGGCATCAACTACGCCGAGGCCGACTTCGCCGAGGAGGCCAAACGCCTCACCGGCGGGAAGGGCGTGGACGTCATCGTGGACGGGGTGGCGGGCGATGGCATCGCCAAGGGGCTGAACGCCCTCGCCAAGGGCGGGCGCATCGCGGTGTTCGGTGGAGCGGGCGGTCGCGAGGTTACTTTCGCCGTGACCGACCTGTACCGGGGCCACCAGGCGGTGCTGGGCGCGGGTGGGGCGGGCACCAGCCGGGAGGACTTCCAGACCATCCTCGACTGGTTCTCCCAGGGCAAGCTCAAGCCGACCATCGATCGCACCTGGCCGCTGGCTCAGGCGGTGGAGGCGCACCGCTACCAGGAATCGCGCCAGATCAAGGGCAAGACGGCGCTCGTCGTCAGCGGGGAGGCCTAGTCGTGGCGTTCACCTATGAGCAGGTGGAGAGCTTCCTGGCCGAGCAGCACCTGGCGGTGGTGACCACCGTCGGCGCTTCGGGCCGCGCCCAGGCCACGGTGGTGAGCGCGGGGCCGGTGGACGGGCGCATCGCGTTCGTCTCCCGTGACCACACGGCCAAGGTGCGCAACGCCCGGCGCGCGGGCCGGGCCACGGTGACGGTGGTGAACCCCGCCAACAAGCGCTACGTCACCGTGGAGGGACCCGCTGCCCTGCACCCGTGGGACGAGGGCAACGAGGCGGCGTGCCTGGCCCTGCTGGGCCGCGCCTACGCCGCGGCAGGCCGCCCGCCGGAGCGGTGGGACGACTTCGCGGGGACGATGAGGGAGGAGCAGCGCACCGTGGTGCTGGTGAGTCCCGAGCGCATCTACGGGAGCCTCTAGCCGCGCGGGCGGTGCGCGGATAGGCTTGCGCCCGCCAGCGAACCAACACACCGGGGCCCCACGCGGCCTCCAGGAGAGGGCATGGAAATCGAGACGACCACTACAGCGGACGGGGTGAAGCTGCACGGGGTGTGCTTCGTGCCGGAGCACCCCCGCACCGACTTGCTCATCGACGGGCTCATCATGGTGCATGGGTCCTCCGGCAACTTCTACTCGTCCGCCTCCACCGACCGGGCGCGCCACTTCTGCGAGCTGGGCGTGCCGGTGGCGGTGTTCAACACCCGAGGGCACGACACCATCGCAGGGGCGAGCCAGTCGGGCGGGCACAAGATCGGCAACGCCTTCGAGCGCCTCTCCGAATCGCACCTGGACATCAAGGCGCAGTTGGACTGGGCCGAGGCGCGCGGGTTCAAGCGCATCGGCTTGCTGGGCTCCTCCCTGGGCGCGGTGAAGGTGGTGCTCGCCCAGGCCAAGCTCCAGGACCCGCGCGTTGCCTGCGTCATCTCCGTGGGCCCGCTGCGCTTCTCGCAGCGCTACTACGAAGCGTGCGAGATGTCCGCGCTGCACATGGGTTACAAGGCCGAGGCCGAGGCGCTGGTGAAGGCGGGCAAGGGCGATGCCATCATGAGCGTGGACTTCCCCAACGACGGGGCGCACTTCTCCGCCAACGTGTATCTCGACCGGCACTGCTCGGAGCACTACGACATCTGCGCCGCGCACACCGACCAGATCCGCTGCCCCGTGCTGGTGATCACCGGCTCGGAGGAACAGCACCCGCGTATGCGGGACGTGGGCCGGGACATGAACGCGCTGGCCGCGGGGAAGAACCCGGGCTACGTCTGGTCGCACACCCAGGGCGGCGGGCACGGACTGCACGAGCACAACGACGTGTTCTTCGCCGAGGTGATGGGCTTCCTGGGCGCCAGGTGAGCGTGGCCTCGACGCGCGGGCAGGGGAGCGGCGGCACCCGCTGGTGGGGCCGGTTCGCCGCGAGCCCCGGCGACGGTCAGGAGGCGCGGTCGGAGAAGACCGCGGTCTTACTGGTCGCGGCAGGGACCAGCGTGGCCGGGGTGGTGTGGGCGCTGATGTACCTGGCGGTGTTCGGGCTCTCGCTCCCGCTGCTGCTCGCCGCCCTCTACGTGCTGGTGGGGGCTTGCCCAGGGAGCCTGCCGGGCGCGGCCACTGTAGCCAGCCGTGCCAGGCTCGGTCAAATGGGAGGGCCCCGGCGCAGCGCACCGGGGCCCTCGTCTCCTCATGCCGGTCAGGGCTAGTGAGCGGCGCCCGCGGCGCGCTCCTTGGTCAGGTACTCCTGCCAGCCCTTGATCACCTCGTCGGCCAGCGGCTTGACGGGGCCGAAGTCGCCGTCGATCGGCTGCAGGGGCGGGCGGTACGCCAGGCGAGCGGGGTCGATGCCGCCCACGCCGCCCTCCTCCAACGGCAGTTTGATGCCGGTGGCCTCCTCCGCCGTGCGCATCACGCCGATGGGGTCGCCCCCGTCGTTCACCGTCTGGATCTGCTGCTCCAGCAGGCGCCGGAAGAGGATGATGCCCTCGTCGGAGCGCCCCAGCTTCTCTAGGTCGCGCCGGGCCAGCGGGCCCTGCGCCACCCAGGCGGAGGCGTCCTGGTTGTTCACCGTGTCCATGTGCAGGCGGCCACGCTCGTCGTAGATCGTGGCGTAGTAGTAGGGCACCTTCTCCTGCTTGGGTGCGGTGCGGCCGGGTGCGGCCGTATAGATGGTGTAGCGCATGTAGATGGTGTTGGTGTCGTCCACCGGGATGCGCCACTGGAAGTTGCACGAGACCTCGGAGCCCTGGAAGAGGGTGTAGGGCATCAGCAGCGGGTGGCCCACGGCCCACAGGTCGTCCTGCTCGCTCCCCCCCTCCAGCAGGCGGCGCTTGATAACGCCGTACTCATACACGTCGAAGCCCACCTTCTCGTGCAGGTGCGGCTTGATCCACGCGGAGCGCCGGCCCCGCTTCTCGCGCAGGTACTCCGGGTAGACCCCGTGCAGCCACTCGGTGTGCACCGGGTCCAGGGAGTTCTCCACGCCCTGGAGCCAGTTGCAGGGCAGGTGGGAGATGGAGATCTCCCGCACCGCGTTCTCCCACAGGAAGGCGTCCCACTTGGGCAGCTGCGGAGCCGGGGCGGGGCCCAGGTAGGCCCAGATGAGCCCGGCGAACTCCTGCACCTGGTAGCCGGGCAGGCGGATCTTCTTCATGAAGTTGCCATAGGGGTCCTGCTTGGTCTCGAAGGGCTGTTCGATGCACTGGCCGCTCTCGTTGAAGAGCCAGCCGTGGTAGGGGCAGCGCAGCCCGTCCTTGTCCGGGATGCCGTAGAGCATGTCCATGCGCCGGTGCGGGCACACGCGCCCGATGAGCCCCAGGGTGCCCGACGCGTCCCGGTAGAGCACCAGGTCCTCGCCCAGGAGGCGCACGTCCTTCACCGGGTCCTCGTCCAGTTCAGCGGCCGGGGCCACGGGGTGCCAGTAGCGGCGCATCACCTCCCCCATGGGGGTGCCGGGTCCAACGCTGGTGATCCGCTCGTTGCGGGTGACGTCGAGCATCGCTCCTCCTCGTAACCGCCGTCGGGCGGTGCGCTCGGCCCTGTCGGGGGGCCGTGGGGTGCGCGCCAGTATACGCCGCCGCTCCAGCGGGCGGGTGCGCATCCCCACAGGGTGCCCGGCGGGTGTAGCATCCGCCACGCTCACACCGCACCGCAGGAGGCACGCCATGACCACCGCGCCCAAACTTCCCCTCTCCCTCGCCTTCGGGGCCAACCCGCGCTGCCAGCCCATCCTGGACGGGGCGGTGGGCGTGGAGGGGGTGGCGCTGGCCGCCTCCGACGTGCACGCCTCCGAGCTGTTCCACCGCCAACTGGCCCACCAGGAGTTCGACGTTTCGGAGATGTCCATCTCCTCGCTGCTGATGATCATGGCCGCAGGGAACACCGACTGGGTGGCGCTGCCCATCTTCACCACGCGCCACTTCTTCGGCACCGGGGCCTACGTGAACGCGGACGCGGGGATCTCCAGGCCGGAGGACCTGCGCGGGCGGCGCATCGGCCTGAACGAGTACCAGATCACCGCCGGTCTGTGGTCGCGCGGGTTCTTCCAGCACGAGTACGGGCTGGACCGGGCCAGCGTGGAGTGGTGGCAGGAGCGCACACCGGAGACCTCCCACGCCGGGGCCTCGGGCTTCCAGCCCCCCGCCGACGTGACGGTGAAGCAGATACCCGCCTCAACGTCCATGGGCGAGATGCTGGTGGCCGGGGAGCTGGACGCCATCCTGGTCTACTTCTGGGGCGGCGGGGTGAACCGCTCCACCATCGACCTGGCGAAGCACCCGAAGGCCCGCCTGCTGTTCAAGGACCCAGCGGCGGAGGCGGCGCGCTACTACGCCAAGACGGGCATCTTCCCCTTCAACCACACGGTGGTGGTGCGCCGGAGCATCTACGAGAGCCACCCGTGGGTGGCCCGCAACCTGCTGGAGGCCTTCGAGAAGGCCAAGCAGCGCTCCTACGCCGTGATGCGCGATGCGGTGGGCGCGTGGGTGGACACGGGCATCGTGCCGCAGACCCCGGTACGCACGGGGCTGGCCAGGGACCTGTACCCCTACGGACTGGCAGCCAACCGGGCTGTGGTGGAAACGGCCATGCGCTTCTCCCACGAACAGGGCCTCACCCCGCGCGTCATGACGCCGGAAGAGGTGTTCGCCCCCGCGCTGCTGGACTCCTAGGGGGCCGCAACGCGCAGGCGCAGGGTGACGGTGGTGCCCTGGCCGGGCCCGCTCTGGAGGGTTGCGGCCCCGCCGTGGCGCTCGGCCACCTGACGGATGATGGCCATGCCCAGCCCCGCGCCCTCGATGCCGGAGGCCTGGGCGCCGGGGGCGCGGTAGAAGCGCTCCCACACCCGCTCCTGGTCGGCGGGGGCGATGCCCTGGCCATTGTCGGCCACGGTCAGTTCCGCCCAGCCATCGCGCTGGGCCACGCTCAGGCGCACCCACCCGCCGGGCCGGTTGTATTTGATGGCGTTGTCGGCCAGCGCCAGCAGCGCTAGGCGCAGCGCCACCGGATCGCCCAGCACCCGCACCGGCGCGCCCGGTGCCTCCACATCAACGCTCACCTGCGCCGCGGCTGCCAGGCGCTCGGCCGCGTGGGCCACCTCGCGGGCCAGCGCGGCCAGGTCCACCGGCTCGCGCACACGCACCTGGGGAGGCTCCTCCAGCCGCGCCACGGCCAGCAGCCCCGCCACCAGGCCGGAGAGGAAGACGCTCTCCGCCAGCAGGTCGTCCAGCAGCTGGGCGTCCTCGGGGTCAAGGTGCTCGCGGGTGCGGGCCAGCGCCTCGGCGTCGGCGCGCACCACGGCCACGGGCGTCTTGAGCTGGTGGGAGGCCTCGGCGATGAACGCGCGCTGGCGCGCGAAGGCCTCGCGCACCGGCCGCATGCCCCGCGCCGTCACCAGCGCGGCGGCGGCCAGGGCTGCCGCTAGGGCGCCCAGCCCCACCAGCGCCAGGGAGCGGCCCACCGTCTCCAGCGCGTCGTGGCGGCCCTCATCGCTCAGCGCCACCTGCGCGGCGCCCACCAGCGCCCCGTGGAGGCGCAACGGCACCGTGAGCACCCGGTAGCGCCCTGCGCCGGTATCCACCCAGCCGAAGGCGGCCTCGCCCACGAGGGCGCTGGCCCGCGCGGCAGGGTCCACCAGGGTCAGGGACGTGCCCTGGCCGGGCAGGGGTGCTCCCCTAGTGTCCAGCAGCAGCGCCTCGGTGGCCACCACCGAAGCGCGGTCGTCGTCATCGTCCTCGTGGCCGGTGAACGTACCCTGCCGGTACACCGCGGCGATGGCGGGGTTCTCCAGCAGGGATGCGGCCGCCTGCTCCAGCGCCGTGTCCTGGGCCGAGGCCAGCGATGAGCGGGCCACCAGGTAGACGGCCCCACCGGCCAGGACGAGGATCGCCGCGATCACCGCAACGTTGAAGACGGCGATGCGCGCCGCAACGCGCCCCAGGGGGCTCACGGGTGCTCCAGCGCGTAGCCCACGCCGCGCACCGTGCGGATGCGCGGAGCGCCAGGCCCGCGCAGCTTGACGCGCAGGTAGGAGACGTAGGTCTCCACGATGGAGACGTTGCCATCGAAGGTGTAGCCCCACACCTGCTCCACCAGCCCGGCGCGCGTGAAGACCCGTCCGGGCTGGCGCGCCAGCGTCTCCAGGAGGCGGAACTCGGTGGGCGTGAGCTCCAGGGGCGCTCCGTCCAGCCGGGCGGTGTGGCGGAGCAAGTCCATCTCCAGAACCCCGGCGCGCAGCGAGGTCTGCTCCGTGCTCGCCCCGCCCCTGCGCAGCAACGCGCGTAACCGCGCCAGCAGCTCCTCGAAGGCGAAGGGCTTGGGCAGGTAGTCGTCAGCGCCCGCGTCCAGGCCTGCCACCCGGTCGTGCACCTCGGCCAGCGCCGTGAGCATCAGGATGGGCACCCGGCTGCCGCCCTCCCGCAGCACCCGTGCCACCTGGGTGCCGGTCATCACCGGCAGCATCACGTCCAGCACCAGCACGTCGGGGGGCGAGGCCGTGGCGAGGCTCACCGCCGAGGCGCCATTGGCGGCGGTCTCCACGGTGAACCCCTCCTGCTCCAGCACCCGGCGGATCACGCGGGAGAGGCGTTCGTCGTCCTCGGCCAGCAGCACGCGCATGGTTCGATTATGGCACGGGAGCCCACACTGAACCTGGGGGTATCCCCAGGAACCGTTCAGGCCGTTCCCAGCCTGGGTCGTTACGGTGGTGGCATCAGACCGGACGTAGGTGCGTGATGAGCAATAGGGCACTGATGGCGGCGGGGTGGCTCACCACGGCGGTGGTGGCGGTGGCGGTGGTGGTGGGGCTGGCCGCCGGTGGGTTCGGCGTGGGCATCAGCGCGGCGGAGGCGCAGGCGGCTCAGACCGCTCCGCCAGCGGGGCCGGTGCAGGCGGTGGGGAACCCTGACACGGGTGACACATCGACCGTTATCCCTACTCAGGAACCCGGTGCCCAGACGCCTCCCACGGCGGACGCACCTGCCCCGGCGGCTGAGGCCAGTGTGGACGTGTACGACCAGGCCCCGGCTGATGGCGGGTACGTTGAGTACGAGCACGAGGCGTACGAGCACGATGAGGTTGAACATCACGAGTACGAACACGAAGACGATGAGCATGAGGAGCACGAGTGGGAGGGCACTCTCGCTCGCCTGTTCGGCGGTGAGCGCCACGACGACTAACCCAGTACGGGACGCGTGAGGAGGGGGCACATGCCTCGCAATCGTGACTACACCAAACTGCGGGTGGGCCTGGCCATCGCCACGGTGATGGGCGTGGGCGGCACCTATGCGGGCATCGCCGCTGCGGACGCGGATCCGGCGATGGAGGCGGCCACCAGCGCCGCACCGGTGGCCCTGCATGCGGTGCAGAGCGCCCCCGCGCCCACCGCGACTCCCGCTCCCTCGAGCCCGGTCGCGAGCGGACAGGGCAGCCTGAGCGCCCCCGCACCAACCCCGACGCCTGGCCCCACGGCCACCCCCACCCCTGCGCCGCGCCAGACCACCACGGTGCGCCCGCGCACCCGTACGCGTGCCTCGTGAGCACCTCCACGCTGACCGAGCACCGGCTCGCCTTCCGTGCCATGGGCACCGAGGTGCTGGCGCTGGTGGCAACCGGGGTCGATGCGTCCACGGCCATCGGCGCGCTGGAGGCGGTGCGTGTCGAGTTCACGGCGCAGGAGGCGCGCTTCTCCCGCTTCATCGCTGACTCGGAGCTGTGCCGCCTGAACCGCGCCGGGGGAACGGACGCTCCGTCCGCCGAACTGTGGGAGGTGCTGACCCGTGCCCGCGAATGGTGGGCGTGGAGCGGCGGCCTGTTCGACCCCACCGTGCTGGGGGCGTTGGAGGCGGCGGGGTACGACCGCACCTTCAGCGACCTGCCGGCCACCGTCAGCCCCGGTGCGCCCTCGCACCCCGTCGCGGACTTCGGCGACGTGCGCCTGAGCGAGAGCGGCGGTGCGCGCTCGGTGGTGCTGCCCCCTGGCGTGCGGCTGGACCTGGGCGGGCTGGTGAAGGGTTGGACCGCCGATCGCGCCGGGCGACTGCTGGCGGGCTTCGACGGCTTCCTGGTGGACGCGGGGGGCGACGTGGTTGCGGGCGGGGTCAGCGCCGACGGTGATGGCTGGTGCGTGGCGCTGGAGGACCCGGCTTTCCCCGGTGTGGACCGGTGGGGGGTCTGGCTCCAGGGTGGAGCCGTCGCCACCTCCGGCACCTACCGTCGCCACTGGGCGCTCGCGAACGGCGGATTGGCCCACCACCTCATCGACCCGCGCACCGGCGCACCATCGACCAGCGCCCTGGCCGCGGTCACGGTGACCGCCTCCAGCGCCGAGGCCGCCGAGGTGGCGGCCAAGACGGCGCTGCTGGCGGGCGGGGCCGGTGCGCTGGACGTGCTGGCTCGGCTGCCAGGGGCCGAGGGGCTGGCGTATGAGCAGGATGGGACGTTCCGGGCCAGCGGCGGCTGGCGGATGCTGCCATTGGGGATGCAGGTGGAGGTGGTGCCAGCATGAGACTCACCCTTGTCGTGGTAGCCCTGTCGGCGCTGGTGGCCTACGCCGGTTCGGTGTGGGTGGATGTGAACGCCGCCGAGACCAGCGGGCGCAGCACCTGGTTCCTGATGCGCGCCTCTGGCCTGGGCGCCTACGCGCTGCTGGCCCTCTCCACCATCTGGGGGCTGCTGACCAGTTCGCGGCTGCTGATGAAGTGGGTGAACCTGCCGCTGGCCGCCGAGTTGCACCAGATGCTGAGCCTGCTGGGGCTGGTCCTCACGGCCTTCCACGGGTGGGTGCTCTTGTTCGACGTGGAGTACGGTTTCACCCTCACCACGCTGTTGGTGCCCTTCGCATCACCCTTCCGGCCCATCGCTGTGGGCGCGGGCGTCATCGCCGCCTACCTCATGGCGCTGCTGGCGCTCACCTCCTCGGTGGGATGGGCGCGCCGGCGCATGGGCCAGCGCACCTGGCGCTGGGTGCACTACAGCGCCTTCGCCGCCTTCGTCCTGGGGTTGGCCCACGGCCTCTTCGCCGGGAGCGACACCGCGGGCCTGGGCGCGGGGATGCTGTACACCGTGAGCGGTGGGCTGGTGCTCTTCCTCACCTACGTGCGGATCCTGGGCGGGCGTTACGTCCCCCAGCGCAAGGCCCCGCCCGTGCACCCGCGCGCAGGCGCGGCGGGAACCGTCCCGCCCGCTCCGGCGTCCAACGGGTAGGCGCGCCCCGCGCCGTGAGGTGCGCCATGCGCGTGTTCCTGTTCAGTTCCCTTGCCCTCCTGGCGCTGGCGCTGGCCGCCTGCGGGCCCGGCGCCGTTCCGGCGGCGACACCCACGCCGCTGCCGGGCGAGCGGTACGCGGTTGATGCGCCGATAGACGAGGCGCAGGTGGTGCGCACCGGCGAGGGGTGGGCGGTGCGGGTGGTGAGTGGACTGCCCTCCGGCTGCGCGCGCTACGTCGGGTACCAGATGGACGCTGCGCGCCTGGAGACGTCGCGACTGGTGCGCCTGCGCATCACCAACTCGCTCCCCACGGGCGAGGTGGCCTGCACGGCGATCTACGGCATGGTGGAGGCGCTCTACCCGCTGCCCCTGACCCTCACCCCCGGCACCCCCGTGACGGTGGAAGTGAACGGGACGCGGGTGGTCTTCACTCCCTAGCCGCAGTGAGCCCGCTTGGGGCGGGGAGGGTGCATCCCGCATAATGGGGTCACCCCATGCTCTTCGCCCAGAACGTCTCCAAGTCATTCGGCGCCTTCGATCTCTTCGCGGGCGTCTCCTTCACCATCGCCGACGGCGAGCGGGTGGCCCTGGCCGGGCACAACGGCGCGGGCAAGACCACGCTGCTGCGGATGCTGGCAGGGGAGGACAACCCGTCCTCCGGCAGCGCCGGGCATCGTGGCGGGGAGGTGGGCTACCTGAAACAGGAGAGCGGGGCCGACCCGGACACCCCCCTGGAGCGCGAGCTGTGGAAGGCGTTCCCCGAGATCGTGGCGATGGACGCACGCCTGCACGAGCTGGACGGGCTCCTGGCGGCGGCGCCCCCCGACGCGGCTGCCCTGGCGGCCGAGCAGGCGGAGCTGTTCCAGCGGTTCGACGATGCGGGCGGGCATGAGGTGGCCACGCGGGTGGACCGGGTGCTGCGCGGGCTCGGCTTCACCACCGCGGACCGAGCCAAGGCGTGCGGCGACTTCTCCGGCGGCTGGCGCATGCGCATCGCGCTGGCCAAGGCGCTGGTGCGCCAGCCTGCCCACCTGCTGCTGGACGAGCCCACCAACCATCTGGATGCCCGAGCCCGTGACTGGCTGGCCCGTGAGCTCACCGGCTACACCGGCACCCTGGTGCTGGTGACCCACGATGGCGCATTCCTGGACAAGGTGGTGAGGCGCGTGCTGGAGGTGAGCGCAGGCGGGGTCACCTCCTACACGGGGAACTACACCAAGTACCTGGCCCAGCGTGAGGCCAAGCGCAAGCAGGAGGAGCAGGCCGCCGCCCGCCAGGAGCGGGAATTGGCCCGCCAGCAGGAATTCATCGACCGCTTCCGCGCCAAGGCCACCAAGGCCACCCAGGTGCAGAGCCGGCAGAAGCAGCTGGCCAAGGTGGCGCGCCTGGAGCGCCCGCGCGAGGAGCAGGGCGCACGCTTCACCATCGCCGCCAAGGGCCGGGTGGAGCAGAAGGTGCTCACCCTGGCCAAGGTCTCCCACTCCTATGACGGCGATGCGCTGGTGCTGCTGGACGTGAGCCTGGTGGTGGAGCGGGGTCAGAAGATCGTGCTGGTGGGCCCCAACGGGGGCGGCAAGTCCACCCTGCTGCGCATCGCGGCGGGCCAGACCCAACCCATGGAGGGTGAGGTGGTGTGGGCCGAGCGCGCGGTGCCCGGCTACTACGAGCAGCACCAGGACGAGGCGCTGGACCCCTCCCACACCGTGCTGGAGGAGGTCACCGCCTCGGCGGGCGGGGCCACCGAGGCGCACGTGCGCACGGTGCTGGGCAAGTTCCTCTTCAAGGGGGACGATGTGTTCAAGCCCGTGGGCGTGCTCTCCGGCGGGGAGCGCTCACGGGTGGCCCTGGCCAAGTTCCTGCTTCAGCCCACCAACGTGCTGCTGCTGGACGAGCCCACCAACCACCTGGATAGGGCCACGCGCGAGCCTGATCAAGCTCCCTCGCCTCCTACGACGGCACCATCATCTGCGCGACGCACGATCAGTACATCCTGGATACCGTCGCCACCCACGTCTACGAGGTGCGCGAGGGGACGTGCGTGAACACGCGCATCGTGGAGCCACCGCCCCCGCCCGCCAAGGCGGGGGTGAAGGGCAAGGGCGCCAAGGCCGGGGCCCGGCGCTAGCCACCCCGCCCGGCGCTCGGCGCTAGAGCGCCTCGCCCGCTGCGTGGGCTGAGGCCCATGCCCACTGGAAGTTGTACCCGCCCAATTCCCCCGTCACGTCCACGCACTCACCGATGCAGAACAGCCCCGGCGCGCACGATTCCATGGTGCGTGAGGAGAGCCCCCGCGTGTCCACGCCGCCCACCGTCACCTCGGCGGTGCGGTACCCCTCGGTGCCCGCGGGGCGCAGCGTCCACCCGTGGAGCAGCGCGGCGGCCTCCTCCAGCGCCCGGCTCCCCATGCGCCCCAGCGGCCCGGCGGGCAGGTAGGCGGCGGCGAAGGCCTCGGCGAACCGGCGGGGCAGGGTGCCCGCCAGCGCGTCCCCCAGGCTGACGCGGGGTGCGCGGGAGCGCGTGCCCTCCAGCCGGGGGACGATGTCCACCCCCGGCGCCAGATCCACGCTGATGGACTGGCCGGGCAGCCAGTGGTTGGAGGCCTGGAGCATGGCGGGGCCGGAGAGGCCCCGATGGGTGCACAGCAGGTTGTGCCGGTAGGCGCGGCCCCCCACCGTCACGGCGCAGGGCACCGACACCCCCGCCAGGGCCTTGAAGAATGCGGTCTCGTCGGGCGGGAAGGTGAGGGGCACCAGCCCCGCCCGCGTGGGCACCACCTCCAACCCCTGCTCGCGCGCCACCTCGTAGGCGAAGCCGGTGCTGCCCATCTTGGGGATGGACAGGCCCCCCGTCGCCAGCACGAGCGCGTCGGCGTGGAACGCACCCGTGCCGGTGCCCACCGTCCACCCGCCCGCCTCCGGGGCGACGGCGCTGATGTCCATGCTGGTCAGCAGTTCCACCCCCACCGCGGCGCACTCGGCCAGCAGCATGTCCAGCACCGCCTGGGAGGTGCCGTCACAGAAGAGCTGGCCCAGCTCCTTCTCGTGGTAGGCGATGGCGTGCGATTCCACCAGGGCGATGAAGTCCGCTGGGGTGAAGCGCGAGAGTGCGGAGATGGGGAAGTCCGGGTTGGCCGATAGGTAGTGCTCAGCGCTGGCGTTCAGGTTGGTGAAGTTGCAGCGCCCGCCACCAGAGATGATGACCTTGCGCCCCGGCCGCTCGCCCCGCTCCAGAACCGCGACGCGCCGCCCGCGCCGCCCAGCGGTCAGCGCGCAGAAGAGGCCCGCCGCCCCGCCCCCGGCGATGACGGCGTCGTAGGTGTGCTGAGGGGGCATGCCCGCAGGCTAGGGGAGTGGGGGTGGGCCCGCAAGCGCCGGTTTGGAGTAGACTCGCGCCCATCATCCGGCGGACGGAGGGGTTCGATGAAGCCAGCGTTCAAGGCGGAGCAGGTGGGCAGTTTCCTGCGCCCCCAGGGGGTGAAGGACGCGCGCGCCGTGCTGGCTGCGGGCAAGGGCACGGCCGCCCAGCTGCGCGCGGAAGAAGACGCGGCGATCCTGGCCTGCCTGGCGCACCAGAAGGCCTCGGGCGTGGACGTCTTCTCCGACGGTGAGTTCCGCCGCAACGGCTTCCAGAACGACTTCATCGACTCGGTGGAGGGCTATGAGGCGACGGACACCCCGCTGCGCCGCATCTGGAAGGGCCCTGGCGCTCAGCCCGACGCCGAGGCGACCCAGGTGGTGGTGGCCCAACGGCTGCGCCAGGTGCGCCGCCTCACGGCAGACCAGACGGCGTTCCTGAAACAGCACGCGCCGGGGCCATTCAAGATGACCGTCCCCTCGCCCAACCAGTTCCCCGCGCTGGGCTACCTGCCGGGCCTGACCGACAGGTTCTACCCCATGCGGGAGGACCTGCTGACCCACATCACGCAGATTATCCGTGAAGAGGTGACGGCGCTGGCGGACGAGGGCGTCACCTACATCCAGGTGGACGCCCCGCGCTACTCCTACTTCGTGGACCCGGAGTGGCGCGAGTACCTGCGGAGCATGGGCCAGGACCCGGACGCGCTGCTCACTGCGGCAGTGGCGGCGGACCGGGCGGTGTTCGACGGCGCGCGTCGTGAGGGCATCACCACGGCCTTCCACGTGTGCCGGGGCAACAACCAATCCAAGTGGTACGCCCAGGGCGGCTACGAGCCCATCGCCGAGGAGCTGTTCAACGGCCTCAACGTGGACCGGCTGCTGCTGGAGTACGACACCGAGCGTTCCGGCACCTTCGAGCCGCTGCGCCACGTGCCCGATGGCATGGTGGTGGTGCTGGGCCTCATCAGCACCAAGACCGGCGAACTGGAATCGCGCGATGAGGTGCTGCGGCGCATCGACGAGGCCGCGCGATTCGTGCCCATCGAGCGCCTGGCGCTGAGCCCCCAGTGCGGCTTCGCGTCCATGCCCGCAGGCAACATGCTGTCCGAGGAGCAGCAGTGGCGGAAGCTGGAGCTGGTGGTGGATGTGGCCCGGCAGGTGTGGGGCTAGTAGCCCCGCTCCCAGTCGATGACGTTCACCAACGGCTCCCCGGCCACGAACCGGCGCAGGTTGTCGCGGAACAGGTCCATGGCGAACATGTGCGAGACGTCGGACTTGAAGCCGATGTGCGGGGTGAGCACCACGTTGGGCTGGGCCAGCAACTCCGGGTTGGGGGGCTGCCCGTCCTCCTCGCCGGTGTAGACGTCCATGTAGGCGCCGGCCACGTGGCCGGAGGCCAGCGCGGCGATGAGCGCGGGCTCGTGGATGATCTCGCCGCGGGCGATGTTCATGATGATGACGCCCTGCTTGCAGGCGGCCAGGGCCGTCTCGTCCAGCAGGTTCTCCGTCTCCCTGGTCAGCGGCGCGCACACGCCCACGAAGTCGCACTGGGCCAGCATCTGGTGCAGTTCGCTGGCGGGGAACACCTCGTCCACCCTGTCCTCGCCGGGGCCGCGCTGGGCTGCGGAGCGCTTGGAGCCCAGCACCCGCATCCCCAGCCCCTTGCCGATGCGCGCCAGGTGCTGGCCGATGCCGCCCAGGCCGATGACGCCCAGCGTCTTGCCGCTGATCATCTTGGGCATGTAGGCGCGCGGGTCGAAGGCCTGCGCCCCCGTCTGGCGCACCGCCGTGGGGATGGCCTTGGCCAGGGCCATGCCGCCCGCCATGGCCAGCTCCGCGATGGGCAGCGCGGCGGTGTGCCCGCGCGAGGAGGTGACAGGGATGTGCGAGCCCCAGAACTCCGAGGGGCGGATGGTGGAGACGCCCGCCATGGTGAAGTGCGCCCAGCGCAGGTTGGGCATGCGCCGGATCAGGTCGGCGGGGTGCACCGCGCCGGAGTAGAGCACCTGGGCCTGCGCCAGCGCCTTGGCCGTCACCTCGGCGGGCGGGGCGGGCACCGGCTCGGTGGTGCGCTCGAAGCGGCGCAGCTGCTCCTCCGGGAAGGTCTTGGCCAGCTCATCCCGCACCCCGCGCCAGATGCCCGTGGCCCGGATGCGTCCGGGGGCCACGGCCTCGATGCGGTCCAGGTCCGCCTGGGGCACGTCGCGCAGGACGACGACGTTGATGACTTCGTTGGTCGCGGGCATGGGGGCCTCCTTGGTTTCAGGGGGTGCTGGGGGTTCAGGGCGTGCTGGGACGCGGGCTAGTAGCCGCGCTCCCACTCCACCAGGTTGGTCAGCGGCTCGCCCGTCAGGTAGTGGGCGAGGTTCTCCACGAAGACGTTGAACCCCAGCTGCTGGGGCACGTCGGAGCGGTAGGAGATGTGGGGGGTCATGATGATGCGCGGGTGGTCCGCCATGCGCGGGGCCGGGTCGTGCTCCTTCTCGCCCACCCACACGTCCAGGTACGCCCCACCCACCTGCCCGGAGTCCACCGCCGCCATGAGCGCGTCCTCGTCGATCACCTCGCCCCGGGCGATGTTCATGATGATGGCCCCCCTGGGCAGGGCGGCTAGCACCTCGGCGTTGATGAGCCGCTCCGTCTCCGGCGTGCTGGCGGCGCACACCGCCAGGAAGTGGGACTCGCGCGCCATCTCAACCAGCGCCGAGGCGGGGTAGAGCACGTCCACCCCGTCCACGTTCTCTCGCCGCTCGGTGGCGGAGCGGCGGGTGGCCACCACGCGCATACCCACGCCCTTGGCCAGGCGCGCCAGGTGGGCGCCGATGCCGCCCAGGCCCACGATGCCCATGGTGCGGGCCGAGAGGAGCCACGGCTGGAACACCTCGCGCCCCTTCCAGCGCGTCGCCGTCTCACGGGCGGCGTGGTCCAGGTTCTTGGACAGCATCATCCCGCCCGTCAGCGCCATCTCCGCGATGGGCAGCGCGCCGGTGTAGCCGCGGGCCGAGGTCATGGTCACGTCCGTGCCCCAGAAGTCGCGGTCGGCCAGGTCAGAGATGCCGGCGAAGTTGGCGTGCACCCACCGCATGCGGGGGGCCAGCGCGCCCAGGTCATGCGGGCACCCCGCGCCCACCGCCACCACCTCCGCCTCGGCCAGCGCCCCCAGTTGCTCCCGGGTGAGGGCCGTGCGCTCCTCGGCCTGGGTGAGGTTGATGCGGCCCGGCGCCACGGCGCGGATGCGCTCCAGCGCTGAGGCGGATGCCTCCCGCAGGACGAAGACGTTCAGGGTGCGGTCGCTCACGTGGGGCCTCCGATGGGTGAAGGGTCAGGGCGCTGCGGGCTCCGGCGCGCCGGCGGTGGCGGCGAACTGCTCGCGGTAGAGGGCGGCGTAGCGCCCGTCCAGCGCCAGCAGCTCCTCGTGGGTGCCGCGCTCGGCCACCGCACCGTCGGCGATGAAGAAGATGATACCCGCCTCCAGCACCGTGGACAGCCGGTGAGCGATGACCAGGGTGGTGCGCCCGGCGGTGAGGGCCGCCAGCGCCTCCTTCACCGCGCGCTCTGCGTGGGAGTCAAGCGAACTGGTGGCCTCGTCCAGCACCAGGATGGCCGGGTCCTTCAGGAACATGCGCGCGATGGCCAGGCGCTGCTTCTCCCCGCCGGAGAGGCGATAGCCGCGCTCGCCCACCACCGTCTCGAACCCCTCCGGGAGCGCCTCCACCACCTTCAGCACCGAGGCGGCGCGGCACGCGGCCCGCACCTCGGCCTCCGTGGCGTCCGGGCGGGCGAGGCGCAGGTTGGCGGCCACGGTGTCGTGGAAGAGGAACGTCTCCTGGGAGACGTACCCCACCTGGGAGCGCAGCGAGTCCAGCGTGACGGACCGCACGTCGTGCCCGTCCACCAGCACCGCGCCCGCCACCGGCTCGTACAGGCGCGGGAGCAGGTAGGTGATGGTGGTCTTGCCCGCGCCCGACGGGCCCACCAGGGCCGCCATCTGCCCCGGCTCCACCTCAAGGTTCAGCCCGTCCAGCACCGGCCGGCCCGGTGTGTACTCCACGCGCACGTCCCGGTACTCGATGCGCCCGCGAACGCGGGGCAGGGGTGTGGCGCCCGGCGCGTCGGCGATGTCGGGCTCCAGGTCCAGGTACTCGAAGATGCGCTCGAAGTAGGCGGCGGAGGTCACCACGTCCACGTGCAGCGACATCAGGTCCGTTGCCGGGCCGTACAGGCGCCCCAGCAGGGCGACGAAGGCGACCACGGTGCCCAGGGTGAGGGCCCCGGAGATGACCTCGAGGCCCCCCGTCCAGTACAGCAGGGCGGGCCCGCCGGAGGAGACGAGGAACAGGAGCATGAAGTACCAGCGCCCCACCAGCGTCTCGCGCACCTGCAGGCGCATCAACGCGCGCGCATCGTCCGTGAAGCGCCGCAACACGGCCCCCTCGCGGGTGAAGGTCTTGATGAGCATCAGCCCGCTGATGCCCAGCGATTCGGCCATGAGCGCGTTCAGCGCCCCGGACTGGGCCTGGCGCTCGGAGCGCAGGCGCCGGCGCATCCGGCCCACGGTGAGGGTGGGCACGATGAGCCAGGGCAGGAGTGCCAGAGCGATGACGGTGAGGCGCCAGTCCATGGCGATCATCGCCGCCAGGGTGGTGGTGAGGATGAGGACGTTCTGGAAGATGGAGACCATCGTCCCGGAGACCACGGTGTCGATGCCGTTGATGTCGCTGGTCAGGCGCGACATCAGTTCACCCGTGCGCGATTCGGTGAAGAAACGCAGCGACTGGCGCTGAAGGGTGGCGAACATGCGCAGACGCAGGTCGAACATGATGCGCTGGCTCACCAGCGTGTTCAGGTAGGAGCGGGCCACCCCCACCAGCCCCGAGGCCAGCGCCGCACCCGCCACCCCGGCGGCCAGCCACGCCAGCAAGCGCGCGTTCCCGTGGGCCAGCGCGTCGTCGATGATGCCGCGCACCAGCAGCGGGGCCACCAGCCCCAGCGCCGCGTTGAGCCCCACTGCGACCAGCAGCAGGAGCAGCAGCGGCCAGTAGGGGGCCAGGAACCCCACCGTGCGGCGCAGGTTCATCTGGCCCAGCGCCGTTGCCGAGCGCAGGGGGGTGGGACGGGCGTGCATGCGCATCCCAGCCAGTATAGGCGCTGGTCAGTCCAGGGGCAGTCCGGCGTACTGCTCGGCCAGGGAGGCGGCGGCATGCTCCGAAGAGGTGACGTAGTCCAGATGAGCCATCTGGAGGCGCTGCTGCACCGCATCGGCCTCCGGGAAGGTGTGCAGCAAGGTGGTCATCCACCAGGAGAAGTGCTGCACCTTCCACACCCGGCGCAGGCACGTCTCGGAGTAGGCGTCCAGGCCCAACTCATCGCCCGATGCGTAGAACGCCTCCAGCGCGCGGGAGAGCACCAGCGCGTCGGCGACGGCCAGGTTGAGCCCCTTGGCGCCCGTGGGCGGGACGATGTGCGCGGCGTCCCCCGCCAGGAACAGGCGCCCGGAGCGCATGGGCTCGGCCACGAAGGAGCGCATGGGGGTGATGGACTTCTCCAGGATGGGCCCCTCCTGCAGCGCCCAGCCGGGGCTGGCGAACCGGGCGTGGAGCTCGTCCCAGATGCGCCGGTCGGACCAGTTCTCGATGACATCGTCCGGCGCGCACTGCACGTAGAGGCGGGAAATCTCGGGCGAGCGCAGCGAATGCAGCGCGAAGCCGCGGGGCGTGCAGGCGTAGATCAGCTCCTCGGTGGAGGGGGCCACCTGGGCCAGGATGCCGACCCAGCCGAAGGGGTAGTCGTGGACGTACTCGCGCACCAGCCCCGCGGGCATGGCCTGGCGCGAGGGGCCGTGGTAGCCGTCGCACCCGGCCACGAAGTCGGCCTCCAGCACCTGCTCCGTGCCATCGGCACCCCGCCAGCGCACCGTGGGCCGCGGGCCGTCGATGCCCTCGATCGCCGTCACCTCGGCCTCGAAGTGCAGCGGAGCGCCCGCCGCCAGGCGCGCGCTCACCAGGTCCTTCACCACCTCACGCTGCCCGTACACCCAGATGCTCCGCCCGCCGGTGAGGCCAGTGATGTCGATGCGGTGCGGCTGTCCGTTGAAGCGCAGTTCGATGCCGTGGTGGCGCAGCCCCTCTCGGTGCAATCGCTCGGCCAGGCCCAGCTCGGTGAGCACGTCCACGGTGCCGTGCTCCAGCACCCCGGCGCGCACGCGGTTCTCCACGTACTCGCGAGAGCGCGACTCCAGCACCACCGACTCGATGCCCGCACGGGACAGCAGGTGGGCGAGGGTGAGCCCGGCCGGGCCCGCACCGATGATGGCGACCTGGGTGTGCATGGGAGACCTCGCAGGGAGACTGGCGCGGCCAGTATCCCTGCGCCGGTGGGCCGGGGCAAGCGCCGGAGGCCTCGACCCGCTAGCATGGGCCCCACCCCTTCGCCTGAGGCTCCCATGCCCCTCCCGTTCTGGCCGCTTCGCCTCTACCGGGGCTGGTGGATCGCCGCCGCCGGGTTCCTGGCGCTGTTCGTTCACGGCGGGGCCACCACCTACGTCTTCTCCGTCCTGCTCCCGCCCATGGAGGCGGGGCTGGGGTGGAGCCGCACCACCTTCGTGGGGGCCATCACCCTGGGCACGGGGGTGACCGCGCTCACTGGCATGGCCCTGGGGCCGCTGTTCGACCGCCACGGCTCACGTTGGGGGATGAGCGTGGGCGCAGCGGCGGGCGGTGGGCTGCTGGTGGGGCTGGCGCTGGTGCGCGCGCCGTGGCAGTACTACCTGCTCCTGGGCGTGGGGCTGGGAGCGACGCGGGCGGCGGTGGAGATCGTGGGCCCGCGTACCGCCATCGCCAACTGGTTCGTGCGCAGGCGCGCCTCGGCCTACGCCCTCTACTCCGGCGGGCGTGCCGTCTCCGGCGTGGTGCTGGTGCCGCTGGTGGCGCTGGTCGTGGGGACGTGGGGTTGGCGGGCAGGGTGGGCGCTCATGGGCGTGGGCGCGTGGGCGCTGGTGCTACCAGCGGCGATGCTGGCGGTGCGCCGTCGCCCGGAGGACGTGGGCCTGCTCCCGGACGGTGGGCCGGTGCCGGGAGCGGCGGGCAGGGCACCGGCGCCGGAACGGGCGTGGACGGTGCGCCAGGTCACGCGGCTTCCGGCCTTCTGGCTGCTGGTGTGGGGCTTCATCCTGGTGGACCTACCCGCGGTGGGCATCTTCATCCACCTGGTGCCCTACCTTCAGGAGACCGGGCTCTCGCCCGCAGCGGCAGCGGGGGGTGTCAGCCTCTTTGCCGCGGGTGCGGTGGCGGGGCGGCCCTTCTGGGGCGTGGTCTCGGCGCGCCTGGGCGTGCGGGGGGCGCTGGTGGGCTCCGGTGTGCTGTACGGGGTGAGCGTGACCACCTTCGGCCTCGCGCCGGGGCCCGGAGCGGTGGTGGGCGCGGCGGTGGTGGTGGGCCTGACCAACGGCGGCACCGCCCAGCTCATCTCCCAGACCTGGCCCGACTACTTCGGCCGGTCCATCGTGGGCTCACTCACCGGCCTGACCACGCTGCTCATCACCCCCGCCTCCGCGCTGGCCCCGCTGGTGGGCGCGGTGGTGCACGATGCCACCGGCGACTACCGGCCGGTGTGGGTGGCCTTCGGTATGGCGGGGTTCGGTGCGGCCATCGCCTTCGCTCTGGCGCGGCGCCCGCGCTAGGACCCTGTGGCCAGGCGCTCCAGCAGGGCCCGCCAGGCCTCCTCACCGCTGGTGCCGTACCCATCGCGCAGGACCACCACGCCCTGTGCGTCGATGCCCACCGCCGATGACTGCGCGGTGATGGCGTAATCACGCACCACCTGAGGGTCCGCGAGCACCGTGGGCCAGGGATACCCGCCCCCCTCGGCGAAGCGGCTGGCCGAGGCGTCGGACTCCCACACCTGCGAGCCCACCGCCACCAGGACGACGCGCTCCGCGTAGGCGGGGTATAGGGCCTTGAGCGTCCGCAACTCGGCGCGGCAGTCTGGTCACCAGGAGGCGAAGAAGTACACCAGGATGGGCCGCCCGCCGGCCACCTGCTCGATGGAGGTGACCTGCCCCTCCAGCGTCAGCGCCAGCGCGTCCGGGGCGCGCTCACCCTCGCGGGCGCCCACCGGCAGGTCCATCCGCCAGTAGGCCCCTGGCGTGGGCGCCGGGGCACCGGCAGGCAGGGGTGTGGGGGTCGCCGCGCTGGGCCCCGCGCATGCGGCGAGGGCCAGGGCCGCCAGCGCGATGGCGAGGGTGGCGAGGGGGAGGGTGGTGAAGTGTCTGCCCATCTAACCTGAGTACGTTCAGGACGGCGCATCGGTTCCCCTCGGTGCGGACGGAGAGTGAGCGTTAACGATTCTTAACCGGAATTTCACCGTATCTGCCCGCACGGACCGCCTGCGCCGTCGTACGCTCCGCCCACGCTCCGGTGGCCGCCCTGCCAGGCTGATGGGCCACGCGAGCGCAGGAGAGTCCCCTGGAATGAGCGAGCCAAAGGCGAGCGGGAAAGCCCCGCGCTAGATTCCCGTGATCTCGCCGTGGGCGTCTATGTCCACGTCCAGCGCACCGGGGTGCTTGGGCAGGCCGGGCATGGTGTTCACCTCGCCCACCAGCGCCACCACGAACCCCGCTCCACTGGACACGCGCAGGTCTGCCACCTCGATGGTGTGGCCCACCGGTCGGTTGCGCAGCGACGGGTCGCCGGAGAGCGAGGCCGGTGTCTTGGCCACGCACACGGGCAGCCTATCCCACCCCAGTGCCTCCAACCGGGCCAGCGCCCGACGCGCGGCGGCGCTCCAGCGCACACCACCCGCGTTGTAGACGCGGTTCGCCAGCACCTCCACCTTGCGCAGCACGGGCGCCTCCTCGGAGAAGAGGGCCGTGGGCTGCACCGGCCCCCCGGAGGCGGTGCGCATCACCGCATCGGCCAGGTCCGCCGCCCCCGCGCCGCCCTGGGCGTAGCCGGAGCAGAGCACCGCGGCCGATGCGCCCGAGGCGATGGCGATGTCCTGCGCCACCACCAGTTCCTCCGGTGAGTCCGAGGGGAAGCGGTTCAGCGCCACCACCACCGGCAGTCCGAAGCCGCGCACGATGCCCACGTGGTGCTCCAGGTTCGCCGCGCCCAGGCGCACCGCCAACGGGTCGGGCCGATCCAGCGCGTCGGCGGGCGCGCCGCCGTGCCAGCGCAGCGCGCGCACCGTGGCCACCAGCACCACGGCGGAGGGGCGCAGGCCGGAGGGACGCGCCTTCAGGTGGACGAACTTCTCCAGCCCCAGGTCGGACCCGAACCCCGCCTCGGTGATGACGTAGTCGGCGTGGGAGAGGGCGAGCCGGTCGGCCAGGACCGAGGAGCACCCGTGGGCGATGTTGGCGAAGGGCCCTGCGTGCAGCAGCGCGGGGGTGCCCTCCAGCGTCTGCACCAGGTTGGGCTCCACCGCGTCCTTGAGCAGCGCCAGCATGGCCCCGGTGGCGCCCACATCGTCCGCACTCACCGGTGCGCCCTCGCGGGTGTAGCCCACGGTGATGGCGCCCAATCGCCGGCGCAGGTCGTCCCAGCCCGAGGCCAGCGCCAGCACCGCCATCACCTCGGAGGCGGCGGCGATGTCGAATCCCGTCTCGCGCACAGGGCCGTTCTCATGTCCGCCCAACCCCAGCGCCACGGAGCGCAGCGCCCTATCGTTCATCTGCACCACGCGTCGCATGCTGAGCCCCGCCCCGTCCAGGCCATCCACCAGGCCACGCTGGGCGGCGTTGTCGGCCAGCGCCGCCAGCAGGTTGTGGGCCGACTCCACGGCGTGGAAGTCGCCGGTGAAGTGCAGGTTGATGCGCTCCTCCGGCACCACCCGTGCGGCTCCCCCGCCGGTGCCGCCGCCCTTCACCCCGAACACCGGGCCCATGGACGGCTGGCGCAGCGTCACCGCCGCGCGCTGGCCCGCCCGCGCCAGCCCGTCAGTCAGGGCGATGGCCATGGTGGTCTTGCCCTCGCCCGCAGGGGTGGGCGTGATGCCGGTCATCACCACCAACCGTCCCTCGCCCGCGCGGGCCACGGGGATGGCGTCCAGGCTCACCTTGGCCATCTCATCGCCGTAGGCCGTCAGGTGGCGGGGGGCGATGCCCAGCACGCGGGCCACCTCCGCGATGGGCCGCGGCGGGCGGGGGCGTGCGGGCTGGCGGGTGGGCAAGGGGCTAGCCCCTCGCCTGGAGCGCCGCGTACACCTTCTCCGCCGTCACCGGCAGGGAGGTGATGCGCACGCCCACCGCGTCGTATACCGCGTTGGCGATGGCCGCGGCGGTGGGGGCGTTGGGGCTCTCGCCGATCGCCTTGATGTTGTGGGGGCCCACCCCCTGGCCGGGCCGCTCCAGGATAACCGGGTTGAACTCCGGCACGTCGGCCATAGAGAGCATCTTCCAGTCGGCGAAGGAGAGGGTGGTCACCAGGCCGTCCTCCTGCTTCACCTCCTCCAGCAGTCCGTACCCCACGCCGAACATCGCCCCGCCGTTCACCTGGCCCTGGTGGCCGATGGGGTTTACGATGACCCCGGTGTCGTGGGCGCTGGTCAGACGCAGCAGCCTCACCTGGCCGGTTTCGGTGTCCACGGACACCTGCGCCACCTGGGCGCAGTAGCCCGTGACGGGCGAGGCCTCACGCCCGGTGCTGACGAACTGCTCGCCGCTGACGCTCCCGCCCGTGCGGGCCAGGAGCCCCGCCCAGGGCATGGCGGCGCCGGTGTCGGCGCGCACCACCTGACGCCCGCGCACCGACAGATGCTCCTCCGGCCAGCCCTCCAGCTCTGCGGCCAGTTTGGTCACCTCGGCGTGGACGTTGGCCACGGCGGCGTGGGCCGCCATGGAGCCCACGTTGGTCACGCGGGAGCCGCCGATGCCGGAGTCGTCATCGAAGGTGCCGGTGGCATCGTTCACCACGGTGATCTCGTCCACGCTGATGCCCATGTCTTCGGCCACCACCTGCGCCACCACGGTCACCGCACCGGAGCCCTGGTCGAACAGGGGCGTGTGGAGCGTCACCGACCCGTCGGCGGCCAGCACCACGCGGGCGTTGGCCCGGCCGGAGCCGGGGGTGCGCTCACCGATGGCCACGCCGCGCCCGTAGGCCAGCGACCCCTCTGCGGGACGCTTGCCGACGTCGTACCCGGAGGCGTTGAGCGCCGCCTCCAGCGTCTCCACGCCCCGGTTCTCCACGAAGGCGTGGCCCGTGCCGATGGGCTCACCGTCGCGCGCCAGGTGCCTGAGGCGGTAGGCCGCCGGGTCCTCGCCCGCCGCGCGCGCCACCTCGTCCATGTGCGATTCCAGCGCGAAGAGCGCCTGCGGCTCGCCCGGCCCGCGCATGTGACCGCAGGGGACGGTGTTGGTGTAGACCATCTGCTCCACGACGCGCACGTTGGGGATGCGGTACACCCCCGCCGCCGCCGCCGCGCCGCCCAGGTGCCCTGCGGGCTTGAACCCGGCGTAGGCACCGGAGTTGAAGATGATGTCGGCCTGGAGCGCCACGGGCGAGCCGTCGGCCCGCAGCCCCGTCCGCAGGCGGATCACGGAGGAGTGGCGCGGGTTGGCCGCCATCAGCTCCTCGGCGTAGTCGAACACCATGCGCACGGGCCGCCCGCCCACCGCCCGGGTGGCGTAGTAGCCCAGGGGCATGTTCATGGCCGAACCCTTGCCGCCGAAGTCGCCGCCGATCAGCACCGGGTGCACCACGATGCGGTCCTCGTCGATGCCCACGGCCTTGGCGGTTTGGGCGCGCGCGGAGTAGGGGGCCTTGCAGGGCGCCCAAATGTGCAGGATGCCCTCGGCGTCGATGGCGCACACCTGCGAGTGCGGCTCCATGTAGCCCTGGTGCACCACGGGGGTGGTGTAGGTGCCCTCCACCACGCGCACCGCCTCGGTGAAGCCCGCATCCACGTCGCCCTGCCCCCAATCGAAGGTGCAGACGGCGTTGGTGGGCGCCTCCAGCGGCTTGACCAGCCCCTGGATCGAGGTGATCTCCGGGTGCACCAGCGCGGCGCCCGGCGCCAGCGCGGCCTCCGGGTCGGTCAGGGCGGGCAGCTCCTCGTAGTCCACCTCGATGAGCGCGGCGGCGCGGGCGGCGATCTCCTCGTCGTCGGCCACCACGGCGGCCACCTGCTCACCGGCGAAGCGCACGATGCCCTGGGCCAGCACCGGGATGTCTATGGTGCGCCGGCCCCACAGGGAGTTCGCGGGCAGGTCATCGCCGGTGACCACCGCGTGGACGCCGGGAACGGCCAGCGCCGCGGAGGCGTCGATGGAGCGGATGCGCGCGTGCGGGTAGGGGCTGCGCAGCGCCTTGGCCCACAGCGCCCCGTCCTGCGGGACGTCCTGGGCGTAGCGCCCGGCGCCGGTCACCTTCTCGCGGGCCTCCACCCGGGGTATCGCTGCTCCGATGGCGTGCGGGGCTGGCCTGGTCATGCGCTTCCTCCTGGGGGGAGTGCGGGATGTGCCCGCGCGGGCGCGCCTAGTCTATGCAAAGCGCTCGGATTTGGCGATGCGCCTGACCGGCGCCTTGGCATTGACGCCTGTGGGGGCCGGTGATACACCCCTCACGCCCGCCGGGGCAGCAACTTTCGTGAACGCGCATGGGCGCTGGAGGGGAACGGATGAGCACCGAGATCAAGCAGGTGAAGGAGCAGGTCGCCGTCGCCAACCGCATCCTGTCGGAGCTGGGCCTGGCCACCGGCGTGCTGGCCTCCCTGGGCCACGTGAGCATGCGCGTGCCGGGCCAGCCCGACCTGTTCGTGGTGAAGGGGCGCGGCTACGAGGTGGACGCCCTGGCCGTGGTGAAGCCCGAGCAGATGATCGTGGTGGATACCGACGGGAACATGGTGGACGGCCCGCGCGGCACCTCCCAGTGCTACGAGGTGAAGATGCACTCGTGCCTGCTGCGCGAGCGGCCCGAGGTGCAGGCGGTGTGCCATGTGCACCCGCGCTTCACCGTGCTCATGGGCCTGCTGGAGGTGCAGCTGCAGGCCATGTGCAACGAGGGCCACCAGCTGGTGCGCGAGCCGCTGCCGGTTTACCCCCACTCCAAGCTGATCCTCTCGGACGAGGACGGCATGGGTGTGGTGGAAGCCATGGGGAACCGGCCCGCCGTGCTGCTGCGCGGGCACGGTGCCGCCACCGTGGGCAAGAACATGGAGGAGGCGGTGATGAACATGCTCCAGCTGGAAGAGCAGGCGCGCATGAACTACTACGCCTTCTGCGCCCTGGGGCGGGACTACAAGGGCATCCCGCCCGAGGACATGGACGAATTCGCCGTGGGCTTCAGGGCCATGGGCCAGTTCCCCCACCTCAAGGAGCCCCTGGCGCGCGGCGCCGCTCCCGGAGCGGGTGGACGCCCCGGCGGGGTGTGGGCCTACTACGCCCAGCGCGTCTCGGCGGACCTAGGGTAGATGACCAGCCCCATCCGCATCGAGCGTGACGGCCCCGTCGCCACCCTCACCATCGACCGACCCGCCCAGCACAACGCCGTCTCGTATGAGATGTGGGGGCTTCTGGGCGAGGCGGCGCGGGGTCTGGCGGCAGACCCCACGCTGCGGGTGGTGGTGCTCACCGGCGCGGGTGGGCGCGCCTTTTCGGCGGGGGCCGACATCAAGGACTTCGCCGCGCACCGTTCGTCCTCCGAGAAGGCGGCGGAGTACGCCCGCGTCTTCGAGGGGGCGCTGGAGGCGGTGGAGACGCTGCAGGTGCCGGTCATCGCCATGATCGACGGCATCTGCGTGGGCGGTGGGGCGGAGCTGGCGTGCTGCGCCGACCTGCGCATCGCCTCCGATGCCTCCACCTTCGCCGTGCCCGTGGCCAGGGTGGGCGTGCTGCTGGGGTACGCGGAGATGCGCCGCCTGCTGGCGCTGGTGGGCCGTGCCGCCGCCGCCGACCTGCTGCTGACGGCCCGCACGCTGGACGCCCACGAAGCGGCGCGGGTGGGGCTGGTGCACCGCGTAGTCGCCCGCGATGACCTGCGCGCCGAGGTGTACGGGCTGGCGGAGCGCATGGCGGGGTTCGCGCCGCTCACCCAGGCCGGGCACAAGCACATCATCCGCATCGTGGGGGAGGACCCCGCCGGCCGGTACCGCACGCCGGAGGAGAAGGCGCTGCCGCTGTCCATCTTCGACAGCGTGGACGCTGCGGAGGGCTACCGAGCCTTCGTGGAGAAGCGCGCCCCCCGGTTCACGGGCCGCTAGAGCTTTCTTTTCAGGGAGATGGGCATGCCGGGACCGCTGGAAGGACTGGTGGTGCTGGACGCCACTCAGGTGATGGCCGGGCCCTTCTGCACCCTGTTCCTGGCGGACATGGGGGCCGATGTCATCAAGGTGGAGAAGCCCACGGGCGACGATTCGCGCCGCATGGGCCCCCCCTTCATCAACGGTGAGTCCGCTGCGTTCCTGGGCATCAACCGCAACAAGCGCTCCATCGTCCTGGACCTGCGCCGTGAGCACGATAGGGACGTGTTCAAGCGCATGGCCGCCCAGGCGGACGTGGTGGCGGAGAACTTCCGGCCAGGGGTCATGGCCCGCCTGGGCCTGGGGCCCGATGACCTGCGCGCGCAGCACCCAGAACTCATCTACGCGTCCATCTCCGGCTTCGGCCAGACGGGCCCCTACGCTGCAAGGCCGGGCTACGACCTCATCGCCCAGGGCATGTCGGGCATCATGGGCGTCACGGGCTACCCGGACTCACCGCCGGTGAAGGTGTCGGTGCCGCTGGCCGACCTGTCGGCGGGCATGTACGCGGCCAACGGCGTGCTGGCGGCCTACGTCCACCGGCTCAGGACCGGCCAGGGGCAGGTGGTGGACGCTGCACTGCTGGACAGCGCCGTGGGCCTCACCCTGTGGGAGGCCGCCGAGTTGTGGGGCTCCGGCAACGTGCCCGGCCCCAAGGGCTCGGCCCACCGTTTGGTGGCCCCCTACCAGGCGCTGCGCGCCGCCGACGGGGCCTTCAACGTGGGGTGCGCCAACCAGGCCACCTGGGAGCGACTGGCCCATGCGCTGGGCCGGGATGACCTGCTGGCCGACCCGCGCTTCACCGACAACCCGGCGCGCACCGCCCACTACCGCGAGCTCGCCGCCGCGCTGGAGGAGACGACCGCCACCCAGCCCGCCGCCCACTGGCTGGCGCTGCTGGAGAGAGCGGGCGTGCCCGCCGGGCCCATTTACGCGATGGATCAGGTGTTCGACGACCCGCAGGTGCGCGCACGGGAGATGGTGGTGGAGCTGGAGCACCCGGTGGCGGGGCTTGTGAAGCACCTGGGCGTGCCGGTGAAGCTCTCGGCCACGCCCGGCGCCGTCCGCACCCCCGCACCCACCCTTGGCCAGCACACCGCCGAGGTGCTGACCCGGTTCGGGTTCAGCGCGGATGAGATAGCGCAGGTCATCGGGGGCTAGAATTGCAGGAGGTCGGTGAAGGAGGCCCCGTGACCGGTACGGCAGTCGGAGCACCCCGCGAGGCGGTGGTGCGCTTCAACGAGATCGCCCTCAAGGGGAAGAACAGGCCGCGCTTCATCGCCCAACTGATGGACAACATCCGCCGCGCCACGGCGGGCCTGGGCGTCGAGGAGGTGTGGTCCGAGCGCCTGCTGGTGCGCCTGCGCCTGGCTGACGGAGCGCCGTGGGAGCCCATCTCACAGCGCCTGGGGCGCGTGTTCGGCGCGGTGAAGTTGTCCCTAGCCCGCCCCGTGCCCCTCGACTACGAGGCCATCGAGGCGGCGGTGCTGGAGGAGGCGCGCGCGCGCTCCTTCGCCACCTTCCGCGTCACGGCAAACCGGGCTGACAAGCGCTTCCCGCTCACCAGTTATGAAATGAACGTGCGCCTGGGCGATGCCGTCCGTGAGGCCACGGGCGCCCCGGTGAGCCTCTCCGGTGCCGAGGCCGACTTGCACGTGGACGTGATGGGCCGTGGCGCGCTGGTCTACACCGGGAGCCAGGAGGGCGCGGGCGGGCTGCCCGTGGGCACGGCGGGGCGCGTGGGCGTGCTGATGTCGGGAGGCATCGATTCCCCCGTGGCCGTCTGGCGCATGCTGCGCCGGGGCTGCCGGGCTGAACTCATCCACTTCCATTCATTCCCCCTGGTGGAGGGGCGCTCACGGGAGAAGGCGCAGGAACTGGCCGGGCTGCTCAACGCCTGGCAGTACGACACGCGATTGCACCTGGTGCCCTTCGCCGTGGTGCAGCGGGAGGCCATCCTCGCCGTGCCGGGGCCGCTGCGTGTGGTGGTGTACCGGCGGTTCATGGTGCGCATCGCCGAGGCCATCGCCCGCGCCGAGGGCGCCCGCGCGCTGGTGACGGGCGAGTCGGTGGGGCAGGTGGGCTCGCAGACCCTCACCAACATCGCCACGGTGGACGCCGTGGCCCAGATGCCCATCCTGCGTCCGCTCATCGGCATGGACAAGCAGGAGATCATCGAGCAGGCCCGTGCCATCGGCACCTTCGAGACCTCCATCCTGCCCGACGAGGACTGCTGCACCTTGTTCGTCCCGCGCTCCCCCTCCACCGCCGTAACGCTGGAGCAGGCGGCCCGCGCCGAGGAGGGGCTGGACGCGGAGGGACTGGTGGCCCAGGCCGTGCGCGAGACGGAGACGTTCGAGTACCACATGCCGGGCTAGGCCCCGCCCGCTGCGCTCGCTTGTTACACAGAGATACCCCTGGCACCGGCGGAGCGCGCCGCTATAATCCGCCCATGGCACGCAAGGCTTCACGGACGGCGGCGGACGGGCTGGGCCAGCCCGACGGGCTCAGCGGCGAGGACTTGCTGGACCTGTACGGCACCATGGTGCTGGTGCGGGCGCTGGACGAGCGCGTGTGGGCGATGAACCGGCAGGGCAAGGCGGCCATAGTTGCCTCCTGCCAGGGGCACGAGGCGGCCCAGCTGGGCTCCGTGTGGGCCATGCGCGCGGCCGCGCCCGCCCACTTCTCCTTCACCTACTACCGTGACCTGGCGGTGCTCACCGCCGAGGGGCTCACACCCACCGAATCGCTCCTGGGCTTCCTGGCCAAGGACGGCGAGCCGCTCTCCGGTGCGCGCCAGTTCCCGCAGCACGGGGCCATGCCGGAGCGCCACGTCATCAACCTGTCCAACGTGGTTGCGACGCACGTCCCCCACGCGGTGGGCTGGGCGCTGGCGGCCAAGATGCGTGGGGAGCCCATCGCGGTGGCCGCTTTCTTCGGCGACGGTGCGTCCTCCCAGGGCGAGGTGCACGAGGCGATGAACTTCGCCGCCGTGCAGCGCCTGCCCGTTGTGTTCATCTGCGAGAACAACGGCTACGCCATCTCGGTGCCCCAGTCCGCGCAGATGGCCGTCACGCACGTCGCATCGCGCGCTGCAGGCTACGGCATGCCGGGGGTGAGCGTGGACGGCACCGACGTGCGCGAGGTGTTCCGGGCCGTGGCCGAGGCATCGCGCCGCGCGGCGGCAGGAGAGGGCCCCTCGCTGGTGGAGCTGATGGTGGAGCGCTACCTGCCGCACACCTCGGACGACGACGACTCGGTCTACCGGGAGCGGGCGGAGATCGAGGAGGCGCGCATGCGCGACCCCCTGGCCAAGCTCCAGGCGCTGCTGCTGGAGGCGGGGCTGCTGACGCCGGAGCGCGACGAGGCGCTGCGCCAGCGCGCCCGCGATGAGGTGGACGCGGCGACGGACGCCGCCGAGGCCGCGCCCTTCCCCGCACCGGACGATGTGTTCGAGCACCTCTTCGCGCCAGAGGCGGGGCAGGGGGGTGCGCGGTGAGTACGCTCACGGTGATCGAGGCGGTGCGTGAGGCGATGGCCGAGGAGATGCGGCGTGACGAGCGCGTGTTCATCTTCGGCGAGGACGTGGGCCGCCGGGGCGGCGTGTTCCTGGCGAGCAAGGGTTTCATCGACGAGTTCGGCCCCGCCCGCGTGATGGACACCCCGCTGGCCGAGGCGTGCATCGCAGGCGTTGCCGTGGGCGCGGCCATGGCTGGCATGCGTCCCATCGCCGAGGTGCAGTTCGCCGACTTCGTCTGGCCCATCGTCAACCAGATCATCGGCGAGGCGGCGCGCGCCCGGTACGGCACCAAATCCAAGGTCTCCGTTCCGCTGGTGGTGCGCAGCCCGTATGGCGGGCAGGTGCGCGGCGGCCTCTTCCACTCCCAGAGCGTGGAGGCCTACTTCGCCCACACGCCGGGGCTGAAGGTGGTGGCCCCCGTCACGCCCTACGACGTGAAGGGGCTGCTCAAGGCGGCCATACGCGACGAGGACCCCGTGGTGTTCCTGGAGCACAAGCGCACCTACCGCTCGGTGCGCGGCGAGGTGCCGGACGAGGACTACGTGCTGCCCATCGGGCTCGCCGACGTGAAGCGCCCCGGCACCCACGCCTCCATCATCACCTACGGCCTCACGCTCCACTACGCGCTCCAGGCCGCCGACAAGCTGGCGGGGGAGGGCGTGGAGGTGGAGGTGGTGGACCTGCGCACCCTCAAGCCGCTGGACGCGCAGACGGTGCTGGCCTCGGTGCGCAAGACCTCCCGCGCGCTGGTGGTGCACGAGGACAACATCTCGCTGGGGGTGGGTGCAGAGGTGGCCGCGCTCATCGCCGAGCACGCCTTCGAGGCGCTGGACGCGCCGGTGATGCGCGTGGCCGGGCCCGACATCCCCGCCATGCCCTTCGCCCCCACACTGGAGGCCGCGTTCATGCCCACCGCCGAGAAGATAGAGGCGGCGCTGCGGCGCCTGCTGGCGTACTGATTTTGCGTGAGTAGAGCTAGCGTCATGCAGACCATCATCAACCTCCCCCACGTCGGCGAATCGGTGACCGAGGGCGTGATCGGCAAGTGGCTGGCCGCCCCCGGCCAGCGCCTGCGCCGCTACGACCCGCTGGTGGAGGTGGTGACGGACAAGGTCTCCATGGAGGTGCCCTCGCCCTTCACGGGCGTGCTGACGAGCCTGCTGGTTCAGGAGGGCGATACCGTCCCCATGGGCCAGCCCATCTGCGAGATGGACGTGGAGGGGGGCGCTCCGGCTGATACAGCGGCCCTTCGGCCCCCGAGCCCCCCGGCCGAGGCCCCCGCCGCCCCTGCGGCAGCCCCCGCGCCCGCCCCTCTGCCCCCTGCCGCTCCGGTGGCCCGCACCTTCGAGTTCCTGGACAGCGTGCGCGCCGTGGGCCCCACCGGCTCCGGCGAGGGCGGGCAGGGCAGGCCCGACGCCCTGCAGGACGCGGCGCGGGCCGCCAGCGCATCGCAGACCCCCTCACCCGCACCCGTCAGCGCACCCGCGCCGGTGAGTGCGGCGGGCGGGCCGTGGCTCTCGCCCCTGGTGCGCAACCTGGTGCGCCTGCACGGGGTGGACGTGAACGGGCTCAGCGGCACCGGGCTGCGCGGACGCATCACCAAGGCCGACGTGGAGCGCTACCTGGAGCAGGTGCGCCGCCACGGCGTGGGCGGCGGCCCGGCGCAGCCCATCGCCCGCGCCCCGAAGCCCGCGCTCGACCCCGCCGTCGAGTCCTCTCGCATGCAGATGACCCCGCTGCGGCGCACCATCGCCGAGCACATGGCCCGCGCCTCCCGCGAGATACCGGCGGCGTGGACGCTGGTGGAGGTGGACTGCTCCGGCCTGGTGGCCGCCCGTGCCGCCCACCGGCAGGCGCTGGAGTCCAACGGGGGAACCGGCACCTACCTGCCGTTCACTGCCTGGTGCGTGGCGGGGGCGCTGCGCGCGCACCCGCGCCTGAACGCGCGCTGGGAGGACGAGGGCACCACGCTGATGCACCGCGTCCACCTGGGCATCGCTGCCTCCACCGAGGCGGGCCTCATCGTCCCCGTGGTGCACGATGCCGACCGGCTGGGCATCCTGGACCTGGCCCGCGCCATCCGCACGGTGACCGACGCTGCGCGCGTGGGGAAACTCACGCTGGAGCAGGTGCGGGGCGGCACCTTCACGCTGAACAACACCGGGGCGCTGGGCTCCGTCGCCTCGGTGCCCATCATCAACCACCCCCAGGCGGCGATCCTGGCCACCGAGGCCATGCTCAAGCGCCCCGTGGTGGTGGCGGGCGATGCCATCGCCGTGCGGCCCATGATGAACCTGTGCCTCACCTTCGACCACCGCATCTGCGATGGCGCGGAGGCTGCGGCGTTCCTCCAGGACGTGCGCCAGCGCATCCAGGGGCTGAGCGCGGAGACGAGGCTGGGCTAGCCCTCACCTTCGATGAAGCGGCTGATGAGCCTGGCCAGAGGCTCGGCCTCGGCGCGCTCCAGGCCGTGGGCGTAGGTGGGCACCTCCACCAGCCGTCCATGGGGCAGCAACCCCGTCACCTACTCCACCCACCGGTGGGGGACGATGGCGTCGCGCTCGCCCCGCACCACCAGGGTGTGGGCCTGCACCAGCGGCAGCCGGCGCTCCATGCGGTAGCGCAGCGCGTACCAGGCGGTCTCGATGTTGCGCCGTGGCCCGGCCCGCACGAAATCGCCCGTCATTCCCGCCACCCAGGCGTCCTCCTCCCGGCTGTTGCGCAGGAACCGCGCCAGCTGGTGGAAGGGCGTACGCCCGTGGGAGTCCACGCCGGGGGCGATGAGCACCAGCCGCTCCAGTTCGCGGGGGTGGGTCACGGCGAACTCCACGGCGATCTGCGCGCTGAAGGAGTTGGCCACCAGCACCACCCGCGCCAGGCCCAGTGCGGTCAGCAGCAGGCGGATCACCTCGGCCTGCTGCGCCTGGGTGAGCGTGCGTGAAGGGCCGGGGGAGAGCGCGTAGCCCGGCAGGTCAGGGGTGTACACCCGGTACCGGTGGCCCAGGGCGCGGGTGAGGGGAACGGCCGAGCGCCCGCCCACGATGAACCCCGCCAGGTACACCACCACGGGGCCGTGCGGGGCAGGGGGGCCCGCGGTCAGTACATGCAGATCCCACGCTCCGGCCTGCACCCGGATGGTGCCGATGGCAGGGGCCGCTGGGGGTTCTGCCTCTGGGGTCATCCCTTGAGGGCGTTGGTGACGATGAAGATGCCCAACAGGGCAACCGTCACCACCAGCGCGGTGATGGACACGTAGAGCTGGGTGCGGGAGGAGCGCCGGGCGCTGGCGTCGCGCTGCTCGCCCAGCAGCTGGTCCACCAGCTCCTCCATGTGCGTCACCCGCATGGCCAGGGCCCGCACGGCGGAGACCTCCACGGCGCTGGGGAACGACTGGAGCAGCGTCTCCAGCCGCTCACGCTGGGCCTGCAGCCCCGCGGTGAGGGACTGCCACTCGGCCTGCACGTCCTCCACCTGCTCCTGGAGTTGGGCGAAGGTCTCGGCCGTGGAGGAGGGCTGCTAACCGCGCCAGGCGGCCACTTCCTCGCCCACTTGCGCGATGGCCACCCGCAGCGCCTCCACCTTCTCGTCCAGGGAGGTGGACGCGACGGCACCCTCCACCCCTGCCTTGATGTCCTCCACCTGCTGCTGGAGCGCGGCGACGTCCGCCGAAACCTCGGCGACGTGGTTCGTGCCTTCTCCGTGCTCGCCGGAAGGCTGCTGAGGCTTCGGCTCGGTGCTCATGGGCCCACGGTACGGCGGATGCCGGTGCCACTAAACCCGTTGGGCTGCCTGGCGCGCGCGCGCCCGGTGTGGCAGCATGGAGCCATTCCCCACCAGGAGGCCGCCGTGCCCGCCGAGATGCCCCTGCGCTATGGCATGAACCCCCACCAGAAGCCCGCGCGGGCCTTCGTCGAGCAGGGCGAACTGCCCTTCGTGGTGCGCAATGGCTCGCCGGGCTACATCAACCTGCTGGACGCCCTCAACTCCTGGCAACTAGTTCGGGAGCTGAAGGAGGCCACGGGCCTGCCCGCGGCGGCCTCCTTCAAGCACGTGAGCCCGGCGGGCGCGGCCGTCGCCGTACCGCTGTCCGATGCGCTGGCGCAGGCGTGCTCCGTGGAGGGGCTCGACCTCTCGCCCCTGGCCACGGCCTACGCCCGGGCGCGCGGGGCGGATCGCGTCTCCTCCTTCGGCGATTGGGCGGCCATGTCTGAGGTTGTGGACGAGTCCGCCGCCCGGCTGCTGCGCCGGGAGGTGTCCGACGGGGTGGTGGCGCCCGGCTTCACGCCGGAGGCGCTGGAGATTCTCACCAAGAAGCAGAACGGGCGTTACTGCCTGCTGGAGGCTGACCCCGCCTACGTTCCGGCTCCGCTGGAGCACCGCACCGTGTACGGGGTGCAGCTGGAGCAGGGCCGCAACGAGGTGAAGGCCTCGGACGACCAGTTGGCCAAGGTGGTGACCAAGGACACGCACCTGCCGGAGGGCGCACGGCGGGACCTGAAGGTGGCCCTCGCCACGCTCAAGTACACCCAGTCCAACTCCATGTGCCTGGCGGTGGATGGGCAGGCCATCGGCGTGGGCGCGGGGCAGCAGTCGCGCATCCACTGCACGCGCCTGGCGGGCGATAAGGCCGACCGCTGGTACCTGCGCCAGCACCCCACGGTGCTGGGCCTGCGCTTCCGGGAGGGCCTGGGGCGCCCGGAGCGCGACAACGCCATCGATGGCTACCTGCGCGATGACCTCTCGCCCGCCGAGGAGGAGGTGTGGCGCGCGGCCTTCTCCCAGGTGCCCACGCGCCTCACGCGCGAGGAGCGCCGTGAGTGGCTGGACGGACTGACGGGTGTGGCCCTGGGCTCCGATGCCTTCATCCCCTTCAGGGACAACATCGATAGGGCCGCCATGAGCGGGGTGCGCTACGTGGTGCAGCCGGGCGGCTCCGTGCGCGATCAGGACGTGGTGGACGCCGCCGATGCCTACGGCATGGTGATGGCCCTGTCCGGCGTGCGTCTCTTCCACCACTAGGCCGTGCCAGTCCAAGGACAGGTGGCGTGGTTGGGCGAGGGCATCCGGTATGCGGACGCCCTGGCGCTCCAGCGCCGCCTTGCGGCTGACCGCGCCGATGGGCTCATCCCCGACACCCTCCTGCTGCTGGAACACGCGCCGGTGTACACGGCGGGACGGCGCTCGCTGGACGAGCACGTGCTCGCCGCGCTCCCCGCGCCGCTGGTGGAGAGTGACAGGGGCGGGCAGACCACCTATCACGGCCCCGGCCAGCTGGTGGGCTACCCCATCGTCTCGCTCACCGGGCTGGGCATGGGCCCCCGCGCCTACGTGCGAGCGGTGGAGACGGCGCTCATCGCCGCGCTGGCGGACCTGGGCGCCGAGGCGTGGGCCGAGGAGGGGCTGACGGGGGTGTGGACGGCGGGCGGGAAGGTGGCCGCCATCGGCGTGCGGGTCTCCCGCGGCGTGGCGATGCACGGGTTCGCCCTCAACGTTTCCACAGACCTGGCCGCCTACGCCCCCATCGTGCCCTGCGGCATCGCCGACCGGCCTGTCACCACTCTCGCCGCGCTCACCGAGGCGCCCCCCTCCATGACGGCGGTGGCTGCGGCGGTGACGGCGCGGCTGGGGGAAGCGCTGGGCATCGCATGGGAGGAGCGCGAGCCTGCCGGGGTGGGCTGGGAGCATGAGGCGTAGTGACCCGGAACCCGCGCTGGTTTTTATTGCACTGTTAGGTTTGCCTTCCTAGAATCGGCTCCGACCCACCCAGGAGGGGCCCATGCCCGCCGTCCGCGAACTGCTCGAGCTCCAGGGCATCGATGTTGAGTTGGCCGCTGGCCGCAGGCGCCTGGCGCAGATCGCTGAGGTGCTCGCCGATGACCAGGAGGTGCGCGCGCTGCGCGCCGAGGCGGTGCGTCTGACCAAGGCGGCTGAGGCGGTGGATGGACTCCAGAAGGAGCGGGACGAGGCCATCGCCTCGCTCTCGGCGCGCATCGAGGCCGCCGAGGCCAAACTGTTCGGCGGCACCGTCACCAACCCTCGCGAGCTCACCGACCTGCAGACCGACATCGCCATGCTCCAGCGCCAGCTTGGCGAACACGAGGACGCGCTGCTGGAGGTGCTTGAGGAGGCTGAGGCCGCGCAGAAGGCACGCCGGCGCGCCGTGGGCGCCTATCAGAAGGCCAAGACGGAGCGTGAGGGCCAGACGGAGGCACTGCGCACCGAGCAGGCGGCGCTTCAAGCCACCGTCGCCGGTCAGGAGACTGCACGCACCGCGTGCTCGGAGCGTATCCCGCCGGCCGAGCGTGGCCTCTATGAGCAGGCGCGCAAGGCCAATGGGGTGCGTGGTGCGGCCCGCATGCGCAACGGCACCTGCGAGAACTGCCGCGTGGGCCTGCCCCCCCGCCAGGCCCATGAGGTGCGTACCTCCGCAACCCCGGTCCGCTGCCCCTCCTGCGGACTGATCCTGCTGGACGCCTAGATGCGCGCCCTGGGCTACTTCACCATCGAGCAGGGCCCGGACACCGGCCCACGCGGGGCCAAGACGCTGGCCCGCGCCTTCGAGCGCTACTGTGCCGAGGAGCGCCACCAGCCCATCGCGGTCTACCACGACGTGGACGGCTCCGATGCACGTCCGCGCTGGAAGGCGATGGTGGAGGGCATCCGGGAGAAGGGCGCGGGGTACCTGGTGGTGGTGCCGGACGCCGGGCACCTGGGTAAGGGTCTGGAGGAGCAGGTGGGCCGGGTGCTGGAGCTGGACCGACTCAACAGCTCGGTGGTGTGCACCGACCCTGAGTGGCCCGACCCGCTCCAGAACGCCCTGCACCTGCTGGACACGGGCTCGGCGTCTTCGCGCCGGGGAGAGCGCATCCGCCAGGCCATGCGGGCCAAGGCGGCCAACGGCCTGGGGCTGGGCAAGCCGCCCTATGGCTACCGGCTGCTGTGGGACGGCTCCTTCGCGGTGGTGGAGCAGGAGGCCGCCGTGGTGCGGGAGATCTTCCGCCTCTACGGTGAGGAGGACGGCGGTGGTGTGCGCGCCATCGCCCAGGAGCTGAACCGTCGGGGCCTGCGCACCCGCTCCGGCCGCACCTGGAGCATGGTGACGGTGCGTGACCTGTTGCGCAACACGGCCTACATCGGCACCTACCGGCGGTTCGGACTGCGCATCCCCTCCACCTACGAGGCGCTGGTGAGCCCCGCCGAGTTCCGGCGGGTCCAGGACCGCATGGACGCGCGCAGCCCCGGCCGCCGGCACGCCAAGTCGGAGCCGTTCCTGCTCTCTGGGCTGCTGTACTGCGGTCATTGTGGCCAGCGGATGCTGGGGGTGGTGCGCCGCCAATCCTGGCAGCGCAAGGGGTTCGGCCGGGTGCGCGGCGAGTACCGCTACTACCAGTGTCAGTCCCGCATCAACCAAGGCAGGTGCGACTACCGCACCACTCGCGCCGAGCCGCTGGAGGAGACCGTGCTGGGCCAGGTGCGCTCGCTGGTTCCCGAGGAACGGGCGCTGGATGCGGCTGACGGGCAGGGACTGGCGGTTGACGGCATGTCCAAGGTGGAGGCGCGCCTGCGCTCGCTGGACAAGCGCGCCCTGGAGCTGGTGCGCCAGGCTGCCACCGGCGCGGTGCCCCTGGCCCAGCTGCGCGCCGCCCTGGTGAGCGTGGAGCAGGAGCGTCGCGCCCAGCGCACGCGCCAGGAGCGCATGGCGGCGGGCGAGAGCGGCGTGCGCGCCCTCATGGAGGAGCAGCGCGACAAGCTCCACTACCTGTGGGACGACATGGACGTTGCCGAGCGCCAGGAGGCGCTGCGCACCCTGGTGGAGCGCGTGGTGGTGAAGGACGGCGCCGCGCAGGTGGTGCTGCGCTAGCGCGCCCCGCGGCCCGTTGCTCTCCGGCCTATACTGGAGTGGCGTCGAGACCCCCGGGCGGTCGCCGCCGCGCTTCGGCGTGGGGGAGGAAAGTCCGGGCTCCACAGGGCACGGTGCTGGCCAACCGCCAGGCGTTGCGAGGCGACGGACAGTGCCACAGAGACGAGAGCGCCGATGGCCCCACGGGGCACAGGCAAGGGTGAAAAGGTGCGGTAAGAGCGCACCAGGCCCCTGGTGACAGGGGTGCTGGAAAACCCCACCGGGAGCAAGGCCAAATAGGGGGACACCGGCTTCGGCCGGAGCGGCGGCCCGGTCGCGTCCCCGGGTAGGCTGCTTGAGCCCGTCGGCAACGGCGGGCCTAGAGAGATGACCGCCCCCTCGGCACGCCGAGGGACAGGACCCGGCTTACAGGGGGTCTCGACGCACTACCCCCAGTCCTTGCTCCGTAGCCCCAACTGCTCCTGCCCCCGCACCGCGCTGGCGGCGCTGACCACCACGTTCATCGTGCCCTCGCGCCGCGACACGACCCCCTCCACCACCAGCACCGGCTCGCGCAGCGCGTGGCGCAGGCGCGCGTACTCAGCGGGCCAGACCACCAGCGGGGTGTGCCCGCACTCGTCCTCCAGCGTGATGAACACGGCCTTGCCCGCCGGGCACTGGCGGCGCACCACCAGCCCCGCCACCCGCACGCGCGAGCCATCGGGCGCGCCGTCCACCTGCTCGCTGGTCAGCGTGCCTGCCGGGAGGGTGGGGCGCAGGTGCGCCAGCAGGTGCCCCTCCGGGTGCACGCCCAGGGAGCGGTACTCACCTTCGGCGGCCTCCAGCGCCGTTTGCCCCGGCAATGCGGCCATGTCCTGTGCCACCGGTAGCCCCAGGGGGCGCTGTGCGCCCACCGGCGTATAGCGCAGGCCCACCTCCCAGCGCACGCGCCGGCGCTCCCCGCCGCACAGCCCGTCCAGCGCGCCCGCGTCGGCCAGCTGCTCCAGCGCCTCACGCACCAGGCCCGTGCGCTCCATGAAGGAGGCCAGGCCCTCGAAGGGGCCGCCCGCCTCCCGGGCCTCCTGCACCGCATCGGCGGCGGCCTGGCCCACGGAGCGCACGTGCGCCAATCCCAGCCGCAGGGCATCGCCCTCCGGGGTGGCCCACGCGGCGGAGCGGTTCACGTCCGGATGCAGCACCCGCACCCCGTGCCTCCTGGCATCTTCCTTCAGCGTCTCCAGGCTGTAGAAGCCCATGGGCTGCTGGTTGAAGAGGCCCACGAAGAACTCCAGCGGCCAGTACGCCTTGAGCCAGGCTGCCTGGTAGGCGGTGACGCCGAAGGCGAAGGCGTGGGACTCGGGGAACATGTACTGGCCGTTGAACTTGAGGAACACAACGCGGGCGGTCTGCTCGTCCAGCCCGTTGGCCACGGCCCCTTCCCGGAAGCGCTCCCACCAGGCCAGCACGCCCGCCCTGTTGTTGCGCCGCCCGAAGGCGCGCCGAAGCTGGTCGGCCTCGCGGGGGCTCATGCCCGCCACGTCCATGGCCAGTTGGTTCACCTGGTCTTGGAAGAGGATGACGCCCAGGGTGCGCTCCAATGCGCTCCGCTCCAGCGGGTGGTCGTAGTCCCACGGCTCGCCACTGCGCCTGCGGATGTAGAGGCTCACGCCGTCGTTGGCCCCCACGCCGGGGCGTACCGCCGCCACCTCGTGGGCCATGTCCACCAGGTTGGCGGGGCGGATGCGGGGGATGATCTGGCGTTGGGCCGCCGACTCCACCTGGAAGATGCCGATGGTATCGCCCCGCCCCAGCATGCCGTACACCACCGGATCCTCGAAGTCGATGCGGGAGAGATCGCACGCGTGGCCCGTGCGCCGTTGGATGAGGCGCGTGGCCTCCTGCATCTGCGAGAGGGTGCCCAGGGCCAGGAAGTCGATCTTCACGAAGCCCGCATCGTCGATGGCGTCCTTGCCCCACTGGCAGACGTAGCGCCCCTCCATGGCCCCCGGCTGCACGGGCACCTGCTCCGAGAGGGGCGTGGAGGAGATGATCATCCCGCCGGGGTGCTGGGCCAGGGTGCGGGGGGTGCCGTCCAGCTCCGCCGCCAAGTCCACCAGCGTGCGCCAGCCCGGCGCGTCGGCCCGCCCCGCGAACTCCGGCAGCGCCTCCATCTCCGCGCGCAGGCCCGATGCCGTGGCGCGCTCCACGCGTTTGGCCAGCTTGTCCACCTCGTCGGGTGGCAGGCCCAGCGCCATGCCCAGGTCGCGTATCGCCCCCCGCGCCTGGTAGGTGGGCACCATGCCCGTGAGCGCCGCATGCTCCCACCCCCACTTCTCGTGGACGCGCAGGATCAGCCGCTCGCGTATCTCGCGGGGGAAATCCAGGTCGATGTCCGGCACCGACCCCAGTTCGCCGTCGGGCAGGAACCTATCCAGCGAGAGCTCGTAGGTGAGCGGGTCGATGTGGGAGAGGCCGATGAGGTAGCCCACCAGCATCGCCACCGACGACCCGCGCCCCCGGCCGGGCGGGGCTTCTTCGATGGGGATCTCCCGGTTCACCAGTCCCAGCTCCACCTGCACCTCGCGAGCCAGCTCGATGATGTCCCGGTAGATGAGGAAGAAGCCCGCCAGGTCATGGCGCTCGATGCGCCGCAGCTCCTCGGCCAGCCGCTCGGCCACCCGGCCCTCCACCGCTCCGTACCGGCGCACCGCCGCCTCGCGGCAGATGCGTTCGAGGTAGCGCAGGGGCGTGGAGCCATCGGGCGTAGGGTAGGTGGGGAATCGATAGGTGAGCCCGTCGGCCAGACCGAAGGCGCACCGCTCAGCCACCGCCAGCGTGTTCGCCACGGCCTCCGGCAACTCGCGGAACAGGCGCGCCATCGCCTCGGCGGACTTGAGATGGAACTCGGCGTTGGGCCGCCGCAGCCGGTGCGATGCCTCCAGGCTCGTGCGATGGCGGATGGCCACCAGGCAGTCCTGCAGCCGATGGCGCTCCGGGACGTGGTAGTGGGCGTTGTTGGTGGCCACCAGCGGCACGCCGGTGCGCCTCGCGAGGTCGGCCAGCGCGCGGATGCGCGGGCGCTCCCCGTGCACCAGGTTGCGCTGGGCCTCCAGGTAGACGCGCTCGCCGAACCACTCCCGGTACTCACCCAGCAGGCGCTCGGCCTCCTTCACCCGCCCGCTGGTGAGCGCGCGGGGCAGGAGGCCGGAGGGGCAGCCCGTCAGCAGCACCAGCCCCTCAGCGTGCTCCGGGAGCAGGCGCGGGTCCAGTTCCGGCTCGCGCCGGTCGGTGGTCACCCGCGCCAGGGTGAGCAGGTGGCACAGGTTGGCGTAGCCGCGCGCCGTCTCGGCCAGCAGCGTCAGGTGCCCGCCACCCGCCAGCGTCACCTCCGCCCCGGTGATGGGTCGCACCCCCAGCGCCTGCGCTGCCTTGGAGAAGGCCATCGCCCCCACCAGGTTGTCGTGGTCGGTGAGGGCCAGCGCGGGGTAGCCCAGGTCACGGGCGCGCAGGGTCATCTCCTCGATGCTGGATGCGCCCTCCAGGAACGAGTAATGGGAGTGGGCGTGCAGCTCGACGTACTCAACCATAGCGCTGCTCGAACCATTCGCCCGCGCCGTCCCGGTAGAGGGTGACGCGCCGCCCGTCGGCCAGGAGCACGCCCAGGTAGGTGCGCGAGAGGGGCGTCGCGCGCCACCACTCGTCCTCCACCCGCCAGGCGTCCTCCACCGCCGCCACCACCTGCCAGCGCCCGTTCAGGTGCACCCGCAGCGGGCGGCCCGCCGCCGTTGCCTGCACCTTGAGGGGCACCGGCGCGTTCAGGGGGCGAAGGGCACCAGGGCCGTGCGTCGCTCCGGCACCCTCGACCAAGGCTCCACCTCCCTGATGTGATAGACCGGCGGCTCCACGCGCAGGCGCGCCCGCAGCTGGCGCAGCGCCTCCCGCAGGTCGTCGTGGCGGCGCACTTCGGCGAAGAGGCTCGCCTGCCGCCCCGCCTCACCCGCCAGCGCGCGCAGCGTCAGGCGCAGCTCCTCCAGCGGCCCCGGTGGTGGGCCGCCCTCCAGGCTGGCGCGCACCAGTACCAACCCCCGCTCGGCGGAGGCCACCGGCTCCCGGAACGTCAACTCCCGCCGCCATACCGGCCCGTCCAGCACGCGCCCCTCCAGCAGGCACGAGCGTGCCGTGCGCCCGCGCATGCGAGGCTGGGCGAACAGGCGCCCCAGCAGGGCTTCCACCCCCGTGCCGATGGACTCCAGTGTGAGGGTGGGCGCGGCGAACTCCAGCGCAGCAGAGGCCGCTTCCTCGGTGCGCCGGGGCACGAAGGGGCGCGGGTCTATCCCCGACGCCAGCTCCCACGCGAGCCGCCCCTCGCGGCCCAGCTGAGCCTGGAGCGGCCCCACGCCCACTCCCGCCACCGCGCCCAGTGTGGCGAGGCCGAAGCCACGCAGGCGCTCGCGCACCCTCCACGCCAGCGGCAGCGTGTCCACGGGCAGAGGGGCGAGGAACAGGGCCGGGTCGGCGGGCGCGGCGTGGTGCCCGCGCCAGGGGGCCATGCCCGCCGCCACCGTGGCCATGAACTTGGCGGGCCCCGTGCCCAGGTGGCCCGCCAGCGGGGCGGGCACCGCCGCCAGCACCGCGTCCACCAGGGGGCGCAGACCGCCGTGGAGCGAGGCCAGGTTGTCCAGGCGCACGAAGGCCGTGCCCAGGCCCGCGTCCTCCACGTCGGCGGCCAGGCGCTCCAGCGCGCCCAGCACGCCCTCCCACGCGACGGCGTAGGCGGCGGGGTCGGGCTCCACCGGCACCGCCTCCCTGCACCGGGCCATCGCCTCCTCCAGCGGCATGCCCGCCGCCACCCCACGGGCGTGGGGCGAAGCGTCCAGCACCACGCGGCGCGCGCCCTGGGCAGCGGCCAGCACCACCGGCCGGCCTCTCAGGCCGGGGTGGCGGGCCAGCTCCACCTGCACGGGCAGGTGATCTACGAGGAGACACCCAAGATGCATGCGCACCCTCGCGCCAACGGGGGTGCGGCCACGGTAGGCAGGGGCGGCTATCGGCTCAAGGGGCCGGTGGCAGGGCTAGGGGGCCGCTTCCACCAGTTCCGGCCCGGTGTTCTTCACGCTGTTGACCGCGGTGCTCACGCGGTAAGCGTCCATGAGTTCGGCGGGGTAGGGGGCCAGCAGCGGCGCAAGGCCGTGGCCATCACGGTTGGCCGGGTCGAGCCAGCGCTCGTAGGCGTCGGGCGGCACGATGACCGGCATGCGGTCGTGGATGCCCGCGCACAGCTCGTTGGGCGGGCAGGTGAGGATGGTGGTCGAGCGCGTCACCTCGCCGCTGGCCGGGTCCTCCCAGCGCTCCCACAGCCCGGCGAAGGCGAAGAGCCCCCAGCCCGCCATGCCGATGCGGTAGGGCTTTCCCCTATCGCCCTGCTGCCACTCGTAGAAGCCGTCCGCGGGGATCAGGCACCGCTGCCGCTTGTAGGCGTTGCGGAACATGCCGTTGGTGGCCGCCGTCTCCGACTTGGCGTTGATGGCCAGCGGTAGTTTCTGCCCCGGCTTGCGCCAGGACGGGATGAGCCCCCAGCGCATCAGGGCGGGGGTGTGCGGCCCATCGGCACCCACGGTCAGCACCTGCTGGGTGGGGGCGATGTTGGTACGCGGCCGGTAGGCGGTCAACTCCTCCCACGCCTCCACAGGGATGCCGAAGAAGCGCAGCAGGTCGTCCTGCTCAACCGCGAGTGTGAACCGTCCGCACATGGGGGGAGGATAGCGAGGGACGCGCGCCCCTACGCCACGCCCAGTTCGGCGCGCACCAACGCGGTGCCCGCCACCAGCGCCTGGAGCTTGCGGAAGGCGACCTCGCGGGGCAGGTACTTCATGCCGCAGTCCGGCGCGGGGATCAACCGCTCCGGGGGCACGTACTTGAGGGCGTTGCGCAGCCGCCCCGCCACCACATCCGGCGTCTCCGGGGTGAGGTCGTTCAGGTCCAGCACGCCCAGGATGATGGTCTTCTCGCCCAGTTCGCGCAGGATGGACAGATCCAGTCCCGACTGGGCCGACTCGATGGAGATCTGCTGGACGTTGGCCTCGGCCAGTTCCGGCAGGAACGAGTAGCCGGAGGGGCGCTCGTGGACGATGTGGGCGTAGCCGAAGCACAGGTGCACGGCGGTGGTGCCCGCCGCGCCCTCCAGCGCACGGTTGAGCGCCTTCACCGCGTACACGCGCGCCTTCTCCGGTCGCGCCTGCATGTACGGCTCATCCAGCTGCACCACATCAGCGCCCGCAGCGAACAGGTCGCGCATCTCTTGGTTCACGGCGTCGGCGTAGTCCATGGCCGCGGCCTCATCGCTCGCGTAGTGGTCGTTCTGGGCCTGCTGGGTCATAGTGAAGGGGCCGGGCAGGGTGATCTTCACCTGCCGGTCGGTGTTGGTCCGCAGGAAGCGCACATCGTCCACCTCGCGAGGGGCGATGCGTCGTATCGGCCCGCTGATGCGCGGGACGGGGTTGGGGTGCCCGGTGCGATCCAGGGCCGTGCCGGGGTTCTGCACGTCGATGCCACCCAGGGAGTTAGAGAAGCGGTTGGAGTAACTCTCCCGCCGCTGCTCTCCGTCGCTGATGATGTCCACCCCCGCGCGCTCCATGTCGCGGATGGCCAGGAGGGTGGCGTCGTCCTGCGCCTGGGCCAGCCATTCGGGCGCCACGCGCCACAGTTCGCTCGCACCCACGCGGGGTGGCAGGCGCTTGCCCAGGGCCGCCCGGTCAACCAGCCACTCCGGCTGGGGGTAGGAACCGACCACCGTCGTGGGTAGGAGCCGTGAACCCATCAGCGCACCTCCGGCGAGAAACTTCAGTCTTCTCGCGCTCACGGGTGAACCATACACGCAGCGGGCCTGCCGCAGGAGGGGGCGAGACGGTCGCCACCGCCCGCCCCTATGGGGGATGTGGGCGGGGCGGTGGCTTGAGGAAGGCGTATCGGGACGTGCTGCGGGCCTCAGCCCGTGGGGGCCAGCGTTGCCCCGAACACCTGCCAGGCGAGCGCCGACTTGGCGGTGAGGCTCAGCAGGATGTAGGAGGACTCGCCGAACAGGTAGGAGCGCCACGGCCCTACCTGCCGGTACTGGAGCACCATGTTCACCGCGAAGGCGTTGAAGAAGGCGAAGAGCGAGAAGAAGATCGCGTAGACGAATGCCGGGGGCTCCGCCGCGACGCCCGGGCTCCACAGGTATATGGCGATGGCTGCCCAGGGCGCCGCGCCCACCAGCACGCCGAAGTTGTAGGAGAGCCAGCGGGGGCGGCCCGGCGACTCGTAGTGCTCCATCAGCAGGCCGAACAGGATCATCCCCGCGTTGGCGAAGCCCAGCCCCACCAGCGCGGCCACGTCGCCGATGCCGGTGAGCAGGGCGATGAGCAGCACCATGAGCGTGGAGCTCACGGCATACTCGATCCAGCGTGCGTAGTTGCGCCCCTGCGCGAGATTCCCCGCGTACCAGCCGAACACGCGCGGTGCCACCAGCACCGCGTGGGCGGCGGCCGAGAGTAGCAGGAAGCCCGCCACGCCCCAGGCCACCGAGGCGTCGAACAGGTGCGTCACGGTGGGCTCGCCCACGCCGGGAGGGCCGCTCATGAAGGTGGCGAACACCGGCAGGGTGAAGTCGGTCGCCAGGGCCAGCACCACCACGGCCTGGGCCAGGTGGAACGCGCCCATCACCCCGTTATAAAGGCGCAGGCGGCGCAGGGTCCGTTGTGTCAGGGCTGTGTCGGTCATCAGGGTTCTCCTCGTCCTCCGGCTCGCCGGGTTCATCTCCGTGTTCTGCGGGCCGTTCGCCTTCAGGCGCCAGCCCGAGCATCCTCAGCCACTGCAGCAGCATCCATTTCCTCCGCACGGCGCACCAGCGAGCGCGCCATGCCGTTGAATACGAACCGGTGCACCGGCAGGAGCGCCGCCCAATACATCACCCCCGACAGGCCCTTCGGGGCCCACCAGGTCCGCTGGCGCAGCACCGACCCGCCATCGGGGGCGGGCTGGGCCTCCAGTTCCAGCCACGCCGCGCCGGGCAGCCGCATCTGGGCGCGCAGGCGCAACAGCCTCCCTGGCTGCACCGCTTCCACATCCCAGAAGTCGACCTGCGCTCCGGGCCGCAGGGCCGGGCGCGGCCCCCGGCGGCGGCGCAGCCCCGGCCCGCCCACCAGCCGGTCGAGCGCACCGCGCAGGCGCCAACCGAAGTCCCAGAACCACCCGTTCTCGCCCCCCACGGTGGTGATGGCCTCGAAAAGGCGCTCCGGCGGGGCCGCGCAGCGCAGTGAGCGATGCTCAGCCACCAGGCCGCGCGTGGATACCGTGTGCAGCGCGAGTTCGCCGGATGCAGGCATGGGCTCATCCGCTGCGGCCGGTTGCGGGCGCAGCCCGTCGAGGGCCACGCGCACCGCTTCCTCGTACCCCATCGGCTGCACGTCAGGGAAGAGCGCTGCGGTGGCGGCGGGCTCGCGCACCACCACCTCGTTGCGCAGCCCCTCCACGATGTGTTTGGCGAAGCCCGCGCGCAGCGGGGTGACCAGCCGCACCCAGTAGGAGGAGAGGCGCGGGGTGAGCACCGGAACCCGCACCATGGCGCGGCGCAGTCCCCGCACCCGCGCGTAGCGCGTCATCATCTCCCCGTAGGTGAGCACCTCGCCGCCGCCCACCTCCACCACCTGATGCCCCGTGCAGGGCGACTCCAATGCGGCGATCAGGTAGGTGAGCATGTCGGTCAGGCCGATGGGCTGCACCCGCGTGTAGACCCAGCGCGGGCACACCATCACCGGCACCCGCTCGGTGAGGTAGCGCACCATCTCGAAGGGGAGTGACCCCGCCCCCACCACCGGGCCTGCACGCAGCTCCAGCACCGGCCCGCCCACCTCGGCCAGCGCCTCGCCCGTCTCATGCCGCGAGCGCAGGTGTGGGCTGAGCGTGGGGCCGGGGGCACCCAGTGCGCTCAGGTAGACGATGCGGCCAATTCCCGCTCGCGCTGCCGACCGTGCGAAGGCGCGCGCGGCGTCCAGGTCGCGCTGGTGGAAGTCACCCTCTACCGTGCCCATGCTGTGAACCAGATAGTAGGCGGTGTCCACACCCTCCAGCGCGCTCTCGACCGCCTGCCCATCGCGCACGTCACCCTCATGCACCGCGACCTCGCCGGCCCACGGCTGGTGGGCAAGGCGAGTGGCGGAGCGGGTCAGCACGCGCACCGCGTGCCCGCGTTCAAGCAGCAGAGGTACCAGCCGCCCACCGACGTATCCGCTCGCCCCCGTGACCAGGATGCGCATGGCTAGGCCGCGTTCCGCCGGTCGGTGCGGGCAACGGGCCGCACCGGCGTGAGCTCACGGCCGCACTGGAGGCACGAGGCGACATCGCCGTCCAGATCCCGGTACACCCGCACGTCCCCGGCGCAGCGAGGGCAGGCCCGCAGCAGCACGTTGGTCATGTTCTACCTCAAAGGTTGAATGTTGTTTGCTTGCAACATAGTTAGAGTATGTGTTCAAATAATAAAACAGTCAAGCCCTCACGGTTGTAAGGAGCCCACATGGCCATCCCCTCCACCCGCCTGCTCCCACGGCTCACCAACGCGCTCGTCACCGCGGACGCGCAGGAGGTCGCGGCAGCCCTGGACAGTGCCATAGAGGGCGGCCTGGGCCTCGAGGCCATCTACCTCGAACTGCTCAGCCCAGCGCAGGAGGCGGTGGGTGAGCGGTGGGCCCAGGGGCTCATCACCATCACCCAGGAGCATCTGGCGACGGACCTGGTGCGCCGGCACATGGACGCCCTGCGGGCGCGCTTCCCCTCGCATGCGGACAACGGCCGCAGCGCGCTGGTGGGGACGGTGCAGCCGGAGCAACATGAACTGGGCGCCCGGATGGTGGCCGACCTGTTGGCCCTGGACGGGTGGGACGTACATGTGCTGACCAACGTGCCGCCGGGCGAGTTCGCCGCCCACGCCGCCACGTTGGCCCCGGACCTGGTGGTCCTCTCGGTGGTGCTCGATGCGACCGTTCCCGCCACGCAGGAGACCATCGGGCTGCTGCGGGGGCGGCTGCCAGGGGTGCCCATCCTGGTGGGAGGCCCCGCCGGACAGGTCGTGGCTGCCGACGCGGTCGCAGCGGATGCTCGCGAGGCGCGGCGGCTCGCACGTCACCTGGCGGGCGCCCCGGCCGAGGCGCACCCGCTGGAGGCGTTGCTGCGCCGGGTAGGTCAGCAGGCGCAGGTCGCGCGGCGCGCGCGAGGCTGGAGCCAGCAGCAGCTGGCCGAGGCCTCGGGGGTGGATAGGGCCTACCTCTCAGGGCTGGAGAACGGACGGCAGAACCCCACCCTCGGCATCCTGCTCAAGGTCGCCGAGGCATTGGAGGTCAGCGTCGAGACGCTGATGGAGGCGCGATGACCACGCGCGCTCCGGCCGCTAGCATGGGGCCCATGGACGAACGCCTGCGCATCGGGGTGAGCGCGTGCCTGCTGGGCCAGCCGGTGCGCTACAACGGTGGACACCTGGCCGACGGGTTCCTGCTCAGCACCCTGGCCTCACACGCGGAATGGGTGCCGGTGTGCCCGGAGGTGGAGGTGGGCATGGGCACCCCCCGCGAGCCGGTGCGGCTGGTGGGGGCGACGGGCGCCGAGCGCATGGTGGGCGTAACCACGGGCACCGACCACACCGAGCGCATGGGCGCGTGGGCGGCGGCGCGTGCGCATGCGCTGGGGGTCGAGGGGCTGGACGGGTACGTCCTCACCAAGGACTCCCCCTCCTGCGGCATGGAGCGGGTGAAGCGCTATCCCTCCGGCGAGGGCCCGGCGGTGCGCGATGGGGTGGGGCTGTTCGCCGCCGCCCTGATGGCGGCGCACCCCGGCCTGCCGGTGGAGGAGAACGGGCGGCTGAACGACCCACGCCTGCGGGAGAACTTCGTCGAGCGCACCTTCGTGCGACGGCGCTGGCGCGCCCTGCTGGTCGAGGACCCCTCACCGCGGGGGTTGGTGGCCTTCCACACGGCGCACAAACTCACCCTCATGGCCCATAGCCCCCGCCACTACAGGGAGGCGGGCAGGCTGGTGGCCCAGGCGGGCAGCATGCCATGGGAGGCGCTCATGGCGGCCTACCTCCCGCTGTTGGCGGAGGGGCTGCGACTCATCGCCACGGCGCGCAAGAACGCCAACGTCCTGGGCCACCTCATGGGCTACCTGAAGCGGTCGCTGGACGCGGCAGACAAGGCCGAACTGCTGGAGACGGTGGAGGCGTACCGGCTGGGGCGCGTGCCGCTGGTAGTGCCGCTAACGCTGCTGAACCACCACCTGCGCCGCAACCCGGTGCCGGATTGGGTGCATCGGCAGGTCTACCTGCACCCGTACCCCGCGGAGCTGGCGCTCCGCAATCACGTCTAGGGTTAGACGGCCCGGTCCAGCACCCGGCTGGCGGGGCGCAGGCAGTCCCACTGGACGAACCGCTCCTCACCCGATGCCAGGGCCACCACATAGCCCCAGTCCTGGGGGGCGCGGGGGTTGAAGGTGGTGCCGAGCACGGCGCCGGCCGACTCCGGCTCGCCGGGCCCGGCGAGTACCAGCACCCGGTCCCCAAGCGAGAACGTCCACACCGCACCGCCCGCGTCAGCGGGCGTGTTCGCCCGGCGCTCCCGGCGCAGGACGATGTCAACCGTGTTTACCAGTTCACGCGGGGCGAAGGGCTTGGTGAGGAAGGCATCCGCGCCGAACTTCGCGGCCTCGCGCTTGGTGTACGCGGTGCCCAGAGCGGTGAGCATGATCACCCCGATCCGCTGCGTGGCGGCCGAGCCCTTGATGTCCTTGCAGACGGCGAGCCCGTGCATCCGGGGCATTATCACGTCCAGCACCACCACGTCGGGCAGCAGCGAGCGGGCGTAGTCCAGGGCGGTCTGCCCGTCGCGGGCGTTGTACACCTCGTAACGCCCCGCCCTGGCCAGGGCGTAGTTCACCAGTTCCAGGATCGCCGGTTCATCCTCGGCGATGAGCACCCGTGGGTTGCGCGGCGGGGCGGGAGGGGAGAAGGGGGAGTCCACGGTGCGCTCCTGGGGCCCGGGGGGCCTGCGGTGGTTGTGCGTCCATTGCACCAGTTACCTCGCCCGTCCGTTCATGCCCGAAGGTGCGTGCGCGCACCCACCCTCGTCCACGGTCATTCGGGCTCCGGGCAACGGCCATCCCGTGGTAGCCTCCGGGCAGCCCCCCTGGAGGTCGTCCCATGCCCGCCACCGGCTCCCTGTCCGGCAAGATCGCTCTGGTCACCGGCTCCTCACGCAACCTGGGCCGCGCCGTGGCCCTGGCCCTGGCGGCGGAGGGCGCCGACGTGGCGACCCACGGCTTCACGGACCGGGCGGGTGCGGAGGCGACGGCCCAGGCCATCCGTGCGATGGGCGTGCGCGCAGCGGCGGTGGGCGCAGACATCGGCGACCCGGCGCAGGTGCGCGCGATGGTGACCGAGGTGGAGCGCGACCTGGGCCCCGTGGACATCCTGGTCTCCTGCCCCGGCTACCGGCCCAAGGATGACCCCCTCGCCATCACGCCGGAGGAGTGGCGCCGCGTGCTGGCCACCAACCTGGACGGGCCGTGGTTCTGCGCGCAGGCGGTGCTGGGGGGGATGGTCGAGCGCGGGTGGGGGCGCATCATCAACGTGGCGGGCACCGGCGCGTGGCTGGGGGAGGAGCGCGCCCCACACGTGGCCGCGTCCAAGTCGGGCCTGGTGGGGCTCACCCGCGCCCTGGCCCACGATTACGCCCACGCTGGGGTGCTGGTGAACCTGGTCTCCCCCGGCCTGCTGCACACCGAGGAGTCGCCCTACCGCATCCCCGGCCGCGACTACGAGGCGTTCGCCGCCAAGATGCCCACCGGGCGCGTCACCACGCCGGAGGACGTGGCCGGGGCGGTGACGTTCCTGTGCTCACCGGCCCAGCGCGCCATCACCGGCCAGACGCTGCACGTCAACTCCGGGACGTACTTCGGTTAGATACGGTCCAATGGCCGGTGGGGCAGGGGGGGCAGCTCGGCCCGGATGGCATCGCCGGGGCGGATGACCCCGCCGCTGACGACCACGCCCATGATGCCGGCCTTGCGGATGAGCCCACCTTCGGCGTCGCGGTCCAGCGTGGCGGCCATGAGCCCGTCCTGCACGTCGTTGAGCTGCACGCACGGGTTGCGCAGCCCCGTCACCCCCACCACGGCCTCGGCCCCGATGTGCAGGCGGGTGCCCTCCGGCAGGGAGAGCAGGTCGATGCCGCGGGTGGAGATGTTCTCCCCCATGCTGCCCGCCTCCACGGTGAAGCCGTTCGCCTGGAGTTCGTCCATGAGTTCGGCGTGGATCAGGTGCACCTGCCGGTAGTTGGGCCGCTCCGGGTCACGGGCGACGTGACTGCGGTGCTGCACCTTCACCCCGGCGTGGATGTCCCCCTCGACGCCCAGCCCCTCCAGCAGCCGTATCTCGGTCTGTGCGGGTTTGGCCATGGTGTGCGCGCCGGAGCGGCACACCGCTGCGACGATCCCCGGGGCCGGTGCCTGCTCACCCATGCTCGCCTCCCGGCGCTGTGCGCGCGGGGCACATGATACGCCCGCGTACAATGGATGCATGGAGCAGCTCACGGCCAACGCGCTGCGGGTGCTGGAGGCGCGCTACCTGCGCCGCGACGGCGCACGCCGCCTGGCCGAGAAGCCGGAGGGGATGTTCGAGCGCGTCGCCTCGGCGGTGGCCGCCGCTGAGGGGCAGGAGGGCAACGCGGCGGGCGAGGCCGCCTGGCGCGCCCGCTTCCTGGAGGTGATGGCGAGCCTGCGCTTCCTACCCAACAGCCCCACGCTGATGAACGCAGGGATGCCCCTGGGCCAGCTCTCCGCCTGCTTCGTGATCCCCGTGGACGATTCCATGGAGGCCATCTTCGAATCGCTCAAGCAGATGGCGCTGGTGCAGCGCACGGGGGGCGGCGCGGGGTTCTCGTTCTCGCGCCTGCGTCCCGAGGGCGACATCGTCAGCGCCACCGACGGCACCGCCTCAGGCCCTGTCTCCTTCATGCGCATCTTCGATGCTGCCACCGAGCACATCCGCCAGGGAGGCAAGCGCCGCGGGGCCAACATGGGCGTGCTGCGGGTGGACCACCCGGACATCCTGGCGTTGATCGGCGCCAAGGCCGACGGGGTGAGCCTGCGCAACTTCAACATCTCCGTGGCCGTAACCGACGCCTTCATGGGCGCTGCTGCCGAGGGGGGCACCTACGCCCTCATCTCCCCCCGCACGGGGCAGGAGGTTGGCCGGGCCGACGCGGGCGCGGTGTTCGAGGCCCTCACCCGGGCGGCGTGGGCCACGGGTGACCCTGGCCTGCTGTTCATCGACGCCATCAACCGGGCCAACCCCACCCCGCACCACGGGGCCATCGAGGCGACCAACCCGTGCGGGGAGGTGCCGCTGCTGCCCTGGGAGGCGTGCAACCTGGGCTCGGTGAACCTGGCGCGCATGCTCCGTCGTGGCCCGGATGGGCCTGCGGTGGACTGGGCGGCGCTGGAGGAGACGGTACGCACCGGCCTGCGCTTCCTGGACGATGTGATCGAGGTGAACCGACTGCCCGGCCCCGCCTACGAGGAGGTGGTGCGGGGCAACCGCAAGGTGGGACTGGGCGTCATGGGCTTCGCCGAAGCGCTCATCGCCCTGGGCATCCCCTACGATGCGCCGGAGGCCGCGGCGCTGGCGGGCGAGGTGATGGGCCGGGTGCGCGCTGCGGCCGATGCCGCCTCCGCCGAGCTTGCCGACGAGCGGGGCGTATACCCCTGGTGGGCGGGCAGCGTCCATCAGCGAGAGGGCGTGCGCTACCGCAACGCCAACCGGACGGCCATCGCGCCCACGGGCACCATCGGCATCATCGCGGGCACCAGCGCCTCCATCGAGCCGCTCTTTGCCCCGGCGTACCGGCGCCACGCGCTGGACGGGCAGGTGCTGGAGGAGGTGAACCCCCTCTTCCTGCGCGCTGTGCGCGAGGCGGGCCTGCCGGAGCGCGAGACGGTGGAGGCTGTGGTGCGCGCGGGTGGCGTGTGTGCGGCGCAGGGTCCGCCCGATGCGCTGCGGGCCACCTTCGTCACGGCGCTGGAGGTGAGCTGGGAGGGGCACCTGGCGGTGCAGGAGGCGTTCCAGGCCCACGTGGACAACTCCGTCTCCAAGACCATCAACCTGCCCGCATCGGCCCCGGTGGAACGGGTGGGCGCCGCCTACCGGAGCGCGTGGGAGCGTGGCCTCAAGGGCATCACGGTCTACCGCTACGGCACCCAGGACACGCAGGTGCTGGAGCTGGGCGCGGGGGATGACCCCGCCCTGTTCGAGTACGGCGCCCGATGCGACCCGGAGGAATGCCGTGTGTAGGCACCAAACCGGCGGGGCTTGGCGCGCGTATGCCGAGGGTGAGGGCCATGAGCCCGGAGGCGTTCGATGAACCGGCGGGAGGCCCTCACCGACACGGAGCTGGCGGCGTTGGTGGCCGCCGGTGACGAGGAGGCGCTGGCCGAGCTGTACGGGCGCTACGGGCGCATCGTCTACTCCATGGCGATGAGTTCATTGCGCGAGCCATCGGGCGCGGAGGACGTGACCCAGGAGGTGTTCGCCGCGCTGTGGGTGCGGGCGGAGCGGTTCGACGGTGAGCGGGGCATCTTCCGCCACTGGTTCCTGCATCTGGCTCACAACCGCATCGTGGATGAGCTGCGACGCCGCAAGCGGGCGGCGCGGTTCGGGGAGGAACTGCCCGACCCGGCATCGGGCGCAGGCCCGGTGGCCGGGTCGGACACCGCCGACGAGGCGGTGCGCGCGGTGCTCTTCGGGTCGGCACGGGAGGCGCTGGAGCGGCTGCCCTCAGAGCAGCGCCAGGCCATCGTGCTGGCCTACCTGGAGGGGGCGACCCAGCAGGAGATCGCCCTGCGCACGGGCGCACCGCTGGGGACGGTGAAGACCCGGCTGCGATTGGGGCTGATGAAGCTGCGGGCGCACCTGATGCTCCCGCACGGGACGGAGGGAACGGACGCGTGAGTGATTCCCGACAGGGATGGGACGAACTGCTCCCGGCCTACGCGCTGAACGCGCTGGAGGGCGAGGAACAGGAGCGACTGGACGAGGCCTTGGAGGCCGACCCGTCGCTGCGCGCGCGCCTGGCCGAGTACCTGGAATCGACCACGTGGCTCGCCGGTGCCTTCGCGCCCGCCGTGCCACCCGCTGCGCTGGAGCAGCGCATCCGCCGCGTGGTGCGTGCGCTGCCGGTCTCCCTCACGGCCCGCCGCAGCCGGGCCCGGCGCACCTGGCTGCCCTGGGCCGCCGCTGCGGTGCTTGCGGTGGCCATCGGTGTGCTGGGAGGGGCCTCTGCCCTCGGGCTGCGCTCGGTGGACCAGCTCCAGGCGCAGATGGAGGATCTGGCCTCAGATGCCGCCCAGACCGAGCAGCGCCTCCAGGAGCAACGCGAGGTGACGGCGTGGGTGGCCCAGTCAGCCGTGACCCCAGCGGCGGTGCGCTCCGTGGACTCCTACGCCGAGCCCGACCCCGCCGGTGGCTACCCGTGGGGGATGCTCATCACCAAACCCGACGGCACGCGGGTGCTGATGATGCTCAACCTGCCGGCGCTGGCGGCAGGGGAGGTGTACCAGGTGTGGCTGTGGGACGATGTCGGGGAGGCGGCCCGCAGCGTGGGCCTCTTCTGGCCGGATGAGGACGGCTACGCCCTCGCCCACCTGACCATGCCCCCGCTGGATGGGGTGCCCTGGCTCAGCGTGAACCGGGCCACGGGTGGTGGGACGGCGCGCCCCTCCGGCGAGCCGGTGCTGGTGGGCGCGGTCCGCTAGGTCTTCTTCCTCGTGGCCCTGGCCTTGGGGGCAGCCTTCGTGCCCTTTGGGTCGGCCTTGCCCAGGCGGAACATGCCCGTGCCGCAGACCGGACAGCGGCCCTTGGTTGCGGGGCGCCCGTTCTTCATGATGACGGCCTCGGTGTCTGCGAGTTCACGCTCCGCCTGGCACTTCATGCAGAAACCCTTCACGCCACCCTCCGGTCCAGAAATCCCAATAGCGGGCGGCTCCCTCCCGGGAGTCTGCCCGCGCGCCGCCGGGCATCTTATAGGCAAGTGGGGGCCAGTGGTCAATGTCCGGGCCCGGGGCCGGGAGCGGCGTTCCCACGGTGCTTTGACAGCCTCTCCAGCAGGCCCCTACCATGCTGACGCCCCTGCCTGGGGCGCGTGAGGTGCAAGCGGTGGGTGTCCTCTCCTCTCAGCAGATACGCGCGCTCCTGGCCACGGATCCGCCTCTGGTGGGTGGCGTGGGTGAACTGGACGTTCAACTCCAGCCCAACGGTTTCGACCTGCGCGTGGAGTCGGTGGCCGCCTTCACCGACGGCGGGCAGGTGGGGGCGAGCGATGCGGACCGGCGTCTCGCAACCACCCGTGACCTGGACTGGGGCACCGATGGCTATCTGGACTTGGCCCCCGGCGTCTACCTGGCGCGCCTGACCGAGACGGTCGCCCTGCCCGCGGGGGTGATGGCGCTGGCCAAGCCGCGCTCCTCGCTGCTCCGGTGCGGGGTGGCGGTGCACAACGCGGTGTGGGACGCGGGCTACGCCGGGCGTTCCCAGGTGCAGTTGGCCGTGTACAACCCCGCCGGATTCCGGCTGGGCCGGGGGGCACGCATCGTGCAGATGGTGTTCATGACACTGGAGGAGGCCACCGAGCGCCTCTACGCAGGTCGTTACCAGGGCGAGGGTCTTTCAGGAGGAGCGGGATGAGCACCCGGCCCGACGTGGTCATCATCGGTGGCGGGGTCATGGGCTGCGCCACCGCCTACTTCCTGGCGACCCGGCATGGGTGCAGCGTGCAGGTGCTGGAGCGCGACGCCGTCGCCTCCGGGGCATCGGGCGGCGCGGCCGGTGAGCTGGGCGCCGTGGGGCGCCACCGCTTCTCCGCCGACTACACGGCGTTCATCCTGCGGGGCATCGCGCTGCATGACGAGCTGGAGCCGGAACTGCGCGCCGCCTCCGGCATCGACTACCGGCTGGGCGACATCCCGCTCCTGCGCCCCGCCTTCGATGACCATGAGGCGGCCGAACTGCGCGCGCAGATGGCCTGGCAGCGCGAACTGGGCATGGACGTGACCTGGCACGACGAGCGCTCCGTCCATGCGCTGGGCACCTGGCTTGCCCCGGAGGCCATCGGCGGGGCGCTCACCATCGAGCGCCAGTTGGAGACCTACCCGTTCGCCCTGGCGCTGGCGGGTGCGGCGGAGAAGGCGGGCGTTACCTTCCGCACCGCCGAGGTGACGGGCCTACTGGGCGATGGTGTGGCACGCGGGGTGCGGGTGGGGAGCGAGCAGGTGGAGGCGGGGCAGGTGCTCATCGCCTCCGGCCCCTGGGCGGTGCACGCCGGGCCCTGGTTCGGCATGCAGTTGCCCGTCTACCCGCTGCGCGGACAGATCGTCCACGTGGACGTGCCCGCAGGCATGGACATGCCTACCCACGCCATATTCCACGAGTCCGGCTACGTACTCCCCAAGGCGGGGGGTGACCTGCTGGTGGGGACGACGCAGGAGGAGGCGGGGTTCGACACCACGCCCACCCTGGAGGCACAGAACGCCATCATGGAGGCGGTGGGTCGCTTGGCCCCTGCGGTGCTGGACGCGCCGATACGTGACCTGACGGCGTGCCTGCGCCCGGCGAGCCGGGACGAACTGCCCATCATCGGCCCCGTGCCGGGGTGGGAGGGCCTGCACCTGTGCACGGGCCACTCCTACAAGGGCATCACCCTGGCGCTGGTGACGGGGCTGCACCTGGCCGAACTGATGGCCACGGGCTCATCGTCCCTCTCGCTGGAGCCCTTCTCCCCGGCACGGCTGACCGGGCTGGGCTAGCATGCCGCCCGCGTCCCTCACCACTGCGACGGCGCTGGAACTGGCGGCGCTGGTCGGTGAGCGCCAGCTCTCCCCGGTGGAGGTGACGGGGCACTTCCTCGACCGCATCGCTACCTACGACTCCGAACTGGGCGCCTTCATCACCGTGGCGGCAGAGCAGGCGATGACCGCCGCTCACGCGGCGGAGCGTGCGCTGCTGGCGGGGGAGGAGCTGGGCCCCCTGGGTGGGGTGCCGGTGGGCGTGAAGGACCTCATCGCCACCAGGGGCATCCGCACCACCTACGGCTCCGCGCTCATGGCTCACTTCGTGCCCGATGCGGACGATGTGCCCGCCGAGCGGGTGCGTCGTGCGGGGGCCATCATCGTGGGCAAGACCTCCACACCGGAGTACGGCTGGAAGGGCACCACGGAGAACCTGGTCAGCGGGGTCACCCGCAACCCGTGGGACACGGCGCGGGTGGCGGGCGGCAGTTCCGGCGGGTCGGCGGCGGCTTTGGCCGCGCGTCTCGTGCCCCTGGCCACGGGCTCAGACGCAGGCGGGTCCATCCGCATCCCCGCCTCCTGCTGCGGGGTGTTCGGCATCAAGCCCACCTTCGGCCGCGTGCCCTCGGACTACCGGCGCCAGACCGGCGGATGGGGCGCGCTCTCCCAGAACGGGGCCATGGCCCATACCGTGGCCGACGCCGCGCTGCTGCTGGGTGTGCTGGCGGGGCACGACGAGCGCGACGCACGCTCGCTGCGTGAGAGCTCGGGCGACTACCTGGCCGCAGCGGCGCAGCCCACGGCGGCGGGCCTGCGCGTGGCCTGGGCCCCGGACATGGATGGGGTGCCGGTGGATCCGCAGGTGCGCGAGGGGACGGCCCGCGCCATCGCGGTGCTGGAGGGGCTGGGGGCCGACGTGGAGGAGGCAGCCCCCTCCGTGGTGACCGCCGATGCCGTCTCCACCTGGGCGACGCTCTCCCTCACGGACCTGGCCGTGCACCTGGGCCCGGCCATCGCAGCGGGGAAGGGAGGGCTGCTGCCGCCCCGGCTGGTGCGCTGGCTGGAGGATGCCATGGCCTGGCCCGCAACGCGCTACGCCATGGCGCTGCGGGCGCTGGAGTGGCACCGCTCGCGCTTCATGGACTTCTTCGAGACGTACGACGTGTTGGTCATGCCCACGCTGGCGGTCCAACCGTTCCTCATCGACCAGCCGCCCACCCACATCGAGGGGCGCGAGGTGCATCCCTCCTGGGGCTACACGCCCTTCTGCGTCCACGCCAACCTCACGGGCCGCCCGGCGGTGTCCATCCCCTGTGAGCCGGGAGCCGACGGATTGCCCATCGGCATCCAGCTGGTGGGCCGCCACGGGGGGGAGGAGACGCTGCTGCGCGTCAGCGCGGCGCTGGAGCAGGCGATGCCCTGGGCCGGGCGGGCCCCGCGCCGGTTCGTCGAGCCCCGCTAGCCCGTATACTTGCGGCACCGGCCCGCGCGCCGGTTGCATCCCAGGGACGCCGCCGATGACCGGCGGCGGAGGTGCGTCATCGAGCTCACGTTCCAGGGCCTGCACCTGGGCCCCCTCTTCCTGCGCTGGTACGGCGTGCTCATCGTCTCCGGCCTGCTGGCCGGGTTGGTGCTGGCCCAGCGGGAGGCGCGCCGCCTGCATGAGAACCCGGAGCACGCCTCCAACATCGCCCTGCTGGGCGCGGTGTTCGGCATCATCGGCGCGCGCATCTACCACGTGCTCGACCGCAACGAGTGGCCCTACTACGCGGCGAACCCCGGCAAGATCTTCGCCGTGTGGGAGGGGGGCATCGGCATCTACGGCGCGGTGACTGGCGCCGTCGTTGCCCTGGTGAGCTACGTGTGGTGGGTGAACCGGCGCGCCGCCCAGCGCGGGGCTCCGCGATTGAGCATGCTGCGCTGGATGGACATCGGCATGCCTGCGTTCCTGCTCGGCCAGGCCATCGGCCGGTGGGGTAACTACTTCAACCATGAGCTGTTCGGCCCGCCCACTGACCTGCCCTGGGGCATCTTCATCCCTGTGGAGTTCAGGCCCAGCCAGTACCTGGCCTCCACCCACTTCCACCCGCTCTTCCTGTACGAGTCGCTGCTTTCCTTCGCGGGCGTGTTCGTCCTGCTGTGGGTGGCACGGCGCTTCGCACACCGGCTGCGGGTGGGCGACATCTTCCTGCTCTACTTCGTCTGGTACCCGGCGGAGCGGTTCGTCCTGGAGTTCCTGCGCACGGGGAACTGGAAGGTGGGCGCGTTGCCCATGGCGCAGGTGATCGGCGTCATCGCGGTGACGGCGGCCGTGGCGCTGATCTGGCGCTGGCGTGCGCGAGCGCCCATGACCACGCGCGTCGATGCGGCACCGCCGGCGGGGCCCCACGGGCCCTCGCGCAATGCGCGCCGCCGCAACGCCCGCCGGGGTTAGCGCCTACTCGACTGTGACGGACTTGGCCAGGTTGCGCGGCTGATCCACGTCGTTGCCCAGCGCTTCGGCCAGGTGGTAGGCCAGCAGTTGCGCGGGCACCACCGCCGCCAGCGGGGCCAGCAGGGGCGGGCAGGGCGGCACCCACAGCACCTCGTCCGCCGCCGCTGCGGCCTCGGCGTCACCCTCGGTGGCAATGACCAGCACCGGGCCCCCGCGCGCGTGCACCTCGGCCAGGTTGGCCAGCATCTTGGCGTGCAGGCCATCGCGCAAGGCGAAGGCCACCGTGGGCGTCTCGGCGTCCACCAGGGCGATGGGGCCGTGCTTCATCTCTGCGGCGGCCATCCCCTCGGCGTGGACGTAGGAGATCTCCTTGAGCTTGAGCGCACCCTCCCGGGCGATGGGCTCGAGCAGCCCACGGCCCAGGAACAGGAACCTCCGCGCGTGCAGGAAGCGGGCCACCAGGCGGGGGTAGGCGGCCTCGTTCAACGCCAGCGCATCGCCCACGAGCGCGGGCAGCCGGGCGGCCGTCTCCACCAGTTCTGCGGTGCCCGCCGCGTCCAGCGCGCCGCGCGCGGAGCCGATGGCCCCGGCCAGCAGCAGCATCGTCTCCACCGAGGTGATGAAGGTCTTCGATGACGCGACGCCCACCTCCTGGCCGGCGTGCATCAGGAGTGTGCCCTCGGCCATGCGGGTGGCCTGGGAGTTGGCGGTGTTGGTGATGGCGATGGTGCGCGCCCCTGCGCGCCGGGCCAGGGCCAGGGCCTCCAGGGTGTCGGCGGTCTCGCCCGACTGGGTCACGGCCACCACGAGCGTGGCAGGGCCCACCACCGGGTCTCGGTAGCGGAACTCGGCGGCGTTCTCCGCCACTGCGGGGATGCGGGCCAGCGCCTCGATGTAGCGCGCGCCCAGCATGGCCGCATTGAGGCTGGTGCCCATGCCCAGCAGCACCGCGCGGTCCACCGCGCGCAGCACCTCGGGGCCGAAGGGCAGCTCCCCCAGGCTCACCCCGGGCGGGTCGAAGGCCAGGCGCCCGCGCAGGGCACTGGTGGCTGACTCGGGCTGCTCGAAGATCTCCTTGAGCATGAAGTGCTTGTAGCCGCCCTTGGCGGCCGCCTGCTCACCGGGCTCCACCGTGCGCGGGGCCGCCGCCACGGGCTCACCCTCCAGCGTGGAGACGGTGCAGCCACCGGGCGTGACCACCGCCATCTGTCCCGGTTCGAGGAAGGTGACGGAGTGGGTGAAGGGGGTGAGCGCAGTCAGGTCAGAGGCGACCAGGCTCGCACCGGAGGCATGGCCCACCAGCGCGCCGCCCGCGTGGCCGATACGCAGCGCCACCAGCGTGCCGGGCGTGTCCGCGTGCATGCAGACGATGGCGTGCGCGCCGCGCAGCTCCAGCGCCATGCGGCGGACGGCCTCAGGGAATGAGGCGCCCTGGTCCAGGTGCCATGCGATGAGGTTGGGGATCACCTCGGTGTCGGTGGCGGAGGAGAACGCGTAACCCGCGTCCACCAACCGATCACGCAGTTCGGTGTGGTTCTCCACGATTCCGTTGTGCACCGCCACCACGCGCCCGGCGGCGTCGGTGTGGGGGTGGGCGTTGGCATCGGACGGGGCGCCGTGGGTGGCCCAGCGGGTGTGGCCCACGCCGCTGGTGCCCGCGGCGGGCTCGCGCTCCACCAGCGCCGCCAGGTTGCCGATGCGCCCGGCGGCCTTGCGAACCGTCAGCGCGCCAGCGGGGGAGCGCAGGGCGATGCCCGCGCTGTCGTAGCCGCGGTAGGCGAGCCGCTCCAGTCCCGCCAGCAGCAGCGGGGCGGCCTCATCGCGGCCGGTGTAGCCCAAGATGCCGCACATGGTCGCCTCCTAGAGCGAGCGTACCAGAGGGCGTGCAGGCCGGGAACGCGCTTGGCGCGCGCCCCAGGCGAGATGGGCTAGATGCGCCGGCGCACGGGGTGGCCGCCGAACTGGCGGCGCATGGCGGCCAGCAGCTTGAACCCGAATGCATCGGACTGGCGGGAGCGGAAGCGGGCCTGCAGGGCCATGGAGATGACGGGGATCGGCACGGCCAATTCCACCGACTCCTCCACCGTCCAGCGCCCCTCGCCGGAGTCCTCCACCCAGGGCTGGATGTCACCCAGGTCATCATCCTCGGACAGGGCCTGTGCGGTCAGGTCCAGCAGCCAGGAGCGTATTACGCTCCCGTGGCGCCACAGCTCGGAGACCTGCGCCACGTCCAGGTTGAACTCTCCCTTGGCGCGCAGGAGCTCGAACCCCTCGGCGTAGGCCTGCATCAATCCGTACTCGATACCGTTGTGAATCATCTTGGCGTAGTGTCCCGCGCCCAGGGCCCCCACGTGGGCGAAGCCTTGCTCGGTGGCGGCCAGGGAGCGCAGCGCGGGCGTCACCTGGGCCACCTGCTCCGTGGTGCCCCCCGCCATGATACAGTAGCCCTCGGTCAGGCCCCACACGCCGCCGGAGACGCCCACGTCCACCAGGCCGATGCCGCGGTGCTGGAGCTCGGCTCCCCGGCGCTGGCTATCGCGGTAGTGGGTGTTGCCGCCGTCCACCACCACATCCCCCCGTTCCAGCACGTCGGCCAGGGCTGCGATGGTGCCCTCGGTGGGGTTCCCCGACGGCACCATCACCCACACCGAGCGAGGGGCGGCGAGCGTCTCGGCCAGGTGCTCCAGGGAGTTGGCCGACTCCAGCCCCCGCCCGGCGGCGGCATCGCGCGCGTCCGGGTCGCGGTCGTAGCAGACCACCCGGTGTCCCGCCTGGTGCAGCCGCTCGGCCATGTTGCCGCCCATGCGGCCCAGCCCGACCATGCCGATGTCCACGAGGCTCCTCCCTGTTGCCGACCTCAGCGCCCCCCCAGGGTGGCGCGGCGCGCTTCGATGCTCTCTAGCACGCTGCGGTAGGAGGCCCCGAAGGCGCCCAGACCCTCCACCAGCAGCCGGTCCGTCACGGCGTCCATGTCCACGCCCGCCCGGGCCAGCGCCTCCAGTTGCGCCACCCCTTGGGCCACGGCACGTGGTGTCAGGGCAACGGCGTCGGCCCCGTGGTCGAGCACCGCGTCCAGCGTCGCAGGCGGGACGGTGTTCACGGTGTCGGGGCCGATGAGCCCGTCCACGTAGAAGGTGTCCGGGAGGGACGGGTCCTTGGTCGAGGTGGACGCCCACAGCGGGCGCTGCACCCGCGCCCCGCGCGCGGCCAGAGCCGCGAAGCGTGGCCCTCCGAACAGCTCCCCGAACACGCCGTAGGCGGCGCGCGCGTTGGCCGTGGCGGCGGTGCCCACCAGGGCCTCCAGCCCTGCCTCCCCGGCCGTGATGCGCCTGCGCAGGCTGGCGTCCACAGCGGTGTCCACCCGGCTCACGAAGAAGGAGGCGACGGAGGCCAGGGAGCTCAGGTCGCCGCCCGCCCGGGCGCGCTCCTCCAGCCCCGCAAGGTACGCCTCCGCCACGGCCCGGTAGGTGTCCAGGGCGAAGATGAGGGTGACGTTGACGTTCACCCCCGCCGCCGTGAGCTGGCGGAACGCCTCCACGCCCGCGGGGGTGGCGGGAACCTTGATCATCACGTTGGGGCGGCCGATCTCCCGCACCAGGCGCTGGGCCTCCCGCACAGTGGGGCGCGCATCATCGGCCAGGGGAGGAGGCAGTTCCAGCGAGACGTGGCCGTCGCGTCCATCGGTGGCATCGAACACGCCCCGGAGCACGTCGGCCGCGCCCTGGATGTCCTCGGCGGCCATGCGCTCGAAGGCGGCCTCGGTGCCCAGCCCCTCGGCCATCAGCTCAGCCAGGGGGGCATCGTACTCGCCGTCCTCGGACAGCGCCTTCTCGAAGATGGTGGGGTTGGAGGTGAGCCCGCTCACCCCCGCCTGCACCAGGGCGCGCAGCGCGCCGGTGGTGAGCATGGAGCGGCGGATGTTGTCGATCCACACCGACTGGCCGCTGGCCTGGATCCGCTGGACGGTGGTCTCGCCCATGGGCTGCTCCTGAGTGGGGACGGGCGCTAGGGGCGGGCGCCCTGGAGGGATGCGGCCTCGATGGCCTTCACCTTGTTGAGCCGGCGGACGTGGCGCTCGTCGTGGGTGAAGGAGGCGCCCACGAAGGCCGCCAGCACCTCCTTGGCGACCTCAGGGCCGATGACCCGCCCGCCCATGCAGAGCACGTTCATGTCGTCGTGCTCGACGCCCTGGTGGGCGGAGTAGGTGTCGTGGCACATGGCCGCCCGCACCCCGGCCACCTTGTTGGCGGCGATGGAGGCGCCAACGCCCGACCCGCACACGATGACCCCGCGCTCCGCGGCGCCGTCAGCCACGGCGTGGGCCACCTGGGCAGCGAAGTCAGGGTAGTCGTCCTGGGCATCGTAGGTGTGGGCTCCTAGGTCGAGCACCACGTGGCCCCACGCGCTCAGCCACGAGGAGACCTCCTCCTTCATGGCGAGGCCCGCGTGATCGGCGCCGATCGCGATGTGCAACGCGCTCACTCCCGCCGGGCCTCGCCCGGCCATCCATGCCCGCACGTGGCGGCACGGCCACGATAGCAAAGGGCGCGCTGGGGTGTAAATCGAGCCGTGAGCGCTTTCCTTCCCCACTCGCGGGGGCTACGCTAGGCGTACCCGTCATGTCCATCCCCCCGAACAACAGCCCCCGTCCGTCCCCCTCGCGCGAGCAGCTGCGGGCGCTGCTGCTTCCGGGCATCGGCCTCAAGCGCTGGGTGCTGGCTGGGGTGGTGGGCGTGTTGCTCATCGCCCTGGGTATCGCCTTCGCGGTGTCTGTCTCGCTGACGACCACCATCGTGAACGTGGGTCGGGTGCTCACCCTGGGCCATCTGCTGGGAGGGGTGGCACGGGGGATGGTGCTCATCGTCCTGGGGCTGGTGCTGGCGGGCCTTGCCGCCTTCCGGCTGAACCGGCGCCTGGCCCACGGCTCTGCCTACGCGGGCCGGGGCGGCAGCGCCCTGGTGGGCCTGGCCTCACACCGCGAGCGCAGCGGCGGCCCCCGCGTGGTTGCCATCGGCGGGGGCACGGGCCTCTCCTCGCTGCTGCGGGGGCTCAAGGAGCGCACCGACCAGGTGACGGCCATCGTCACCGTCGCGGACGACGGCGGCTCATCCGGGCGCCTGCGCAGCGAGTTGGGTATCCCTCCGCCGGGGGATGCGCGCCAGTGCCTGGTGGCCCTGGCGGAGTCGGAACCGCTGATGGAGCGCTTGCTCTCCCACCGATTCGATTCGGACGGCAGCCTGGGCGGTCACAGCCTGGGCAACCTGCTGCTGGCTGCGCTGGTGCACATCCAGGGGGACCTGCAGGGGGCACTGGAGGCGGCGGGGCAGATATTGGGCGTGCGCGGGCGGGTGATGCCGTCCAGCCCTGCGGCAGACCTGCACCTGATGGCGCGCACCGCCTCGGGGCGGGTGCTGGGCGGCGAATCAGCGGTGGGCGCCTCCCAGGAGGCCATCGCCGACATCTGGCTGGAGCCTGCGGGCGCGGCGGCCAACCCCGCAGCGGCGGAGGCCATCACCAACGCACAGTTCATCGTCCTCGGACCAGGCAGCCTGTACACCAGCCTGATCCCCAACCTGCTGATTTCGGGCATACGGGAGGCGGTGGAACGGGCCAACGCCCCCAAGGTGTTCGTCTGCAACATCGCCACCCAGCACGGGGAGACGGACGGCCTCACCGCCGAGGAGCACCTGCGCGTGTTCATGGAGCACACGGGCATCCACCCCACGCATTTCCTGGTGAACAGCGCCCCGCGCCACATCCCGCCGCAGCACCAACAGACCCCCCTCTCGCTGGAGGGGCCGGTCCCCGGCTTCGAGGGGAAGGTGGTGCGGTGCGATGTGATCGACGACGGTTTCCCCTCCCGTCACGACCCACGCAAGCTCGCCGCTGCGCTCCTCTCCCTCTCCCGCTAGCCCTGCCCAGGCGTGCGTGAAACCCCGTGCATCGGTGCGGGGGCTCCCTCAATGCAACAGTGGGGTGCCCCCCACGCCGACGCCCGGGCCCGGTGCTAGGTTGGGTGCGTGGCAGACGTCGGGCGGGGAAGGCCGGCGGACTCCACGCAGCGGCGCAGGGGATGCGCCTGATCGGGGGGATCATGCAATACGCTCGCTATTCGATGCAGCAGCCGGAGCCCGGTGCGGGCGGGACGGGTCTGGACGAGGGCTTCGCCCCCGTGGGCCCGGCGCCGGGGCGCTCCTTCAATCTGATCCAGTCGGAGTTCCTGGCACGCCTTGAGCGGCTGAAGAAGGCGCGTGAGCAGTTGTCCCTCATGCCGGATGCTGACCCGCTGACGGTCAATCTGGTGGCACGCGGCCTGTTCGCCACCTACCAGGAGTGCCTGGACCAGGGCGTGGGCCATGAGGCGCGCGCGATTCTGGAGCTGGACAAGACCCGCTAGCGATGTGCGAGATGGGGCACCACCACGCGATGGATGCCTTATGAGAAACGCCCCCGGTACCGGGGGCGTTTCTGCGTGGAGAACGGTGCGGATCAGGCCGCGTTCTTAGGCTTGCGGCCGCGACGCTTGCGGACGGGCTGCTCCACCCAGAAGAAGATGGCATCGCCCGTGCGACGCACGGCCAGGCCCACGCCCAGCGCCTTGGCAGCGTTGCCCAGGCGGCGGCGGATGGCGTTGGTGGTCTCCTGCGCGGAGGCGGCGAGCTTGCCCGCCTGGCCGGCGGGGACGGCCTGGATGTAGCCGATGTACTCGCGCAGGATCTCCACGCGCTTGCCGGTGGCGGAATTCACCTTGGCTTCGTTGATGGTTACGATATCCAGCTTGGGCATCTGATCACACACTCATTGTCGTCATATCTGTGACACCGTTCGTTGTTTGAACGCTGCCGCATCCTGGCGCTTTCGGCGCAGATTGATGCGTTTCGAACCACCTTGATTCGCCCTCCGCAAGCCGCACGCATCCCACTTCGATTCCCTGTCGATTCTCTCATTATTCATCACCCGGTTTCTCCTCATGTTTCATGCTCTTCCTCTCCGTTCGTCCCGCCGTTGCGCACCCGGCGCACTGGCTCCGAGCGCTTCAGCAGCCCATAATGGGCGCGATAGCAACGGTGTTCCCCATGGCTAGAAACCTCCTCCCCAGAGTGCGGGCAGGCCTGCCGCCCGCGCTGCATCACTCCCGTTTCCGCTACTACTGGAGCGGGCTCATCTCTGCGGTCATCGGCTACCAAGGATTCCTGTTCCTGGAGTTCGTGCTGATGCACCAGTTGGAGGGCTCGGCGTGGGCCCTGGGGGTGCTGGGCGTGGTCACGGGCGTCCCCGCCATCGCCCTGGGTGTGGCTGGAGGGGTTGCCGCTGACCGGGTGGACAAGCGCAGGCTCATCGGGCTCACCCAGGCGGGCATCGCGCTGGGGCTTGCGGGCCTGGGGGTGCTCACGCTCACGCGCTCGGTGCAGGTGTGGCATGTGCTGGCGTTGGCCACGGCTATCGCGGGGTTGAGTTCCTTCGACTCTCCCGCGCGCTCGGCCTACTTCCCGCGCCTGGTTCCCCGCGAGGCGCTCATCAGCGCGGTGGCGCTCAACTCCCTGGTCTGGCAGTCCACCCGCGTGGTGGGCCCCGCCGCCGCCGGACTGGTGGTGGGTCTGGTGAGCGAGGACCCCATGACGGGCATCGCGGTGGCCTTCCTGGCAGCCGCAGCCCTGGTGATGCTGATGCCGCTGATGATGGCGCTGGTGGGAGTGCCGGGGACAGGGACGGCGCAGCGCCACCCCCTGCGGGACCTGGCCGATGCGGTGCGCTACGCCAGCGCGGACCGGGCGGTGGGTTTCCTGCTGCTCCTCTCCTACCTGCAGGCGCTCTTCGGCTGGAGCTACGTGGTGCTGATGCCCGTGTTCGCCGCCGACGTGCTGGGTGTGGGTATCGACCGACAGGGCGGGTTGCTGGCGGCGGCGGGCGCAGGGGCCAGCGTGGTCACGGTGGGCCTCGCCATGGGGAGCGCGGGCCTGACGCGCCGACGCGGTTGGATGGTCATCGGCGGTGCGGCGTCCACGGGCGTGGCGCTGGCGGGGTTCTCCCTCACGGCCTGGCTGGTGGGCTCCTATCCGCTGGCCCTGGTGCTTATGTTCGTGGTGGGCTTCACCCAGACACTCTTCAACACCGGGGCCATGGGCGCGCTTCAACTCATCATCCCGGACGAGTACCGGGGCCGGGTGCTTGGGCTGTACGCCATGGTCTGGGGTATCATGCCTCTGTCCGGCACCCAGGCAGCTGCCCTGGCTCGCCTCACCGGTGTGCCGGTGGCGGTGGCGCTGGGGGGTGTGCTCATCACGGTCCTCGCACTGGCCGCCCTCACCAGCCCCGCCATCCGCGGACTCCGGCAGGGCCAGCCGCCAACCCCAGCACACCAGAGGGAGAACCCATGACCGTGGCCACTGGCACTATCGACGCCCACTTCACCTTCGTCCCCGGCGGGGCGGCCGAGCGCGACCGCCTCCTGGATGAGGCCGGGGTCGCCGCCGCGGTGGTGGCGGCGGAGGAGCCGAGCGCCGAAGCCTCGCTGCAGGCTGCGCGGGAGACGGCGGATGACGCGCGCGTCGCCGGGCTGGTCGCATGGGTGGACCCGCTGGCCAGCGACCTGGCGAAGACGCTGGACGCCCTGAGTGCGTTCCCCAAGGTGAAGGGCGTGCTGGTGGATGCGCGCGCGCAGACCTCCGCCTGGTACCCGTGCGATGACGCGGTGGTGGCAGGGCTTGAGCAGGTGAGCGCCGGGGGCCTCGCGGCGGACCTGCTGGTGGAGATGCGGCAGATCAACGCGGTGACCGCCCTCGCGGAGCGCCTCCCTGACCTGCGCATCGTGCTCACGCACATGGGGCAGCCCTACATCGGGCGTTCCGAGCGCGAGCCGTGGGGTGTGGCGTTGCTGAACCTGGAGGCCCGCCCCAACGTGTGGGTGAAGGCCACGGGACTGGTGGGGCTGGACGTGGAGGACTGGCGCACGGCGCACCTGGCGCTGTTCGAGGAGCCGGTGGTGCGTCTGTTCGGCGTGGATCGGGTGCTGGCGGGCTCCGGCTGGCCGTTGGGGTCGGACCGTGCCTCCTACCCTCAGGTGCTGGAGGCGATCCGTACCGCGGCGGGGCCGCTGTCGGGCGCCCAGGCTGAGCGGCTCAGCGCGGGGAGCGCCCGCGCCTGCTACCGCATCGGCTAGCCACGCAGCGCGGGGAGCACCCGCTCGGCGAACAGCGCGGGTGAACGCTCATCCCCTGGCGGGAAATGGACGAACAGCGTGCCCGCGCCCGCACGCGCATAGGCCAGGGCCTGCTCCACCACCTGCTTCGGCGTGCCCACCAGGCCACGGTGTCCCCCGCGCATCGGTGAGCCCGCCGCCGCCCATGCCGCCTGCGCCTCCGCTGACGTGCGCCCCATGATGACCCGCTCCAGCACCGTCAGCTCCACCGTTCCCTCACTGCGCTCCGCTGCTTGGGCCAACGCCGTGAGGCGCCCGCTCACCTCTGCGGCATCGCGAGGCCCGGCACCCACCACGTTGACGGCGTCAGCGTGACGCGCCGCCACCGCCAGCGTGGGCTCCGAGCGCCCGCCCACCACCACCCAGGGCCGGTGCAAAGGCTTGGGCTCGCACACCGCATCGGCCAGGTGGACGAGCCGCCCCTCGAAGGTGGCGCGCGGGCGCTCCCACAGCGCGCGCACCGCCACCAGCGTCTCCTCCAGCAGGGCGGTGCGTTCGGCGAAGGACGGGTAGGGGAGTCCGTGCGCGCGGTACTCCGGCCGGTAGCCGCCGGAACCGACGCCCAGCGCCATGCGCCCCCCGCTCACGTGGTCCAACGCCGCCGCCGTCCGAGCCAGCAGGGAGGCGGTGCGCAGGCTCACGTTGCTCACCAGCGTCAGCAGACCGATGCGGCTGCTCACCCCTGCCAGGCCCGCCAGCACCGTCCACCCCTCCAGCAGAGGCGTGGTGCGCGGGCCCACGGGGCCGAAGGGCTCGAGGTGGTCCAGTACCGAGAGCGCGTCGAACCCCACCTCCTCGGCCCAGCGCGCCCAGGCGGCCAGCGCAGGGAACACACCGGCCGGATCGCCCGAAGAGGCGGCGTGGGACTGCAGATGGATGGCGAGGCGCATGGCGCGCCATTGTGCGCCGTGCGGCGTCCGGGGTCAAAGCGCGCGTGATAGCATGGGACACCGCGAAAGCACCACTCCCGCAGCCGAGGAGAAGAAGATGGCCGCTGAGAAGCAGCTCTGGTCCGCCATGCAGGTCCCTGCCTCCAACGTCTCCGTGTACGAGGCGCTCTACAAGCGCCGCTCCGCCTGGAAGTTCAAGGACACCCCCGTCTCCAAGGCCACCATGCAGAAGATCCTGGGCCCCGCGATCTGGGCGCCCAACCACCGCAACAATGAGCCGTGGCGGTTCGTGGCCATCGCCAAGGACTCGCCCCTGCGGGCCAAGATCGCCGATGCGGTGGTCGCCGCACTGACCGAGGAGTGGCAGGACGCCAAGCGCGCTGCCCCCTACGGCGCCAAGGTCACCGACCCTGCCTACATCGTCTTCTGCTACTACGTGGGCGCGCCCGACGCCTTCGTGGACAAGGAGAACTACGCCGCGCTGCTGCTGGCGATCCAGAACATGGCGCTGGCGGGCTACGCCGAGGGCCTCTCGGTCACCATCGACACCGGGCGCACCACCCGCGTCCCGGCGGTGGACGGGCTGGTGGGCGCCGGTGAGGGCTGGAAGATGACCGCCATGCTGGCTGTGGGCGTTCCGGACGAGGACTCCAAGTCCGCGCGCACGCCCGTGGGTGAGTTCGTCACCTGGCTCTAGAGGCCTGCTGAGAACAGCGCGCCCGAAGGGGGCGGGACACTCGGTCCCGCCCCCTTCTTATTCCTCCGCGAGCGCGTGACGTCCGTGCCTGAAGGGCCGGGCCATCCCCCGCCTGAAGTTCTACAAGAAAACTCGTAGGGGTCAGCGCCCAATGGCGGGGGAGGTATTCCCCAACCAAGTTGAGTGTTGCTCTGATTTGCTCGCAGGCCCTCTTGCAGCACCATTGTCCATGTAGTCCGCGGGAAGCGGACGAGCAATGGAGTGGCCCGCTGGGGTTGCGTGGTAAGGCTCCGGCTATCCAGCAGGGGGGATGGAGAAGCAGATGTTCAGGTACATCAGTCAACGTGCAGCGCGGACGCTGCGGTCTGAGCGCGGTATCACCGGGCTTGAGACCGCGAACATCCTGATCGCCTTCGTGGTGGTCGCGTCGGTCTTCGCCTACACGGAGCTGACCGCAGGCGTGTTCTCCTCGCAGAAGAGCAGCGAGACCGTCAACGCCGCCATCGACGAGGTGCGGTCCAAAATCACGCTGAACGGCAACACCATCGCCTACAAGGGCGATGTGGACATCGATGGCAACCCTGCCACGACCGCCGACCAGGTGGCCGCGGTGGCCAAGATCGCGGTGACGGCGGCGGTGACGCTGTCCGGACTGCCCATCGACGTGACGCCGGCTTACCGGCTCAACAGCACCAACGGGTCGCTGGAGAGCTCGGGGGACACCAACTCGCTGGTGATCAACTTCGTGGACCAGCGCCAGGTGATCAACAACGTGGCCTGGACGGTGGCCTTCTCCGGCGCCAACGACGGTGACTTTTCCCTGGAACCCACGGAGCGCGCGGTCATCACCGTCTGGCTGGTGGACTACTCCTACGACAACAACGCCGGGCTCTACTACAACCTGGGCACCGACACCTCGGACCCGTTCATCGACTCCTCCTCCCGGCTGCTTTCGCGCTACAACCCCTTCGCGCTGGAGTTCTCCCCGGTGCAGGGCACCCCGCTGGTCATCGAGAAGATCGTGCCCCAGTCCCTGAACGACATCAAGAATCTGTGCTAGGCAGCGGGGCCGCGGCCCCACTCGTTACGATTCCGTTACAGATGCTCGCGAGCGGCCCTCCGCCCATTGTTGGCGGGGGGCCGCTGGGCTTAATCTTCACCCATCAGCCCACGGCCCCGGAGAGGGGAGCAACCGGCGGGCATCTCCTGGAGGGTGCCGACATGGTCTACCGCGCCGAGTACATCTGGATCGACGGGACGCAGCCCACCGCGAAGCTGCGCTCCAAGACCAAGATCCTGGAGGAAGGCAAGGAGCCTCCCATCTGGGGCTTCGACGGCTCATCCACCAACCAGGCGGCTGGCCACGCCTCCGACTGCGTGCTCAAGCCGGTGTTCGTCTGCCCGGACCCGATCCGCGGCGGCGACAACAAGCTGGTGCTGTGCGAGGTGCTCCTCACCGACATGACCCCGCACCCCACCAACACGCGCGCCGCCTGCGCCGAGCTGGCCAGCAAGTACGCGGGCGAGGAGTTCATGTTTGGCCTGGAGCAGGAGTACACCTTCTTCGATGGCTCCCGGCCCCTGGGCTTCCCCGAGGGCGGCTTCCCCGCTCCCCAGGGTGGCTACTACTGCGGCGTGGGCGCCGACGAGGTGTTCGGCCGTGACGTGGTGGAGGCGCACCTGGAGGCGTGCCTTGACGCGGGCCTGGGTATCAGTGGCATCAACGCCGAGGTGATGCCGGGCCAGTGGGAGTTCCAGGTGGGCCCCCTGGGCACGCCTGAGGTGGCTGACCACATGTGGATCGCCCGCTGGCTGCTCTACCGCATCGGTGAGGACTTCGGCGTCAGCGCCACCCTTGACCCCAAGCCGGTGCGCGGTGACTGGAACGGCGCTGGGTGCCACACCAACTTCTCCTCCAAGGCGATGCGCGCGGGCTACCAGCCCAACATCGACGCCGCCGAGGCGCTGCGCACCCGCCACGACCTGCACATCGCCAACTACGGCGCGCGCATCGAGGAGCGCCTCACGGGCCTGCACGAGACGGCCTCCTTCAAGGAATACTCCTACGGCGTCTCCAACCGTGGCGCCTCCGTCCGCATCCCCTGGCAGGTGGAGAAGGACGGCAAGGGCTACATCGAGGACCGGCGCCCCAACGCCAACATGGACCCGTACGTGGTGACCAAGCTCATCATCGAGACGGTTGGCGGGGCCAAGAAGAAGTAGCCTCAGCGAGGATCGGACCACGAAGAGGCCGGGGGCTCATGCCCCGGCCTCTTCGCTCGTTCTGGGACTTCGTCTGTCCCAACCATGCCGTGTGCGGTATGCTGGCCCGAAACCCTTCCTGGAGCATGCCCCGTGGCCAAGCAGTACGACGCCCCGCCCGCCATGACCATCGACCCCGCCAAGCGCTACACCGCCACCTTCAAGACCGGGAAGGGCGAGTTCGTCGTGCGCCTCTTCGCGGACAAGGCTCCCAAGACGGTGAACAACTTCGTGTTCCTCGCCCGCGAGGGCTTCTACGACGACACCACGTTCCACCGGGTGATTCCCGGCTTCATGGCCCAGGCGGGCGACCCCACCGGCACGGGGAGGGGAGGGCCGGGCTACCGGTTCAACGATGAGTTCGGTGAGGGGCTACGCCATGACGGGCCGGGCGTGCTCTCCATGGCCAACGCTGGTCCCAACACCAACGGCTCCCAGTTCTTCATCACCCATGACGCCACCCCCCACCTGGACGGGCGCCACGCCGTGTTCGGCAAGGTGCAGAAGGGGCTGGACGTGCTCCTCTCCATCGCCCCGCGTGACCCCATGAGCGCCTCCAAGCCTGGCGAGTCGCTGGTGAGCATCACCATCGAAGAGGCAGACGCCTAGCCAAGCGCTGGTAGCACATCAAGCAGAAGAGAGCGCGGGCATTCGCCCGGCGCTCTCTTTCGCCCCGCTCACCTTCGGTTCGCTCGTTCAAGGGGGACACCCTCTGCCCCCGGCTGCCTGCGGCAGCCTCGTTAAAGAGGGACACCCCCTGGGCTTCCTCCGGACGCCGAACCCCCGTCTACGCGCCCTGCCGGGCGCTCAACGTGGGGCCTGCGGCCCCGCTCGCTGGGCTCGCACAGGCCAGCACCTATAGTTCGGGGCCTCTCGTGGGGCGCAGCCCCAAACACGCCCAAAGCCAGGGAGAGTCCGGGCTAGGGGGGTGCAGTGGGGGAGGGCACCTCCCCCCGCCGGGGGTTCGGCGCGAAGCGCCCAGGGGGTGTCCCCCTTCGGACGAGCGAGCGTAGCGAGCGGGGAAGGGCTCGGCGCGAAAGGCCCAGGGGGTGTTTCCCTTCCATCGAGCCCGGCGCCAGCCGGGCGGGGCAAGCGCGCCTAGCGCGCGAACGTCCGGCTGAAGCGCAGGAAGTTCTCGTCGGCGTGGACGGTGGGGCGCCCGGCGCGCCCTGCCTCCTCGACCTCAACGACGATGCACCAGGGGCCGTCCTCGGTGAGGGCGCGCTCGATGGCGGCGTTGAAGGTGCCCAGGTCGCTCACAGCGGCCACCTGTGGGATGCCGGCGGCGCGGGCGATGCCCGCCAGGTCCGTGCCGGTGGCGGTGTGGGTGGGCTGGCCACCCGTCTCGGCCCACATGTGGTTGTCCCACACGATGTGCACCAGGTTGGCCGGCGCCTGCCGGGCAATGGTGGCGAGGGATCCCAGGTTCATGAGCAGTGAGCCGTCGCCGTCGGTGACGAAGACCCTCCGGTCAGGCGCGCCCAGGGCGACGCCCAGCCCGATGGAGGAGGCGAGGCCCATCGCCCCCCAGGTGTAGAGGTTGGACGGGCGGTCGCCCGCCGCGAACAGGTCGAAGGTGGACGGGCCCAGGCTCGCCACGATGGGTGCGTCCCCGATCCGTTCGATCAGTGCTGCGATGCCCTCAGCCCTACGCACGCTTCGCCCCCACCAGGATGGAGTAGAGCAGCACGGCAACGGGGAAGCGGCTAGACGTAGCCAGGGTCAGCGCCCCGTCCACGGTCTTCGCCAGTTCGTCCTCGCGCTGGGGGGCGTAGTGCTGGATGTTCAGCTCATCCAGGATGCCCGGTATCGCCTGGGCGGCGGGCACCTGCACGGCGTTGAACTCGCCCAGCCCGCCGCGCATGCCGATGAACAGCGGCATCCCCACGCGGGAGGCCACAGCCAGCTGCGCCAGTGCGTTCACCGTGTTGCCGAAGCCGCTGGACTGCATGAACACCGCGGCCTTGGTGCCCGTGGCGATGGCCCCGGCGGCGATGCCGATGGCCTCCTCCTCCCGCGTGCAGGGGACGGTATGGAAGGCAGGGTCGGCGTCCAGCTTGGAGAGCACCTGCCAGCCGACGGCATCGGGCACGTAGGGCACGATGCGGATGTCATGGGCACGCAGAGCCTCGACGATGGTGTCTGACCAGTGTGGCATGGTTCGGCGATTATAGTCCGCCGAACGCTGCCCGCAAGGCTGCAGCCGCCTCGGCGATGGCATCGTCCGTCAGCGGGGCGGGGGTGGCGGTGTTGAAGAAGCCGTGCACCATGCCCGGGTAGCGGGTGCAGGCGACGGGAACGCCATCGGCCTGCATGCGTGCGGCGTACGCCTCGCCCTCATCGCGCAGCGGGTCGTACTCGGCGGTGAGCACCAGGGCAGGGGGCAGCCCGGTGAGTGACTCGGCGCGCATGGGGGCGGCGTAGGGGTCATCGGCGTGGTCCGGGACCGCCAGATACTGCTCCCAGTACCAGGCCATCGACTTGCGGGAGAGCCCGTATCCCTCGCCGTTCTCCTCGTAGGAGGGGGTGTCCATCCGTGAGTCCGTCACCGGGTAGACCAGCAGCTGGAAGCACGGCCTGGGTCCCTTGCGATTGCGCAGGCGCAGCGCCAGCGCCGCCGCCAGGTTGCCTCCGGCGGATGCCCCTCCGATGGCGACGCGTTCCGGATCCAACCCGCGCTCGGCGCCGCCGATGGCCGCCCACAGGAACGCGAAGTAGCAGTCGGCCAGCGGGCCGGGGTGCTTGGTCTCCGGGGCCAGGCGGTACTCCACCGAGACCACCGCGCACCCCGCGGCGTTGGCCAGCGAGCGGGCGGTTGCGTCGGTGGAGGCGATGGACCCGATGACCCAGCCGCCGCCGTGCATCCACACCAGGGTGGGTAGGGGGCCATCGCTCGCGCCCAGGGGCTTATAGAGGCGCACGGGCACGGGGCCGTTGGACGTCTCCACCACGTGGTCGCTCACCGCACCGACCTCGGGGCCGGGCTGCCCGGCAGCCGCCTCGCGCTGCGTCCGTGCCTCGGTGGGGGTCTGTTGCCACGGCTGTGGCAGGCCCAGGGCGGCCTCGGCCTCCAGGCGCTTGCGGACCTCGGGGTGCAGGGGCATGGCGGACACCTCGCGCGGGGGGTGCGGCCATCCTAGCACGCGCGCTCGCCGCTCCGGCGCCTAGATGCGCCGGGTGTTCCCGTGGGTGCGCTCCTCGTAGTCGAAGCGCTCGTCATCCGGGTGCACGGAGGGCTTGTAGTCCTCCTGTGCGCCCTGGGTGCGTTCGGCGTCCTGCGTGGCGTCACGCCGTGGGGAGGGTTTGGGGTGGGGCTGCTCGCTCATGGTCCTCTGGGCGCTGGAGGAGGGTGGTGTCCCAGGGTGGATTCGAACCACCGACCGGCTGCTTAGAAGGCAGCTGCTCTATCCGCTGAGCTACTGGGACGCTCTTCCTTTATAGGGCTGGCGGGGTGGGGGGTCAACCTGATGTGGCCCCACCCGGCCCTTGCTCGGCTATCATGCCCGACGGCGCGTCGCGCCCAACCCCCGCACGAGGTGACTGCACCATGGCCTACCAGACCCTCCGCTTCGAGACCGATGGCCCCCTGGGGGTGCTGACGCTGAACCGGCCCGATCGGCTCAACGCACTGAGCCGCGGGCTCATCACCGACCTCACGCATCTGGTGGGGGAGCTGGAGGTGAACCCGGACGTTCGGGTCATCATCGTCACCGGCGAGGGGCGCGCCTTCTGCGCCGGGGCCGACATCAAGGAGCGCGCTGAGAGCCCGGATGACTTCCGCCTCCAGCGCACCTCGGCCCAGCTCTCGCCCACCTTCCGGCGTCTGGAGAAGCTCCCGCAGGTGACCATCGCCGCCATCAACGGCCCCGCCGCCGGCGGCGGGCTGGAGCTGGCCATGGCGTGCGACCTGCGCATCGCCGCCGCCACCGCGACGATGGCGTTGCCGGAGATCAACCTGGGCATCCTGCCCGGTGCGGGCGGCACCCAGCGCCTGCCCCGGCTCATCGGCGTGGCGCGGGCCAAGGAGCTGATGCTCACCGCGCGGTTCATCGACGCCGCCACCGCCCACACCTGGGGCCTGGTGAACGCGGTGGCCGAGCCGGCCGCGCTGATGGACGAGGCGCGCGCGTTGGCCGGGGTGATCCTGGAAAAGCCCCCACTGTCCGTGGCGCACATCAAGATGGCCGCCAACGTGGCGGGGGAGACGGACATCGACTCTGGCATCGACTTCGAGCAGCGCTGCTCCACGGTGCTGGCCATGTCGGAGGACCGGCGTGAGGGGCAGCGCGCCTTCGTGGAGAAGCGCAAGCCGGTGTTCAAAGGCCGCTAGGGTGGCAGGGCGCCGCTAGCCCTCGAACGAGGTGGCGACCCAGTGGACGGTGAGCGGGCCGACGGTGTGCGCGCTCACCGACTCCACCGCCATCATGCCCACGTCCGACGAGGTGGTGTAGCGCGCCTGCACCCAGCGGCCCAGCGGTTGGGCAGCGACGATGCCCAGGGCGGCGTTGGAGAAGGCGCGCATCAACCCGGCCAGCCCCCGGCTCGCCAGCCGGTAGCCCGCGAGGGCGCCCACGCTGGTGAGGCCCGCCGCCACCACGATGTTGGTGCCGCAGAAGGGGGAGACGGCCAGGTGCCCCTCGCCCGCCTGCATCCGGGCCAGCGCCTGCTCGGCTGCCTCCTCCACCCCCTCGGTGGGCAGATCGCCCATCACCACGAAACCACCGGGCACCGAATAGCCCGCGAGCGGGCGACCCGCGATGGCCCCCTCCTGCACCCGCGCCAGCAGCAGGCTGATGGTGGCGTGCTCCAGGCCGTGATTGCGCTGGACCTTCTCCCAAAGATGCATGGGCCTCTCCTCCTGGTCTCCGGTATCGCGGCAGGGCAGGGGGGCTAGAGCAGCTTCACCAGCCCCACACCTGCCAGCGTCAGCGCCGTCACCACCACACCCGCCACCAGCACGCCAGCGCCGATGGCCACCAGGCCCGAGCGCACCGGCACCCGCAGCGCCCATACGGCGAGCGTCCCCGTCCACGCCCCGGTGAGCGGGAAGGGGATCGCCACGATCAGCGCCACCGCCCACGGGCCATGGCGGCGCACCCGTTCCCCCCACAGCGCCTCCACCCGCCGGGTGCGCCAGCGCATAAGCCGGCCCGCCAGCGTGTCCGAGCGTTCAAGCCGCTCACCGATCGTGGAGAGCATCCACAGGATGGGAAGGACGGGGAGCAGGTTGCCCAGCACGGAAAGAACATAGACCAAAGGCCAACCCAACTCGAAGTGCAGGATGCCCAGCGGCACCGAGGCCCGCAGCTCTCCGAGGGGCGTTATGGCGGCCAGGATGACCAGCAGAGCATCTTGCATCGCTTCAGGGCCTCTCCGGGGCCTCATCTGCACGGGCCGCACCGTGGTGCGGCGCACGGCCCTGCTTCATTCTACCAGCGCTCCTGGGAGCGGGGTGTTCTGAACGTTTCTTAAACAAAACATAGAAATATGCATAGTTAATCAGTTAGATGATTGCATATGAAAAATCATGGAAGATGGGTAGGTGATTGATTGACTGTTGGCTTGGTCACTGCTATAACTACGGTCAACGCGACGCAGTGGAGGGAGCTGTATGGCGCGCAAGACTCGCCTGATGGCGCAGGTTGAGGAGCGGTTCAAGCAGCCACTGGAACGGCTGCTGCCCGAGATGATCAACGAATACGGTCTCTCGGCGACCGCGCAGAGTTTGGAGGTCAGCAAGGCGACCCTGGGCTATTGGTTGCTCAAGCTCGGGATCAACGTTCGCCGCGTGGCGCTGGCCCCTGGGGAGTCGCTGGAGGTCAAGCGGGCCAGCTAGGCCCGCCCCGACAGCGTGTTGAAGGCCCGGTGGATGTACCCCCACCGGGCCTTCGCCCTTTCTACGGCCTACCCCGCCTCGACCCAGCCGTGAGCTCTTCTTCCTTGACACGTGCGCGCGGTGGGTGATACCAATCTCCGTGACGGAAATCACAGATGCGTGCGCCCCCGCGCGCGCTGAGGTCGCCACGATGCGCAAGCCGTTCATCGCCACCATCACCCTGCTGGCCGTGGCGCTCGTCGCAGCAGCCTGCGGCGGCGCGGCTACCCCGACCCCCGAGTGCCTGGAGCCCCAAGACGGCGCGCTGGTGCCCGCCGAGTGCGGTGACGCCAACGGCCTTCCCACCGCCACCCCCACGCCCACCACGGACAACGGCAACGGCGGCCCGGTGGACGCGGTGAGCATCATCCAGGCCAACGGCTGCGGCTCCTGCCACACCATCTCTAGTGTCCCTGGTGCAGCGGGGCAGGTGGGCCCCAACCTCTCTGCCATCGGTTCGGCGCACGACGCTGCCTACATCTATGAGTCCATCGTGAACCCGGGCGCCGTCATCGCCGCCGACTGCCCCACCGGCCCGTGCCCGGCGGGTGTCATGCCCAACGCCTACGGTCGCCTGCTCACCGAGCAGCAGCTCGGCGCCGTGGTGGAGTTCCTGGCCGGGCTCAAGTAGCCCTTCACGCCCCCATCAGCGAACCGAAGGGCCGCCCAACCGGGC
>JAYQTA010000004.1:0-179778 GCA_038147155.1 Candidatus Australimonas brisbanensis
GGGGGGGGGCGGGGGGGCCTGGCGCATCACCCCCGCCGCGCCCCACACCGCCGCCACGCCCACGGCGAGCCAGAGGACGGACCGGGAGCGGGCTTGGCCCACCGCCTAGCCCTGGCGGGCCATCAGGCGGGCCACCTCGCCCACGTTGGGCGCCCCGTCCAGCGCCCACACGGCCTTGCGCAGCGCCTCGGTCTGCGCCGCGCCCAGCACCTCGGCGGTGAGTGCGGTGTACTTGGCCGTGAGCACATCGTCCGGCATGGGGTTGGAGGGGGAGCCGGTGGCGTGCTCCACATGGGTCTCCATGGTGCGCCCGTCGGTGAGGCGTATCGCCAGGTACACTTCATCCTCCTCGATGCCCTTCTCCGGGTTCGCCGAGACCTTGTCGCGCAGGGCGCTGATGACCGGGTCGGCCACCTTGGCGTCGGAGAACTGGGCATCGTGGCCCGCCCCGTCCACCAGCGCTGCGGCGGCGCAGTGCTGGAAGGAGAACTTGCCCTCCAGGCCCCGTCGGGGCTCCGGGCGGTTCATCAGCTCCAGCACCAGCGGGTTCACCCGTGCGGTGATGGCCGCCACCTGCTCGGCCTTCAGGTTGTGCTCGTTGCGCAGGCGGATCACCGCGTCCTGGATGGGGTGGGAGACCACGCCGTTGGCGTAGGGCTTGAGGCCGTTGTTGCCCAGCTCCCAGTGCTCGCCCAGCCGCCCCGTCAGCTGCGCCTCGTCGTGCCCATTGGGGGAGAGCACGGCCCAGAAGCCGCGCCGCCCGCCGATGATGTCGTCAGCGGCCGTGAACCCGGCCTGCGCCAGCTGCGCGGCCTGCAGGCCGTTGGAGGCGGCCTTGGCGGCGTGCAGCGCCTTGGCGTCGGAACCAAACACCTCACGCACGCCCGATGCCTGCGTCCCGGCGGCGCCCAGGGCGTACACCAGTTGGCCCTCGTCCAATCCCAGCAGCCGCCCCGCGCCGGCGGCGGCGCCGAACACCCCGGCGGTGCCGGTGATGTGCCAGCCCGCGTCGTAGTGCCAGGGGTGAACGGACATGGCGATGCGGCAGGCGGCCTCCGCGCCCAGGGCGAAGGCGGCCAGGGCATCGCGCCCTGACGCGCCGGTCACCTCGGCGGCGGCCAGCACCGCGGGCCACACGGGCGCCGTGGGGTGGAGCACCGTGGGGAAGTGGGTGTCGTCGTAGTCCTGCAGGTGGGCGGCGTAGCCATTGATCTGAGCGGCGTTGAAGGCGCTGGTGCGCAGCCCGGAACCGATGGCCGTGGCCTTCCCGCTGGTGCCCTCGGCGCGCGCCCACTCGGTGAGGGAGACCACGGGCTTCTGCACCGAGGCGGAGACGGAGACGGCCAGCATGTTCAGCAGGGTGCGCTTGGACTCGTGGAGCACCCAGTCCGGCAGCGACTCGCTGCGGGCGGAGATGAGGTAGTCGGCCAGGGTGCGGGTGACGGACACGGTGCGCCTCCGGAGGGGAACTGGGGATGCGCGCGAGTATAGCGGGCGAGGCATGGCCTCGCATCAGCGCGGGGGGTTCTCCTTCAGACCAGCGCAGCGTAGCGAGCGGGGCTGCAGGCCCCATGTTGAGCGCCCGGCAGGGCGCGGAGACGGGGTAGCCCCCGGAGGGGGCGCAGGGGAGCACCCTGGAACGAGCGAGCGAAGCGAGCGGGGAGAAGGCACGCACGCAAGCCGCGGACCGGGCCCGGCGTCAGCCGGGGGCAGATTCTCTAGCGCTCCACCACGACGACGCGTTCGCGCCCGGCCAAATCGTTGACGGTGCGCACGGCGGCGGCGGGGAAGGCCTCGCGGGCTAGCGACGTGGCCACGGCCATCTGGCGCGGGTCCAGTTCCGCCAGCAGCGCGCCTCCGGGGAGCAGGCGCTCCGGGGCCTGGGCCAGCAGGCGCCGGTACAAATCCAACCCGTCGTCGCCCCCGTCCAGCGCCTCGCGGGGCTCGAAGAGGCGTACCTCCGGCTCCAGGGTGGGTATCTCCCACGAGCACACGTAGGGCAGGTTGGCCGTCATCAGGTGCACCGGCCCAGGGAGCGCGGCCAACAGGTCGCTCTGGGCCACCCGCACACGCTCGGCCAGCCCCGCCCGCTCGGCGTTCAGGCCCGTCAGTTCCAGGGCGCGCGGGGCGATGTCCAGGGCATGCACCAGCGCGCCAGGCAGGTGGGCTGCCAGGGCCAGGCCGATGGCCCCGCTCCCGCACCCCACGTCGGCGATGTGCAGGGAGGCAGGCATGCGGCCAGCCAGGCGCAGCGCCTCCTCCACCAATGCCTCCGTGTCCTGCCGGGGCACCAGCACGCCAGCAGCAACAGCCAGGGTTAGGCCATAGAACTCGCGCTTGCCCATCAGGTAGGCGGCGGGCTCGTGGTTGAGGCGGCGGGCCTCCAGCGCCGCCGCAGCGTCCTGGACGGCGGGTGAGGGCTCATCGCGCAGGGCCGCGTACAGACCGGGACGGTCCAGCTCCAGCGCCGTCATCCAGATCAGGTCCGCCTCCAGCTCAGCGTCGGCGATACCCGCGGTGGCGAGCCGGCGCGCCGTCCGGCGCAGCAGCACGCCCAGCTCGCTCACGCCGTGGCCTCCTGGAGCGCCCGCGCCTGCTCGTCGGCCAGCAGGGCGTCCACCACGTCGTCGATGTCCCCCGCCAGGATGCCCTCCAGGCCGTGGACGGTCAGACCGATGCGGTGGTCGGTGAGGCGGTCCTGGGGGAAGTTGTAGGTGCGCACCTTCTCGGAGCGCTCCCCGGAGCCCACCTGGGACCGGCGCTCGGCGGAGGTCTGCTCCGCCTGCTCGCGCTGCTTGCGCTCCAGCAGGCGGGTGCGCATCACCGTCATGGCCTTCTGCTTGTTCTTGAGTTGGGAGCGTTCGTCCTGGGAGACCACCATGATGCCCGTGGGGATGTGCACCAGGCGGATCGCCGTGGCCACCTTGTTCACGTTCTGCCCGCCGGGCCCACCGGAGTGGAAGATGTCCATCCGCAGCTCGGCGGGGTTGATGTCCACGTCCACCTCCTGCGCCTCCGGGAGCACCGCCACGGTGGCGGTGGAGGTGTGGATGCGGCCTTGGGTCTCGGTGGCGGGGACGCGCTGCACGCGGTGGACGCCGCTTTCGTGTTTGAGCTGGCGGTAGGCGCCGTCGCCGGTGACCTCGGCCACCAGCTCCTTGATGCCGCCGCCCTCGGTGAGGGAGGAGTCCACCACCTCCAGCAGCAGGCCGTGGCGCTGCGCGTAGCGCTGGTACATGCGGAACAGGTCGGCAGCGAACAGGGCGGCCTCGTCACCCCCGGTGCCCGCGCGTATCTCCATGATGACGTTGCGGTCGTCGTTGGGGTCACGGGGCACCAGCGCCAGGCGCAGCTGCTCCTCCAACCCCGCTTGGAGCGCGCCGAGCCGGGCGGCCTCGTCACGGGCCATGGAGGCCATGTCCGGGTCGGGGTCGCGGGCGAGTTCCTGGGCGCCGGCCAGGTCCTCACGCGCCGCCTGGAGCGCGGCGTAGGCCGAGACCACGGGGGTCAGTTCGGCGCGCTCCTTGGCCAGGCGCGTGAGCTGTTCGTGATCGGCGGCCACCTCCGGGCGGCCCATGAGTTCATCGATCTCGTTAGCGCGTTCGACCAGCGCCTGCAGTTTCTCTTCCATCCCCTCGCCACACCACCTTCCCGTGCCGGGAGGGCGCGATGCGGCCCCCGGAGACCGGGGGCCACGGGGCCATGATAGCATGCGCCACGAAAGGCTTTTTACGGAATCTAAGAATAGTTCAAAATCTGCTCCCCCTTGGGTACACTCCCCTCGCTGGAATGCACCCAAGGCGCTCTTCGCATACGTAGATACTGCATAGAGCCCACCTGTACACTGCAATCGAGTTCGCGTTCGTAATCGTCCCGGAGGTCCTCGCTCCGCATGAAGAGCCTGCGCTGCAGTTTGCTCATCCCTGCATCCCTCGTGGTGCTGGCGCTCGCCGCCGCGTGCGCTGCGCCAACGCCCACCCCGACGCCACAGCCGCCCACGCCGACGGCCACCCCAACGCCCACGGTGACGCCAACCCCTACGCCGGGCCCCACCGCCACGCCCACTGCTACGCCCACTGCCACGCCCACGCCCACGCTGGCTGAGGCGGTGGAGAAGGCCGCTCCGTCCCTCCTGCGGGTGAGTACTGGAGCGACCCAGTGGACCGGCGTGATGATCGACCCCTCGGGGCGCTTCCTCACCGCTACTGACAACCTGGGCCCTGCGCCCCTGGTGGAGTTCACCACCGCGCAGGGTGCCACGGGCAAAGGCTGGGTGGTTGGCCGGGACGATGCGCTGGGTCTGGCGCTGCTCAAGGTGGTCGCGCCCACACAGGAGTACAGCTTCCTGCCCATGGCCACGCAGCAGTCGCCTCAGCTCAACGAGCAGATGGGCATCCTCCAGTTCAGCGCCGTGGGAACGCTCCTGGACAAGCGCACCACGCAGGTGGTGGGCTTCAATCAGGACCTGAACACCGGGGTTCAGTATGTGAAGCTGCTCGCTGGCCAGCTGGCCGGGTCTGAGGGCGGCGCCGTGGTGGACACCCTGGGTACGCTGCGGGGTATCCGCGTCTCGGATACGCAGATGATCACCACCGGCATCGGTAAGGCGGGCGAGGCATGGGCCATGACCTCCGACGGGGTGGCGCTGACGGTGCTCCCCAAACTGGAGACGGGCTACGTGTACGTCAAGCCGACCGAGGGCAGCACCGACCCTGGTGCGCCGCCCCCGATCCCTGCGGTGTTCAGCGGCAATATCACCATCGCGGGGCTCGCTGCCCCCGTGGGCACCCGGGTGTACGCCCGCGTGGTGCGGGCGGGCAAGCCTGATATCTGGGTTTCCACCACCGTGGCGATCGCAGGCCGCTATCAGGTCTCGGTGTCCATCACCGCGAGCGGCTACGAGGGCGGGCTGGTGGAGTTCTGGGTGGACGCGGTGAAGGGTGACCGGAACGGCTTCTACCAGCCGGGGCAGATATCGTCCTTCGCCCTGGCCTTCTAGGCGAGCCGGCAGTCAGGACGCGCCAGACTCAACGCAGGAGGCCGGCCACGCCGGCCTCCTGCACTTGTGTCTGGGTGGAGGTGGCCATCTCCCGCACCGTCACCACTCCGGCCTCCAGCTCCGCCTCGCCGATCAGCACGGCGTGGGAGGCCTCCAGCGCGGAGGCGTAGCGCAGCTGGGCCTTGAGACTGCGCTCCGGCGCCACCACGGCGCAGAGGCCCTCGGCGCGCAGGCGCGCCGCAACCCGTACGGCGGCGGCCTTGGCTGCGGGGCCCCGGTGGGCGATGACCACCGGGCGTGGGCCCGCGGGGGCCACATCCACGTTCTGACGGCGCAGGTTCAGGATGATGCGCTCGATCCCGGCGGCGAAGCCGATCCCCGGCGTGGGTTTCCCGCCCAGCTGCTCCATGAGGCCGTCGTAGCGACCGCCCGCGCACACCGCTGACTGCGCCCCCTCCACGGCGGGGTGCACCTCGAACACCGTGCGGGTGTAGTAGTCGAGCCCGCGCACCAGCCGGTGATCGAGCCGGTACGGGATGCCCAGTTGGTCCAAATACCCGCGCAGTTCCTCCCAGTGGGCCTTGGCCCCCTCGCCCAGGAAATCGGTGGAGCGGGGCGCTGCGTCCATGAAGCCCTCGGCGGCCAGCTCCTTGGAGTCCAGCAGGCGTAGGGGGCTGGTGTCGTAGCGGCGAGCGTCGTCTTGGTTCATGTGGGCCACGTGCGGGGCGAAGAACTCCCTCAGGGCCGCGATGTAGGCGGGCCGATCGGCCGCATCGCCGATGGAGTTGAGCACCAGGCTCATCTCCCCCAACCCCAGCCGGGCCAGGGTGTTCATGGCCAGTTGCAGCACCTCCAGGTCCACGGCGGCGTCGCCATCGCCGATGGCCTCCACGCCGAACTGGTGGAACTGGCGGTAGCGCCCGGCCTGCGGACGGTCGTAGCGGAACATGGGGCACAGGTAGTAGAGGCGCGTGGGCTGGGCCTGGTTGTGCAGGCCGTGCTCCAGGTACGCGCGGCACACGGCGGCGGTGCCCTCCGGGCGCAGGGTGAGCTCATCCTCACCCCGGTCGATGAATGAGTACATCTCCTTCTGGACGATATCCGTCTCGGTGCCCACGGTGCGGGCGAACAGCCCCGTCTCCTCGAAGATGGGCGTGTCGATGCGCGCGTAGCCGTAGGCGTGGGCGGCCTCGGTGACGCGTGCGTTCACGTGCGCCCACCACGCCTGGTCGGCGGGGAGGATGTCTGCGGTGCCGCGGGGCGCCTGGAACGAGCGGTTCTGCTCTGCCATGGGAGGGGCCGTCCTGGTGGGGGTGGGCGGCGCCGGGGGCGCTCGCGCGGGCCATTATAATGAGCGCATGCAGGAACTGCTCGAACGCGTCCGCGCCTACATGCCGCCCGACCGTGTGCGGCTGGTGGAGGACGCGCTGGCGTGCGCCGTCGAGCTGCACGCGGGGCAGGTGCGCAAGAGCGGCGACTCGTACATCGAGCACCCCGTCTCCGCCGCGCGCTACCTGGCGGACCTCTCGCTGGACGCGCCCACCATCGCCGCGGCGCTGCTGCACGATGTGATCGAGGACTGCGGGGTGAGCGTGGAGGAGCTGCGCTCGCGCTTCGGCACCGACGTGGCCCGCCTGGTGGACGGGGTCACCAAGCTCACCAAGCTTGACTCGCTGGTCGAGGAGGGCGTGCGCGCCCTCCGGCCCTCCGGTGATGCCGAGAGCCTGCGCAAGATGCTGGTGGCCATGGCGGAGGACATCCGCGTGGTGCTCATCAAGCTGGCCGACCGCCTGCACAACATGCGCACCCTGGGCGCCCTCTCGCCGGACCGGCGCGTGGCCATCGCCCAGGAGACGCTGGACATCTACGCACCCCTGGCGCACCGGCTCGGCATGGGTGAGGTGAAGTGGCAGCTGGAGGACCTCTCCTTCCGCTACCTGCAGCCCAACCAGTACCGCGCCATCTCCAAGCTCCTCTCCTCCAAGCGCAAGGAGCGCGAGGACTACGTGGCTCAGGTGACCGAGGTGTTGCGGCGTGAGCTGACGCGCCAGGGGTTCGAGGCGGAGATCACCGGGCGGCCCAAGCACATCTACTCCATCTACCGCAAGGAGCAGGCCTACGCCGCCCAGGGCAAGCAGGTGGGGGACATCCACGACCTGTTCGCCGTGCGGGTGTTGGTGGAGACGGTGCAGGAGTGCTACGCGGTGCTGGGGGCGGTGCACACCCTCTGGCGTCCGCTCCCCGGCGCCTTCGACGACTACATCGCCAACCCCAAGGAGAACATGTACCAGTCCCTGCACACCACGGTGCGGGCCATCGGCGGGCTGCCGGTGGAGGTGCAGGTGCGCACCCGGGACATGCACCGGGTCAGTGAGTACGGCGTCGCCTCTCACTGGAGTTACAAGGAGGGCGGCTCAAGGGACCAGCGCTTCGAGGAGCGCATGACGTGGCTGCGCCAGCTGCTGGAGTGGCAGCGGGAGGTCTCGGCCACCGAGGAATTCCTCGAATCGGTCAAGATGGACATCTTTCGCGACCAGGTGTTCGTCTATACGCCCAAGAATGAGATCAAGGAGCTGCCCAATGGCTCCACCCCCATCGACTTCGCCTACCGCATCCATACCGAGCTGGGCCACCGGTGCATCGGCGCCAAGGTGAACGGGCGTCTGGTCTCCCTGGACACCCAGTTGCGCAACGGCGATACGGTGGAGGTGCTCACCTCCAAGGTGGCGCGCGGGCCCAGCCTGGACTGGCTCAACCCGCACGCTGGCTACGCCAAGACCGCCGGGGCGCGGCACGCGATCCGCTCCTGGTTCCGCCGACAGGAGCGTGGCGCCAACATCGAGCGCGGGCGCGAGCAGTTGCGCCGGGAGCTGCGGCGGCTGAACGCCTCGGTGGATGAGGCGGAGTTGGCGCGCATCTTCGCCTACGAGAGCGAGGAGGAGTTCCTGGCTGCCGTGGGGGCGGGCATCGTCTCCATGGCGCAGGTGGCCGGCCGCCTGGCCGTCCGCACCGAGGGCCCGCCCGCTCCGCCCATCCCCCTCACCATGGCCCAGTCTCCCCAGAAGGGTTCCGTGGAGTGGCCCACGGGTATCACCGTGCTGGGCGTGGGCGACCTGCTCACCCGAATGGCCGCCTGCTGCACGCCGGTGCCGGGCGACGACATCATCGGTTTCATCACCCGCATGCGCGGGGTCACCGTCCACCGGCGCGATTGCCCCAACATCCGTGCCGTCTCCGAACCGGAGCGGCTGGTGGAGGTGGGCTGGGGGACGGCGCGCAACGTCTCCACGGTGCGCATCCGCATCGAGGCCTTCGACCGCGTGGGGCTGCTGCACGACATCACCGGTGCGGTGTCCGCCGAGGGGGTGAACATCACCGCATCTTCCACCGAGGTGGGGACCGATGGCGAGGTGGTGGTGCATGTGACCATGCAGGTTGGGAGCCTGGAGCAGCTCTCGCGCCTGTTTACCCGGGTGGAGGCGGTGCGTGGGGTGCGCTCGGCCAGCCGCGTCGCCCCCGGCGAGGGGCGCGCCATCCAGCCCCGCTAGCCAAACGGCCCGAACCGTGGCACAATAACCGTTCGTGGGAAGCATCGGCCCCGCCGTCCAGCGACGGGGCGCACAGGAGAGGCCCTTGCCCGCCAAGAAGACCGCACGAGTCCAGGAGCGCCGCCGCGTGGAGAACCGGCGCGTGCGCTCCGCCACCCGCACCGCCGTCAAGAAGGCCCGCGCGGCCATCGCCGGTGAGCCTGCCGAGGCGGGAGCCGTGGTCGCCGCCGCCACCCGTGGCCTGGACCGCGCTGCCAGCAAGGGCGTGGTGCACCCAAACTCGGTCGCCCGCACCAAGTCTCGCCTTCAGCGCGCGCTGAACAAGGCGCAGGCCGCGGGCTAGCGCCCACCGCAACCGATGAGGACCCCAACGGGGCCGGGAGAACCCGGCCCCGCTTTCGTTGACTCCCCGGTGCGACACCGGGCCATTGCATCGTGCGCGTCCGGCTCCCTAGGCTGGCCCCAGCCACCATCCGGGGGAACCCATGCCCAATCTCTCCGCCCGTCAGCAGCGCATCCTCGATTTCCTGCGCGCCTACCACGAGGAGCACCGGTTCATGCCCTCGGTGCGGGAGATACAGGCCGCGTGCGGCATCTCCTCCACCTCGGTGGTCGACTACAACCTGCGCCTGCTGGAGCGTGACGGGTTCGTGCGCCGCTCCCCGGACATCTCCCGTGCCATCGAGCTGATCGGCGCTGAGGATGCGGCTCCCGAGGTGGAGGTGGTTGCCATCCCGGTGGTGGGCTCCATCGCGGCGGGCTCGCCCATCCCCACGCCCGGCGCCGAGGCGTGGCGCTCTCCCGATGAGACGGTCTCCCTCCCGCCGGAGCTCACCCCTCGCCAGGCAGAGCGCTGCTATGCTCTGCGGGTGCGTGGGGTGTCCATGATCGACGCGCTCATCGACGACGGCGACGTGGTGGTGCTGCGACCCACGGGCGAGGTGCGTAACGGCGATATGGTGGCCGCCTGGCTGCGCAGCGAGGAGTCGGCCACCCTCAAGCGCTTCTACCGCGAGGGGCCACGGGTGCGCCTGCAACCGGCCAACAGCCAGATGGAGCCCATCATCGTCCCCGCCGAGGACGTGGAGGTTCACGGCAAGGTGGTGGCGGTCTTGCGCCGTTACGAGTAGCCCGTTCGCCGGCGTCGACCCGGTAGGATAGGGGCATGTTCTCCGTGCGCCCCGCCCTCCGCCCCGACGCCCCACGCATCGCCGCCTGGCAGGTGGCCATGGCTGCCGAGTCCGAGGGCCTCACCCTGGATGCGGCCACCGTCAGCGCCGGGGTGGCTGGCGTCTTCGACGACCCCTCACGCGCCCGCTACTGGCTGGCCGAGGCCGCAGGCGAACCCGTGGGCGTGGTGATGACCGTGCCGGAGTGGTCGGACTGGCGCAACGGCACCGTGCTGTGGATGCACTCGGTGTACGTGGAGCCCGCCTGGCGCCGGCGCGGGGCGTTCCGCGCGCTGTACGCACACCTGCGCGCGCTGGTGGAGGGAGAGCCGGGGCTGGTGGGGCTGCGCCTGTACGTGGACAAGACCAACACACCCGCCCAGCGGGTGTACGAGGCGCTGGGCATGAGCGGGGAGCACTACCACCTCTACGAGTGGTTGGTTCCCTAGTCCGACGAGGGCATGGCCTTGGCCGCCAGCAGTTCCATGGGAACGCCGTTGCAGCACACCCGGGCACTGCCCGCCTTGGTGCACAGGACGGTGATGCCGGTGGCCTTGTCCACGTAGCGCTTGCCCAGGGCGTTGGCCTCGCCCGCGGGCGCCTCCACGCAGGAGAGCTCGCCGTCGCCCCCTTTGGTGATCATGTACTGGGCGCCCAGGGCGGCGTCCTCGAAGCGCTTTCCCATCTGGGCTGGCACGGGGCTCACCTCATGGCGTGATGTGGCGGCATGGTAGCAGACGTGCCGGGCCGTTGCCGCCCACACGGGCCGCCTTCTATGCTGCGTGGCGTCCGTCCAGGAGGGCGCGCGTGGGCATCGCCAGGAACATCAGGGAGCAGATGGCCGGGTCATCATGGATCCGGCGCATGTTCGAGCAGGGCATCGCCCTCAAGCGTGAGCGAGGCGAGGAGAACGTCTTCGACCTCTCACTGGGCAACCCCGTTGCCGAGCCGCCCGCCGCCTTCAACGCCGTGCTGCGCCGCCTGGTGGCCGAGCCTGGGGCTGGGAGCCACCGCTACATGCCCAACGCGGGCTACACCGAGACACGCGCCGCCGTGGCCGCGGCCCTCGCCGCCGAGACGGGGCTGGGTTACGGCCCACAGCATGTGGTGATGACGGTGGGTGCGGGTGGAGCGCTGAACGTGGCACTGCACGCGCTGTGCGAGCCGGGGGATGAGGTCATCATCCTGGCGCCCTACTTCGCCGAATACCTCTTCTACGCTGCCAATCACGGGGCCAGGCCCGTGGTGGTGCCTTGCGGGCCGGACTTCATCCCGGACCTGGACGCCATCGACAAGGCCATCACCGCGCGCACCCGGGTGGTGCTGCTCAACTCACCCAACAACCCCTCCGGGGCGGTCTACCCCGCCGCGTTCATCGAGGCGCTGGCGGGAGTGCTGGAGCGCCAGGGCGGTGTTCTGGGCACTGAGATCACGCTGCTGTCCGATGAACCGTACCGGCGCATCATCTTCGAAGGGCAGACCTACCCCTTCCCGCAGCACGCCTACACGCGCACCATCACCGCCACCTCCCACTCCAAGGACCTGGCGCTGCCGGGGGAGCGCATCGGATACCTGGCGGTCCACCCGGACTACCCCGGAGCGGGGGAGCTGGCGGACGCGCTGGTGTTCTGCAACCGGGTGCTGGGGTTCGTCAACGCGCCTGCGCTGATGCAGCGCGCCGTGGCTGAACTGCAGGGGGTCAGCGTGGACGTGGCCGACTACCAGGCCAAGCGTGACTACCTGTGCGGGGTGCTGGAGGAGGCGGGGTATGCACTGGTGCGCCCTGGCGGGGCCTTCTACCTGTTCCCGCGCTCGCCCCTCGCCGATGAGCTGGTGCTGGTGGAGGCGCTGGCCCGCCACGGCGTGCTGGTGGTGCCGGGGCGCGGGTTCGGCATGGAAGGCCACTTCCGCATCTCCTACTGCGTGCCCCAGCAGGTGCTGGAGGGCGCCGCAGCGGGGTTCCGGGCCGCCATTGCCGAGGTCTCCGGGCGCTAGCGCGGCGAGCGCACCTGCCAACTCCGGTACAATGAGGCCAGCGCCACCGGGGCGCGGGAGCAACGGAGCGAAGCGATGGCGACCATCACCCCCACCAACTTCGGACGGGATAACCAACTGCGCACGCGCATGTGGGTCACCATGCTGCTGCTGGGCGGCGTGTACGGGCTGTTCATCTGGGTGCTGTGGGGCCTGGGCTACACCCCGTGGCTGGTGGCCGTGGGCCTGCTGGTGCTGGTGCAGCTGTGGCTCTCGGACAAGATGGTGCTCTACGCCATGCGCGCCAAGGTGGTGGGCGAGTCCGAATTCCCCCGCCTGCACGCCATGGTTGGCGAACTGGCGCAGGCCGCGGGCATCCCCAAGCCCAAGGTGGCCGTCGCGCAGATGAGCGCGCCCAACGCCTTCGCCACCGGGCGCTCGGTGAAGGGTGCCACGGTGGCGGTGACCAGCGGGCTCATGGACCTGCTGGACGAGCGCCAGATGCGCGCGGTGCTGGCCCACGAGATCAGCCACATCCGCACGCGCGATGTGGTGGTGATGACCTACGCCTCGTTCTTCTCCATGGTGGCCGCAACCCTGATGAGCTGGCTCTTCTGGTCCAGCCTGTTCGGTGGCATGGGCCGGCGGCGCAACGACAACTCCGGCAACGTGATGATGCTGGTCTACCTGGTCACCATCGTGGTCTGGTTCGTCTCTCAGCTGCTGGTGGCCGCGCTCTCGCGCTACCGGGAGTACGCGGCGGACCGGGGAGCGGCGGTGCTCACCCGTGAGCCGCTGGCCCTGGCCTCGGCGCTCCAGTGCATCCACGGTGGTCTCACCGGTGTGCCCCGAACTGACCTGCGCAAGGCCGAGTCGGCCAGCGCCTTCTTCATCATGCCTGCCGTGGGCGATGGCTTCGCCTCCCTCTTCTCCACCCACCCCTCCATGGAGCGGCGCGTCCTGCGGTTGCAGGAGATGGAGCGTCAGCTCAACCAGCGGGCTTAGCCATGTGCTTCTTCCGTTCGTCCATCAAGCGGGGCATGGGCTGGCCCCAGGCCTTCGCCGCCCTCGAGCGCGCCACCCCGCTGATCGAGGCGGAGCTGGAGACGGTGGGTACCGGCCGCGCCGGGGTGCTGGTGCGCCCCACCCCGGAGCAGACCGCCGAGGCGCTGACCGCGGAGCTTGAGCGGGCCAGCGCGCAGCGCGAGCCCGATGCCGCCCGCGTGCAGGTGAGCACCGATGCCCAGGGCTTCGGTTGGCTCACGGTGGAGGCGCAGGGGGTGGCAGGCGTGGCGCAGGCGCTGGCGGGCCTGGGCTCGGTGCTGGAGGCCACGGGTCTGTTGCCACGGGTGCTGGCGGTGGCCGTGCCCCTGGAGTGGAAGGGGCGCAAGCTCTACTGGCTCTACCAGCCGCGCATCAAGGCGTTCACGCCCTTCGTGCCCGTCCCGGCCGCGGGGGAGCAGGAGCGCGACCACGCGCTGGAGGTTCGAATGGCCAGCGCCACGCGCAAGGAGATCCCCGTCCACGGGGACGTCCACGAGTGGTACCCCGTGTGGGACGCCCCGCTCTAGCCCCTGCCGTTCAGCGGGCGCGCCTGCGCCTGGCCCACACGAAGAGCACGCTCAGGATGGCGCTGTCCAGCGCCGCCAGCAGCAGCAGGCCTGCCCACAGCGGCCAGCCACCCGCGAACACCAGCACCAGTGCGATGACGGCGGGTACTGGCAGCGCCAGCATCACCAGATAACCCGTGCGGAGCGTGGGGTCTTGCAGCATGGCGGCAGTATACGCCTTGCATCCGTTGGCACACCGTCCTAGCATACCCATACCCCCAGGGTGGGGGTTTGAGGAGTACCCATGCTGGATGATGTGAAATCCCAGGCGCTCAAGCGCCTCAGCTACATCTCGGGGCATGTGGAGGGTATCCGCCGCATGGTGGAGGCCGACACCTACTGCGTGGACGTGCTGAAGCAGACCCATGCGGTGCGCCGAGCCCTGGAGAAGTTCGAGGCGTTGCTGTTGGAGGGACACCTGCGTTCCTGTGTGGTGGAGGGGGTGCGCGAGGGGCGTGAGGAGCAGGTGGTGGGCGAGCTGATGGACCTGTACGGGGTGAAGGAGCGCTAGCCGTGGCAACCACCGCAGACTCACCCAAGCGACTGCGCCGGGTGGTGCTCCCCGTGGAGGGGATGACCTGCGCCTCGTGCGTCTCCACCGTGGAGGGCGTGCTGGGGCGCACCGGCGGCGTGGGCGAGGTGTCGGTGAACCTGGCCAACGAGACGGCCACCATCGCCTACGACCCGGCCGCCGTGGGCGTGGCCGCGCTGGAGCGGGCCGTCACCGGCGTGGGCTACGGGCTGGGCCATGAGGTGGCCGCCATCGCGGTGGAGGGGCTGGATGATGCGGCGCAGGCCGCGCGCGCCGAGGCGGCGCTGGCGGGCCTGGACGGAGTGATCGAGGCGAGCGCCTCCCCGGCCACCGGTCAGGTGGCGGTGACCTTCGTGCCCGGCGCGCTGACGGTGGCGGACCTGCGCGGGGCGCTGGAGGCCGCGGGCCTCACCACGGGCGCCGTCGAGGCGGCGGACGCGCTGGAGGCCGAGATGGAGCGCCTCTCGCGCCGGGCCGAGGTGCGCCGACTGGCGGTGCGCACCGCGGTGAGCGGCGCTGCTGCGGCGCTCATCATGGCGCTGATGTTCACCCGGCCGGTGTATGAGGCGCTGGGCATGCGGTGGGTCAATGTGCTGGCCATGGCGCTGGCCACGCCGGTGCAGGTGTGGGCGGGGCGCGAGTTCTACGTGAGCGCCTGGGGCGCCGCGCGTCACCGCACCTCCAATATGAACACCCTCATCGCCCTGGGCACGTCGGTGGCCTTCGTCTACTCGGTCTACGTCACCCTGTTCGGGGCGCTGGTGGGCGGGACGGAGGAGACGTACTTCGACACCTCGGCCACCATCATCGCCCTCATCCTGCTGGGGCGGGTGCTGGAAGCGCGGGCCAAGGGGAGCGCTTCCGATGCGATCCGGGCCCTCATGGGCCTGCAGCCGCGCACGGCGCGCGTGCTGCGCGATGGCGTGGAGACCGAGGTGCCCGCGGCGGACCTGGCCGTGGGCGATGCCGTGCGGGTGCGGCCCGGCGAGCGCATCCCCACCGATGGGGTCATCACCGAGGGGCGCACGGGGGTGGACGAGTCCATGCTCACCGGCGAGAGCCTGCCGGTCGAGAAGGAGCCGGGCGATGGCGTCTTCGGCGGCACGGTGAACCTGACCGGCGCGCTCACCTTCAGCGCCACCAAGGTGGGCGGAGGGACGGCGTTGGCCCAGATCATCCGGCTGGTGCAGGCCGCCCAGGGCTCCAAGGCCCCGATCCAGCGCCTGGCCGACCGCGTCGCCGCGGTGTTCGTCCCCGCCGTGCTCGCGGCCGCCGCCCTCACCTTCGTGGTCTGGCTGGTGTGGGGGCCGCAGTCCTCGGGCTCCCTGGCCATGCTCAACACCATCGCGGTCCTCATCATCGCCTGCCCCTGCGCCCTGGGCCTCGCCACACCCACGGCAATCATGGTGGGCACCAGCGCAGGCGCGCGCGCCGGGGTACTGGTGCGTGGGGCCGAGGCGCTGGAGCAGGCGCACCGGGTGGATGTGGTGATCTTCGATAAGACGGGCACCCTCACCGTGGGGCACCCGCAGCTCACCGACGTGCTGGCCCAGGGGGCCACCACGGACGCCGAACTGCTGCGCCTCGCGGCCTCGGTGGAGGCGCGCTCGGAGCACCCCCTGGCCGGGGCCATCCTGGCCGGGGCCCGCGAATGGGGCATCGAGCCGGTGGAGGTGACGGACTTCCAGTCGGCGCCGGGGCTGGGCGTGCGCGCGGTGGTGGACGGTGAGTCCATCACCGTGGGTGGCGTGAACCTGGTGCGCCAGGCGTCCTTGGAACTGGGCCCCTCGGTCGCCTCGGCGTTGCGCCTGCTCGCGGAGAAGGGGCGCACGCCCATGGTGGTGCTGCGCGATGACGCCCCCCTGGGCGTGCTGGGCGTGGCCGATGCGGTGCGGCCGGAGTCCGCCGAGGCAGTGGAACGTCTGCGCGCGCTGGGGGTGGAGGTGGTGATGCTTACGGGCGATACCCGCGCCACGGGCGAGGCCATCGCCGCCGAGCTGGGCATCCGCCGGGTGCTGGCCGAGGTGCTGCCGTCCCAGAAGGCCGAGGAGGTGAGGCGCCTGCAGGCCGAGGGGCACCGCGTCGCCATGGTGGGGGATGGCGTGAACGATGCGCCCGCGCTGGCCCAGGCGGACGTGGGCATCGCCATCGGCACGGGGACGGACGTGGCCATCGAGGCGGCGGACATCGCGCTGATGCACGCGGACGTGCGCGGCGTTGCGGCGGCGATACGCCTCTCGCGGGCCACGATACGCACCATCTGGCAGAACCTGGGGTGGGCCTTCGGCTACAACATCGTGCTGATACCGGTGGCAGCGGGGGCGCTGCACGTGCTGGTGGGCGATGGCGGGGTGCCCACGGGGCTGCGCTGGGCGTTGGGCAAGTCGGGGTTCCTGAACCCGATGCTGGCGGCGCTGGCGATGGCGTTCAGCTCGGTGTCGGTGGTGAGCAACAGCCTGCGCCTGCGCCGCTGGCGTGACGGGCGCTGATGAGGGAGGCGGGAAGATGACCCAGATGGACGTGATCTTCGGCAGGCCGGGCGAGAGCGCGATCGACCCGGTGTGCGGCATGACGGTGCAGAAGGCGAGCCCGCGCGGTGGCACCCACGAGCATGCCGGGACGACCTACTACTTCTGCGGCCCCGGCTGCCGCGTCGCCTTCGCCGCGGACCCGGGCAGGTACCTGAGCGAGGGGCCCACGGGCCACATGCCCGGTCACGGGCACTAGCCCTCAGCGCACGATGGCCGAGGCGATGAGCAGGTAGACGGTAACGGACAGGATGTCCAGCACCCCCAGCAGGGGGAAGGCTGCCACCGGCACCAGCGCCGTGCCTGCCACGGGGAGCGCCTCGCTCACCCACCAGACGGCCATGAGCACGCCCACCGCCAGGGCACGCTGCCCGTCGGGGCTCAGCGCGTCGGGCAGCGGGGCGAACAGTATCCCCAGGGCCAGCACCGGGCCCAGGGGCAGTCCGATGCGCTGGCGGCGCCCATAGTGGCTCTCGTTGGTGGGGTACTCGCTCATGGGCCTGGGCCCATGATAGGGCAGGGGGGAAGCGCTACACGGCCAGGAGCTGGTCAATCAGCTCCTCCAGCTTCTCGCGGGGCATCAGCCCGCTCCAGGAGCGCAGCAGCTGCCCGTCCGGGTAGAAGAAGAGGGTGGTGGGCATGCCCAGCACCTGGAAGTTGCGCGTCACCGCATCGTCGAAGGTGGTGCCCGCGGGGTAGGTGATGCCCAGGTCCGCCAGCAGCGCCTGGCCCTGCTCGCGCGAGCCCAACAGCACCTGCGGGCCGATGTCCACGCCCAGGATGGTCACTTCGTGGGCGCGAGCAGCGGCTACTTCCTGGAAGTCCGGCATCTCCGCACGGCAGGGGGGGCAGAGGGCGGCCCAGAAGTTCACCACCACCGGCTTGCCCTGGGCCAGGAGCGCGGAGAGCGTCACCTCCTCGCCCCCCAGCGTCTCGGCGCCCTGGTAGGCGCTGATGAGCAGGTCTGGCGTGTCCAACCGCACCTCGCCGGGCGCGCGGGTGGACGCTGAGCCGCACCCCGCCAGAGCCAGCGCGGCGAGGGTGAGCAGCAGGACGGGGACGATGCGGGTCATGGAGCGCTCCTGGGTGGGCTGGGCCGCAGGGGTGATTGTACAGAGCCCACGGCCTGTTTGATGGCTAACCCGGTGTTCGCGGTGCGTCGGGAGCGCGATGATAGGGTTGACCCATCAGCACGCGGAGGCCTTCATGACCAGTGAGATGCCCACCCAGGTGGTCAAGTACACCTTCTACAAGCTCGATCGGGCCTGGCGGCGCCTGCCCGCCGCCGAGCGCGCCGATGCCAAGCGGGAACTCGCCGGGGAGCTGGCCAAGGCGGCGGACGAGGGGATGATGGTCAAGGCCTACACCCTCATGGGCATGCGGGGCGATGCCGACTTCATGCTTTGGTGGGTGAGCCCGGATCTGGAGGGGGTGCAGCGCCTGGCCACGGCGGTGGCGTCCACCCGGCTGGGTGCCTACCTCGACACCCCGCACTCCTACCTGGCCCTCACGCGCCGGAGCATCTACATCAACGAGCACGAGCACGAGGGGTCGGAGTCGCGCACGCGGGTGCGGCCCATGAACCGCCCCTACCTGTTCGTCTACCCCTTCATCAAGACCCACGGCTGGTACCAGCTCTCCCAGGACGAGCGCCAGCGGCTGATGGAGGAGCACTTCGCGGTGGGGCACAAGTACCCCGACGTGAAGATCCATACCACCTACTCCTACGGCCTGGACGACCAGGAGTTCGTCCTGGGCTTCGAGGCCTCGGACCCGCGCCGGTTCCTGGATCTGATCATGGACCTGCGCACCGCCGAGCAGCGCCCCTACACCGAGCGGGACGTACCCATCTTCACCTGCCTGCTGGGCACGGTGGAGGCGGTGCTGGACAGCCTCGGCGGCTAGGAAGCCCACCCCGGAGAGCACAGAATAGCCGGCCCTCTGGGCCGGCTATTCTCGTTGGTGCAGGTGGTGGGGCTACTTGTTAGCGAAGAAGTCCACCGCAGCCTGGGTGAACTTGGCCTGGTCGGCGGGCAATGCGTCGGCGGCGAAGATGGCCGCCACGGGGCAGACCGGCTCGCAGGCGGCGCAGTCGATGCACTCATCGGGGTTGATGAAGTACTGGTGCTCGCCCTCATAGATGCAGTCCACGGGGCAGACATCCACGCACGAGGCGTCCTTGACGTCGATACAGGGTTCAGTGATGACGTAGGCCATGATGGGTGCACCCTCCTGGTGGTTCGCCCCGGCGGGGCGGGCACGAGTGTAGCATGCGCGCCCGCGCGGTTTCCACCGCCCAGGCGCGCATGCGGCATGCGGGATGGACGAGGATCAGCTGGCGGCGAAGGGGCTGGGGCCGCCGGAGTTCTTCTTGACCGAGAGGTTCACGAAGGTCTCGGTGCGGCGGATGCCCTTGATGGCCCCGATGCGCCCGCGCAGGAACTGCGAGAGCTCCTCCGGGGAGCCCATGGCGACCCACACGAAGATGTCGTAGGCGCCCGTGGTCACGGACACGTACTGCACCTCAGAGATACTGCTCAGCGCAGCAGCCGCGGGCTCCACCTCGGCGGGGTCGACCTGCAGACCGATGAGGGCGGTGGTGCCGCGGCCCAGCTTGGCGGGGTCGGGGATGGCCACCACGCGCAGCACGTTGTCCTGCACCAGGGTGCGGAAGCGCCGGCGCACGGTGCCCTCGCTGACCCCGGCCTGGCGGGCCAGCTCGATGTTCGAGGCGCGCCCGTCCTTCTGCAGCAGGTTGATGAGCTTCACGTCCAACTCGTCCAGCGTCATGACTACTCCTTCGGGGATTGCGACAAACTATGTGAAAACTTGCACAAGCGAGTATATCGTCTCCCTCTGCCTGACACAATACGTGCATACACCCACCCAAGATTGTGGCGATTCGATACGTGGACGTGCCGGTGAACGCCTCCCCGGTGAGCCTCGCGTGCGTTGACGCGCGCGTGAGGCGGCTGCTAGCCTGAGGGCACGCGCCGGTCCAGGCGCGCAGGCATGACGGCGCTCGTTACGGCGCCGCGGCGCGAGGAGAGAACATGATCACGGTTACCGAAACCGCTAGCGAGAAGCTCAAGGCCATCCTGGTCGAGGAAGGGCAGCCCTCCGGTGCCCTGCGCGTCATCGTCGTCCCCAACAACCACGGTGCCCAGTACATGCTGGCCCTGGAGGAGGGCGCCAGCGAGGACGATCTGATCCTCTTCGAGTCCAACGTCAAGGTCATCGCCGATGTGGACTCGGCCCCCCTGCTGGACGGGGCGGAGATCGACTACTCGGAGGGCCTGATGCGCTCCGGGTTCGTCATCACCAACCCCAACATCGCCTCCAGCGGCGGCGGGTGCGCCTGTGGCGGCTCCTGCGGGTGCGGCGGCCACTAGGCCTCGTCTCGACATCGCTCACCTGAAGGGCGCCCCACGGGGCGCCCTTCGTCGTTGGGGGGAACCGGACAGTCCCCGGGCGCGTCCAAGGATGAGGAACGCTCTTGAAGCGGGAGGTTGCGATGGACTGGGGATTCCTGCTCTGGCTGGCGATGGTGGTGATGGGCGCGGCCAGCATCTTCGGCGGCGTGGTGCTCTACCGGGGCGCATCGACGGCGGGGGCCCGTGGGGCGGGTGCGGCGCTGGCGGCGGGCGGGGCGGTGCTGGTGGCCATCGCCATCTTTACCCTGCCGGTCTCCAGTTCCACCTCTGCCGGCTAGGCGAGGCGCACCCGCTCCCCGGTGCGCGCCGAGCGCACCATGGCCTCGGTGATGCGCGCGGCGGCGAGACCGTCCTCCCCCGTTGCGGCAGGGGTTCCCTCGCCCCGGACGGCGGCACAGAACGCCTCCACCTGGAGGGTGTAGGGCTCCAGCCCATCGGGCGGGTCGTAGCTGGCCTGCTCCTGCACGCCCTGGGTCTGCACGCTGAGCGTGCCCTGGCGGGACATCTCGATGCTCCCCGCCACCCGCGCCGCACCGCCGGAGCCGTAGATGGCCAGGTCGTTGTGCGGGTAGTGCGGGGTGCGCCTCCCCGTCATCACCGTGGCGAGGGCCCCGGAGCGAAACCGCAGCGCCAGGGTTACCAGTTCCTCCAGGGGCGCTGACTCGGTGGCGTCGGTGAGTGCGCTCACCTCGGTCACCTCATCGTTCAAGACGAACCGCAGCAGGTCGACGCAGTGAACGCCCGTGGCCATGAACGCGCCCGCACCCACCTTGGCCGGGTCGTCCCACCAGGCCTGGAGCGCGGGGCGCGGCGGTGGCTTCACCTGCCCCACGGTGCCCCGGCCCCAGTTGGCCTCCGCCAGGGAGACGGTGCCCAGCGCCCCCTGCGCCGCCAGTGCGCGCAAACGCACGTGGCCGGGGTGCGTGCGCAGGTGGAAGCCCACGCCCAGGTGGACACCCGCCCGCGCGCACACAGCCACCATCGCCTCGGCGTCGGCCACGGTGGTGGCCATGGGCTTCTCCACCAGCACGTGCTTGCCCGCCGCCGCCGCCGCTTCTGTGTGCTCGCGGTGCAGGAAGTTGGGCGAGGCGATGTACACCACCTGCACGGCGGGGTCGGCGAGGGCCGCGGACAGGTCCGTGTAGGGCACGCCGCCGTGCCTGTCCGTGAAGGCGCGGGCGCGGCCCGCGTCACGGCTGACGGCGGCGGCCACGTGGGCACCGTGCGCGGCGGCGATGGCGGGGGCCATCTTGGTGTCGGGGTGGCGCCCCGTGCTGACGATGGCCCAGCCGATGGACATGCGCTTGCTCCTGCCTTGGGGGTGCCGGAAGGGTAGGCGCGGGCTCGCCGGGTGTCTACTCGCCGGAGACGTACTTGTAGGCGGAGAGGGCGGCGGTGATGCCATCGCCCACGGCCGCGCCCAGCTGGCGCTCTGAGTGCTGGCGCACGTCGCCTGCGGCGAACACGCCCTCCGCGCTGGTGCGCATCAGCAGGTCGGTCACCACGTGGCCCGCGCTATCCAACTCCACCACCCCGCGCATGAACTCGTTGTTGGGGTGGAAGCCGATGTAGATGAACACGCCCTCCGTGGGGCGCTCGGAGGTCTCCCCGGTCTTGAGGTTCTTCACGGCGATGGAGCCGACGGCCCCGTTGCCCCTGATCTCCTCCACCACCGTGTCCCACACAAAGGACATGTTGGGCGTGTCGAAGGCGCGCTGCTGAAGCACCTTGGTTGCGCGCAGCTCATCGCGCCGGTGCACCACCGTCACGGTCTTGGCCAGCCGGGTGAGGTAGAGCCCCTCGTCCAGTGCCGCATCGCCCCCGCCCACCACCGTCACGTCCATGCCCTTGAAGAAGTTGCCATCGCAGGTGGCGCAGTATGAGACGCCCCGGCCGGAGTAGGCGTCCTCGCCGGGCACCTCCAGCTTGTTGTGCTCACCGCCCGAGGCGATGATCACGGCCCTGGCGGTGTATGTGGCCTCATCGCCCACCACCCGCTTCACCTCGCCGGAGGCGTCCAGCGACTTCACCGAGTCGAAGGCGTACTGGGCCCCGAAGCGGGTGGCCTGCTGCTCGAAGCTCTGCGCCAGCTCCGGGCCGCCGATGCCGTTGGGGAAGCCGGGGTAGTTCTCGATCTCGCCCGTGAGCAGGATCTGCCCGCCCAGCCCCTGGCGCTCGATGACCAGGGTCTTGAGCATGGCTCGCGTGTTGTAGACGGCGGCGGCCAGGCCTGCCGCACCGCCTCCGATGATGACGACGTCGTACTGCGCTTCCTCTGCCATGCGGGACGGGCCTCCTGTGGGGGTCTGCTAGGGGTGTGATGCGCGCCGGTGCCGGGGCGGTGCTAGGCGTGGTAGCGGTAGCCTGAATCGACGCGGTCACGGTTGAGGCGGCGGGTCAGGTGCAGCCCCTCCAACACCAGCTCCATGCCCGATGCCTGAGCCGCGGGAGATCCGGTGGCGCCCAGCGCCTCCAGGGCGGCGGACATGCCGGGCACGCGGCCCAGGGCCTGCACGTACAGGGCGGAGGGGGCCTCGGCGCCCACCTCCACCGCCTCGCCCGACTCGAAGGCCTCCACCACCGGGTCCAGGTCCACCTTGCCCAGGCGCCGCTCGAAGACGGCCAGCGCCGCGCGCTTGGCGATATCGTCCAGCACCTTGCCCTCGCGGCCCTCCTCCATCGTCTCCAGCTCCACCTTGCCCAGGGTGGAGGCGATCATGTAGCCCAGGTCCGTGGGGCGCGGCACCGCCTGCTCCTCGTTGAAGCCGATGGCCCGGCGCACGGCGTTGGCCAACACCGTCTCGTAGTTGGCGATGGACACGCGCACGCTGACGCCGGAGCGCTGGTTGATCTCCTGGTGCCGGCGGGCGATGGCGGTGAACTCGGCCACCAGCTCAGCCATGTAGTCCGGCACCTGGAGCATGGCGTCGGTGTCGGGGAAGCGGGTGCGCTCCGCCTCCATGATGGCGACCTCGTGGGCCACCTGCTTGGGGTAGTGGGTGCGTATCTGCGCCCCGTAGCGGTCCTTGAGCGGGGTGATGATGCGCCCGCGGTTGGTGTAGTCCTCCGGGTTGGCCGAGGCCATGACGAAGATGTCCAGGGGCAGCCGCACGCGGTAGCCCTTGATCTGGACGTCGCGCTCCTCCATCAGGTTGAACAGGCCCACCTGGATGCGCTCGGCCAGGTCCGGCAGCTCGTTGATGCAGAAGATGCCCCGGTTGGAACGGGGGATGAGGCCGTAGTGGATCGCCAGCTCATCGGACAGGTAGCGCCCCTCGGCGATGCGGATGGGGTCAACGTCGCCGATGAGGTCGGCGATGGAGATGTCGGGGGTGGCCAGCTTCTCGCCGTAGCGGTGCTCGCGGCCCACCCACTCCACGGGGGTGTCGTCACCCTCAGCGGCGATGAGGTCGATGGCGTAGCGGGAGATGGGGGCGAGGGGGTCGTCGTTCACCTCGGAGCCCTTGACGATGGGTATCTCCGGGTCCAGCAGGTCCACCAGGGAGCGGATGATGCGGGATTTGGCCTGCCCGCGCTCGCCGAGCAGGATGATGTCCTGCCCCGCCAGCAGCGCGTTCTGGATCTGCGGGATCACGGTGTCCTCGTACCCCACCACGCCGGGGAAGAGAGGCTCCCCTGAGCGCATGCGGGCGATGAGGTTGCGGCGCAGCTCCTCGCGCACGGGCACCGGCGCGTAGCCCGAGGCCTTGAGGGCACCCAGGGTGGCTGGCTTCTTCGAGGACTTGGGGGTGGCAGGCAATGGGCCCCTCCGGCCGCGGTTGCGGCGGGTACGGGGCCCATTCTACGGACGGGGGGAGAGGGTCACAACTCGGGGACGGCGGAGGGAGCGATGCGGGCGGGGTGGGGCCCACCGGGGAGTATCAGCGGTAGAGCCCCACACCCGCCACGCTGGGGAAGGAGCGGCAGGGACCATCGCCCTCGATGACCACGTTCTCGATGTCCACCACCACTGCGGCGCCCAGGGAGTCCGGGCGCGAGAGGGCGGCGGTCAGCGCGTCGGCCAGGGAGCCAGCCAGCGTGGGCGGGCAGCAACCGGCCAGCTCGTTCTCTCGTTCCCCTCTCCGTCAGGTCCGCTCGATCAGTTCAGGAGGGTGGCCGATGCCCCGTTGGAGGGCCCCGACTCGTTCCCGTCCTGATCCACCGCCGTCACCAGGTAGTGGTAGGTGACCCCAGCGCTCACATCGCCGTCCAGGTGGGCCGAACCCGTCACCCCTGAGGCCACCCTGGCGTAGGGGCCATTTGCGGCCTCGGACCGGTAGACGTGGTAGCCGTCCAGAAGGGTCACCGCCACGTCCGACCAGTCCAGGGCCACCAGGCCCACTCCCGCCGTCGCCACCAGGTTCGCCGGAGCGGGGGGCAGGGCTGCCTGCGCCTCGTCCAGCCTGGCCTGGAGCGTCGTCGCCAGGCCATCGAACTGCAGGGCGAGGGTCTGGGCGTAGGCGCTAATCTGGTCCCTGCGGGACTCGGCGAGCGCCAGATCGGGGTTCTCCCGGATCGCCACCAGGTCGTTGATGATGCCCTCGTGCATCCCGCCGATCTTCCCGAAGGTCGTCTCGGCGGCCTGCGTGCTGAAGGCGGCATCCGGGTCCACCTCGGCGGTGGCCTCGCCGGTGCCCAGCGGGGACATCCCCAGGGCGGTGGCCAGCGTGCCCAGCACCAGCATCATCACTCCCAGTACCGTCACAACCTGCATCGTGGCCCTCTCCGGCCTGCCCGGACGGGCCGTTGGCAGGGCTCCCGTCCGTTCGATTGGGTGCTAACCCCCAACCGATGCTGCAAGTCTGCACCACCCGGCGGGGGCTGCCACCCTCCGGGCGGATGATTCTGGAAACCGACCGGAGGGTCGGTTCCTCACCCGTTGGGGTGAGCCCACCCCTGGCCTCGCGCGCGGGGGCCTTTGACATGGCACGGGGCCCTCCCTAGCATGGCCGCCAGGGGCACGCGCCCCATCTGCATCCGGAGGCCCCGCCGTGAACTGGGTGTACGTCGCGCTCACCAGCACGACGCTCTTCGCCATCGTCACCGTGCTGGACAAGCGGCTCATCGTCCACCACTTCCCCTCGGCCCGAGTCTTCACCCTGGCCTTCGGGCTCATCCAGGCCCCCGTAGCCGTGGTCTTCTTCCTCATCGCCTGGCTGGCGGGGGTGCCGTGGGCCGAGTTCGCCGACCCGGCGGGCCTTGCCTGGTCGCTCATCTCTGGCGGGGTGTGGGCGGTGGCGCTGCTTCTCTTCTTCTATGGGCTGCAGCTCGAGGAGGTCTCCCGCGCCACGCCCATCCAGATGACCGCGCCCATCTACGCGGCACTGGTGGCGGTGCTCTTCTTCGGAGAGAGCCTCTCCCCTGCCCAGTGGGCCGCCATCGTGGCGGTGGTGGGCGGGGCGGGGCTGGTGTCCATGCGGCCGGGGCAGGGCATCTTCGAGGTGGCGCGCGGGCGCGCGCTGCTGGTGCTCACCGGTGCGGCCATGCTCATGGGCCTGGCGCACGTGGCCAGCAAGGAGGCCACCGACCACATGGCCTCGCTGCCCATCCAGGGCGTGCGCGCCATCGGCATGGGGCTGGGCGTGGTGGTGCTCATCGGCCGGGGCCCGGCGCTGCGCACCCTGCGGGGGCTCGCCCGCGACGGGGCCGCCATGCGGATGCTGGTGCTCACCGAGGGCATCATGGCTCCCCTGGCCGCGCTGCTCTTCGTGGTGGCAGTGAGCCTGGGGCCGGTGAGCGTGGTGAGCGCCGTCACCTCGGTGCGCCCGCTGGTGGTGCTGGCGCTGACGCTGGTGCTCTCCAAGGTGGGCTCATCGCTGCTCACCGAGCCGCTGGACCGGCGCACCGTGGCCCTCAAGGGGCTCTCCACAGCGCTCATCGTGGGGGGCGTGGTGGCCCTGGCGCTCCTCTAGCCGCCGCCCACGGGGCGTACCACCTCCAGGCGGTCGCCGTCCTCGATGGTGACCCCAGCGAAGCGCTCGCGCTCCAGCACCTCGCCGTTGCGGGCGACCGCGACGAACCGGCCAGCGAGGCCCAGCCCCTCGAGGTACGCGGCCACGGTGCAGGGGGCGGGGAGTTCGCGCTCCTGGCCGTTGACGATGACCCGTATCACGCGCGCCTCCGCACGGCGGGGCGCTCGGCCCACGCCGCGTCTATCGCCGTTCGGATGCCCTGCGCGGCGGCCTCCGGGTCGGGTGCGGCCAGCAGCCCGCGCAGCACGGCCACGCCCGCCGCGCCCGCCCCCACCACGGGCCCCGCGTTGTGCGGCTCCACCCCGCCGATGCCGATGACGGGCGTGCGCACGGAGCGGGCCATGTCGGCGATCAGGTGGACGCCCGCGGCGGGGTGGCCGGGGTGGGTGAGGGTGGAATAGACGGGCCCGGCCACCAGGTAGTCGGCGTCCTGCTCGGCGGCGCGCAGCGCGCCGGAGAAGGAGTGCACCGACCGGCCCACCAGCAGCCCTGGCGCGGCGGCGCGGGCGGCGGCCACGTTGTAGGAGCGCTCGCCCAGCTGCACGCCGTCGGCGCCGGCGGCCAGCGCGGCCCGCAGCCCCTCGCCGCCGCCAGACTCGTTGACCACCAGCAGGGCACGCCCCGCCGTCACCGCGCGCAGCCGGACGGCCAGCGCCGTCAGCGCTGCCTCGTCCAGTTCCTTCTCCCGCAGCTGCACCATGTCGGCCCCGCCCGCAACGGCGGCTCCCACCCGCTGCACCAGCGCGTCCTCGCCACCGGCCACCTCCAGGTTGGTGACCAGCATCAGGCAGGGTTGGGGTAGGGCAGGGGTCACGATGATGCCCTGATGACGCCCTCCAGCGGGGAGGACGCCTGGGCGTAACGCTGGGTCTGGATGCGCCCGGCAAGGTAGGCCCTGCGCCCGGCCTGCACGCCCAGGCGGAACGCCTCGCCCATGAGGGCCGGGTCCTGCGCGCGGGCGATGGCGGTGTTCACCAGCACGGCGGAGGCGCCCATCTCCATGGCCTGGGCGGCGTGGGAGGGCACGGCCAGCCCTGCGTCCACCACCACGGGCACGTTGGCCTGCTCCAGGATGATGGTGATCTCCTCGGCGGTGTGGATGCCCTGGCCGGAGCCGATGGCCGAGCCCAGGGGCATCACCGCGGCGCACCCCGCCTCCTCAAGGTGCTTGGCCAGCACCGGGTCGGCGTGGATGTAGGGCAGCACGGTGAACCCGTCGGCAACCAGCGCCTTCGCCGCCTCCAGGGTGCCGATGGGGTCGGGCATCAGATACTTGGGGTCGGGGATGACCTCCAGCTTCACCCAGTTGGGCAGCCCCAGGGAGCGCGCCAGGCGTGCCACCATCAGCGCCTCCTCCACGCTGGTGCAGCCCGCCGTGTTGGGCAGGATGGTGAAGCGCGCGGGGTCTATCACGTCCAGGATGGAGGGCCCTGCCGCATCGTCCAGGTTCAGGCGGCGGATCGCCACCGTCACCACCTCGGCGCCCGATGACTCCAGCGAGGCGACCATCTGCTCATTGCTGCGGTGGCGGCCCGTGCCGGTGAACAGCCGGGAGGTGAAGGAGAACGGGCCAATGTGCAGGGTGTCGTCGCCGCCGGGCTGGGTGGTCATGGCCGCCTCCTGTAAACGGCAGCCGCCCCGCGAAGGGGGCGGCGTGGCGCGGGGCTCCCCGTCGCTGCTGCAAGCGTAGCAAAGCCCCGCCACGGGGGTCAAAGCGCTAGAGGTGGTGGCGTACGGCGAACCGCTCCAGCGCGCGGGCGAGCCCCGGCCCGTGCGGGGCCAGCTCGTACCCCACCGGCACGATGAGCACGCTCACCTGCACCAGCGCGCCCAGGTCCACCGGGCTCGCGTCCAGCACCGCCACCGCGCCCGTGGCCGCGATGGCCGCCCGCTGATGACCACCGTGACCTCGCGGGCCAGCGCGCGCACCGTCGCCGCCTCCACCACCTCCAGCGGCTCGGGCGAGACCACCACCCGACGCCACCCGTGCCCCGGCGCCGGGGACAGCGCCATGCCCTCGGCGCGCAGGCGGGCGGCCTGCTCCTCGTCGTAGGCGGGGCCGATGGGCTTGGTGGGGTGGGCGAAGGCCGGGTCGGCCCCGTCCACCACCACCTGGGTCAGCACCGTCACCACGGCGCGGGCCACGCCCGCCTTCGCCAGCGCGTTGTGGAGCGATTGCTGAAGCACATAGCCCACCTCGCCCTCGGACTCGGCCACCGCCGTCGCCAGGGGGATGGGGTAGGCCTTCCCCGCCGCCAGTTCGGAGCGCAGCAGGATGTGGCCCACCTGCGGCCCGTTGCCGTGGGTGAGCACCACGTCCCACCCGCGCGTGAGCATGCCCACCAGGTGGCGGCACGCGGCTTCGGCGGCGGCGAACTGCCCCTCCACTGACGGCTCGGCGCCCAGGGGCAGCAGCGCGTGCCCGCCCAGGGCCACCACCGCCAGCGGCCGCGTGCTCACCGGAACAGGTCCCGCGCGCGCTCGCGCATCAGCGGGGCGATGCCGTCCTCCGACGGGGCGAAGGGGTAGCCACGCACCACGGCGGCGGGCACCCGCTCGCGCTTGCCCGTCACCAGCTCGGCGGCGGCGGCCAGCTCATCGCCCACGGCGATGACGCTGGTCTGCATGAGGCGTCCGTCGGCGTCGGTCTGCCCCCGGTAGTCGGCGGCGACGGCGATGCCCGCCGCGCCGATCGCCACGTTCAGCGCGCCCTCGCGCCAGGGCCGCCCGAAGGTGTCGGAGACGATGACCCCCACGCGCACGCCTGCCTCCTCCCGCACCCGGTCACGGATGGCGCGGGCGGAGGCGTCGGGGTCCAGGGGCAGCAGCACCACCGTCTCCGCGCCGCCGTCGGCGGGGCCGCGGCCCACGTTGGAGGCGTCCACGCCGGAGTTGGCGCACACGAAGCCCTGGCGCGTCTCGGTGATGAGGATGCCCGCCTCCATGCGCACCACCCGCGCCGCCTCTGCGAGGGCCACCTCCACGGCGCGCGGGTCCTTCCCCCAGCGCGCCGCGAAGTCCGCCGCCAGGGCCGAGGGGGTCACCATGCGCAGGTCGGTCACGCGCCCCTCGGCCTTGGAGACGGCCTTCTGTGCCACCACCAGCACGTCACCCTCGGCCAGCGGGGTGCCCTGCGCGGCCGCTGCACGGGCCAGCAGGCCGCCCAGGTCATCGCCGTCGTGCAGTTCGGGCAGGCCGCTGATGCCGGTGATGGTGAGGGAGGGGTGCATGGGCGCATGATAGCCCCGCGCCAGGGGCCATGACAGCGGCCCGCTAACCCCCCACCACGGCGCGGGCCACCTCGGCCACCCCCCACAGCAGCGAGGTGACGGCCGAGGCGATGCCCACCATGCGCGCCTCCCGCTTGGTGAGCGAGGTGCGTGGGACGGGAGGTGGGGTGAGGTTGCCGATGCGCACCTCCAGCAGCACCTTCTCCATCCCCTTCAGGCGCGCGTCGATGGCGTCCAGGCGCACCGCCCACACCTGCTCGTTGAGCGCGTGCTCGCGCGCGTGCCCCGCCAGCCCCGTCTCCAGGGTGGCGATGCGCTCCTTCTGGGTGAGCGGGCTAATGGGCGGGGCTGGCCCAGCACCAGCCGGTAGGGCTCCAGCAGCTCGCGCACGTCGGTGTCGCGCCCTGCGTCCACGTAGAACGGCTCGAAGGCGGGCGCGCGGGTCCAGATGCGCGCGGCGTTGATCAGCACCGCACGCTCCACCGCGGCGGGCCAGCGCGCCGCCGTCCCGCTGCCCAAGGCCGAGTGGGCGTGGGGGCTGCTCTCCGGTGAGTCTCAGGGGGAGTAAGAGCACCGCCTGCCACAAACCTGCGGCCCCAGCGCCTACGCCACGGCCACCGGCCCCGCTAGCATGGCGGCATGTGGGAAGCGTTGCTGCTGGGCGTTGCCCAGGGGGTGAGCGAGTGGCTGCCCGTCTCCTCGGAGGGGGTGGTCACGGCGCTGGGCTCGTTGGCCTTCGGCCTGTCCGCGCAGGAAGCGTTGGCGCTGGCCCTGTGGCTGCACCTAGGCACGGCCATCGCCGCGCTGTGGGTGCTGCGCCGTGAGGTGGCCTCCCTGGCCCGTGAGGCGGTGCGCCTGCCGCGCCGCCCCTCGCCCCTGCTCACCTTCGCCGTCGTCGCCACGCTGGTGAGTGCCCCCATCGGGTTCGTCCTGCTGCTGGCCCTCTCCGGAATCGCCACCGCCTACGGGGCGGCGGCCATGGTGGCGGTGGGTGGGCTCATGGTGGTCACCGCCCTCACCCTCTCTCGGCGCGTGGTGCCGGGGCTGCGCTCGCGTGAAGCGCTCACCCTGGCCGACGCCGCCCTCACTGGCTTCGCTCAGGGCCTGGCGGCGCTTCCTGGTACCTCCCGCTCCGGCATCACCGTCGCCGTCCTCCTGGCGCGGGGCGTGGAGCGCGCCGAGGCGCTGGCCCTCTCCTTCCTCATCGCCATCCCCGCCAGCCTGGGCGCGGCGGTGTTCGCCGCCGTGGACTCCGGCCTCACGCGCACCGGCGAGGGGCTGGCGGGCGCGCTCACCGCCGCCGTGGTGGGTGCGCTCACTATGCGCGTGCTGCTTGCCTTCGCGCGGCGGGTGAACATGGCCTGGTTCGTGGGCATCGCGGGTCTGGCCGTCATGGCCGGCGCCCTCTGGCAGCTGCTGGCCGGTTAGCCGTTCAGCGGCGCGCGGGCCAGCGCCGTGTGCACCGCGCCCTCAGGCCGGAGCTCGCTCCGGAACAGGATCGCCTCCCGCACCACGAACGGGCTCTCCGGTAGCGTCAGTGATGCCAGCGCCTCCCGCACGGCTGCATCCTGGGCCGGGGTGAGTCGCCCACGCGCCCGCCCCAGCGTCAGGTGCGGCGCGAAGGGCCGCCGCTCCGGCGCGAACCCCGCTGCCACCGCCGCGCCCTCCGCCGCCTGGTGCAGCGCGCCCAGCGCCGTCACCTCGCCGTCCACCCCCGCCCAAGCAATCTGCACCGGCCCGCGCGGCGGGAAGCAGCCCGTCCCTGCGAGGCGCAGCGCGACGGGGGCAAGGGGTGCGGTGCGCTCGCGTAGGGCCGTGGCCACCGCCTCGGCGCGTCCGTCCGCCGCCTCGCCCAGGAAGCGCAGCGTCAGGTGGGCGTTCTCCGCCCCCCAGCGCACCGGCGCGTCCATGCTCCGGCGCAGCAACGCAGCGGCCTCCCGCAGCGCCGCCTGCGGCTCCGGCGGCAGCGTCAGCGCGATTAACAGCCGCCAACGCTCGCCGGGTGCGGGAGCCTCAGCCATCGGCGCGCCGGAGTTCATCCCGCCACGCCGCCGCCTCCCGGTAGCGTACGGCGATGCGCTCCAGACTGAACGCCGCGTTGGCCGGTGAGGGGTTGGGGGCCACGTACAAGTGAGAGCGGCCGATGCGCGTGGCCTGTCGGCCCAGCGCCGCGCCCGCGCGCTCGCCTTCCGTAAACCGGCGATAGGCGTTGAAGCCCGTGAGGCCGTTGAACACCACCAGCAGCGGTGCGGCGGCCTCCAGGCGCTGACGCAGCAGCGGCACCCCCTGCCTGAAGTCCGCCGCCTTCAGGTCCGAGGCGCTGGCGCTGGCGCGCTTGACCACGTCGGTGAACCCGATGCCCGCGTCCATGAGCCAGCGCTCCGCGCCCGGTTCCAGCGGGCGTGGGTCACGCACCATGCCCGATGCGCGCAGCGCCGCCCAGAACCGGTTCTGGGGCGTGGCGAAGTAGCGCCCCACCCGGGCCGAATGGGCGCCGGGGTTGATGCCCACGAATACGACCTCCAGCCCCGGCCGCAGGTAGTCGGGCAGGGTGGGTGCCTCAGCCACGGGGTTCGAGCCCCAACAGTGCCGCTGCGTTGGAGCCCAGCGCCGCCGCCGCCGGCCTGGGGGAGAGGGAGGCAAGCGCCTGCTCGGCCACCCTCTTGGGGCGCAGCAGCGGGAAGTCCGACCCAAACAGCACCCGTTCCGGCCCCGCCGCGCGCGCTACGGCGGAGAAGACGCCCTGCTCGTACAGGAAGGGCGTGGCCGCCGAGTCGAACCACACGTTCTCCAGCGCCCGGCGCACCTCCGGCATCAGCGCGTAGAAGGGCAGCCCGCCGCCCCAGTGGGCGAAGATGAACCGCACCTGGGGGAAGCGTTCCGCCGCCGCCAGCAGCGGTGCGGGGCCCGTGTCGCCCTTGCCGGGGTAGGCGTGGCCCACCGGCTCTGACCCGTGGACCACCACCGGCAGGTCGTGCGTGGCCGCGTAGCGCATCAGCGGGCCGAGCCGGCGATCCTTCGCCAGGTTGAAGCCTTGGCTGGCCGGGTGCAGCTCGCCGATGCCCCGCGCCCCGCCCGCCACGCAGTGCTCCACCTCTCGCAGCGCCGCCTCGCCCCAGCCGGGGTGCACCGAGCAGAAGGGGATGATGCGCCCCTTGAACCGCTCGGCCGCGTCCAGCAGGTAGTCGTTGACCTCGTGGGCGATATCCGGGTCCGTCCAGCCGTAGCCCAGCGCCACGGCCACGTCCACCCCGTCCTCGTCCAGGGCGCGCACTAGCTCCGGCGCCGTGGCCATGGTCTTGCGCGGGTCGGCCTTGGCGAAGAGCGCCCGGAACGTCGCATCGCGCCCGGCCAGCTCGTCCATGCGGCCCTTGAAGGAGCGGGGGAGGATGTGGGTGTGGACGTCGACGATCACCGCGGCCTCCGGCTAGTTGTCGGCTGAGGCCTGCTCGTCCTCGTTGTAGTCCGAGTGGGAGTAGACGCCCACCTCGCGCCCCTGGTGGACGTGGACGATGAAATCGTCCCGCCCCAGCCCCACGGCGTCCAGCAACTCATCGTCCAGGTCGTCGATCAGGTCCTGGATCTCCTCCTGGGTGTACCGCTCGGAGACGCACAGGGTGGCGTGGATCAGCGAGCCCGCGAAGTGCACGTCGAACCGGCCCTGGGGCTGGTCGTCGTCGTAGATTGTGTACACCTCGGAGTGCGGGGTGCGGCACTCGCGTTCGAACCGCAGCATGGGGCTCCTCCTCGCCGGTCCCAACAGCCTAGGGCCGCACGTGGCCCGTGCCTAGGGCCACCCACTTGTAACTGGTCAGCTCCCGCAGGCCCATGGGGCCGCGGGCGTGGAGCTTGTTGGTGGAGATGGCCACCTCTGCCCCCAATCCCAGCTGGCTCCCGTCGTTGAAGCGGGTGCTGGCGTTCACCAGCACCACCGATGCCTCCACCTCGTCCACGAAGCGCGTCGCCGCCGTGTAGTTCTCCGTGACGATGGCCTCCGAGTGCCCGGAGCCGTACCGCTCGATGTGTTCGATGGCCTCGTCCAGCCCCTCCACCACCCGCACCGAGAGCACCAGGGAGAGGAACTCCTGGCCGAAGTCCTCCGGCCCCGCCGCCTTCAGGTGCGCCTCGTGGCCGGGGCCGATGGCCGCCAGGGCGCGCTCGTCGGCGCGCACCTCCACCCCCGCGTCGAACAGCCGTGCCGCCACAGCAGGCAGGAAGGTGGGGGCCACCGCCTGGTGCACCAGCAGCGTGTCCAGTGCATTGCACACCGTGGGGCGCTGCACCTTGGCGTTGTAGGCGATCTCTACCGCCTTCACCAGGTCGGCGTCCTCGTCCACGAACACGTGCACCACGCCGATGCCCCCGGTGATGGCGGGGACCGTCGCGTGCTCACGGACGTAGCGGATCAGCCCCTCGCCGCCGCGCGGGATGAACAGGTCCAGGTACTCGTTCAGGCGGATCATCTGGTCCACCACGGCCCGGTCCGTGTCCTCCACCAACTGCACGGCCTCCGCCGTGATGCCCGCCGAGGCGATGGCCTCGCGCACCAACCGGCCCAGCGCCGCGTTGGAGTGGATGGCCTCCTTGCCGCCACGCAGCACCACCGCGTTGCCCGACTTGAGGCACAGCACCGCGATGTCCACCGTCACGTTGGGGCGCGACTCGTACACGCAGCCGATCACCCCCAGCGGCACGCGCCGGCGCTCCACGCGCATCCCGTTGGGCAGGGCGTGGGCGTCGAACGACTCCCCCACCGGGTCGGGCAGCGCCGCCACGGTGCGCACGTCGGCGGCCATGGCCTTCAGGCGCTGCTCGTTCAGCAGCAGCCGGTCCAGCATCGCCTCGGACAGCCCTGCGGCCCGCCCGGCCTCCATATCCTTACCATTTGCTGCCAGCACCGGGCCCTGCTCGCGCTCCAGCGCCGCGGCGATGGCCTCCAGTGCCCGGTTCTTGGCCGTGGTCGAGGCCGAGCGCAGCGAGCGCGCCGCAGCGCGCGCCGCCCTGGCCTTGGTGATGAGTTCACTCGTCGCCGTGGTCATCGCGTCTCTCCTGCTGGCTAGACCAGCACCAGGTTGTTGCGGTGGACCGCCTCATCCCCGTAGTCGTGGCCGAGGCGCTCTGCTATCTGACTCGAACGCGCCCCGGCGATGGCCCGCAGGTCGCCCGCCGCGTAGTTGGCGATGCCGACGCCAACGCGCGTCCCCATCCCGTCCTCCAGCGTCACCACCGCCCCGCGGGCGAACTCCCCGCGCACCGAGCGGATGCCCGCGGGCAGCAGGGAGCCGTCGCGCTCGCGCACCGCGCGCACCGCGCCCTCGTCCAGCACCAGCACGCCGCCCGAATCGGCGACACCAGACAGCAGCCAGCGCTTGCGCGATTCCAGCGCCGACACCTTGGTGGGGAACAGCGTCCCCGCCGGCTCGGCGCACGCTGCCCGGCGCACCACGTCATCGCCCGCGCCCGGGCCTATCACCACCGTCACCCCCGCCGCCGTTGCCCGCTGGGCCGCCAGCAGCTTGGAGAGCATGCCTCCCCGGCTGTGCTTGGAGCGGTGCTCCTCCGCCAGCGCCAGCACACCTGCGTCCACCCGCTCTACCCGCTCGATCAGCGTGGCGTTGGGGTCCCGATTCGGATCCGCCGTGTAGAGGCCGTTGGTGTCGGTGAGCAGTAGCAGCAGCCCCGCGTCCACCAGGTTGGCCACCAGAGCGGAGAGGGTGTCGTTGTCCCCGAAGCGCGCCTCGCCCAGTTCCGCCGTGTCCACCACGTCGTTCTCGTTCACGATGGGCACCACCCCGTGGGCCAGCAGCCCCTCCAGGGTGTTGCGGATGTTCAGGTAGCCCAGGCGGTCCTCCACGTCGGCGCGCGTCAGCAGCGCCTGGGCCACCACCAGCCCGTGGGCGGCGAAGGCCTCCTGGTAGGCGTGCATCAGCCGCCCCTGGCCCACCGCCGCCAGCATCTGGGAGAGTGCAACGCCCTTGGCATCGTGCGGCACCCCCATCACCTCGCGCCCGGCGGCCACCGCTCCGGAGGAGACCAGCACCACCTGCGCGCCCAGGGCGTGCACCGCTGCGACCTGGGCGGCGAGGGAGGCCAGCACCGCGTGGTCGAGCCGCGGGCTCTTGTGGGTGAGCACGTTGGTGCCCGCCTTCACGACGATGCGGCGGAAGGCGAGGGGACTGCCCTGGGGGATGCCGGCCCTGCGGGCCGAGGGGAGCGCCATGGATGTTCGTCCGGTGCGAGGCTGCGGGGCCGCCCCCGTAGGGGGCCCCGTCCGGCGATTGTACCGCAGGGTGCCCGTCCCCGCGCCCCGGCCTTGGGCATAGGCCTTGGGCATAGAATGCGCGGGCCCGCCCACGTCAGCCCTCCAAGGAGAAGAACCCATGCCTGAACTCGTGCTGCGTCCCTGGCGCCTGGAGGAGGCGCAGGCCGTCCTCGACTTCTGGCGCGAGGCCGCCCCCGGCGAGACACCCACCGACGATACGCGCGGGCTTGGGGTGCTGTGGCGGCAGGACGAGGGCTCGCTGCTGCTGGCGCTGGACGGGGAGCGCATCGTGGGCACCGTCATCGCCGCCTTCGACGGCTGGCGCGGCGGCATCTACCGCCTGGCTGTCGCCCCCTCGCACCGCCGCCACGGACTCGGCCGGCGGCTGGTGGCCGAGGCCGAACGGCGCCTGGCCGTGCGGGGCGCCAAGCGCCTGGCGGCCCTGGCCTCCTCCCACTCCGAGCAGGCGCGCGGGTTCTGGGACTCTCTGGCCGATGTGGGTTGGAAGCCCACCCACCCCGGCGCGCGCTACGGAAAGACGCTCCCCTAGCGCCACCCGCCTGCTAGACTCGCCCCGTGGCCGGCACCAACCGGCCTCTCTGCATGCCCGCCGGGCCCGCCCGCTCGGGCTGTGCCCGTGGAGTACCCGTGAGCCTGTCCGGCCTGCTGCCCCTCCTCTCCAGCTCCCCCGCCTACGCGGGGCTGCGCGATGCGTTGCGCGCGGGCCGCGCAGCGGCGGCCACCGCCCCCGACCACGCCCAGCCCTACCTGCTGGCCGCGCTCTGGCGCGATGCGGCCCGCCCCGTGGTGGTCGTGTGCCCGCACCCCGATGACGCGCGCCTCCTCGCCGCCCACCTGGAGGCGTACCTGGGTGATGACGCCCCCGTGGTGCAGTTCGCCGAGTCCGAGCTGCTCCCCTTCGAGCGCCTCTCCATCGAACCGGCCACCGTCCACCAGCGCATCGCGGCCCTGGGCGCGCTGCACCGGCCTGGTCCCGGCGGCCCGCCACTGGTGGTCACCTCCGTCACCGGCCTCATGCAGAAGACCCTCTCGCCGCAGGTGTTCGCCGGGCTGGTCAGCACCGTCCGGCGCGATGCGCGGGTGCGCGTGGACGAACTGCTCAAGGGGTGGGTGAACCTGGGCTACCAGGTGGGCCCCACGGTGGAGGGGCCGGGGCAGGCGGCCCGGCGTGGCGGCATCGTGGACATCTACCCGCCCGGCGTGGAGGACCCGTACCGGCTCGACCTGTGGGGTGACGTGGTGGATACCGTGCGCACCTTCGACGTGGGCTCGCAGCGCTCCACGGGCACCGTGCCGGAGGCGTTGGTGCTCCCTGCCGCAGAACTCCTGCCCGCCCACGCGGACCGCGCCGGGGTGGACGCCCTGCTGGCGGGGCTCGACTTCGCCAACACCCGGCCCGGTGAGCAGGACCGGGTGCATGAGGAGCTGGCTGGCCTGCTGGCGGGCATGGCCGATGAGTCCGCCGCCCTCTACGCGGGCTTCCTGCTCCAGCACACCCTGCTGGACTACCTGGGAGCCGTGCCCGGTGCGCTGGTGGTGGTGGTGGAGCTGGGCGAGGCGGTGGAGGCAGCCCGGCGCCTGGAGGGGCAGGCTGAGGCGCTGCGCCTGGCCAAGGAGGAGCGCGGCGAGCTGCCGCTGCATTTCCCCTCAGCACTGGCGGATTGGGACACGCTCGCGAGTGCGTTGGAGGCCTGGCCCGCGCGCCTGGCGCTCTCACGCTACGCCCAGCCCTCCTCCGGTGGGGCGCAGGCCATCACGCTCCCCTTCGAGGCTGCCCCCATGCTGGCGGGCAGTGCCGAGGGCCTGGCGGGTCTGGCCCACGCGGGGCTCGACCGTGCCCCCGTGGTGGTGGCCACCAACCATTCGCGGCGCGTCGAGGAGCTCCTGCGCGAGGAGGGGGTGGGCGCACGCGAAGTGCGCAGCCTCGATGAGGCCCCTGCGCCAGGCAGCGTGTCCGTGGTGCATGTGGGTCTGCCCGGCGGCTGGCGGCTCGACTCCGGCGAGGGCGGCCCGCCCCTGGCGGCGCTCCTCACCGACGATGAGTTGTTCGGCGCGGCCAAGCGCCGCCCGGTGCGTGCGCGCCGTCACGCCCCGCACCTGCGCGCCGCCTCGGTGGATGAGCTCACGCCCGGTCAGTACGTGGTGCACATCGAGCACGGCATCGGCCGGTTCGTGGGCACCCAGACCCGACCCACCGGCCCCGGCGGCACCAACGCCGAGTACCTGGTGCTGGAGTACGCCGAGGGCGACCGGCTCTTCGTCCCCATGGAGCAGCTGGACCGCCTCTCCCCCTACCAGGGCGCCGACGAGGCCAGCCCCTCTCCCACGCGCCTGGGCACCCAGGAGTGGTCCCGTGCGGTCTCCCGCGCCCGTGAATCGACCCAGAAGCTGGCGGTGGATCTGCTGGCCCTCTACGCCCAGCGGGAGATGGCCCAGGGAACGGCCTACGGGCCGGACACGGTCTGGCAGCGGGAGATGGAGGACGCCTTCCCCTACGTGGAGACGCCCGACCAGCAGTCGGCCATCGACGACGTGAAGGGCGACATGGAACGGGTGCGCCCCATGGACCGGCTGGTGTGCGGTGACGTGGGCTACGGCAAGACGGAGGTCGCCCTCCGCGCCGCCTTCAAGGCCGTGATGGACGGGCGCCAGGTGGCCGTCCTGGTGCCCACCACGGTTCTGGCCCTCCAGCACTACGAGACCTTCTCCGAGCGCCTCGCCCCCTTCCCCGTCAAGGTGGAGATGCTCTCGCGCTTCCGCACGCCCGCTGAGCAGGACGAGATCATCGCCAGGCTCAAGGCCGGGGAGCTGGACATGGTCGTCGGCACGCACCGGCTGGTGTCCAAGGACGTGGGCTTCAAGGACCTGGGCCTGGTGATCATCGACGAGGAGCACCGCTTCGGCGTGGGGCACAAGGAGCGGTTGAAGGAACTGCGTTCCGAGGTGGACGTGCTCACCATGACCGCCACGCCCATCCCCCGCACCCTGCACATGGCCATGGCCGGCATCCGGGACATCTCCACCATCGAGACCCCGCCTGAAGAGCGCCTGCCTATCCGCACCTACCTGGCCGAGGACTCCGACGACCTGATACGCGAGGCGATCCTGCGCGAGCTGGATAGGGGTGGGCAGGTCTTCTACCTGCACAACCGGGTGAAGTCCATCGACCTGGCCGCCGGACGCGTGGCGGGGTTGCTGCCGGAGGCGCGCGTCATGGTGGCCCACGGCCAGATGCACGAGGACGAGCTGGCCGACGCCATGGAGCGGTTCGCCGCGGGCGAGGCCGACGTGCTGGTGTGCACCACCATCATCGAGTCGGGCCTGGACATCCCCGCCGTCAACACCCTGATCGTGGATCACGCCGACCGCCTCGGCCTGGCCCAGCTCTACCAGCTGCGCGGGCGGGTGGGGCGGCGCTCCCAGCGCGCCTACGCCTACCTGTTGGTGGAGCGTGGGCACCGGCTGACCGAGGTGGCCCAACGCCGTCTGCAGACCATCGCCGCCGCCACCGAGCTGGGCGCGGGTTTCCGCATCGCCATGAAGGACCTGGAGATACGCGGCGCGGGCAACCTGCTGGGGCCGGAGCAGAGCGGCCAGATCCACGCCGTCGGCTTCGACCTGTACACCAAGCTCCTGGCCGAGGCCGTGGCCACCCTGCGCGCCCAGACGGGCATCGGCGGGGTGCCGGAGGGCGGCGTGCCCGCGCCCGAGGGCCCCGACCCGGTGGTGGACCTGGGCGTGAGCGCCGCCATCACCGAGGAACTGGTTCCCCACATGCCCACCCGCATGGCGCTCTACCAGCGCGTGGCACGCGCCCGGGAGACCGCCGACCTGATGGACCTGTCCCGCGAACTGGAGGACCGGTTCGGTCGCCCGCTGCCCGACCCGCTCCACCACCTGCTGTACGTGGCGCGGGTGCGCGTGCTGGCCCGCCGGGCGCGCGTCGAGTCGGTGACCAAGCGCGAGGAGCGCATCAGCCTCAAGCTGGTGGACGCCGTGGGGGGTGCGCGCGGGCCACTCTCACGGGCGCTAGGTCATCGGGTGGAGGTGGGCAACCAGCAGATGCACCTGCACACCGGCAGGGTGGACGTGCCGTGGGCCCAGGCGCTGCTGGAGGTGCTGGAGCGCCTGGCCGCCTTCCAGCAACAGACCGCTGCCATCCAGGCCTAAAGGGGTGTTCCTACCCCTCGCCGCCGCCATTGCCCCCGCCGCCGTTGGAGGCGCCCGCCCCCGCCGCCGCCCCGCCGGCCGCGACCGCCACCGCGGCGGCCACCGCCACCGCCGCCACCGCCGCGCGAACGCCGACCGCCGCTGGAGCCCGGCCAGGCCTGCGCCTGCTCGTCCACGGGGCATGGCCGTGGGCGTCTCGCTTCCGCGCAGGGCGTAGAGCAACTGCGCCTCGTCCGGTGCCAGACGGTTCGTCTCTTCCTTCAGCCGCAGCAGCGCCACGGTGAGGGCCGCGTTCTCCTCGGCGAGGTTGGCGAAGTACACCTGGTAGGACATCTCTGCTCTCCCGGACGGTGGTGGAGGCGGACGAACCGCTAGGGTACCACAGCGGGGGCGCTCAGCCCGCCAGCCCCGCGGCGCGCAGCGCGGGCAGCACCCCGGCCAGCGTGGTGACGCTGATGCACCCCGCAGGCGCGCTCACCCCGGGCTCACGTTCCACCAGCACCGGGTGCAGCCCCGCCGCGCGCGCCCCCTCCACGTCGGAGGTGAGCGAATCGCCCACGTGGGCCGCCTGCTCGGGGCTCGCCCCCGCCTTGCGCAGGCCCAACGCGAAGATGGCTGGATGGGGCTTGGACACCCCCGCCTCCGCGCTGGAGACCCACACCCCCACGTGCTCCAGCAGCCCCAGCTCGGCCAGCAGCAGGTCTATCTGCGGGCCCATGTTGGAGATGACCCCCACCCGCAGCCCTGCCCCCCGCACCGCCGCCAGCGCCGGGAGCGCGTCGGGGTAGAGCACCAGTTCCTTGGGCGCCGCGCTCACCCGCGCCCACACCCGCCCTGCCGTTGCCAGGTCCACCGGGGCCCCGGCGCGTTCCAGCAGGCGCTGCTCGTAGCGGGCGAAGAACGCCTCGCGCTCGGCGGCAGGGCGCTCGGGCAGGGGGGCGCGGGCGTTCTCCTCGTCCAGCAGGGCGTTGGCGGCAGGGTAGGCGCGGGTCACCGCGGCCAGGCCCAGTGCGATGCCCTCGGCCCCGGCCGCCTGCACCTGGATGCGCTCTGCGTCGGGTGCCCAGCGCACCAGCGTGCCGTAGAAATCGAAGAACACCGTGGTGAGCACACGCGCTCCGGGGAGGGGGCTTACTATGGCGCCAGCCTAGCACGGAGGGCGGCGTGCACATCCTTGAACGCCTGTGGGATGGCGCGGTATCCCTGCTGCTGCCCGCGCGCTGCGTCGGGTGTGGTACGGGGGGCGCCTACCTGTGCCCCGCCTGCCAGGCGGCCACCCCCTCCCTGGGCCGCCTGCCCCACGAGCCGGGCCGGTTCGCCTTCGATGGGGCCGTGGCGGCGTTCAACTACACCGGCGCTGCGCGGGAGGCGGTGCTGCGGCTCAAGTACCGGGGCCTGCGCGCCGCCGCTCCGGTCATGGCCGCCGCGCTGGCCCGCGCCGCCGCCGAGGCGAGCGTGCGGGTTGATGCCATCGTTCCCGTGCCCCTGCACCCGAAGCGCCACCGCTCGCGCGGCTACACCAGGCCTGCGCTTGGGGCTGGTGGACGACGTGCTCACCACCGGGGCCACCCTGGATGCGGCGGCAACCGCCCTGAAGGCGGCGGGCGCCGCGCACGTCAGCGCCCTCGCCTTCGCCCACGAGGCGTGAGCGCCTCCTCGCGATTGACCCCCCTTCGGGCCGCCCCCTAAACTCCCTATACCCCCGTCCACTGGAGGAGCCCTCGTGAGCGTCCTTGCCCAGGCCGACCCGGCCGTCGCCCGTGCCATCGAGCAGGAGGTCGAGCGCCAGCGCCGCAACGTGGTGCTGATCGCCTCTGAGAACTACGCCTCGCGCGCCGTGCTGGAGGCCCAGGGCTCGGCCCTGACCAACAAGTACGCCGAGGGCTACCCCGGACGGCGCTACTACGGCTCCTGCGAGTACGTGGACATCGTCGAGCAGCTCGCCATCGACCGGGCCAAGGAGCTGTTCGGGGCCGAGCACGCCAACGTGCAGCCCCACGCGGGCGCCTCCGCCAACCTGGAGGCCTACGCCGCGCTGCTCCAGCCGGGCGACACCGTCATGGGCTTGCGGCTGGACCAGGGCGGGCACCTCACCCACGGCAGCCCCGTCAACTTCTCCGCCAAGATCTACAACTTCGTGGCCTACGGGCTGAACCCGGAGACTGAGCAGATTGACTACGACGCCGTCCTGGCCCTGGCCAAGGAGCACCGGCCCAAGCTCATCGTCGCCGGATACACCGCCTACCCCCGTACCATCGACTTCGCCCGATTCGCGGACATCGCCCGCGAGGTCGGCGCGATGCTCATGGTGGACATGGCGCACATCTCCGGGCTCATCGCCGCCGGGGCGCACCCGAGCCCCGTGCCCCACGCCGCCGTGGTCACCTCCACCACCCACAAGTCGCTGCGGGGCCCGCGCGGGGCATTCATCCTCTCCCGCGAGGAGCACCGGCGCGACATCGACCGCGCCGTATTCCCCTACGCCCAGGGTGGCCCGCTGATGCACGCCGTTGCCGCCAAGGCCGTCTGCTTCGGCGAGGCGCTCACCCCCGAGTTCAAGGCCTACGGCCACGGCGTGGTCGCCAATGCCAGAGCCATGGCCTCCTCGTTGGAGACGGGTGGCCTGCGCATGGTCTCCGGCGGCACCGACAACCACCTGATGCTGGTGGACCTGACCCCCCTGGCCTGCACCGGTCAGGAGGCCGAGGTGCTGCTGGGGTCGGTGGGCATCACCGTCAATAAGAACGCCATCCCCAACGACCCGCAGCCCGCCCGCGTCACCTCCGGTCTGCGCCTGGGCACCCCGGCCATCACGGCGCGAGGGTTCGGCGAGGATGAATCGCGCAAGGTGGGTGAGCTGATCGTGCGGATGCTCAACCACCGTGACGACCCGCAGGTGGCCGCACAGGTGCGTGAGGAAGTGGCGGACCTCACCGCGCGCTTCCCGGTGCCGGGCCTGGACTTCTAGCATGCGGGGCGGGCTTGTTGAGCCTGGCCCCGCACGCTGCTATAATCGCCGTTTGTGCGGGCAATGGCCCGCTCGTTGACATTTGTGAGGAGGCTGCGGTGCGTCAGTACGAGCTGGTGATGCTCATCAACCCCGAGGCGGACGAAGAGCGCCTGGGGGCGGTCATGGACCGCGTCCGCAAGGTCACCTCCGAGCACGGTGGCACGGTGAAGGAGGAGAACCCCTGGGGGCGGCGCAAGCTCGCCTACAAGATCGGACGCTTCACCGACGCCACCTATCACCAGGCCAACCTGGAGATGGAAGGCGACGGCACCAAGGACCTGGAGACGAGCCTGCGGCTGGCAGAGGACGTGATCCGTCACCTGCTCGTCCGTCTGGACGACTAGCGAGCACCCATGGCTGGACTCAACAAGATCATGGTCATCGGGAACGTGGGCACCGACCCGGAGATGCGGTACACGCCCAACGGCAACCCGGTCACCTCCTTCCGCATCGCCAGCTCGCGCTCCTACAGTGCCCAGGACGGTGAGCGGCGCGAGGAGACCGAGTGGTTCACCGTGGTCGCGTGGAACCAGCTGGCCGAGCAGGTGAACCAGTACCTGGCCAAGGGTCGCCGGGCCTACGTGGAGGGACGGCTGCACAGCCACTCCTTCCAGGGCAACGATGGTCAGATGCGCTTCCGCAACGAGATCATCGCCAACCGGGTGTTGTTCCTCGACAGGCCCGGTGACCCGCCCTCCGGTGGCCCCGCGGCCTCGGACGAGTTCGCAGGCTATGGGGGCGGTGAGGCCCCCGCGCCGGACGATCTGCCCTTCTAACCCGCCATCAACACCGCGCTGGAGCCCAGCGCACCGTCCGTGAGAGAAAGGAGCGCGTTCGCACCATGCAGAGCACACGCCGCCGCCGCCCGGGTGGCCGCCGGTTCTTCCCCCGCCGCAAGGTCTGTTTCTTCAGCGCCGAGAAGAAGACGCCGGACTACAAGGACGTCCCCGTCCTGCGCCGGTTCATCTCGGACTGGGGCAAGATCGAGTCGCGCCGCAAGACCGGCACCCGCGCGCCGCACCAGCGCAAGCTCACCGTGGCGATCAAGCGGGCGCGCTACCTGGCGCTGCTGCCCTACACCGGGGCCCACAGCCAGATCGAACTGCGCCGTCCCGACCGCCCGCGCCGCCCCGAGGGTGAGCGCTACGGCGACCGTGACCGGGACCGGGACGCTGCCCCCGCGCCTGCCGCTGCTGCTCCCGCGCCTGCCGCGCCGGTGGCGGAGACCCCTGCTGCTCCCGCACCCGCCGCGCCGGTGGCGGAGGCCCCTGCTACGGAGCAGTCCGCTCCCGCGGAGGAGTAGATGCGTGCCCGCCGTCGTGCGGTGAGGCACAGCGCGCAAGAGCGCGCATCGCATCGCACCTCCCTGGGGCCCATCCCCTACTCGGAGGAAACGGTCACCCGTTTCCTCCTCTGGGGCGCAGCCGTGCTGGCCGCGCTGCTGGTCGTGCTGCTGTCCGCGGGCTGGTACTCCTCCTACTACCGCCCGCCGCGCACCGTGGTGGGCGAGATCGGCGGGGTGCAGATCACCCTGGGCGACCTGGCTCCCTACACCATGCTGGAGGCCGCGAACCTGGGCCAGTTGAGCCCTGCCGCCGCCCTCAACGACATGGCGCGGGACGAACTGCTGCGCCAGGCCGGCGGCGCGCTGGGCATCGCGGTCAGCGCGGCTGAGATGGACTTGGCGCTGGCCCAGCGCTTCGAGCCCCCCTCCTCGAACCCCGATGCCCCTGAGCCCACCGCGCTCACCAGCGCCGGTGAGGCGAACCTGCGCCGCTACCTGAGTGAGACCTTCCTCAACGGCGTTCGCGCCAGCGAGGAGCAGTACCGCTCCTGGCTGGAGGGCGTGCTGCTGGTTGAGAAGGCCATCGCGCACTTCTCCGATGCGTTGCCCGCCGAGATGGAGCAGGTGCACCTGCGCTGGATCCTGGCCGCAAACTCGGCGGACGCCGACACCGCGCTCGCGCGCCTTGCCGATGGCGAGCCCTTCGCCGACGTGGCGGCCGACCTGAACACCGACGCCACCGTCGCCGGTGAGGACGGCGTGGTGGGCTGGGTCCCCGAGGGGGCCTTCCCCGAGTTGGACACCTTCCTGTTCGGCGAGGACTTCCAGCTCAACCTGCCCACCGGGCCGCTGCAGACCAGCCTGGGCACCCTGGTCATCGAGGCCACCGAGGGGCCCGCGACCCAGCCGCTGTCCGATGAGATGCGCTCCCTGCGCGGTCTCAACGACCTGGACGGGTGGCTGGAGGAGCAGACCAGCGCCCTGCTGGAGCGCCTGCGCCTGTCCAACGAGCAGATCACCTGGGTGTACAAGCAGCTGGGAGTGGGCTGATGCCAGCGCCCATCGCCATCGGCCTGCTGGGCCTGGGCACCGTGGGTGGCGGTCTGGCCCGCGCGCTGGTGGAGAAGGCCGAGGCCATCGAGCGCTACGTGGGCGCCCCGGTGCGATTGGCTCGCGTGCTGGTGCGCGATGCGGACAAGCACCGCGCCTTCCTGCCTGAGGGCGCCGCCCTCACCACCGACGCCAACGAGATCCTGGCCGACACGGACATCGCCATCGTCGTGGAGGTCATGGGCGGCGAGGAGCCGGCCCTCTCCCTCATCCAGAAGTCCCTGCACCGGGGAAAGCACGTGGTCACCGCCAACAAGGAGGTGCTGGCCAAGCACCTGCCCAAGGTGCTGGCCCACGCCGCGGAGCACGGTGTCGCATTGCGCTTCGAGGCCAGCGTGGCGGGGGGCATCCCCATCATCCGCCCCCTGGTGGAGGATTTGGCGGGGAACGAGCTGTCTGCCGTTCACGCCATCATCAACGGCACCACCAACTACATGCTCACCCGCATGGGGCGTGAGGGCCTATCCTACGCCGAGGCCCTGGCCGAGGCCCAGCGCCTCGGCTACGCCGAGGCGGACCCCTCGGCCGATGTCGACGGCGTTGACGCTGCCTACAAGTTGGCTATCCTGTCCTCGCTGGCGTTCCACACCCAGGTGCGGGACACCGACGTGTACCGGGAGGGCATCGCGCGCCTGGGGCCGGTGGACTTCCGGTACGCCGCAGAGCTGGGGTACGCCATCAAGCTCTTGGCCACCGGCAGGCGGGTGGGGGATGCGTTGGAGGCGCGGGTGCACCCCGCCTTTGTCTCCGACGCCTCTCCCCTGGCAGACGTGGATGGCGTGCTCAACGCCGTGGAGTTGGAGGGCGACCTGGTGGACTGGGCCATGTTCCAGGGCCCGGGCGCCGGACGGGAAGCCACCGCCAGTGCGGTGCTGGGCGATCTGCTGGCCATCGCCCGGCTCATCGCCACCGGCGCCCCGGTTCCCCCGCCGCCGTCCATCGACCGAGCACTGTCCATCCTGCCCATGGCCCAGCTGACCAGCGAGTACTACCTGCGTCTGCAGGCCCAGGATCAACCCGGCGTCATGGCGCAGGTGACCAGGGTGCTGGGCGATGCGGGCGTGAGTCTGGCATCGGTGATCCAGAAGGAGTCCCACACCGGCTCCCTGGCCGAGATCGTCATCACCACCCACGGCGCCAGCGAGGCGGCGGTTCAGGAGGCGGTGGCGGCGCTGACCGGCCTGCCGGTGGTCCGTGAAGTCTCCAATCTCGTGCGTATCGAGGGCGGCCAGGGCTAGCCCGCGCACTGCAAGGTGAAGCATGGGCGAAGGCGTGCTCAAGCACTACGCCCCCTATCTGCCGATCTCTGCCGCCACTCCGGCGCTGAGCATCGGTGAGGGTGACACCCCCCTGGTGCGCTCGCGGCGCATCGGCGATGAGCTGGGGGTCGGGGCGCTGTACTTCAAGCTGGAGGGGTGCAACCCTACCGGATCGTTCAAGGACCGGGGCATGGTGGTGGCCGTGGCCAAGGCCATGGAGGATGGCGCCACCACCCTCCTGTGCGCCTCCACCGGCAACACCTCCGCCGCCGCCGCCGCCTACGGGGCCGTGGCGGGCATGGAACCGTGGTGCTGGTGCCTGCGGGCAACATCGCCGAGGGCAAGCTCTCCCAGGCCATCGCCTACGGCGCGCGCATCCTGGCCGTCTCCGGTTCCTTCGATGCCGCCCTCTCCATCGGCGCACCTGGCCGAGCGTGAACCCATCGCCTGGTCAACTCCGTGAACCCGCACCGCATCGAGGGCAGAAGACCGCCTCCTTCGAGATCGTGGACACTCTGGGGAGGCCCCGGACCTGCTGTGCATCCCCGTGGGCAACGCGGGGAACATCACCGCCTACTGGAAGGGCTTCCGGGAGTACCACGCCATGGGCCGGGCCAAGCGCCTGCCGCGCATGATGGGCTTCCAGGCCGCGGGCGCCGCACCCCTGGTGCTGGGCCACCCCGTGGAGGAGCCGGAGACTATCGCCACCGCGATCCGCATTGGCAACCCGGCCTCCTGGCACCAGGCCATCGCCGCGCGCGACGAGTCCGGCGGGGCCATCGGCGCCGTGACCGACGAGGAGATCACCGACGCCTACCGGCGGATGGCGCGCCAGGAGGGCATCTTCTGTGAGCCCGCCTCCGCCGCATCGGTCGCTGGGCTCATCAAACTGGCGGGCGCGGGGCAGGACCTGTCTGGCGCGACGGTGGTGTGCGTCATCACCGGCAACGGGCTTAAGGATCCCGTCAGCGCCCGCAGGCTCACCGACCGCCCGCAGGCCGAGGTGCCCGCAGACCTGGACGCCGTGTCCAAGGTGTTGGCCCGCTGGCAGAAGCAACGCTAGGAGAATCGTTTCATGCCCATGGACGTTGACCGTATGAAAGCCGCGGTGCGCGAGCTCCTCATCGGCATGGGGGAGGACCCCGACCGTGAGGGGCTCCTGGAGACCCCCCGGCGGGTGGCCGCCATGTACGAGGAGATCTGCGGCGGGTACGAGATGGACCCCATCGCGGTGCTCCAGACTCAGTTCGATGAAGCCCATCAAGAGATGGTCATCATGCGAGACATGCCCTTCTACTCGCTGTGTGAGCACCACCTGCTGCCCTTCTTCGGCACCGCGCACGTGGGCTACTTGCCGCGGGGCAAGGTGGTGGGCATCTCCAAGCTGGCCCGGGTGGTCGAGGTGTTCGCCCGCCGCCCCCAGGTTCAGGAGCGGCTCACCTCCCAGATCGCCGATGCCATCATGACCGCGGTGGACCCCGAGGGGGTGGCTGTGGTGTTGCGCGCCGAGCACCTGTGCATGGCCGCGCGCGGGGTGCGCAAGCCCGGCACCTCCATCGTCACCTCCGCCACGCGGGGGCAGTTCCGTCAGGACGTGGCCTCCCGCGCTGAGTTCCTCAACCTGCTCATGGATGGCATCAGTTGACCTGTCGCCTCCTGGAAGGCGGCCTGGCGGAGCACACCTCCCTTTGGGATTCCCTCCTGGCCCGCAAGGCCGGGGGGAGCGTCTTCCTCACCCCCCAGTGGCAGGGTGTGTGGTGGCGCCACTTCGGCGCGCCGTCCGAACTGCGCCTGCTGGCCGTAGGCCCGCAGGAGGCCCCTCTGGGCCTGGCCCCGCTGCGGGCGGATGGGGGCCATTGGCGGTTCCTGGGCTCCACCGACCTGTTCGACTACCACGACTACATCGACGCCTCCCCCGGCTTCCACCAGGCGCTCACCGAGTGCCTCGCCGCCCAACCGTGGCAGACCCTGGAGCTGGAGTCGTTGCGGGAGGACTCACCCGCCCTTGCCCATCTGCCGGGGCTGTTCGAGGCGCAGGGCTGGCGCGTGGACATCCAGGACGAGGACGTGGTCCCCGGAGTGGCGCTCCCGGCATCCTGGGACGAGTTCCTCGCCGGGCTGCGCAAGAAGGACCGCCACGAGCTGCGCCGCAAGCTGCGTCGCCTGGAGGCGGCGGGCGAGCACCGCATCAGCGTTTCCACCGCCGAGACCTTGGCGGGCGACCTGGAGCGGTTCACGAGCCTCATGGCCGAGAGCCGTGAGGAGAAGCGTGACTTCCTGGTGCCGGAGCGCCAGGCGTTCCTGGCCGATGCCCTGGGGGCCATGCAGGCGGCGGGCTACCTGCGCCTGCTGACGCTGGAGGTGGACGGGGACGCGGCCGCCGCCGTCATCTGCTTCGACTACGGCGGCACCCGCTACCTGTACAACTCCGGCTATCGCCTGGCGCTGGGCCAGTTGTCCGTGGGGCTCATGCTCAAGGCATTGGCCATCAAGGACGCCATCGAGCAGGGCCTGGGCTACTTCGACTTCCTGCGGGGCGATGAACCCTACAAGTACCACCTGGGCGCGCAGGACGTGCGCCTGCGCCGTATGCTGGTGACCCGCGCCTGAGGGCGCCGGTGCCGTTATGAACCAGAACCCTCCGCAACAAACCGCGCCTCCCCGCCGCATCGCCTTCATCTCGGTGCACACCTGCCCGCTGGAGACGCCGGGTAAGGGCAGCGCGGGCGGCATGAACGTCTACCTGCGCCAGGTGGGCGCGGAACTGGCAGCACGGGGCGTGGAGGTGGACATCTTCACCCGTGCTCACTACGCGGGCGGCGAGCTGATCCAGGAACTGGTGCCGGGGGTGCGCGTGGTGCACCTGTCCGCGGGCTCCCCCGAACTGGTCAAGCACGAGGCACTCCCCTTCCTGGACGAGTTCGCCGGGGAGCTGGCCGCCTTCGCCGCTGAGGAAGGCATCAGCTACGACCTGGTGCACGCCCACTACTGGCTCTCCATGCCGGTGGGGCAGGCCATCGCCGCCGAGTGGGGCGTGCCCCACGCCATCACCTACCACACCGTGGCCGCCGTGAAGGAGGCCGCCGGGGGCGACCCCGAGCCCGCCGACCGCTCCCGAGTGGAGACCCTTGCGGCCCGGCAGGCCGACGGAGTGCTGGTTTTCACCGGCTCTGAGGCCGCCGACCTCTCCTCCCTCTACGCCCTCCCGCCGGAGCGCTTTCACATCGTTCCTGGCGGGGTGGACTCCCGCCGCTTCGCGCCGGCCGACCGGGAGGGCGCGCGCCGCTATCTCGGCCTGCCGGTGGAGGGGCGCGTAGTGCTGTTCGTGGGGCGTCCCGAATCCTTCAAGGGCCCCGACGTGCTGGTGCGCGCCCTGGCCCATCTGCCCGCCAACGTGCGATTGCTGCTGGTGGGCGGGTCTGACGCGGAGCAGTCCGGCGAGTGGCTTGCGCGCATCGGGGCCGCGGCCGGCGTGGCCGAGCGGGTGGAGTGGCGCCCCGCCGTCTCTCAGGAGCAGTTGCCCGCCTACTACGCTGCCGCCGATCTGCTGGCCATGCCCTCGCGCCACGAGACCTTCGGCCTCGCAGCCCTGGAGGCGATGGCGTGCGCCCGGCCCGTGGTCGCAGCGGGGGTGGGCGGTCTGCGCTCGTTGATCACCGACGGCCTCACCGGACGATTGGTGGACGGCCACCAGCCAGAGCCCTTCGCCGAGGCCATCGGTGACCTGCTTACCGACGAACCTCTGGCCGCGCGCATGGGGGCGCAGGGGCGTCTGCGGGCGCGCCGCTACTCCTGGCGCGCCGCAGCCAGCCGCCTGCTCGCGGGCTACGAGGCCATCACCGAGCACCACGCCGCGCGCTCATCCCGCAACCCGCATCGCTAGGAGGCTCACCGTGCCCGCCTACCTGCCCTGGGCCCTGGCCGCCATGCTCACCTACGGCACCGTGGCCGTGCTCATCAAGCTCGCCTTCCGGGGCATCCCGCCCGCCACCGTGCTGTGGGTGGCCAACGTCTTCGTGGTGGCGGGGGGAGTGGTCTGGTCGTTGGTGCGCGGGCAGGGGCTCGCCATCGGCATCGGGTGGAACGCCGCCACGTGATGGCTGGCCCTGGGGGGGGGTGGTGCTGGCCGCCAGCATCCTCTCCTACTACCGGGCCCTGAGCCTGGGGCACGCCTCCGTGGTGGTGCCCATCTTCGCCCTCTCCTTCACCGTCGCCACCGTGCTGGGTTTCATCGTCCTGGGCGAGCCGGTCAAGGCCACCCGCATCGCGGGCGTGCTCATGGCCGCGGGCGCCATCGTCCTGCTCACCCGTTAGGGAGCGCGTTGGTACCAGAGCGAGCGCCACGCCAGCAGGAAGCCCAACCGCTCGTACAGGCGCACCGCCGGGGTGTTCTCGCTGTCCACGGTGATGTCCACCGGCACCGCGCCCACCGCCACCAGGTGATCCACCGCCGCCGCCGTCACCGCTCGGCCCAGCCCCTGGCCCTGTGCCTGGGGGGCGGTGCCCACCATCCCCACGAAGCCGGGGCCGCCGGGCACCTCCACGTGCGCCCAGCAATAGGCCAGCACCTGCCCGTCCTGCTCCAGCAGCAGCACCGGGTCCGGTGGATCCTCGGGCGCCTCGAACACCCGGTAGGCGATCTCCTCCTCGGTGTTGGGGGCGTAGCCCCATGAGCCGGTGAACGCCGCGTTCTGGAGCGCCGTCAGCGTGGGGATATCCCCACGCCCTGCCAGCCGCACCGACCGGCCCTGCCCCAGCTCAACGCCCGTGGCCTCGTTCCCCTCACGCCGCAGGTGCCAGTGGGTACGCACCACCGCGAAGCCCTCCTGCTCCAGCAGCGCGCGGCGTGGGGTGGCCCCCTCGGGCACGTCCAGCTGGAGCATCCGCAGGCCCAGGGAGCGGGCGAGTCCAGCGGCGTGGCTCACCAGCGCCTCCTCCGCCTCCGGGTGGGGCCGTGGCACGTCCACCAGCAGCACTCCACGTCCCAGCGCCTGCTCCACCACCAAGTACCCCGCCCCCACGAGCCGGTCGTTCTCCAAAACCAGGAAGCCTTCCTGCTCCGGGTGCAGGTTGGGCTGGCGCAACCAGCGGCGCGTGCGCTCCACCTGCGCCTCGTCCGCGCCCGCACCGTGAGCCAGCCCAGCACGCAGCCCCGCCAGCAGCGGGGCTGCGGCCCAGGTGAACGGACGGATGGTGAGGGAAGCGGACATGAGGCACCTCGCGAGGGGCTGGCCGTGACGGCGCGGCGGCGCGGCGGCTATTATCCTACCGTCGCCCGCAAGGGTTCCTGGAGGTTGCCTTGGAAACGCTGGAAACGCCCGGCAAGGCGATGCTCGTCATCCCTCACCCTGACGATGCCGAGTCCGGTTGTGCCGGATCAGTGGCCCGCTGGGTGGCGGAGGGATGCCACGTCCTGTACGTCGTCTGCACCAACGGCGACAAGGGCTCCTCCGACCCGGACATGACCTCTTCCCGCCTGGCCCAGATCCGTGAGGTGGAGCAGCGACGCGCCGCCGAGATCCTGGGCGTGGAGGATGTGGTGTTCCTGGGCTATGGCGACGGCGAGCTGGAGGACACCCGCCAATTCCGGGGCCAGCTGGTGCACGAGATCCGCCGCTGGAAGCCCGACGTGGTCATGGCCATCGACCCCATGCGCACCACCACCCACACCCACCGCGACCACCGCATCTCCGGCCAGGCCGCCCTGGACGCCTGTTTCCCCTTCTCCCGAGACATCCTCCACCATCCCGAGCATCGCGCCGAGGGCCTCGAACCGCACAAGACCGGGGCCATCCTGCTGTGGGGCTCCGAGGCTCCCGATGTGGTGGTGGACATCTCCTCCACCGTGGAGAACAAGCTGCGCGCCCTGGCGGCGCACGAATCGCAGATGTCCACGGACATCGAGCGCGTGCGCGATTTCGTCATGCGCCGCGCCACCGACGCCGCCGAGCGGGCCGCCGCCCATGGTCACCGCTACGCCGCTGCCGAGCTGTTCCGCCGCATCGCCTTCCGGCGCTAGCGCCTTCGGGGCGTTTCGCCTCAATGGTGCAGGCCTGCCCTTTTGACCCCCTGGGAGGCCCGCCGTATCCTTGGTGCGCTATGGCACAGCACCAGGACACAGAGCGCGGTGGCGGGGCCCAGATGCCCTGGTTGCCGGGTGAGCGCTTCGAGCTGGCGCTGGACGCCGAGCGCGGTGCGCTGCATGAGCCGCGTGGGGGCCAGCATGTCCTCACCCTCACCAATCATCGCGCCATCAAGCTCTCCGCCTCCGCCTCCCAGCGCACCACCGCCGTCGTGCCACTGGCGCGCCTGAGCGCGGTGGAGGTGCAGGACGTGAGTCGCCCCTCCGCCAAGCTCTCACAGGGCCTGGTCCTGGCGGGCGTGGGGGTGTTCCTGGCGTGGCTCTCATGGATGATCACCGGCGTGCTGCTGGTGCCGCTCCTGCTGGGCGGCCTGCCCCTGCTCGCGGCGGTCTACCTGCTCTCCGCCTACGCCTTTCCCGACGCGGAGGGTGAGCTGGTGCTGCACGCGGAGGGGTACACGCTGCACCAGCCGCTGCGCACCGCGGACGCCCGGCGCGATGCCTACCTGGTGGCCCACCGCATCTACGAGCTCATGGCCGCTGTCTCGATCGCCGCGCCCGCACCCACCGACGCGCAGGCAGCCCCGGCACCGGAGCCCGCCGCCATCACCGCTCCCGTGACGGCCCCGCAGCCAGCGCCAGGCCCCGGCTCCGTGGCGGTGTACGCGCGGCCCATGCCCGCAGCCGCCCAGCCCGCCTCCTATGCCCCGCCGCGACCCGCACGGAGCGAACCGGCCGCACCCGTACCGCCCGCGCCCACGCCGCCGCCCGCTAGCGATCCAGGCCCGAGCGCTTCCACGCCCGCAGGGTGAGCACGCGGGGCGTCCCTGGCCCCGCCAACGCCCAGCGCGCGGCGCGCACCCCGGGCACCCACACCAGGCCCCGCTCCGCCTCCACCAGCGGCCAGCCGCCGCGTTCACCGCGCGGCACACGCGCGTTCACCAGCAGGTCCTGCACCCGCACCGGCCCCGCGTGCCCCGCGGCTTCCATGCGCTCACCCGCCACCCGGGCTCGCACGCCCAGCAGCGCGCCCACCGCGTCCGCGTTCAGCCGCACCGCGTAGGCATCCCCCGGCCCGTCCGGGGCCTCGCCGAAGCCCGCCTCCAGCGCCCAGTCCCCCCACGCCACCCGTCCCGGCACGGCCAACGGCGCGCGCGTGGGTTGGGGGGCGGAGCGTTGCATCGGGGCCAGGGTGCAGGCGTCCTGTTCCACCACGAGTCGCAGCCCTCCGCCCAGGTCGAGCCCGCCGCCCTTGAGGGAAGCCAGCAACCGCTGCGCCCCCGCCAGCTTGGCGCTGGAGAGCGCCGCCTCCTCCCCGGCCAGGTGCCGCCACGCCGCCTCCAGCACGCGGGACATCAGCGCGGGATGCAGGCCCGTCAGCAGCGCGCGCGGCCAGCGCACCGTGGTTGCGGTGCGCTCCTCCCCTCCGTCCACCGCCTGCGCGGCCAGGGCCTCCAACGCGGCATCGTCCGACCGCGCCGCTTCCGCGAAGCGCGCCAGGGCCCGCGCCGCGCCGGAGTGGGTGCGCTCCAGCTCCGGGAGCACGCGCCGGCGCACCCGGTTGCGGGCGTAGGCAAGTGACCGGTTCGTCCCGTCCCTCGTGTGTCGCCAACCGGCCTCGGCGCAGGCAGCCTCGGTATCCGCCCGGCCCACCGTGAGCAGCGGGCGCAGCAGCGGCACGTCCGGTGCGCCGGGCAGATGGGTGCGCGCGCGCATGGCCGCCGCACCGCGCAGGCCCGTCCCCCGCACCAAGCGCAGCAGCACCGTCTCCGCCTGGTCATCGCGCGTGTGCCCCGTGGCCACCGCGCACGCGCCCTCGGCGCGGGCAACCTGCGCCAGGAAGGCGTAGCGCGCCGCACGGGCCGCGGCCTCCGAGGCGGGTGGGGCCGCTGCCTCGCCGTGGCGCAGCGCCAGCCCTGCATCGCGCGCCGCGCGGCGCACCAGCGCGGCCTCGCGACGCTGAGCCGTTGGGCGCATGCCGTGGGAGAAGTGCGCCACCACCAGGCGCTGCGGAGGTAGCACGTGGGCCGCTACCCATGCCAGCGCCAGCGAATCGGCCCCGCCGGAGACCGCCAGCACCAACGGGCCCGCGCCCTCCTGGTCGGGCAGCGCGGCGCGCACCGCGCGGGTCAGGAGCGCTGTCGCAGGCCCCTGGAGAGAGCCCACGCTCACTCGTCCTCGGGCGTCGCGGGCTCCGGCATGCGCTCCACGCGCACCCGGCCGATGCGCACCCCGCGCATCTCCAGCACCGTGAAGCGCAGACCCGCGTGCTCCACCTCGGCGCCCTCCGTGGGGATGGCCCCCAACCGTTCCAGCAGGAACCCGGCAAGCGTCTCATACTCTCCTGTGGGGAGCCGCCCACCCAGCCGGTCGTTGGCGTCCGCCAGGCTCAATCCCCCCTCCATCTCGAAGGAGCCCTCGCCCGTCTCCACCACCTCGATGATGCTCGCCTCCTCGGTGGTGTCCACCCGGCCGACGATGGATTCCACCAGCCGCTTGAGCGTCACCAGACCGGCCACGCCGCCGAACTCGTCGGCCACCATGGCCAGCTGGTCCCCGCCGCCGCGCAGCTCCTGGAACAGCTCATAGACGCGCTTGGTCTCCGGCACGAACACCGCCGGGCGGTAGGCGTGGGTGGCCGGGCTGTCCAGGTCCGCGCCCTGGGCCAGCAGGCGCACCACGTCCTTCACCGCCACCACCCCCACCACGTTGTCCTGGCGCCCCTGGTAGACGGGGAATCGGGTGTGGAAGCGCTCGTTATACAGGTCGAGGAACGCTCTGATGGAGGTGCCCATCTCCACCCACACGATCTCCGGGCGCGGCGTCATCACCTCCCGCACCCGCCGGTCGCCGAACTCCAGCACCCGGCGGATCATCTCCGCCTCGGCCTCCTCCACCGCGCCCGACTCGTGCCCCACCAGCACCAGCGTCTTGATCTCCTCCTCCGTCACGGCCGAGCGATCGCCGCTCCCGCCGAACAGCCCCGCCACCGCGCGGGAGATGCCCCCCAGCACCCAGGAGGCGGGCGTCAGCACCCAGGAGATGCCCTGCAGGGGCAGCCCCGCCAGGATGGCCGTGGTCTCCGCGTGGCGGGCGGCCACCGTCTTGGGGATCGTCTCGCCGAGGATCAGCAGCACCACCGTGGCGGCCACCGTGGCGATGAGGATCGCCCGCCCCTCGTCGGGCACCAGGCTCAGCGCCAGTGCGGTGGAGAGCGATGCCACGGCGGTGTTGACCAGGTTGTTGCCCAGCAGGATGGGCGGCAGCAGCCTGTCGGGGTGCTCCACCATGCGGGCCACCCGCGCAGCGCCCGGCGTGCGCATGTTCACCAGGTGGCGCAGGCGCAACCGCTGCACCGACAGCATCGCCGCCTCTGCGCCCGAGAAGAAGGCGGAGAGCACCACGAACAGCGCCAGCAGCGCCAGGCTCCCCGCGTTGACATCGCCGAACATGCGCTACTCCTTGCGCCCGGCTACGCACCGGGTCTGCGGCCCGCCCCCACGGGTGTGCGGGACCGTGGGCGATAGTAGCATAGGGGTTCCGGCCCCCTGGCCGGATGGGGGAGGGCGCGCGCCGATGCTGGTGTTGGGGATAGAGAGCTCGTGCGATGAGACCGCCGCCGCCGTGGTGGAGGACGGCCGCCGCGTGCTCTCCGACGTCGTCGCATCCCAGGTGGCGCTGCATGCGCTCACCGGTGGCGTGGTGCCTGAGGTCGCCTCGCGCCAGCACCTGCTCAAGATCACGCCCGTCATCCAGGACGCCCTGGCCCAGGCTGGGGTGGGCCTCGACGGCATCGACGCCATCGCCGTCACCCACGGCCCCGGACTCATGGGCTGCCTCATGGTGGGCGTCAACGCAGCCAAGGCGCTGGCCTACGCGCGCTCCCTGCCGCTGGTGGGCGTGCATCACTTGGAGGCGCACGCCCACGCCGCCTGGCTCGGCCCCGTCCACCCCGGTCAGGCCGCCGGGTTCCCCCTGGTGGTGCTCATCGCCTCCGGGGCCCACACGGACCTGATCCTCATGCGAGGGCACGGCGACTACCGGGTGCTGGGGCGAACGCGCGATGACGCGGCGGGTGAGGCCTTCGACAAGGCCGCCCGCATCCTGGGCCTGGGCTACCCCGGCGGCCCGGCGATCCAGCGCATCGCCGAGGGTGCCCTCCCTGTCGCCCCGCTCCCGCGCGCCTGGCTGGGGGAGAGCCTCGATTTCTCCTTCAGCGGCCTCAAGACCGCGCTGCTGCACCGCGCCCAGGAGGCTGGCCTCTACCCCGACCGTCCTCCCCGGCCGGACGCGGGTTTGGTGGCGGGTTTGGCGGCCGCCTTCCAGGAGGCCGTGGCCGACGTCATCTCCGCCAAGGCCGCCGAGGCGGTGCGCCGGGTGGGCGCGCGTGGACTGGTGCTGGGTGGGGGCGTCGCCGCCAATGCCCTGCTGCGCCAGCGGTGCCTGGAGCGCAGCCCCGTTCCCGTCATCATCCCCGCGCCGCGCCTGTGCACCGACAACGGCGCCATGGTGGGCGCGGCGGGCTTCTATCGCCATCAGCGGGGCATCACCCACGATGCCCATCTCGACGCCGTTCCCGACCTGATACTCTCCTGACGGCGCATCACCCCACCCAGCGAGGTCTGCCCATGTACGTCGGACGCATCGTGGCCGTCGGCCGCACCAAGGCCGGGGCCAACGCGGCCCTCTACCGCGTCTCCTCCCGCTCCTTCCCCAACCGCCAGGCCGTGGACACCGGCTCGGCCGTGGCCGTGGTGCCGCGCCCGGGGCACGAGGGCGACCTGCAGAAGAACCCCTACATCGCCTACAACGCCCTGCGTCTGGCGGGGGAGTGGGCCGTGGCCACCAACGGCTCCCACACTGACCCCATCGCCGAGAAGCTGGCCGCAGGCATGGCTCCGCGCGATGCGCTGGCCCTGTGCATGCTGGCCCTGGACTACGAGCACGATGACCTCTCAACCCCGCGCATCAGCGCGCTCGTCCCTCTGCGGGGCGATGTGGGCTGGCTCGCCATCGTGCGTGCCGACGCGCTGGTGGTTAAAGCCGTGCCGTTGGTGGCTGGCCGGGCGGTCTACCTGTCCACCTACGAGGCCGATGACGTGCGCGCCGAGCAGGTCAGCGACTTCGATGCGGCGAGCGCCGAGGAGGCCGCCGTGTTCAGCGTGAGCGGGGGCGCATTCGCGTCATTGGACAAGCCCGTCACCGCCACCGCGGCGCTGGCCGGGCCCGGCGGGTTCACCCGGGGGGTGCACATCGTCCCCGCGCCAGCGGGCTGAGCCGCTAGAGCAGGCGCAGCAGCCGGGGGTTCTGCTCCTGGAGCTCGCGCTCCTGAGGCACGGCGCGGTCGGAGATGGAGCGCATGTTCGGCCAGAAGGAGATGGGGGCCGAGGAGGCGATGTAGCCAGTGTCGTGGAACACGTCCACCGGCGCGTCCGCCTCCAGCAGCGTGTGGATGCGCTGGGCCGACATCTTGCCCGAGAGCACGATGTGCACAGCGCGAGCTCCCAGCTCGTCCAGCCGGGCGCGCAGGCGCTTGATGTCCTCCGCGTCGACGGGCTTGGCCCCCGGAGCGCGTGCGACGCGCACCGCGCTCAGGCGGTCCTTCATCGCTCGCGTCACCTCCACCAGCTGCTCCTCCAGGTCGCGGCGCGGGTCCAGGTAGGCCACCCGCTGCACGTCCGGGGCCACGACGCGGTCGAAGGCGGTGATGGCCCGGATCGGGTCGCCCAGGATCTGCACCAGCACACCGGACACCGTCGCGATGGGTTGGGTGTTCGCCAGCCGTGCCCCCAGCACCGTGGAGCCGGTGTTGCACCCGCCCACCACGGCGGCGTAGTCCATCACCGGGGCGACAGAGGGGTGCACGTTGTGTGCGCCCACCGAGACCACGGGCACCGACCCCGCCGCACGCACCAACTCGCGTGCGGCTGTGGCCCAGCCCGTCTGGTGGGCCAGGATGCCGCAGATCGCCGTCTCGTACAGGCCGAAGGAGGTGTAGGGCGCCTTCACCTGGAGGCACACCTCCCCCTCCTCCACCTCGGAGCCCTCCTCAACGGCCCACACCTCGCGGTTGCCCTCGGAGGTCACCTTGGCGAGGACCGCCTTCACCTCCTGGGCCCCGCACAGTACGGCGTCCTGGCCGCAGGCGAAGTCCATGGTCACCGTGGGGTTGAGCCCCTCGTTGCGCAGGATGCGCTGCGTGCGGTGCAGGTAGACGTCGGCCGTGTCGCCCGTGATGACGGCGGGCCGCACTTCGAAATTGGGATTGCGCATGGTCATGGGAGAACGCTCAGGGCCCCAGGGGCCGGGGACATGGTATTCACGGGCGGTTGCTCTCGCAATGGCCGCCCTCAGACCAGGGGTGGCGGGCTCACGGGTGGGATGCCCCCGAAGCGCAGGCGGGCCAACCCTCGCAGATCCTCCAGCACCGTCTTCACGATCTTCACCCTGCTGTCCGGGTCCTCGCGCCAGGTGACGGGGATGTCCTTCACCTTGAAGCCGCGCTTCTCCGCGATCACCAGCAGCTCTGTGTCGAAGAACCAGGCCTCGTCCCGCACCAGCGGCACCAGTACCCGTGCCGCATCGCGAGAGAGGGCCTTGAAACCGCACTGGGCGTCGGAGAAGCGCGTCCACAGCAGCGCCTTGATGAGCAGGTTGTACACGCGGGAGATTACCTCGCGCTTCAGCGAGCGCGTCGTGCGCGCACCGCGCGCCAGGCGCGAGCCCGTGGCCACGTGGGATCCCCCACCGGGGCCGACCGCTTCGACCAGCGCGGGGAAGGCCTCCAGGCCCGTGGACAGGTCCACGTCCATGTAGCTCACCACATCCGCATCGCTCTCCATCCACGCCTTGCGCAGCGCGCGACCGCGCCCGCGCACCGGCAGGTGCGTGGCCGCCACCCGGCCGGGGTGCTCAGTGGCGTAGCGCTGGGCCAACGCCAGCGTACCGTCAGTGGAGCCGTTGTCGGCTACCACCACCTGCGCCTCCCAGCCCGGCAGCGCGCCAGGCAGGAACCCCAGCAGCGTGTCGAGGCATGCGGGTAGTCCCGCCTCCTCGTTCAGCACCGGGATCACCACATCCACCCTGGGCATGCTCATGCCGCTCCCGTCCCCGCCCGCAGCGCCGCCGCCAGCGCGAAGGGGTCGGAGGCCACCACGCTCTCGGCGAACAACTCCATCCCGCCGAAGTCCGAGGTGCGCGCGTCCAGTCCCCCCCGGTCCACCACCCGTGCCAGCACCGGGAACCCCTCCCAGCCCTCCTGCGGGGCGCCCAGCGGCGGGAGCAGCACCCCCACGTTGAAGGAGCGCACGCCCATCTCGTCGCGCAGGGTCGCCAGCACCTGGGCCAGTGCCATGGCCATCGCCCCGTCGTCCAGCGCAGGGGCCAGCAGCACCACCTCCTTCTCCTTCAGAGGGGTGAGGGATGCCAGCGCCGTCACCGGCCCCAGGGTTACCGCCAACCCCAGCGCCCGGTGCGTCGCGGCAAGGTCAGAGAAATAGTCCGCACCCTGCTGTGCCCTGTAGGTGGCCGCGTCGGCTCGCAGGCGCTCCACCTTGGCGTAGGCGCGCTCTCGCGCCAACAGCGCCTGCATGTGCCCGTGCACCACCGAACCTCCCGCGCGCCAGAGGCAGTTCCACAGCAGGTAGGGGTGGCACGCGTCCGGGTGGGCGGCGTGCGTCTCGTGGAACCAGCGGCCCGCCAGCGCAAGTTGGCCCACCAGCGCCTGCGCGCTGAAGGCCAGGGGGTCGGGGTTGCGGAAGACCAGGATGGTGTGCAGCGCATCGTAGGAGGCGATGTTGGCCGCCGTCAGCGCGTGCGCGTTGGACAGACGCCCACCCGGCTCCTCAGGCGTCGCCGCCAACGGGTCTGCCCACGGGTCATCCTCCAGCGCGCGGGTGACCGCATCGCCTCCCGTCCAGCCGGTCTTCGCCGCCTGGAGGGGGCGGCGCGCCCGCAGACTGTTGAACAGCGCGCCCTCCCCCGTCACCCGGTTGCTCACGCGCACCACCGTCTGGCGCTCCAGCACCTCGGCCGGGCCGAAGGTGCGCTCCGCCCACGCCCGCATGGAGGCGGTCAGGTGCATGCGCGCCTCGGACTCCTGCACGGCGAACAGACGGCGCACACGCGCCGCCTCGGGGGCGGGGAGGGCCTCTATCAATGCCGCCAGATGGGTGATGGAGCGGTCTGTGGAGGGGGAGCGCAAGGGCGGTGCGTCAGTCCGAACCCGCACCGGCCAGAGGAGGCGTGAGCCCCTGCTCCAGCGCCAGCTTGTCCAGCTGCAGCTGCACTGGGATCGGGTAGGCGCCCGTGAAGCAGGCGTTGCAGAAGCCGCTCCCCGTCGGGTCGCCGTTGATGGACCGGTGCACCGCCTCCAGGCTCAGGTAGCCCAGCGTGTCCGCGCCCACCAGCTCGCGGATCTCCTCCACCGTGCGGCCTGTGGCGATGAACTCACGCTTGGACGACATGTCCACGCCGAAGTGGCACGGGTTCAGGATGGGCGGCGAGCACACCCGCATGTGCACCTGCGCCGCACCCGCCCTGCGCAGCAGCGCCACGATGGCCGGGGCCGTGGTGCCACGGACGATGGAATCGTCCACCACCACCACCCGTTTGCCCGAGAGCACCTCCGGCAGCGGGTTGAACTTGTTGCGCACGCCCAGATCGCGGAAGCGCTGGTCGGGCTCGATGAACGTCCGGCCCTGGTAGCGGTTCTTGATGAGCCCGTAGCCGAAGGGGATGCCCGATGCCTGGGCGAAGCCCAGCGCGGCCGAGTTGGCCGAATCGGGCACCGGCATCACCAGGTCCGCCTCGACGGGGTGTTCGGCGGCCAGCACCATCCCCATCCGTAGGCGGGAGAGGTGCACCAGGTGTCCCTCCAGGATGGTGTCGGGGCGGGAGAAGTAGATGTGCTCGAACACGCAGTGGGCGCGCGGGGCCTCCGGCACCGGGTTGGGGTGGGCGCTCAACCCGTCTCGATTGATCACCAGCGTCTCACCCGGCTCCATCTCACGCACGAACTGCGCGCCGATGTGGTCGAGCGCCGCGCTCTCCGAGGCCACCACCCACCCCCCGGCGGGGAAGCGCCCCAGGCACAGCGGGCGCAGGCCGTGGGGGTCACGCACCGCCACCAGCGTGTCCTTGGTGGAGATCACCAAGGAGTAGGCGCCCTTGAGCGAGCGCATCAGGTGGGCGGTGCGCTCCGGCCAGGTGCCGGGCGGGGCCCAGGCCGCCAGGTGGGCGATCACCTCGGAGTCGGTGCCGGTGGTGCAGGTGACGCCGAACTCAGCCAGCGCCTCGCGCTGCTCACCGGCGTTCACCACGTTGCCGTTGTGGGCCAGGGCGATCTCCACCTGAGGGCCCTTGGAAACGATCGGCTGCGCGTTGAACGCAGCCGAGGAACCGGTGGTGGAGTAGCGGTTGTGACCGATGGCGATGTGCCCCGGCAGACGCTCCAGATCTTCCTGATGGAAGGCGTTGGAGACCAGGCCAGGAGCCGTGAAGTTGCGTAGGGTGCGCCCGTCCGCCGCGGCGATGCCCGCGGACTCCTGTCCACGGTGCTGGAGGGCATAGAGACCGTAGAAGGCGATGCGGGCCGCCTCGGCGCCCTGGGAGCCGGGCAGGTAGACCCCGATGACCCCGCATTCCTCGTGGGGCGCGTCGTCGCTGAAGGGCTCGTGAGTGGTGGCCATTCCCCCCGCCTTGCCACGGTTCAGGACCCGCACCGGGGGCTCGAGGCCCGCCCCTCAGCACGGCGCAACGCTACCATTGTACCCGCCCCGGAACAAGGCGGCAGCGGGGTATCCCTCAACCCGCCTCCATGCGTCCACACACCTGCCATCACCGCCGTCAGGGCCTGGTGGGGCGCAGGGGGCGCCCCCCTGCCGTCAGGCGTGCAGGAGCACGAAGAACTCCCGGTTCCCGTCGCCCCCCTCGATGGGCGAGGGGCGCACCCCCTCCAGCCGCAGGCCGCGCTCGATGGCCCATAGGCAGAATCCACCCACCACCTGCGCGTGGACCGCCGGGTCGCGAACGATCCCGCCCCGGCCCACCTGCTCGCGCCCCGCCTCGAACTGGGGTTTGACCAGCACCAGCGCCTGCCCCCCGGCCCGCAGGTGCTCCAACGCGGCGGGCAGTACCAGGCGCAGGGAGATGAACGAAACGTCCGTCACCACCAGATCCACCGGCTCGGGCAGGGGGAACGGGTCGCGCGCGTTCACCCCCTCCATGGACACCACGCGCGGGTCATCGCGCAGCTTGACCGCCAGCTGGCCGTGGCCCACATCCACCCCGTACACCCGCGCTGCTCCCCCCTGGAGCAGGCAGTCCACGAAGCCGCCCGTGGAGGCGCCCACGTCCAGGGCAACCAGTCCCCGCACCTCCAGCCCGAAGGCATCGAGTGCCCCTGCCAACTTCTCGCCGCCTCGGCCAACGAAGCGCGGGCGCTCGCGCACTCGCAGGGGGGTGCCGGCCGGTAGGGACTGACCGGGGCGCTCGATGCGCTGGGTGCCGCTGAACACCTCACCCGCCAGCAGCAGGGCGCGGGCCTGCTCACGGCTGACGGCCAGGCCCTGCTCCACCAGCAACTGGTCGGCGCGGGCCTTGGCGGGGCGCTTGGCGCGGGGTGTCTCAGCCATCGAGGTGCTCCGGCCTGCACGGGGCCATCATGGGGTTGCGTTGCTTTGACACGGGCATGGCCCGCCAGTATACTGGCCGTTCGGGCCACGGGCCCATCTCAGAGGGGAAATCAGACTGTGCCTAAGCGTACTTGGCAACCGAAGAAGCGCCGCCGTCAGCGGCGCCATGGCTTCATGGCTCGCATGCAGACCAGGGGTGGTCGCAGGGTGCTCAGCGCCCGGCGGCTCAAGGGCAGGCACGTCCTGGCGGTCTAGCCCGCGGGCGGAGCGCCCATGACGGATCAGTCCCTGGGGCAGGAGCAGCGTCTGCGCAAGCGCGCTGACTTCGACCGCCTGCGCGTTGAGGGCCGCTCCCGCACCACCCCCCATCTCGTCCTCCGCGTGGCGCCCAACAGCCTGCCGCACCCCCGCTACGGCGTGGTGGTGAGCAAGCGCGTGGCGCCCAAGGCGGTCGAGCGTAACCGACTGCGGCGCAGGCTGCGGGAGGTGCTCCGGCGCAACCCGGCGCGGGCAGGATGGGATATCCTGCTCATCGCGCGCGGTGGCGCCTCCCGGGTGGGATTCGCGCAACTGCGTGAGGCGGTGCTGGAACTGGAGCGCCGGCTGGGCGTGCAGGACGGGTCGGAACAGACGGTATGAGGGAGTGGATGCGGGCAGCTGTTCTCGGCCTCATCGGGCTCTACCAGCGGGTGCTCTCGCCCTACTGGCCGGGCGCGTGCCGTTACCAGCCCACCTGCTCCCACTACGCCCAGGAAGCCATCGAGCGCCACGGGGTGGCGCGCGGCGGCTGGCTCACCCTGCGGCGGCTGGCGCGCTGCACCCCGTGGGGTGGGCGCGGCTATGACCCGGTACCCCCGGCGCACGCCGGACACCGGCACGGACAGGACATGACCGGGCTCATTCCCTAGGGAAGGGGCCCGCCGGGTGCGACTCACCGCACCGTAACGAAGGGATACGGACGTGACCAGATCCGGTCATCGCGTACGGGGCCGCCGCGCAGCCCTCCTGTTGGCGGGCGCGCTCCTTGCCATCGCCGCCCTGGCGGGCTGCACCCAATCGCGCTCCGCCGCCTCCCAGTCCTGGTCGGGCATCGTCGTGGACGGAGCGAACGTTTACGTGGGCACCCGGGAGGGGCGGGTGATCCAACTCAACGCCGCCACCGGCGCGCCGGGCGTTGCGCCCTATGAAGCACCCGCCGCCTCGCGCAACGAGGCCTCCCCCGCCTTCTATGGCACCCCCACCGTCTCCGGTGGCCGGGTGCTAGTGGGGGGCTACCAAGGCATCGTTTACAGCCTCGATGCCGCCACCCTGAGCGGTGCCCTCACCTACGAGATTCCCTCCAGCGGCCTCACCAAGGGCATCGCGGGCTCCGTCGTCCCCGCTGGCGATGCCCTGGTGGTCGCCGCCACCGAGGACGCCAACCAGGGCCGCCTCTACGTGCTGGAGGCGGCCTCTCTCACCGAGCGCTGTCGCTACCCCGCCGCGGGTGCTGAGCCCACCGGCCAACTGTGGACCACCCCCGTGGTGGTGGATGGGGTCGCCTACTTCGGCGGCCTCGGCCACAAGCTCCACGCCGTGGATCTGGCAGACTGCTCCCTCGCCTGGGCCCAGCCCACTCAGCTCGACGGGGCCATCGTCGCGCCGCCCCTGGCGGTGGACGGGATGCTCTACCTGGGTGCCTTCGACCGCACCTTCTACGCCGTGGACATGGCCACCGGTGCTGCCCAGGCGCTCTTCGAGGGCGAGGGGTGGTTCTGGGCGCAGCCCGCCACCGATGGCGCGCGCGTCTACGCCGCCAACCTGGACGGCCACCTGCACGCCTATGACCTGACCAGCGGCGCCCTCGCCTGGACCTACCCTGCCAAGGGGAAGGGCGACCCCATCGTTTCCGCCCCCGTGGTGGTCGACGGCCAGGTCGTCTTCGCATCGGACTCCGAGGTACTCACCGTGCTGGATGGCGCCACCGGCGCGCTCCAGTGGGACCGCAAGCTCACCGCCAAGGTGCGCGCACCCCTCACCGCCGCAGGCTCCGTGGTCTACATCCACGCGCTCGACGAGACCGTCAGCGCCGTGGACCTGGCCACCAAGCGGCTGGTGTGGGACCGCAACCTGGACGACGTGAAGTAGGAGAGCGGGCGCATGGAATTCCTCGGCCTGCTCTGGAACGAAGTGGTCACCCGCCCGATGACCAACTCCCTGCTGCTGCTCTACGTGCTGCTCGCCTCCAACCTGGGGTTGGCCATCATCGCCTTCACGGTGGTGGTGCGTGGACTCACCTACCCCCTGGTGGTGCGTCAGCTACGCCAGACCCGCAAGTTGCAGGCGCTTCAGCCCCGCATCAAGGAGCTGAACGAGCGTCACAAGAACAACCCCCAGGTGCGCGGGCAGGAGATGATGAAGCTCTACCGCGAGATGGGCGTGAACCCCATCGGCTGCCTGGGCCCCATGGTGATCCAGATGCCCATCTTCATCGGGCTGTTCTGGGCCATCAACAACGTGCTCCCTTTCACCCCTGAGAACCTTGCGGGCCTCTCCGGCCGCATGTACGGATGGCTGCCGCACCTGGACGCCATCGTGCCCGTGAACAGGGGATTCCTGGGCATGGACCTGGCGCTGGAGCCCATGCGCTCCGGCTCCATCCTGGGCTACGCCCTGGTGGGCCTCTCGGGCCTGACCATGTACGTCCAGCAGAAGATGACCCAGGGCCCGTCCATGGACCCCCAGCAGGCCAGCACCCAGCGCATGATGCTGTTCATGTTCCCGGTGATGTTCGGGATGTTCAGCCTCTTCTTCCCGCTGGGCCTGGTGATCTACTGGGTGGCCTCCAACCTCATCGGCATCGTGATGCAGTATCTCGTGACCGGCCGCGGTGGGCTCGCTCCCGTGCCCGCCGCCGCCGGCGCCAGCCGGCAGGCGCCCTCACCCTCTCGTCCTCGGCGCCCATCGCGCATGGGCCCCACCCTCTCAGGTGCGCTGCCACCGGCCAAGGAGCACAACGGAGATGGAGCAACAGCCCAAGAGCCTGACCAGGACGGCGAAGACGGTGGACGAAGCGGTGGAGCTCGCCCTCCTCGAACTCGGCGTCGGCCGCGACGAGGTGGCGGTCGACGTCCTCAGTAGGGGCCGTTCAGGCATCCTGGGTATCGGCTCGGAGCCCGCGCAGGTGCGGGTGAGCCTCATCACCTCGGATTCCGCCAACGCGCGTCCGGGCCTCGGCATCGTCAATGATCTGCTGGACCTGCTGGACACCGACGCCACCGCGACGATCCGCTCCTCGGGCACCGGCCCGGAGGACCCCGCCATCATCGACATCGAGGGCGAGGACGCGGGCCTCATCATCGGGCGGCGCGGCGAGACGCTGCGCTCCTTCCAGTTCGTGGTCAACGTGATCCTTGGCCACCAGCAGGAGCACCCCGTGCCCGTGGTGGTCGACGTGGAGCAGTACCGCGAGCGGCGCGAGCGCCAGTTGCGCGGCACCGCTCAGCGCATGGCTGAGCGCGCCGCCGCCTCCGGGCGGCCCGTGGCACTGGAACCCATGTCCCCGGCCGAGCGGCGCATCATCCACATGGCCCTGGCCGACGACCGTTCCGTCACCACTGCGTCCAGTGGAGAGGGCTCTGCGCGTCACGTGGTCATCACCCCCACCGGCGCCGCAGCAAGGCGCTCCGGACGGCGCCGCCCGTCCGGCGAGGGCCGCTGAGGCCCCCGCCATCGTGGAGCAGGAGCACACGGGTGACCCCTCACCCCTGACCCCGGGGGCGCGTGCGCGGCTCATCAGCCGCCAACGGCTTACCGTGGTGCTGGCGCTGCCCTTCGCCGTCCTCCTGGCCTCCTCCGTCCTCTCCTGGCTGTGGGAGGCGGTGGGGCTGCCGGGTGTGCTCGGCGCCCTCACCCCGCCCGGCGCGTTGGCGCTGGTGGTGGTGGTGGCCCTCTCCATGCAAGCCCTGCGCCGTCAACTGCCCCTGGGCATGCTCACCTGGCTCCCGGCGGGTCAGGGCGCGCTGGTGCTGCTCACCACCGGGTTCGCCGCGGGCGTGGCGGACTCCTCGGCCTCCATCGCCGTCATCGCCGCCTATATCGTCATCTTCCTCATCTGCCTGGGCATCGCCTTCGCCGTGGCGCGGGAGGGCCAGGCGCTGGGCTTCGCCTTCGTCGCGCTGTTCATCCTCACCCAGGCAGCCCGCTTCCCCGTGTTCGGTGAGGGGGTGCCCCTCCCGGCCCTGCTCACCCTGCTCGCCCTGCTCCGGGCGGCCGGTGAGCTGGCCATCCTGGTCTGGCTGGTGCGTGGGCTCATCGAGGCACCTGAGGGCGGCATGAAACCCTTCGCGGCGGGCCTGGTGGCCCTGGCGTTGGGGCACGGCGCCCTGGCCGGTTGGGAGGACCCGCTCCTGGGCGGCGGGCTCACCCTCGCCGCCTACGCCGAGCAGGTGCTCCGCTGGCTCATGCTGGCCAGTATCCAACTGGGCATGATCTCCGTGCTGGTGCGCTTCCGCATCACCTCCGCCATGCTGGAGGAGACCGACCGGGAGCGCGCCGCCGCCGAGGCTGCCGGTGCCGCTCAGGCCGAGATGGAGGACGCGGGCGCTGACGCCCCCTCACGGCGGCGCAGACGCAGGCGGCGTTGACGCCCCGGACCGCAGATGGAATCCTGGCCCGATAGCCACTCGAGAGGTCTTGCCCGTGAGCACCCAGCGGCGCTTCCAGCCCGTGGACACCAAGAACGCCTCCTTCCCCCGTCTGGAGGAGGAGGTGCTGGCGCGCTGGCGTGAGCAGGACATCCTGCGGCGGGTGGAGGAGGCGCGGGCAGACGCGCCCCTGTTCGTCTTCTACGAAGGCCCGCCCACGGCCAATGGGCGGCCCGGCATCCACCACGTCCTCTCCCGCTCCTTCAAGGACGTGATCCTGCGCTACAAGACCATGCAGGGCTACCGCCCCCTGCGCCGGGGCGGGTGGGACACCCACGGCTTGCCCGTGGAGCTGGAGGTGGAGAAGGCGCTGGGCCTCTCGACCAAGCACGACATCGAGCAGTTCGGCATCGAGGATTTCAACCGCCGGTGCCGCGAGTCGGTCTTCCAGTACGTCAAGGACTGGGAGGCCATGACCGAGCGGGTGGGCGTGTGGCTCGACATGGACGCCGCCTACGTCACCTACCACAACTCCTACATCGAGTCGGCCTGGTGGGTGTTCAAGCGCCTGTGGGAGCAGGGGCGCGTGTACGAGGGCTTCCGGGTCACCCCCCACTGCCCGCGCTGCGTCACCTCCCTCTCCTCCCACGAGGTCGCCCTGGGCTACAAGGACGACACCCCCGATCCCTCCGTCTACGTGCGCTTCCCCCTGCGGGACGACCAATCCGGCCACGGCGCGGACCCCGCCGTGCTGGCGCGCCTGGGGCACGACGGCGCGGGCTTCACCGGCGTGCGCCCGGCGTTCCTCGCGTGGACCACCACCCCCTGGACGCTCACTGCCAACATGGCCCTGGCCGTGGGGCCCGCCATCACCTACGTGCTGGCCGAGGCCCCTGCGGGCGAGGACGGGCAGCCCGGAGAGCGGCTGGTGCTGGCCGAGCCCCTGGCCTCCAGCGTGCTGGGCGAGGGGTGGACGGTGCGGGAGCGATTCAGCGGCGCGGACCTTGCCGGGGTGCGCTACAGCCCGCCCTTCGCCAACCCGGAACTGGCGCAGCACCCCCACCGGGTGCTCACGGCCGAGTACGTTTCCACCGCCGACGGCACCGGCATCGTCCACACCGCGCCCGCCTACGGCGCGGAGGACGCCGAGCTGGGGCGGGCCAACGGCTTCGCCACCGTCCACACCGTGGACCTGCGCGGGGTACTGGCCGAGGGCTTCCCCGGCGGCGGACGCTTCTTCAAGGAGGCCGACAAGGCCCTGACGGCAGACCTGTCCGAGCGCGGCCTGCTCTACCGCTCCGGCACCATCAAGCACACCTACCCCTTCTGCTGGCGCTGCTCCACCCCGCTGCTCTACTACGCCAAGGCCTCCTGGTACATCCGCACCACCGACGTGAAGGAGCGCATGGTGGCCGGGAACCAGGGCATCAACTGGTACCCGGAGCACATCAAGGAGGGGCGCTTCGGCGAGTGGCTCCGTAACAACATCGACTGGGCCGTCTCCCGCGAGCGCTACTGGGGCACCCCGCTGCCCATCTGGCGGTGCGATGCCGACCCGGCGCACCAGCACGTCATCGGCTCCAGCGCCGAACTCAAGGAGCGCGCCACCCCCACGACGGCGAGCCTCGTGGAGGGGCTCGACCTGCACCGCCCCTACGTGGACCGGGTGGACATCGCCTGCACCAGCGCGGGCTGCACCGGCACCATGCATCGCGTGCCGGAGGTGGCCGATGCCTGGTACGACTCCGGCGCCATGCCCTTCGCCCAGTGGGCCTACCCCGCCACCGTGAAGGTGGGCGGCGGCAGGCAGGTCACGCTCAACAGCGTGGACGACCTGGTCAGGTCCGACCTGTTCCCCGCCGACTTCATCACCGAGGCCGTGGACCAGACCCGCGGCTGGTTCTACTCGCTCCTGGCCCTGGCCACCCTGGTGGCCGATGAGCCCTCCTACCGGAACGTCATCGTCCTGGGGCTCATCCTCGACGGCAAGGGCGAGAAGATGTCCAAGTCCAAGGGCAACGTGGTGGACCCGTGGGAGGTGGTGGGCGCGCAGGGTGCCGACGCCCTACGCTGGTACCTGTACACCGCCGCCCCCGCCGGTGCCGCCCGGCGCTTCTCCGCCGACCTGGTGGGCGAGACGCTGCGCCGGTTCATCCTCACCCTTTGGAACACCTTCTCCTTCTTCACCACCTACGCGGATCTGGATGGCTTCGACCCCGACGCCAACGCCTCGTTCTGGAAGGGCCCCATCGGCGGCCCGTCCCTCGCCTCCGCACCGCCCAATGAGCTGGATCGGTGGGTCATCTCCGAGCTCAACGAGTTGGTTGCCCGCGTCAGCGCGGACCTGGACTCCTACTCGCCCACCGACGCCGGGCGGCGCATCGAGGAGTTCGTGGACCGCCTCTCCAACTGGTACCTGCGCCGTTCGCGCCGCCGCTTCTGGAAGGGGCAGGCCGACCAGGACAAGACCTGGGCCTACGTCACCCTCTACACCTGCCTGCACACCCTCTCGCGGCTCATGGCCCCCATGACCCCCTTCCTGGCCGATGCCATGTACCGCAACCTGGCCGCCGCGGGCTCCCCCGACTCCGTCCACCTAGCCGACTACCCCGTGGCCGACGTTGGGCTGGTGGACGAATCGCTGGACGAGGCCGTGCGCCTGGCCATGCGCATCGCCTCCCTGGGCCGCGCTGCCCGCGCCAAGGCCGGGGTGAAGGTGCGCCAGCCCCTGGCCCGCGCCCTGGTGCGCCTGCGTCCCGAGGAGGCCGCGCTGCTCCCCCGCATCGCCGACCAGGTGATGGACGAACTGAACGTCAAGGCCGTCGAGCCCGCCCCGGACGATGCCTTCGCCTTCCACCTCAAGGCCAACCTACCCGTGCTGGGCCCGCGCCTGGGTGGGCGCATCGGCGCCGTCCGCAAGGCCGTCGAGTCCGCCGACGGGGCCGCGGCCATCCGCACCCTGCGCGAGCACGGGGCCGTGGAACTGGGCGGGGAGCGGCTGGAGGCCGACGACCTGCTCATCGAGGTGGCCGAGACGGCGGGCATCGCCGCCGCCATGGAGGGTGCCGCCCGCCTGGTAGTGGGCGTGGACACCACCCTCACCGATGACCTGCGCGCAGAGGGCTTCGCCCGCGAACTGGTGCGCCGCGTGCAGGACGCCCGTAAGGCGGCGGGCTTGGAGGTGGACGATCGCATCGCCCTCGCCGTCTCCGGCGGCGGGGAGGCGGTCGCTGCGGTGATTGCCGCCCACGGCGACTACATCGCCCAAGAGACCCTCGCCACGGCCATCAGCCAGGGGACCCCGGCCCCCGGCGCCCACACCGAGACCCACGACGTGGAGGGCGTCTCCCTCACCATCGCACTCACCAGGGCGGGGTAGGGGACACCCCCACTCCTCAGGAGGCAGCGGCATGAGCGTGCTCATCACCGGCGGCATGGGCTTCATCGGCCTGCACACCGTCAAGGCATTCGTGGACGCGGGCGAGCAGGTCGTCGCCACCTACCGTGAGACGTGGCGACCGCAGCCCTTCCTGGCGGACGCCGTCGCGTCCGGGCAGGTGGTCTACGAGCAGGCTGACATCGGCGTGCCCGGCGTGCTGGTGGGGCTGGCGCGCAAGCACCAGGCCCAGAGCATCGTCCACCTGGCGATTCACGGGCGCGCGCTGCCCGACCCGGGCGACGACCTGCGCATTAACATGGACAAGCTGGCTGTGCTGCTGGACGCCGCGCGCCACGCCGGCGTGCGCCGCATCACCACCGCGTCCTCCTCCGCCATCTACTTCGACGCACCGGCGGGCCCCTTCCACGAGGACCAGCCCATCTCCCTCTCCACCCGCCTGCAGCCCGCGGCCTTCAAGCGTGCGTGGGAGATCCTCTCGTGCAACTACGCCGACAACTACGCCGCCTCCGGTGACTTCGAGCTGGTGACCCTGCGCATCGGCGGGGTGTACGGGCCCCTCTACCGGTCGCTGTTCAACCTGCCCTCGCGCCTGGTGCACGCCGCCGTGAAGGGCGAGGCGCCGGACCTCTCCCCCGAGCGTGGCGGGGTCCCCTTCGCGGGTGATGCCGTGGACATGCCCTACGTGGGTGACGTTGCCGAGGGCATCCGCACGGTGCACACGGCGCGCGCCCTCTCTCACCGGCTCTACAACCTGGGCACGGGCGCCGTCACCACCAACGCGCAGATACTGGCCGCCGTGCAGGCCGCCGTGCCCGGCTTCGAGGCCCCGCTTCAGGAGGGCACGGGCCCGCGCCACCGGGCAGACGCCTACATGGACACCACGCGCCTCACGGGCGAGCTGGGCTGGCGGCCCCGGCGCACCTTGGCCGAGGGCATCGCGGCCTACGCCGACTGGCTGCGCGCGGGCAACCCCTTCTAGCCCTGCCCTCTGTGCCTTGGGCCTAGCCCCGCCGCGCCCGTTGCGGTAGGCTTGCGCCGCCCTGCGGGGCGCCGATCCCAGGGCCGCTTCAGGCCACCAACGGAGGGGAAAGATGTCCGTTCTCATCACCGGCGGCATGGGCTTCATCGGCCTGCACACCGCTCGCGCCTTCGTGGACGCGGGCGAGGACTGCGTCATCACCTACTTCCAGACGTGGCGCGAGCCCTCGTTCATCAAGGACGAGTACGGCAAGCACGTCACGGTGGAGAAGGCCGACGTCTCCGACCCCAACGTGGTCAAGCAGCTGGCCGCCAAGCACAAGGTGGACAGCATCCTGCACCTGGCCGTCCCGGGCGTGGCCGCCCTCTCGGCCGCCGAGGACTACCGCGTCAACATGGACGGGCTCATCGGCGTGCTGGAGGCGGCGCGGGAGCTGGGCGTGCGGCGTCTGTCCATCGCCTCCTCCGTCGCCGTCTACGCCTCGTTGGGCGACGGCCCCCTGCGGGAGGATGCGCTGCTGCCCGTTACCTCCGGCAACCCCACCGAGACGTTCAAGAAGGCGTGGGAGGTGCTGGGCACCCACTACGCCGACCGCACCAAGCTGGATGTGGCCTTCCTGCGCATCGCGGGCATCTGGGGCCCCCTCTACCACTCCATGATGAACCTGCCCTCGCGCCTGGCCCACGCCGCCGTGAAGAACGCCGAGCCGGACTTCTCGCCCGGCAAGGGTGGCGTGCCCTTCGCCGAGGATGCCCAGGACCTGTGCTACGTGAAGGACACCGCCCAGGGCATCCGCATCGTCCACCAGGCCCCCACGTTGGAGCACCGCGTCTACAACATCGGCCAGGGCGCGCCCACCTCGGTGGGTCAGCTGGTGGCCGCCGTGAAGAAGGCCAAGCCCTCCGCCAAGCTGGAGGTCAACCCCGGCAAGGGGCCGCGCAACAAGCAGAACAACTACATGGACATCTCGCGCGCCGCTGCGCTGGGCTACAAGCCTGCCTTCACGCCCGAGGCCGCCATGGCCGACTACATCGGCTGGCTCGACGCCGGCAACGAGAAATAACCCGTGATCCGGCGCATCGGCATCGTGGGCTGCGGGGCCATCGCCCAGGCCATCCTGCTTGCCGTGGACGACGGCCTGCTGGACGTGGAGGTGGCGGGCGTCACCTCCCGCACCGAGGCCAAGGCCCGCGCGTTCCTCGCCACCCTCAAGCGTCCCGTGCCCTACGTGGACAGTGTGGACGCGCTGGTGGCTGAGTCCGACCTGCTGGTGGAGGCCGCCGGGGGGCACGTCGTCCCGGCCCTCGCCGACGCCGCCTTCGGAGCGGGCAAGGGCCTCATGCTCATCAGCGTGGGCGCCCTCATCGCCAACCCGGACATCATCGAGCGCGCCCGCTCAAGCGGTGTCCGCCTGCTGATGCCCTCGGGCGCCATCGTCGGGCTCGACGGCATCAAGTCCGCCTCCGTGGGCCACATCGACCGCGTCACCATGACCTCCCGCAAGGGCCCCGCCGCCCTGGACGGGGCACCCCACGTGGTCAGCAACCACATCGACCTGTGGAACCTGGAGGAGGAGACGGAGATCTTCTCCGGCACCGCCCGTGAGGCGTGCGTCGGCTTCCCCGCCAACCTCAACGTATCGGCAGCCGTCTCCTTCGCGGGCGTGGGGCCCGACCGCACCACCGTCAAGATGGTGGCCGTGCCCGGCCTCACCCGCAACTGCCACGACATCGAGGTGGAGGGTGACTTCGGCCTGCTGCGCATCCACCTGGAGAACAACCCGTCGGAGAACCCCAAGACGGGCAGGCTCACGGCCATGTCCATCATCCGCACGCTCCAGCAGGCCGTGGACCCGGTGCACCTGGGCACATGAACCGCGTGCAGCCCGACCGGCTCGCGCACCTGTTGGCCTCCGGCGTGGTGGTGGGCCTTCCGCTGCTGCTGGTGCTGGAGGAGTGGGCCGCCGCCGTCACGCCCGGCTATTCGCGGGTGGGCCAGACCATCTCCGAGCTCTCCGCACCCGGTGCTCTGTACCCCGTCATCATCCACGCGACGTTCATGACCAACGGTCTGCTGGTCCTGGCGCTGGGCGTTGGGGTGGCGCGGGTGCTCGGGCACCACTGGCCGGGCAGGCTCACCGCCCTCTTCCTGCTGTTCTACGGGGTGGCGTACCTGGTCTCCGGTATCTTCCCAGACGACTCAGAACGAGTGCTGCCTGGCCGCCTCACCGAGAACCTCGTTCATGACCTCACTGCCCAGGCAGGCGTCGCCTCGGTCATGGTAGCGCTGGCCGCAGGCGCCTGGGCCATGGCGCACGGGCGTGCCTGGCGGGGCGTCGCCTCGGTCATGGCAGCGCTGGCCGCAGGCGCCTGGGCCATGGCGCACGGGCGTGCCTGGCGGGGCGTCGCCTCCCTGGGGCTGGGGGCCCTGGCGGTGGACGCTGCGCTGGTGGTGCCGCTCCTGGCCGACTGGTGGCTGGGCTACCACGGCCCCTTCGAGCGGGTGATGTTCCTCGTCACCCTGGCGTGGGTTGAGCTGCTCGCCCTGCGGGTGCGCCGCGCCGCCGCCCCGGCGCGCTACCATGTGGCGCAGCCAGTTGACGAGGTGCGCGGTTGAACAACGCGGAACTGCTGGTGCGGGGGTTGGAGCGCATGGGGGTGCGCTGGGTGTTCGGTGTGCCCTCCGGCCCCGTGCTGCCATTGATCGAGGCGCTGCGCCGCTCGCAGACGGTGGACTTCGTCCTCACCGCCACCGAGACCAGCGCCGGGTTCATGGCCGAGGCCGTGGGGCGTCTGACCGGTGTGCCGGGGGTGTGTGTCTCCACCGTGGGCCCCGGCGCCACCAACCTGGCCACCGGCGTGGGTGGGGCATGGCTCGACCGCTCTCCCGTCATCGCCATCACCGCCACCTACCCCACGCGCCAACTGGAGCGGCGCACCCAGATGCTCATCGACCACCGCGCGCTCTTCGCCCCCCTCACCAAGGGAAGCGAGCGGCTCGCTGCGGGGAGTGTGGCAGCGGGCCTGGAGCGCGCCGCGAGCCTGGCCACCTCCGAGCCGCCGGGCCCCGTGTTCCTGGAGCTGCCGGAGGACGTGGCCGTGGCCGAGGCGACCGAGACCGACGCGCCGTTCCCCAAGCCCGATCCGCAGCGGGGCGCGCCAGACGATGTGGCCGAGCGCGTCGGGGCCCTGCTCGAGGGTGCGCGCCACCCCCTGGTGGTGGCGGGGCTCACCTTCACCCGCGCCCATCAGCGCGAGTTGCTGGCCCGCTTCTGCCAGCGTCACGCCATCCCCTTCGTCACCACGCTCCATGCCAAGGGGTTCATCCCTGAATCGCTGCCGGGCGCGCTGGGCGTCATGGGCCGCGCGCGCCGCACGGACGTCGCCCGCGCCATCGCCGGGGCAGACCTCATCCTGGCAGTGGGCTTCGACCCGGTGGAGATCGATTACGAGGACTGGGCGAGCGCCACGCCCGTGGCGCACCTGTCCACGGAGCCCGTGCAGGCAGGCACCGGCATCACCCTGGCCTACCAGGCGGTGGGCGGCATGGATGCGCTGCTGGAGGCGCTGGACGCCATCCCTGCGCGCGAGAACGGCTGGGACCAGGCCGAGTGGGCGGCGCACAGGGAGGCGCTGGACGGGGCGCTGCGGCCCGCCATAACGGGCTTTGCCGCCCACCAGGCGCTGGACGTGCTGCGCGAGCGCCTGCCCGCCGACGCCATCCTGGCCTACGACGTGGGCGCGCATACCCACCAGATCGCCACCCAGTGGCGCACGGACCTTCCCCACACCGCCGTCGCCACCAACGGCTGGTCGTCCATGGGCTACGGCATGCCCGCCGCCTACGCCGCCAAGCTGGTGCACCCGGAGCGCACCGTGGTGGGCGTGGTGGGCGACGGGTGCTTCCAGATGACCGCGGGCGAACTGGCCACCGCCGCCCGGCTGGGGCTGCGCGTGCCCCTGGTGGTGCTGGACGACGGCTGGCTGGGGCTCATGAAACTCAAGCAGGAGCGCGGCGGCTACGGGCACTCCGGGGTGGTGCTGGGCGAGCGCGTTCCCCCGCCCGCGCACTACTTCGGCGTGCCGGTGCGCGCCGCCCACGACCCGTCCTCCTTCGCCGAGGCGCTGGAGTGGGCGCTGGCCCAGGAGGGCCCCAGCGTCATCCAGGCCGTCATCGACGTGGAGGGGTACTCGGCCACCGTCTTCGACTGACGCGGCCGCCCAGCGCAAGTCAAGGGCTATACTGCCCCCATCTCCATCCGGCAAGGAGGCAGCGTGTCGCGTATCGATGGCAGGGCCAACGACGAGCTGCGGCCCATCACCATCACCCCCAACTTCCAGCGCTTCGCCGAGGGCTCCGTGCTGGTGGAGACGGGCCTCACCAAGGTGGTGTGCGCCGCCTCCGTGGACGAGAAGGTTCCCCCGTTCCTGCGGGGACGCGGGCGCGGGTGGGTCACCGCCGAGTACTCCATGCTCCCCCGCTCCACCCTCACCCGCACCTCCCGCGAGCGCGCCAACGGCTCCGGCCGCACCCACGAGATCCAGCGGCTCATCGGCCGCTCCCTGCGCTCGGTGGCGGACCTGGGCAAGCTGGGCGAGCGCACTGTGGTGGTGGACTGCGACGTGCTCCAGGCCGACGGTGGCACCAGAACCGCGGCCATCACCGGCGCGTACGTCGCCCTCTACCAGGCCCTTCTGGGGCTGGTGCGCCACGGCGCGCTGGGCAAGGTGCCCCTCAATGGCATGGTTGCCGCCACCAGCGTGGGCGTGGTGGGCGATGACGTGCTGCTGGATCTGTGCTACGAGGAGGACTCGCGCGCCCACGTGGACTTCAACGTGGTGATGACCGACGCCGGCGAGTTCGTGGAGGTGCAGGGCACCGGGGAGGAGCGTCCCTTCCCCCGCGCCACCATGGACACCATGCTGGAGATGGCCGCCTCGGGCGTGCAGCGCCTGTGCACCGCGCAGAAGGACGCCATCGCCAACCTCTAGCCTGACGCCCCGGCTCCCCGTGCGTTCCCTCCTGTAGGGCCCGATTCCCTTCCGGGGCGTAGTACCGGGCAGAGCCCCTGTGAGGAGACCCCCGATGCGCACCCTGTCTTTGGTCCTGCTTGCATCCCTCGCCGTGCTCCTGGCTGCCTGCACCGGCACGGCGACCCCCACCGCCACACCGGCTGCGACACCCACCGCAGCCCCTGCTGACTCCGGGCCCGGCGCGGGCCTGCCGGACGTCGCCTCCGTGGTGGAGCGGGTGCTCCCCGGTGTCGTTCAGGTGTTGGCCACCGTGGAGCAACGCGACTTCTTCGGCCGCCTCACCGATTCCACCTCCCAGGGCTCCGGCGTGCTGTTCGACGCCGAGGGGCACATCCTCACCAACAACCACGTAGTCGAGGACGCCAAGACGGTGGAGGTCGTCCTCCACAGTGGGGAGACGATCCCCGTTGAGGTGGTGGGCACCGACCCGCGCACGGACCTTGCCGTCCTGAAGGCCGACCCAGCCGACGTGGACGGGCTGCCCGTGGTGCCCCTGGGCGACACCGACGCCATGCGCATCGGCGATTGGGTCATCGCCATCGGCTCCCCCCTGGGCTATGAGGGCTCCGTCACCGTGGGCATCGTCAGCTCCAAGGGCCGCTCCCTCTCCCTCGACTCTTCCACCACCCTGTACGACCTGGTTCAGACCGACGCCGTCATCAACCCGGGCAACTCCGGTGGCCCGCTGCTGAACCTGCGGGGCGAGGTCATCGGTATCAACACGGCCATCATCCGCGGCCAGCTCGCCTCCGGTCAGCAGGCCGACGGCATCGGCTTCGCCATCAGCACCGGCACCGCGCGGCCCGTTTCCGCCCAGCTCATCACCAACGGCCGCGTGATCCGCCCGCAGCTGGGCGTGTTCATCGCGGACCTGACCCCGGCCCTGGCCGCAGAGCGCGGCATCGCCGCCTCGCGAGGCATTCTGGTCACCGACGTCATCGCCGGCGGCCCCGCCGAGCGCGCGGGCATCCAGGACGATGACGTCATCGTCGCCATCGACGCCACGCCCGTGGCCTCCACCTCGGAGCTGATCCGCCTCTTCCTCACCGACTACCACGTGGGCGATGAGGTCACCGTCACCCTCCTGCGGGCCAGCGTGCAGCAGACGGTGACGCTGGAGTTGGAGGAGGTCACCGGGGGCTAGCGGCGGGTTCCGACCCGGCGTCAGTGCAGCCGCTTCCACCCGATGGCGGGCGGGGCTAGTATGGGCGGGTTCGCCCGCGCCGCCCGCGCCCGGAGCCGCCCGTGGAGCAACCCGCCACGCCAACCCGCCGCCGTCCCTTCTTCGGCTGGTATATCGTCCTCGGCTCGGTGCTCACCAACGGCATCTTCTCCGCTGCTTACTTCCAGGGCTTCTCCGCACTGATCCTGCCCATCGAGGCCACGTTCGGCTGGTCGCGCTCCACCATCTCCGGCGCCGGAGCGCTGCGCCAGTTGGAGTCCGGCATCGTCAGCCCCTTCGTGGGGATACTGCTGGACCGCTTCTCGGCGCGCACGCTGGTGTTCTGGAGCGCCATCATCTCGGGCCTGGCCATGATTGGCATGGCCTTCATGAACGGGATAGTCACCTTCTACCTGTTCTTCGTCCTCGTCTCCCTGGGCGCCTCGGGCCTGAGCCACGCAGTCACCTGGCCGGTGCTCATCGCCCGCTGGTTCCGGCGCAAGCGCGGGGTGGCCGTGGGCCTGGCGGTCATGGGCCCCATCATCGGCTCGCCCTTCGTCATCCTGAACACCTCTCTGGAGGACGCCTTCGGCTGGCGCGCCGTCCTGTTCGGCTATGGGGTGCTGATCCTGATGGGGTGCTCGCTCCTCTCGCTCCTCGCCCGTGACCGCCCGGAGCCCTACGGCCTGCGCCCCGACGGTGACCCGCCTGAGGAGGAGACGGGCACCGCCGAGGAGGCCGCCGCCCGCGAGGCCAGGCGGCGCGTCGGCACGGGCTGGACGCTGCGCGAGGTGCTGCGGATGCGGGAGTTCTGGGTGCTCACCGCGTTCCTGGCGGGCATGTTCGTGGTGAACTCTGCGTTCCAGTTCCACCAGATCCCCTACTTCGAGCAGGACAAGGGCTTCTCCTCGGCACAGGCCGCCACCACCCTCACGCTGGTGTTCTTCGCCTCGGGCTTCGGGCGCCTCGGCTCCGGCTTCCTGCTGGACAAGCTCGACTACCGCCTGGTGCTGGCGGTGGTCTCCACCATGATGGGCGGCGCCTTCTTGTACGTGCAGCTGGCCCCCGTCCACGCCATCCACCAGGCGCTCCCCTTCGTGGTGCTGTTCGGCGTGGGGTTCGGCTCCATGATCCCCCTGCGCGGGGCGCTGGGCGGGCAGCTGTTCGGCACGCGCGCCATCGGCTCGGTGGTGGGGCTGCTCCAGGGCGGGGGCGTGGCAGCCGGGGTCATCGGCCCCATCTTCATGGGCATCGTCTTCGACCTGCGGGGCGACTACTCGCTGGCCATCTGGGTGCTCATCATCGTCAGCGCCGTTATGGCCCCCGTCGCCTTCATCATGCGCTCGCCCGCAGCCCTGGCCCGGCAACGGGCCGAGTCGGGCCGTTTCTAGCGTTGGTCAGCCACCCTGCCCGTTGCCCGCTTCGCTTGATGGCGGGGGCCTTGCAGCCCCCGCGCCCCCCGGGCGCCGAGTCCGGGAGATTCTAGGGGCGTTGGTGCTGTGGTAGCGTGGCGCCGCCATGCTGCCCGTACCGCTCTATCGCGCCCTGCTCGCCGCCTGCACCATCGCCGCGCTGGCTGGTGCGCTCTGGGTCTTCGCCTTTCCCCACCGCCGGGCGTCGAACTCACCTTCACGCCCGTGACCACGCCTGAGCAGACCGCCGAGGCAGGTCTGCTGGATATCAACACCGCCAGCGCGACTGAACTGGAGTCGCTCCCCGGCATCGGCCCCGTGCTGGCGGGCCGTATCGTCGCCCACCGTGAGGCCAACGGCCCCTTCGCCCGCACCGACGGGCTGCTGGCCGTGGACGGCATTGGCCCCGCACTGCTGAGCGCGGTGCGCCCCTCCGTGGCCGTGCTGTCGGTGGGGGAGGGCAACCCCTATGGGCATCCCACCGCCGCCGCTCTGGGACGCCTCGGCGCATGGGTCGCTCCGGAGCACCTTTACCGCACCGACCGCGATGGCAGCGTGGAACTGGCCACCGACGGGACGCGTTGGTGGGCCCGGCCCTTCGATTGACAAGCCTCGCGGCCCATCCTGATAATCGCCCGAAGCCGCCGCGCTGATGCGGCGCTCCCTGGCGCGCCCCGCGCGCAGGTCACGTGGCCGGCACAGCCGGAGCCAGAAAGGACGAGCGATGCCTGGAGTGGCGTTCCTGAACGGGCAGTACGTGCCGTTGGAGGAGGCCAAGGTCGGCGTTATGACGCACGCCTTCCATTACGGCACCGCCGCCTTCGAGGGTATCCGGGGCAACTGGAACGCCGACGACGGCAAGATGTACATCTTCAAGTTGCGTGAGCACTACGAACGCATGCTGCGCGGGGCCAAGATGCTCCGCATGAACCTGCCCTACTCGCTGGATGAGCTGTGCGAGATCACCTTGCAGGTGGTGGAGCGCTCCGGCTTCCAGCAGGACCTGTACATCCGCCCCATGTGCTACAAGGCCGAGGAGAAGGTGGCCAACCTGAACCTGCGGGCCCTCAAGGACGGGTTCGTGTGCTTGGCGGTGCCCTTCGGCAACTACATCGACTCCGAGGGCGCCATCTCCTGCTGCGTGTCCTCGTGGCGGCGCATCGACGACACCATGGTGCCCCCGCGCTTCAAGCTCTCGGGCCTCTACCTCAACTCCATCTTCGCCAAGACCGACGCCATCGCCGCCGGCTTTGACGAGGCGATCCTCCTGAACAACGACGGCCACGTGTGCGAGGGCAGCGGGGAGAACATCTTCCTGGTGCACGGCGATACCATCGCCACCCCCACGCTGGAGTCCAACGTGCTGCCCGGCATCACCCGTGAGGTGGTTCTGGGGCTGGCGCGCAAGGAACTGGGCATGCTCATCGAGGAGCGGCCCGTGGACCGCTCCGAGCTCTACACCGCCGACGAGGTGTTCCTCACCGGCACCGCCGCCCACATCCAGGGCGTGGGCAGCGTGGACCACAACCCCGTGGGCGCGGGTGGCCTCGGCCCGGTGACGCGCAAGCTCCAGGAACTCTACTTCCCCATCGTCCGGGGCAAGAACAAGGACTACCTGCACTACTGCACGGTGGCCTCGCCCCGCGGCGTCCCCGCCGCCTAGGCCCCCCGTGGCGGCCCCGCTCATCGCCGACTACGTGGTGTGGGTCTTCTGCGCCGCGGTCGGCGTCGTGCAGGTGGCGGCCGCCACCACGGGGCTCGGCGGCCTGCTGCTCGCCCGCACCCGGCCCGCCCTCTGCCGCTGGGGCGGTGCGGTGCTGGTGATCACCGCATTCGCCTGGTTCTTCGCCACCGATGAGCGCAACCTGCCCGATACGGCGGGTGGCGTGGATGGCGTGAAGCAGGTCATGTGGTTCGCCATCGGCGCGGGCGCGGGCGTCGCCGCCAGCCTGCTCGTCGCCTCCGCTCTGAACCACCGGTGGGCGCTCTCGCAGGAGCCGGGCACGCCGGATGAGGGCCTGGGGGCCCTGGCCCACGACACCTTCGCCCGCCTGCTGGCCCGCAACCTGCGGGCCGCGGTGCGCCAGCCGTCCACGCTTTGGCGAGGGGTGCGCTGATGGATGGGGCCATCGTCCGCTGGCTCAACGATGGGGTGGGCGCCTTCACCCCGTGGGACCTGTTCATGGAGGCGATTGTCTCCGACTACCTGGTGCCCGTGGCCGGCTCACTGGTCATGGTTGGCATGTGGTTGTGGGGCCAGGGCCGCGAGCGCTACCTCAACCAGGTGGCGGTGATCGCGGGCAACACCGCCGTGGGCGTCACCAACGGGCTCATCAGCGCCATCAACGCCGCCTACTTCCGCCGCCGCCCGTTCCTGGGCCACGACCTGGACATCTCCCTCTTCTACCACCCCACGGACTCCTCGTTCCCTGCCAACTCCGCCGGGGTGGGCTTCGCCATCGCCACGGCGGTGTTCGTGCGCTCGCGCCGATGGGGCGCGGCGCTCTACGCGCTGGCCGCCCTCTGGGCGCTCTCGCGCGTGTACGTGGGCGTGCACTACCCCTCGGACGTGCTGGCGGGCGCGGCGCTGGGCGTCCTGGTCGCCCTGGCCTTCGCCGGCATCTATCGCCTCTTTGACCCGGTGCCCCGCGTGGTGGTGCGCGTCATGCGCCGCCTGGGCCTCGCCTAACGCTTTCGTCCGCCGTCTCGCCCTGGTGGGTCCTTGCGCAGTTCGCTGGGCAGGCGCTCATCGCCCATGCGGGGCGCGCGGCGCGAACGACGGGTCATCAGGTGCAGCGTCTCCGCCTCACGGGCGTGCAGGATGAACGAGCGGCGCATCGAACGGAACAGGCACATCGTTCACCTCCCCCCAGGGTGTGAGCCGAGCCTATCACGCCCGTTCTGGTGCTCGGGGCACATTGTCTGGCTTGACGGTCAACAATCACCTCACTAGCATGGTTCCCACGATGCCCGCCAGGGCGTGCGGAGGAAGACATGACCACGGCGCAGGCCCCGCTCACCATCACCATCACCGAGTCCGCCGCCAAGCACGTGCGCTCCTTCATGGCAGCCGAGGGCTTCGCCGACGGCGTCCTGCGCGTGGCGGTCAAGGGCGGCGGGTGCTCCGGCCTCACCTACGTCCTGGACATCAAGGCCGCTGCCCCCGAGGGCGACAAGGTCATCGTGGACAAGGGCGTCACCCTGGCGGTGGACCGCAAGTCCTACGTCTTCCTCGCAGGCACCGAGCTCGACTACTCCGGAGGCCTCAACGGCAAGGGGTTCGTGTTCAACAACCCCAACGCCAAGAAGGCGTGCGGCTGCGGCACCTCCTTCTCGGTCTAGCCTCCCGCCCATGAGCAGCGTCCCCGCATCTACCAAGGCTCTGCGCGAGGGCGCGGGCCTGGCTGTGCGCCCCTTTGGCGTGCTGTGGATCACCGGCGCCGACGCGTTGGACCTGCTCAACCGGCTCACCACCAACAAGCTCGAATCGCTGCCCGATGGCACCTCGCGCGCCACGGTGCTCACTAATGGCGATGGGCGGGTGCTGGACCTGCTCCACCTGGGCGCGCTGGATGCCGGTTACTGGTGCCTCACCAGCCCCGGCCGGGCCGAGGCGGTGACCGAGTGGCTCGATACCTACACCTTCGGTGAGGACATCACCGTCGCCCCGCGCACCGGGCAGGTCAGCGTGCTCACCCTGGCGGGCCCCCGCGCTGGAGCCGTCTTTGCCGCCGCAGGCGCGCCGGCGGACGCGCTGGCCCCCGACGGGCTGGCGCACGCGGCCATCGGCGGCGTGGATGCGGTGGTGTGGCGCTACGGCTTCGGGCCCGCCGACGCCTTCGACGTGCAGGTGAACGTCGCCGACCAGCAGGCGGTGCGCGAGGCCCTGGAGGGCGCGGGCGCTACGACCGTGGATGAGGCGGGGTGGGAGGCGCACCGCATCGCCTGCGGCGTGCCCGCCCACGGGGCCGAGTACGGGGCCTTCAACAACCCGCTGGAGGCCCGCCTGGAGTGGGCCATCAGCGACGACAAGGGCTGCTACACCGGCCAGGAGGTCATCGCGCGCCTCCAGACCTACCGCAAGGTGCAGCGCCTCCTCATGGCCGTGCGCCTCTCCGGCCCCGCGCCCGTGGGCGCCGTGCTGCGCGCCGGTGATGCCGAGGCCGGAGCGCTCACTTCCGTCGCCGCCCAGCCGGATGGCTCCTGGGCCGCACTCGCCCTGGTGCGCACCGCTCATGCCACACCCGGCATCTCATGCACTGTGGAGGGCGCCCCCGGCGTCCAGGCAACCCTGGCGATCCCCGCCACCTCCTAGCGCGCGGCAGCCCCCAACAGGTTCGCGGGCTCACCCCACAGACGCCCCGGTACGCCGGTGGCACGCTGAGGGTGGAGCAACGCACAGGAGGGGCAGGACGGTGCGGTTCCCTGCGCTGATGACCCGAGCCGCGCGAGCGTGCGTCGACCCGCGCCGGCCACCGGCATCCAGCCGGAGCGGCTGGGTGCGCACGCCATCGTCAGCGGCGCCATCGGCGCGCTCGGCCCCGTGCCCGCAACCCACCGGTTGCTGGCCGATGTCCCGGTTGAGTTGCGACAGGTCAGCGCCGACCCGCTGCGCGCCTCACAGGTGCTGGTGAACCTGCTCTCCAACGCCATCAAATACAGCCCTGAGGGCGGCACCGTGTATGTGCGTGCCCGGGCCGAGGGCAACGCGGTGCGCTTCGCCGTGACGGACCAGGGCATGGGCATCAGTGCCGAGGACCAAGAGCGCCTCTTCGGCACCTTCTTCCGCACGCAGTCCGCCCTCGATTCCGGAATCCCCGGTACGGGCCTCGGTCTCTACATCACCAAGCGATTGGTGGAGGCCATGGGCGGCCAGATGAGCCTCCAGAGCGAGCCGGGGCGCGGCTCCACGTTCTCCTTCACCATGCCGGTGTGGGACGAGGCCGCCGTGCCCACGCGCCTGCCCGCCGTCGGCGACAGCGCTGCCTAGCGCCTACTCACGCTCCGGCGTGGGCGGGATGCGGTCGGCGATGGTCTTGTCCTCGCCCAGGTAGAAGTACTTGAACGATTCGGCGTAGGCGAAGCCGGACTCGGCCCCCACGCTGGCGGCCAACCCCTTGATGCGCTCGTCGAAGGCCGCGGACGGGTCGGGTATCTGCGAGGCATGGGCCTTGAGGGCGGCCACCTTCTGCTCGATGGTCTTGCTGATGTCCACCTTCACGTCGGCCAGGGCACCCCGCGCGCCCAGGTACAGGTGCTCCACGATGTGCGCGCCCAGCCCCTCGTTCAGCGCCAGGTGCGGGAACATGTGCACGTCGCGCGCCGAGGGGAACACCGCGTCCATCACCGCATCGCCGGTGTTGCGGTGGTCGGGGTGGTTCACGTAGTTGCCGGACCAGCGCACCGTGGGGTTCTGGCACACCACGGCGGAGGGCTTGTGGCGGCGGATCAACCGCACGATGTCCTCGCGCAGCCGCAGGTCATTCTGCACCATCCCGTCCTCGTAACGCAGGAACTCCACCGTCTTTACGCCCAGCACCGCGCACGCGTTGCGCTGCTCCTGCTCGCGCAGTACCGCCAGCTCCGACGGCACCACGTCCGGGTCGGAGGTGCCCTTATCCCCGCTGGTCACCAGCACGTAGACGGCCTCGCGTCCCTCGGACACCCAGCGGGCGATGGATCCGGAGCACATGAACTCGGCATCGTCTGGGTGGGCGACGATGACCATCACCTTATTGCCGGGGCCGTCGTGGTTTTCGGGGATGATGGACATGAAGCCTCCTCGTGCAGGCGTGTTTGGTTGGGCCGGGGGCTGGGGCGGGGCTGGCTACAGGCTCAGGCCGCCGTCCACGGAAAGCACCTGGCCGGTGATGTAGGCGGCATCGTCCGAGGCGAGGAACGCCGTCAGCGCGGCCACCTCCTCCGGAGCGCCGAAGCGGCCCAGGGGGATGCGCTCGGCGATCTGCTTCTGGAGCTCCTCGCCGATGGTCTCCACCATGCGCGTGGTGATGAACCCCGGCGCGATGGCATTGGCCGTGATGCCGCGCGAGGCAACCTCGCGAGCGACGGTCTTGGTGAAGCCGATGAGCCCCGCCTTGGCCGCCGTGTAGTTGGCCTGGCCGGGGTTGCCGGTGAGCGCGACCACCGAGGACATGTTGATGATGCGTCCGGCGCGCTGGCGAAGCATGCCGCGCAGCGCCGCCTTGGAGGTGAGGAACGCCCCCTTCAGGTTGGTGTCCACCACCGCGTCCCAGTCGGCCTCGTCCATGCGCAGCAGCAGGTTATCGCGGGTGATGCCCGCGTTGTTCACCAGGATGTCCAGCCCGCCCAGTCCCTCCACCGTTCCCGTCACCAGCGACTCGGCCTGGGTGGGGTCAGCGACGGAGCCCTGGAGCGTCACTGCGCTCACGCCCATCGCGCGCACCTCCTCCGCCAGGGCCTCAGCCTCATCGCGCCCGCTGTTGTAGTTCAGCGCCACCGATGCGCCCTCGGCCGCCAGGCGCAGCGCCACCGCGCGCCCGATGCCTCGGCTCGCCCCGGTCACCAGAGCGCGCTTGCCCTCCAGCCTAGCCACCGGTCACCTCCGTCCCTGCTTGGGAGCGCGCCTCGGCCAACTCCTGGCGCATCCGCTCCACCAACCCGCCCTCCGTCACCTGGGCTGCAAGTTTGATGGCCCCGGCGATGGCCGGGCCCCTGGAGCGCCCGTGTCCCGCCAGCACCACGCCGTTGATGCCGAACAGCGGCCCGCCCGCGCCCTCGGCGGCGTTGGCCAGGCCCTCTATCTGCTGAACGGCCTTGCTCTGCGGGCCCAGCGCCTCGGACAGATAGTGCGCCGCCGCGTGGGCCAGCCCCTCGGTGTACTTGAGCAGCACGTTGCCCACGAAGCCGTCGCACACCAGCACGTCGGCCTTGTCGGAGAAGACCTCGTGCCCCTCGATGTTGCCCACGAAGTTGAGCCCGCTGGCCGCCAGCAGCCCATAGGCCTCCTGAGCCTGCCTGTTGCCCTTGCCCTGCTCTGAGCCCACCGACAGCAGCCCCACGCGCGGGCGCTTGAGCTGGAAGTACCAGGCGGCGAAGGCCGCACCCAGCGCACCGAAGTCCACCAGCTGGGCGGGCTTGCAGTCCACGTTGGCGCCCAGGTCGATGATGGTGGTGCGCGGCGCGAGACCGATGAACGGCCCGCCAAGGGTGGGCCGGTCAAGGCCAGGGAAGAGGCCCAGCGCCAGCACCGAGGCGGCCATGGTGGCGCCCGTGGAGCCCATGCTCACCGCAGCGTCCGCCTTGCCCGCCTTCACCAGTCCCACCGTCACCGCCACGGACACCTTGGGGTTGCGGCGCAGCGCCATGGCGGGGTGCTCGCCCTCGCGCACCACTCCCTCCGAGGCCACCACCTCGATGGGGAGCCCCGTCACATCCTGCTTGGCCAGCTCGGCCTCCACCGCGTCGAGGTCGCCCACCAGCAGGATGCGCACACCGCCAGCCCGCGCCGCCAGCACCGCACCCTCCACCGGCTCCGCGGGGACATTGTCCCCACCCATGGCATCAACGGCGATGGTGTAGACCTTCTGCTCGCTCATCAATTCTCCCCGCCCGGCCATGCCGGGCTCGATGGCAGGGTGCATCCCCTGCGCGCCCTCCGGGCGCTACCCCTGTCTCCGCGCGCTGGGAGCGTGCTCATGGCGCTAGCCCAGCGCCAGCATCTCGCGTACACCGCCTGCCCTCACCTCTCCCTAGACCGCCACGCTCACCTCGCCCGTGATCACCGCCTCGCCCTGCTCGTTGCGCACCGTCGCCTCGTAGGCCGCGCGTCCGTCCGCCTCGCCCTTGAGCGTTGCCTCCGCCGTCACCGTCTGGCCGGGGAACACCGGCGCCCTGAAACGCACCTTCATGCTCCCACTGGTCAGCCACGCCTCACCGAAGGCCACCGTGAACAGCTCCGAGAGACGCGCCAGCACCAGCATGCCGTGGGCGATGGGCCGCCCGTAGGGAGTGCCCGCCGCGAAGGCTGCGTCCAGGTGCAGGGGGTTGTGGTCGCCGGCCGCGTCCGCGTAGGCGTGCACCGCAGCCTCGCTCACGTTGAACGGCTCGCCGGTCAGCTGCGTAGAGGCGCTCATGCGCTCGCCTCCGGCTCCGGCACCGCCAGGTTGGCGCGGGCCACCAACACCGGCGCACCGGCGCGCGAGGCCGTCAGTTCCAGCACCAGGAACCGGGTACCCCTGCGCACGCTGTTGGCCGCCACCGTCGTCTCGCTGACCAGCGCCTCACCCGGCGCAACCGTGCCGGAGAACGCCACCTCCTGGCCCGTGTGCACCGTGCCAGCGGGCAGGTCCACCGCCGCCATGGCCTCGGCCATCACCAGCGCGGCAACGGCCATGCCCGGCACGTGGCCAGGCGCACCGGCGGCGCCAGCCGCAGCGCGATAGTCGTCGGTGCGCTCGGGTGGGATGGTGAAGGGCCCGCCGCAGAGGTGCTGGCCCGGTTGCAGGGTGCTCAGGTCCACGCAGGATCGCTTCCAGGGAGAGTGGCCCGGATTATACCCGCGTGCCCCTGTGCGCGTCCGGGGGTACACTGGCGGTATGAGCCGGATAGCCACAACGCTCCTGCTGGCCCTGAGCCTGCTCGCCATCTCGGTGGCCTGCGACAAGCAGACCGAGGTGCGCACGCCCGTGGGCGCGACCGCCACCCCCACGCCCGTTCGGAACGTGCCCTGGAGCACCGCGTTCAAATCCCCGCAGGCGGTGGCGGTGGCCGCGGACGGGGCGGTTTGGGTGGCCTACGCAGCCACCGGTCGGCTCCTGCGCTTCGATGCGGCAGGCGCCATCACCGCCGACTGGGGCCCGCAGGGTCCCGGCCCCGGGCGTTTCGACGACCCTGCGGGCCTCGCCGTCACGGCGAATGGCGAGGTGTACGTGGGGGATCGGTTCGCCAACCGCATCGTGCGCCTGAGCGCCGCTGGTGCGGTGCTCAACGCCTGGGGTTCCCGGGGCAACGGTGCAGGCGCGTTTGACGCACCCGTGGGGGTGGCGGTCGGGCCAGATGGCACGGTGTTCGTCGCCGATGCGGGCAACCACCGCGTCCAGTACTTCACCCCCACCGGCACCTACCAGGGAGAGTGGCGCTCCGAGGCCACCGCGGCCGGCCGCCAGTTCGCCGCCCCTGTGAGCGTGGCGGTGGACCCCACGGACTCCAGCGTGTACGTCGCCGATGAGGGCAACCACCGGGTGCTGCACCTGAGCGCCACGGGGGCGTTCATCCGCAACCTGGGTACGCGCGGGACGGCGGGCGGGCAGTTCGAGGCCCCCGGTGGGGTCGCGGTCGCCCCCGACGGCACCGTGGTCGTTGCCGACACCGGGAACTACCGGGTGCAGCGCTTCGACCCCGCCGGGCGCTTCCTCGGCTCCTTCGGCGAGCGCGGCGGGGGCCTGGGGGACTTCCGTTCCCTCGAGGCGGTGGCCACCGCGCCCGATGCCACCACCTACACCGCTGATGCCGCCATCCACCGGGTCGACCGGTTCACCACGGGTGGGGTGCCCATGCCTGCCTGGGGCAATACCCCCTAGCAGTTGGCGCTCGCGTGTGCGGGCGCAGGTGTGGATTAGCGTTCCGGGCGGGTATACACTCGGCCCACAGGCGCGAGCCGGACCAGCGTGCAGGAGGAATGAGCCATGCTGAGTGTCGAGCAGAACGAGCGGCTGACCCGCGTGGGGCCGGGAACCCCGGGCGGTGAGTTGCTGCGGCGTTACTGGCACCCCATCGCCACCGCCCAGGACATGAAGGAGAAGCCCACCAAGGCCATCACCATCCTGGGCGAGCATCTCACGCTGTTCAAGGACAAGCAGGGCCGCCTGGGGCTCATCGCCCAGCGCTGCCCCCACCGCAACGTGGATTTGCGCTACGGCTTCCCGGAGAACGAGGGCCTGCGCTGCCCCTACCACGGCTGGCTCTTCGACACCAGCGGACAGTGCGTGGAGACGCCCGGCGAGTGGCAGCACGCGGCCACCTTCGCCGCCAAGGTTAAGATCAACTCCTACCCCGTGGAGGAGCTGGGTGGGCTGATCTTCGCCTACCTCGGCCCAGCCCCGGTGCCCCAACTGCCGCGCTGGCAGTTGTTCGTGGAGCCCAACGCCTACCGGATGATCGGCTCCTCCATCGTCAAGGCCAACTGGCTCCAGTGCCAGGAGAACTCCGTGGACACCGTCCATCTGGAGTGGGACCACGGCGCGTGGGGTCTATACGCCCTGGAGGAGAAGGGCATCACCGACGAGCGCCGTTGGAAGGAGTTCCGCCGTGCCATGCGCCACCACCTGAAGGTGGACTACAAGCCCTACGAGCACGGCATCATGAAGTACCGGCTTCAGGAGGGCGACGACGAGAAGACCTCCTCCAACTGGAACCACGGCCACCCGCTCATCTTCCCCAACATGGTGAGCATCGGCCGGCGGGGCGAGCAGGAGTTCCAGATCCGCGTGCCCCTGGACGATGAGACCACCTGGCACATCGTCTACCACATCTACACCCCCGGCGCCGACGTGGAGGTGCCGGTGCAGGACCCGGTGCCGGTGTTCGAGGTGCCCGTGGTGGAGCTGCCGGAGTGGATCCTCCAGCAGGACCTCATCGTCTGGGAGGCCCAGGACCCCATCACCGACCGGTCGGTGGAGATGCTGGGCGAGACGGACAAGGGCCTCATCATGTACCGCAAGATGCTCGATGAGCAGATCAAGGTCGTCGAGGACGGCGGTGAGCCCCTGAACGTCTTCCGCGAGCCGCACCGCGTGCTCAAGGTGGAGATCGAGGACTACGGGGACATGTCCGACTACAAGCCGGGAGATGCCATCTACGGCAATACCGGCACCGTCTCCGGCCCCGTGATCTACGAGGTGGACGCGCTGCTCACCAAGGCGCGCGACGCGGCGCTGGCCCGCCGGGCTGGTAAGTAGCCGCTGAGCACAGAAGAACGAGGGGGGCGCGGCCATCGGCCGCTCCCCCCTTCGCGTTCCTCGTCCAAGGCCCCTAGAGCAGGCCCAGGGAGCGCCCGCCGCCCCCGCTTACCTGCTGGGCAACGCGCCGGAAGATGGCGAGGGGCTGCGCGCCGGTGAAGCGCATCCCGCCGATGTCGAAGGCCGGGATGCCCTCGAAGCCCAGGTCCAAACCCTCCTGGAACTCGCCCAACACCGCGTCCAGGTGGGCATCGCCCGCCAGCGCTCGCTCCACGGAGGCCCACTCGAGTCCCGTGCGATCCACCACCGAGCGCAGGTGCTCCGGCTGGCCGATGTCCAGCCCCTCCTCCCAGTACGCCGTGTAGAAGCCGTCGCGCAGCCGAGCGCCCAGGGCTGGGTCCACCAGCTTGGCGTGGTGGATCGCCTGGAGCACCTTCAGCGTGTTGGGGGTGCGCTTGGGGCGGCGCATGCGGGTGAGGCCGGCCGCGTCGGCAGCGCGGCGCACCGCGGGGGAGAGTTCGTCCGGCGTTTCGCCGGGGCGCAACGGGCGCTCCATGCCCTCCTCAGGGATGTCTGGACGCAGCAGGAACGCCTTGGAGGTCACCTCCAGGTCGAACTCCTCACCCAGCGCTCTCAGCCTGGCCAGGCCGACGTAGCACCACGGTCAGATGGGGTCGCCCCAGATGGTGACGGGAATGGGTGCGTTGCTCATGCCTTCGCTCCCGCCTCGGCCCGGAACGCCTCCAGCGCGGTGGTGTCCACCGTGATGCCCAGGGCCTCCAGCGGCTCGCGCAGCGCGGGCTCGTCGATGTGCGTGCGCTCCCAGTGGCTGGCGTAGGTGGGGTGGAGCGCCCGGTTGAGCCTGTACCCCGTGGTGTGGGGCGATGGTGTGGCGAAGTCGATAAACAGGATGTGCCGATCGCCGCTGGTGGGCTGCCAGCACCAGCGGGGCAGCGCGCGCTCCAGCCACGATTCCACCTTGGGCGGGAAGGCGACCCAGGGCGCGAAGCGCAGGCGCATGAACCCACCGGAGTGATGCGCACCCAGGTTGAAGAGCACGATGTCGCCGGGCCGCGAGGGGATGCTCACCAGCCGGTTGACGAAGGGGATCGGGATGCCCCGCCAGCTGAGCCGGTGCCGTCCGCGCACCATGCGGATGAGGTGGCTCTTGTCAGGGAGGAACTTGCGGTGGCTCCCCCGGCGCACCTTGAGCCCACCGGAGTGGTGTGCATGGTCCTGCAGGTAGATGCCCATGCGGATTACCGGCCAGCCCACCAGCGCGGGATCCGAGAGGCTCTGCCCGGTGCGGGGGTTGGCGGCATCGCCCTTGCGGTCAACGTGCAGGTGCTTCACGTCACCAGGGTCACCCGCCTGCATCTGCGTCATGCCGAAGTAGCAGGCATCTTGACCCACCACCGTCCGCACGATGGCGGCGATGCGCGGGTCATGGAGCAGCCAGGAGGTTTGGGGCGTGCTGAGCACGTCGCCCACCAGCCCGTTCCCCTCAGCGAGCGCAGCCTCGATACCCTCGCGCAGACGCTCTATCTCTGCGGCGGTGAGCACACCGGGAATCACCAGGTAGCCATCCGTCTCCAACCGGCTGTGGTGCTCGGAGGTGGTGAGGGGTGCTGCGGTGGTTTGCATTGTGCAATCCTACACCTGTTGCCGCCCGCCCTGCGTTAAGATGGGCGCACCATGACCACCCCCAACGCAGTCCCCGATGACCACCTGCTGGTGCACCGCGATGGCCCTGTGGCCACCGTGGTACTCAACCGGCCCGCGCAGCGCAACGCCATCACCCAGGCCATGTGGGAGGCGTTGCCGGGAGTGCTGTCGCAGGTGGGCGCGGACCCCGCCGTGCGCGTGGTGCAGGTGACGGGCGCGGGCGAGCAGGCCTTCTCCGCGGGTGCCGACATCAAGGAGTTCGAGCGCACCCGCTCCACCCCGGAGCAGGCGCGGGCCTATCGGCACGCCGTGGAGGCTGCGGGCGAGGCGCTGGCCCACCTGCACCAGCCCACCGTTGCCGTGGTGCGGGGCTACTGCCTGGGCGGAGGCTTCGAGCTGGCGCTGCACGCCGACCTGCGCATCGCGGCTGAGGATGCATCGTTCGGTCTGCCCGCCGCCAAGCGGGGTCTGGCCGCCTCGCACCAGCACGCCGCGCGCCTGGTGGCCCTGGCGGGGTTGGGCGGTGCGTCCTACATCCTCCTCTCCGCGCGCACCATCGGTGCGGTTGAGGCGCTGCGGCTGGGGCTGGTGAACGCCGTGGTGCCCACCGCCGAGCTGGACGCCGCCGCGGCGAGCCTGGCGCGGGAGATGGCCGCCCTCTCCCCGGTCACGCACCGCATCCACAAGCAGGTGATGGTGGACATCCTGGCCCACGGCGGCCCCACGCAGGTGCCCGCGGACCGGCTGGACCTGCCCTCCATCGCCGAGTCGTCCGAGGACTTTCGAGAGGGCGTGCGCTCCTTCCTGGAGAAGCGCTCCCCACACTTCCCCGGCCGATAGCGCGCCTGCAGGGTGCCCGGCGCGTGTTCACGCCGCTAGAATGGCCTCACCAATAACCCCTGAGGCAGTGTCCATGCTCACCGATTTCGTGAAGGTCGCCACCGTCGGCGACGTGCCGGAGAACGGCATGATCGGCGTCAAGGCGGGCGCAGACGACATCCTCCTGGCCCGTATCGGCGAGGAGTACTTCGCCTTGGACGGCTGGTGCTCCCACGCCGCGGGCCTCCTGTGCGAGGGCTATCTGCACCCGGAGACTTGCGAGGTGGAGTGCCCGATCCACGAGGGCATGTTCAACCTCAAGAACGGTGGCGTCACCAACCCTCCGGCGGAGGAGGACGTCACCGCCTATGCCGTGCGGGTGGAGGGTGGCGACATCCTTGTCGGCCCCCGCGCCTAGGCCCACCGGCTTCCCGCACGACTACGTCCGCTGGACCGACGGCCCCCCGGCCGCTGAGCGCCCCCCCGTGGTGCTGGTGGGGGAGATCCTTGCGGGGGGTGCGGCGTGGCGTCAGCATGCCGGGGCCCTGGCCCCGCGCTGGCGCGTGGGCACCGTGACCCCGGTGGTGACGGCGCTGGCCGGGGAGGGGCACCGCCCCCCGGAGGGCTGGCGCATCCCCGATGAGGCCGCGAGCCTGCTGCGCCTGCTGGACGCCGAGGGTATCGCTCAGGCCCACCTGGGCGGCTGGTCGCTGGGCGGCACCGTGGCGCTGGAGCTGGCCATGGCCCACCCGGGCCGGGTGCGCTCGCTGCTGCTGGTGGAGGCGCAGGCGTGGTGGCTCTACGCGGGCAAGCCCGACCGTCCGGCCTGGTATGACCAGATGCGCGAACGCTTCTCCGGGTTCCACGTGGAACGGGTGGAAGAGGAGCACGTCGCCCGCTTCCTCCACCACGTGGGCGCGGTGCCGGAGCATGAGGACCCGCGCGAGAGCCGGGGTTGGCGCCTGGCCAATGCCAACCGCAACGCACTGCCCTTCTCCTGGTGGGTCATCACGCACACCGGGGATCCGGCGCGCCTGGACCGGCTCACCATGCCGGTGCTGGTGGTGCATGGCGATGCCACAACGCCGTACGATACCGCCATGAGCGCCGAACTGGCCCGGCGCATCACCGGCGCCCAGCGGCTGGTGCTGGAGGGGATGCACACGAGCCACATAGCCAGTTTCGATGCGTTCATGGCGGCCTACGTCCCGTTCATCACCGGAGCCGAGACGCTCTGAGGAGCAAGGAGAACGACATGGCTGACGGACCGAAGAAGGTGCGAGTGCTCAAGGCCGGCCCCAATACGCCGCAGACCTCCGGCATGCGCCGTGAGCAGCTGGCGGGCGGGCCGGACCACTGGGTGGGCTTCATCCACACCGACCCCCACACCACGGGTGGCTGGCACCACCACGGTGAGTACGACTCCTACCTGTACGTGGCCTCAGGGGCCATCCGGGTGGAGTTCGGGAAGGGCGGCGCCGAGGCGTGCGAGGCAGGGGTGGGCGAGGTGGTGCACGTGCCCCAGCACCGTATCCACCGTGAGTTGAACACCAGCGGCGAGGAACAGGTGCTCTTCGGCGCGCGCGTGGGCCATGGCGAGTTCATGTTGAACGTGGACGGCCCGGAGTCGTAGGCCCGCAGGCCCTGCGACTCCGATACAACCCTAGGGGTGTGCAGAGGGGAGTGGAACTCCCCTCGCCGGGGGTAGAGGCGGAGCCTCGCAGGGGGTCTCCCCCTGCCGTTGAGCCCGCGTAGCGGGCGGGGCCCTAATCCAGCGCCGCCGCCAGCGCCAGTCCCGCAGCGAGGGCCACACCCGTCCAGCCGTGGAGCTTGGCCGAGCGCACCATGAGCCGGTTCATGGCGGGCCGCTCGTGCGCGCGCCACAGTTTGCGCACCGCGTCCACCGCCCAGGGCAGAGGGGCCAGGCCCACCAGCGACCAGCCGGGAAGCACCCCGGCGGCGGGCAGGGCGGCGATGACGAGATACGCCCCCAGCACCAGCCCGGCATACACCCACAGGCTGGCCCGGTAGCCGATCCACCCCGGCACGCTGCGCTTGCCCACCTGGGCGTCCTCGCTCATATCGCGCATGTCGTTCAGGTGCAATATCGCCGTCACGATCAGCGCCACGGGCAGCGAGGCCAGCAGGCCCGCCAGGGTGAGCTGGGGTACCTGCACGAAATAGGCGGCCATCACCATCAGCGGGCCCATGAACACGAACACCACCGGCGCTCCCAGTCCCAGGGTGCCCAGGGGTTTCGGGCCACCCGCGTACAGGTAGGCCACCGCCACCGAGGCGGCGCCCACCGCGAGGATGGGCCACCCCACGGAGGCCACGATGACCAGGCCCGCCGCCGCCCCGTAGCCGAACGCCGCCAGCAGTCCCACCAGTACCGCGCGTTCGGACAGTACGCCCCGCTGGATCACCTTGTGCGGGGCCAGCAGCTTGCCTGCACCGCCGTGACGGCGGTGGTCGGCGTACTCGTCGGTGAGGTTGGTGCCGATCTGGATGGCGACCGACCCGGTGAGGGCCAGGGCGAACAGCGCCCAACGGGTCGGCCCATCCAGCGCCGCCAACGCCGTACCCACCAGCACAGGTGCGACGGAGGCGCTCAGCGAGAACGGGCGCACCGCCCAGAACCAGGAGGTGAGCACCGGCGGGCGGGCCGCGCCGTTGGCCTGCATCGCGTCCTCCACTGGTCCGCTAGCCCAGGTGCTGGTGGAAGAAGGCCACCGTCTTGGCCCACGCGTCGGCCGCGGCCTCGGGCCGGTGGCTCTCGCGCTCATCGCACATGAACCCGTGACCTGCGCCGTCGTACCGGTTGAAGGCGTGCTGCACACCTGCCGCGGTCATGGCCGCATCCAATGTGTCCACGTCGGCGGGGGCGGGATTCTGGTCCTCGTTGCCGAAGAAACCGATAATGGGGCACTTGATGCGGTGGACGTCGTCTGCCGCCGCGTTCCAGCCGGGAGCCGTCTCCGCCGTCACGGCCATCATGCCGCCACCGTAGAAGATCGCCGCGGCGCTGATGCCGGGGACGTGCTCGGCGCCCATGAGGGAGACGCGCCCGCCCAGGCAGAAGCCCACGATGCCGATGGGACCGCTCACCCGTGGGTCGGACCGCAGCTGGGCGAGGGTGGCCTCCAGGTCCGTGATGATGGCGTTCTCGTCGAAGCCCTTTCGCAGCTCGGCCCGGCGGGCGGCCAGCTGGTCGTAGGCCGCGTGGTTCAGGCGGCCCGAGCGGTGGTAGAGGTCAGGCGCGGCCGTCACGAATCCCTCGGCGGCCAGGCGTGCGCCGATGCCCCGGATGTTGGGGTTGAGGCCGAAGGCCTCCATGATGACGATGACCGCCGGGTGCTTGCCCTCCCCCTCGGGGTGGTGCACCGAGACGGCCATGGGGCCCCCGCCGGTGGTGGCGACGTCGATCAGCTGCTCGGTCAGCGCCATGGAGGTACTCCTGTTCGTGGGGCTAGGAAGCCTTGAGGTGGGTGTTGAAGAACGCCAGGGCAGAGGCCCAGGCCTGCTTTGACCGGGTGGCGTGGTAGGCGGGCGAGGCCTCCTGGAAGAAGCCGTGGTCGGCGTCGGCGTACACCTCTGCCTCCCAGGGAGCCTTGGCCTCCTGGAGCATCTGCATGATGGCCGTGGCCTCGGGCAGCGGGGTGTGGTAGTCCAGCGCCGGGAAGTACATGCGCAGTGCGCAGGTGATGTCCCCAGCCTTCTCGATGGGCGGGCGCCCGCCAGCCTCCTGGGGGTCCTCCTCGCGCAGCCGGGTGGCGTACATCGGCGCCGATGCGGTGAGCCCGCGCACCGAGGTCGCCGCCAGGAACGAGACGCGCCCACCCAGGCAGAAGCCGGTGATACCCACCCGGCCCGTGGCCCCCGGCAGGGCGTTCAGGTGGTCCAGCGCCGCCTGCGCGTCGGAGACCAGCGTCCTGTTGGTCATGCCGTCGCGCATGGGCATGGTCAGATTTCGCGGGGCACCGTGCACGTGGTGCAGCAGCCGTCCTGCACGGTGATAGAAGTCGGGGGCAGCGGCGATGTAGCCAGCCTCGGCGTAGCGGCGGGTGATATCACGGATGTTCTCGTCCAGCCCCAGCGCATCGTGCGCCACGATGATGGCGGGACGCGCGGCCCCGTCATCTAGCTGGTAGACCACCACGGCCATGGGCCCATCGGGCGTGGCGACGTCAACGACCTCTTCACGGATGCTCACAGGCTCTGCTCCTGCGGGTGGAACCGCGCCGGGATTCTGCCACACCCGCGCGCCAGCGCAACCCCCGTCAGCGGGAGATGCCCGCACGCAGGCTCGGCAGCGCCTCGCGCAGTTCGTCCACGTGCACCGCGTAGAAGGTGCCCACCACCCGCTGCCCTGAGGTCGTCGCCACCTGCACCGCGCGGTTGATGCCCACCACCTGCCCGTGCTCATCCAGCACCGGCCCGCCCGAGTCACCGGGGTCGATGGGGGCGTCCATCACCAGGTTGCGGGTGTTGCCCGAGGAGCTCAGTTCCGTGATCTGGGAGAGCACCCCCACGTTGGCCCCCGGCGCTCCCACCGTGCCGTCGGTCTTGACCCCGGAGCCGGAGTAGCCCAAGGCCAGCAGCGGGGCGGCGATGTTCCCGGTTGAGACGTTTCCCAGCGCTAGAGGGGTTGCCTCCGGGTCAACGTCCACCAGTGCGGGGCCGTAGGACAGGAGCGCCAGATCGCGCACCGAGTCCACCGCCCGCACCGTGGCGGGGAACGAGTCCATCCCCGCCGCGCCCTGGCGCACCGTCACGCTGGAGAACCCCTCCACCACGTGCCGGTTGGTGACGATGAGCCCGGATTCCAGCAGCCATCCGGTTCCTGAGCCACCGGGGGTGCTGATGAAGAAGACCGAGCGTTGTGCCGCCGCGTACACCGGGCCCCAGTCCACCACGTGCTGCGGGGTGGCGGTGGGCTGGGGCGTCGGCGTGGGGAAGGGCGTGGCGGTTGGCTGTGGGGTGGGCGTGGGCACCAGCGTGGGTGTGGGGAAGGGGGTGGCGGTCGGTTGAGGGGTGGGCGTGGGCAACGGGGTGGCGGTGGGCCCGGGCGTCGGCGTGGGTTGGGGAGTGGGCAGGGCCGTGAGGACCGCGGCCACGCGCTCGTCAGCGATGCGCGCGATCTCCTCCTCGGAAGGGCCGCATGCGGATAGGGCCAGCACCAGGGCGAGGGCGAGGGGGAGGGGGAGGGGGAAGCGCATGGGCTGATGCTAGCCCACCCCTGGGGGGCTGTCACCCGCGCGCGTGGCATGGGCGCGCGTGGTCGGGTAACATGGGGTGGGCGTCACGAGCGGACGTCCGCAGCACTCCGGGCCCCGGCCCCGTGGGAACCGTGTCGATCCTCTTCTTCTGGGTGGTGGTCGCGCTGGTGAGCGTCGCAGAGGCGGCGGTCATCGTGGTGGCGTTGCGCACGCGCGTGGCCCACAATCCCGCGCGCGGGCTGGTCGGCTCGCGGCCCATGGAGATTGCCTGGACGCTCCTTCCCACGGCGTTGCTGGCGTGGCTGGTGGTGCTGTCCTACCAAACGTGGGGAGGAGCGGGAGCGTGAACGGGATGCAGTCGGGTCTGGTGCGCCGCGCGGGGCAGCTGGCCGCCGCCGCGGCGGTGCTCACGGTGGGTCTCATCGCCTACGGTGCGTGGGTGCGCGCCTCTGGCTCCGGCCTGGGCTGCCCCGACTGGCCCCTGTGTTACGGCACCGTGGCCCCGCACATGGCCAAGCCAGTGTGGATCGAGTGGGGGCACCGCCTCTTCGCCGGTGTGGTGGTGCTCACCGTGGCTGGCGCCGCATGGACCGCCCGGCGGGCCCAACCCTCGGATGGCGGCCTGTTCCGCCTCCTGGCATCGGTGCTGGGATTGCTGCTAGTGCAGGCGGTGCTGGGCGGCATCGTCGTCCTCACCGAACTCAACAACCTGGCGGTGCTGGTGCATTTGGCGCTGGCCATGGCCTCCCTCTCGCTGATGGTCTTGGCCGCGGTCAGCGCGCTGGCCCCCGGCGTCAGCGTGCCACTGGGCAGGGGCACCGTGCTGGGGCTGGTGGGCGGCGGGGCGCTGGTGATCCTGCTGGGCAGTTCGCTGGTTGCCACCAACGTGTGGGCCAACTGCCCCGGCCTGCCCCTGTGCGATGGGCGCACCGACGTGGGCCCCGGAGCCCTGCACTACGCCCACCGGCTCGGCGCGGCGGCGCTGTTCGTGGCCCTGCTGGCTGCGGGGCTGCGCCTGCGCCGCTCGGGTGTACCCGTGCTGGTCAAGGGCGCCGTCCACGGCGCGCTGGGCGTGCTTGTGGCGCAGGGCGTGGTGGGCGTTGCCGGGGTGCATTGGGTGTTTCCCGAGCCGGTGCGCGTGCTGCACCTGGGCCTGGCGGGCCTGGCCTGGGCGTGCCTCTCCCTGCTGTGGGCGCTGTGGCTGCGGGGGCGGGCCGCCTGATGGGGGTTCCCGTCCTGGTGCGCCAGCTCATAACCCTGGCCAAGCCGCGGGTCATCTCGTTGCTGGTAGTCACCGGCGTGTGCGGGGTTTGGAAGGCGTCCGAGGGCAGCCCTGACCCGTGGGTCATGCTCGCCGTCGCCGGATGCGGGGGCCTTGCCGCCGCAGGCTCCAATGCCATCAACCAGGGGTTCGATGCCGACATCGATGCCGTGATGCGCCGCACCCGCAACCGCCCCGTGCCGCTGCACCACGTGCGCCCGGCGCTGGCCATCGCGGTGGGTGCGGCGTGGGTGGCGGCGGCCGTGGTGCTGCTGGGGCTGCTCACCAACTGGGCGGCGGGGCTGCTCACCCTGGCGGCGGCGGCCACCTACGTGTTCGTCTACACCCTGCTGCTCAAGCGCCGCTCTTGGAACAACATCGTCATCGGCGGGGCCGCCGGGGCCTTCCCGCCGCTCATCGGCGCTGCAGCCGTCACCGGTGGCGTGGACGCCGTGGGGCTGTACATGTTCGCCTTCGTCTTCTTCTGGACACCGCCGCATTTCTGGACCCTCTCCCTGCTGCTGCGCGACGACTACGCCGCCGTGGGTGTGCCCATGCTGGGCTCGGTCGCCTCGGAGCGGGCCACGGCGGTGCAGGTGGCGTTGTACATCGGCCTGCTCATCGCCCTCTCCTGGCTGCCCCTGGCCGCTGGGTACGGCGGGGTGATCTTCGGCGCCGTCAGCACCATCATGGGCCTGCTGTGGCTGCGGCGCACCCGCCCGCTGCTGCGGGGAGGGGCCGCGTACCGGCAGACCCTCGGTGCCTACAAGTACTCCCTGCTGCACCTGGCCGTGGTCTTCATGGCCCTGGGCCTGGAGACCCACCTCCCCTGGGCGTAGATCCCTCGCGTCGGTGCGTGACCGATCGGTTGAACTGGTGACCGGTGCGTTCTATTCTGCTTTCAGCGCTTGCCGTTGGGGGACGGCGGCGAGGGAGGACCGATGACGCGCTCGGATGAGCGAGCGTCCAATGATGACGCTCGCCTGCGGTTCAAGGATCGGGTGAAGCAGTGGCGGGAGGAGGCCATCCTCAATGCCGTTGCCGAACTGCTCCAGGCGGCCGGTTGCCAGGATCTGACCATGGACCAGATCGCCCGGCGCGTTGGCGTGGCCAAGGGCAGCCTCTACCTGCACACCACCACCCGCAACGGACTGCTGGAGCAACTGCTGGAGCGTTGGACCGTGCAGGTGCCGGAGCCGGCCACGCCGCTGGAGGGTGATGCAACCCAGCGCCTGGGCGCCCTGTGCGCCGCGCTGATGCACCCGGTTGAGCGGGCGGGCCGCGCGGATGCCCCGGCCTTCCCGTGCTGCCTGCACTCCAGTCCCTGCCCCCACGGCTGGTCCGAGCGCTGGGCGCACCTGGCGCAGCGCTACGGCGCCGACACGCTGGCTGACGCCCCGATGCTGGGCGAGGCGCTTCAGGCCCTGGCCGCCACCCTTCACGTGCGCGCCCTGGTTGCCGAGGGGCGCACGGGGGAGGCCCAGGCGCTGCTGGAGCGGTTCGTGGTGGGTTTCACCACGGCCGAGTCCGCACCGCGCACCTAGTCCGGGCGCACCCATGGGAAGAAAGAGGAGGGGCCGCCTCGTTCGAGGCGGCCCCTCCTCTTTCTTCCCTGCTTTCCGTGCGTTCTCGCGGCTAGTCCTCGCTGGCCTCGCCCGCCGCGTCTGACTCCGGTTCGTCGGCCAGGTCGTCCTCGAAGTCATCGTCATCATCGTCGTCGAGGAGCAGGTCGTCATCCTCGTCCTCGTCCTCGTCGCCACCAGCCGCGGGTGCGGCCTCCTCGCCCTCGGGGGCCGTGGGCAACTCCGCCATGAGGCTGAGCAGCTCCTCCTCGTCCAGTGCGTCCTCCGGCTCCTCGATCTCCGGCTGCGGGGGCAGGCCGAGGACCGCGCGGCCCTCCGCGGAGATGTCCAGACGTGCGGGGATCAGGCGGCCGATGATCACGTTCTCCTTCAGCCCGCGCAGGTAGTCCACATCGCCCATGAGCGCCGCCTCGGTCAGCACCCGCGTCGTCTCCTGGAAGGAGGCCTTGGCCAGGAAGCTGTCCGTGTTCAGAGAGGCGCGGGTCACACCCAGGATCTCCGGCTTGGAGGTGGCGGGCTCGCCGCCCTCGGCCATCACCTTGGCGTTGGCCTCCTGGAACTGGAGCCGGTCGATGAGCTGGTTGGGCAGCAGTCCCGTATCGCCCACCGACTCCACCCGCACCCACCGCAGGATCTGGCGGATGATGGTCTCGATGTGCTTGTCGTTGATGGTCACGCCCTGGTTGCGGTACACCGTCTGCACCTGCTCCAACAGGTAGCGCTGCGTGGCCTCCATGCCCTCGATGCGCAGGATGTCGTGGGGGTCCTTCACACCGTTGGTCAGCTTCTGACCGGCGTAGACCTCATCGCCCGTGCGCACCAGGCGCTGGTCGGTGGCGTCCACCACGTGGTCGCGCACCTCCACCTCGGCCGTGTCGATCTCCACGGCGTTCCCGTCCACGCGCACCGTACCCGTGACCCGGGCCAGCACCGCGGACAGCGCGGGAGCCTCCTCGCCCTTCTTGGGCTTGGGGGCCTCGGCGATGGGCTGACCAGCCGCGATGTGCTGGCCGTTCTTGACGCCCAGCTTGAAGCCCTCGGGCACCTCATAGGCGTCCGTGAAGGGCACCCGGTTCACCACGCGCACGACCGGGGCGATGGACGCCGGCGGCACCACCACCTGGGGGGAGTCGTCGGGGGCTTCGTAGTCACCCACCAGGGCGCCGCCCTCGAACACCAGCACCTCGCCGTCGATCTCCGCCAGGCGCGCCTTGCCCTTGGGGGAACGCGCCTCGAACAACTCCTCCACACGGGGCAGACCGGAGGTGATGTCCTTCGCGGCGATACCGCCGGTGTGGAACGTCCGCATCGTCAACTGCGTGCCGGGCTCACCGATGGACTGGGCGGCGATGATGCCCACCGCGTCACCGATGATCACCAACTTGCCCGTGGCCGGGCTGCGGCCGTAGCAGGTGCGGCAGATGCCACGCGCCGCCTCGCAGGTCAGCGGGCTGCGCAGGTAGAGTTCCTTCACCCCGGCGGCCTCGATCGTTTTGGCCAGCGGCTCCTCGATCACCACGCCTGCGTCGGCGATGATCTCACCTGTCTCGGGGTGGGCGATGGGCGTGGCCACCATGCGGCCCACGATGCGCTCGGAGATCTTCCCGATCATCACGTCCTCCTCGGACGCGTCGGTGTGGATCAGGATGCCCCGGTCCGTCTCGCAGTCCTCCTCCATGACGATGACCTCCTGGGCCACGTCGATGAGGCGGCGGGTCAGGTAGCCGGAGTCAGCCGTCCGCAGCGCGGTGTCGGCCAGACCCTTGCGGGCACCGTGGGTGGAGATGAAGTACTCCAGCACCGAGAGCCCCTCGCGGAAGCTCGACTTGATGGGCAGCTCGATGATGTCTCCCCGGGGGTTGGACATCAGGCCACGCATGGCGGCCATCTGCTTGATCTGCGCCTCGTTACCACGGGCGCCGGAGTGGGCCATGGTGTAGATGCCGCCGAACTCCGGCAGGTGCTTCTGGATCACCCCGTCCATCTTGGCCGAGACGCCCTGCCAGACCGCCACGGTCCGGTTGTACTTCTCGCGATCGGTGATCAGGCCCATCTCGTACTGGTCCTCGAGGGCGTCGATTTCCCCCTCGGCCTCGGCCACGATCTCCGCCTTCTCCGACGGCACCTGGATGTCGGTGATGCCGATGGTGGTGCCGGAGAGGGTGGCGTAGTGGAAGCCCATGGTCTTGATGCGGTCCAGCACCTCGGCGGTCCGCTCGTTGCCCGTGGTGCGGTACACCTCGGTCACCAGCTCGCGCAGCGCCTTCTTGTCCATCACCTGGTCGTGACGGCGCAGCTCCTCCGGGAGCACCTCGTTGAACACGATGCGGCCGGGGGAGGTGTTGAGCCACCCGCCGTCGGCCTCGGCCATGCGCACCTGCACCGGCGACTGCAGCTCCAGCAGCCCGGCATCGAAGGCCATCATCACGTCGGCGAAGTCCCGGTAGCGGGTGTTCGCGCCCTTGGCCTGTTCCTTGAGCAGCGTGAGGTAGTAGCAGCCCAGCACGATCTCGTAGGTGGGTGCCACCAGCGGCTCACCCGAGGCGGGAGAGAGCATGTTGTAGGTGGAGAGCATCACGTTGCGGGCCTCCTGCACCGCCTCTCGGGAGAGGGGCACGTGGACGGCCATCTGGTCACCGTCGAAGTCCGCGTTGAAGGCGGCACACACCAGCGGGTGCAGCTGGATCGCCGAGCCCTCCACCAGGATGGGCATGAACGCCTGGATGCCGAGGCGGTGCAGGGTGGGGGCGCGGTTCAGCATCACCGGGCGGCCCTGGATCACCTCCTCCAGGATGTCCCACACCTCCGGCCGCATCCGCTCCACCATGCGCTTGGCGCTCTTGATGTTGTGCGCCAGGCCGTGGAGCACCAGCTTGTTCATCACGAAGGGCTTGAACAACTCCAGCGCCATCTTCTTGGGAAGTCCGCACTGGTGCAGCTTGAGGGAGGGGCCCACCACGATGACCGAACGGCCACCGTAGTCCACGCGCTTGCCCAACAGGTTCTGGCGGAAGCGCCTCTGCTTGCCGCGCAGCAGGTCGGAGAGGCTCTTGAGCTTGTGGTTGTGCGAGCCCACGATGGCCCGTCCGCGCCGGCCGTTGTCGATCAGGTCGTCCACCGCCTCCTGGAGCATGCGCTTCTCGTTGCGCACGATGATCTCCGGGGCGCCCAGATCCAACAGGCGCTTGAGGCGGTTGTTGCGGTTGATGACGCGCCGGTACAGATCGTTCAGGTCAGAGGTGGCGAAACGCCCACCGTCCAGCTGCACCATGGGGCGCAGGTCCGGCGGGAGCACCGGGAGCACCGTCATCACCATCCACTCGGCCTTGTTGGAGGAGCGGCGCAGCGCATCCACCACGCGGATGCGCTTGACCGCCTTCTTGCGGCGCTGGCCGGAGGTGGTGCGGATCTCGTTCTCCAGGTCCAGGGTCGCCTGGTCAAGATCGAGGCTGCGCAGGATCTCCAGGATCGCCTCGGCGCCCATGCCCGCGCGGAACACGTCGCCGAACTTATCGTTCAGGTCGCGGAAGCGCGCCTCGGTGAGCAGCGCCAGGGGGCGGATCGACTCGAGCTCGTCCAGGTCCTGGGAGAGCTGGTCGGCCAGGACCTCCTTGGCCTCGGCCGTGGGGCCGAGCAGGGCATTGATGCGCCCCTCCGCCTCGGCCTTCTTCTCCTCGTCCTCCCCGGCCGCCGCCAACTCCGCGTTCAGCGCGTCCAGCTGCCCGGCGATCTGTGCGTCCAGCGTCGCGGACTGCTCGTCGTAGGTGGCCTGCAGCTGCTCCGCCGTGCGGTTGCGCAGCAGCGGGTCCACGTTGATCACCACGTACTGGGCGAAGTAGAGCACCCGCTCCAGGTTGCGGGGCGAGATGTCCAGAAGCAGGCCCATGCGCGAGGGGATGCCCTTGGCGAACCAGATGTGGGCCACAGGAGCGGCCAGGGTGATGTGTCCCATGCGCTCGCGGCGCACCTTGGCCCGCGCCACCTCAACGCCGCACCGGTCGCAGATCACGCCCTTGTAGCGGATCTTCTTGTACTTACCGCAGTAGCACTCCCAATCCTTGGTAGGACCGAAGATGCGCTCACAGAACAGCCCGTCCTTCTCCGGACGCAGCGTGCGGTAGTTGATGGTCTCCGGCTTGGTGACCTCGCCGTAGGACCACTGCTTGATCTGCTCGGGCGAAGCGAGCGAGATGCGGATGGCGTTGAAATCGGTGACCGCTGGCATGGGCCTTCTCCTTCGGTGCTTGACACCGGGTGTGCCGGGGCGGGACCGCCCGCCCCGGGCGGTTTACTCCTGGTCGGCGTCGTCGCCCGTGTCGGGCGCCGGGCGAGCGTAGGTGTTCAGGTTCAAACCCACGTCCGGACCGGGGCTGCCCTCCGTCTCCTCGGGCTCGAAGCCCGCCTCCCACGGAGCGCCCTCCTCGGGAGCGGTGGGGAGCAGGGCCGTTAGGTCCTCCTCCTCCTCCTCGGCGTAGGTGAAGCGCGGGGCCGGGACGCCCCGGTCCTCCTCGTACCGCAGTTCCACGGCTATGCCGAGGGACTGCAGTTCCTTCACCAGGACGTGGAACGACTCGGGCACGCCCGGCTGCACCACGTCCTCACCCTTGACGATGGCCTCGTAGGTCTTCACGCGGCCCACCACGTCGTCGGACTTGACGGTGAGCATCTCCTGCAGGTTGTAGGCGGCGGAGTAAGCCTCCAGCGCCCACACCTCCATCTCACCGAAGCGCTGCCCACCGAACTGCGCTTTACCGCCCAGCGGCTGCTGGGTGATCAGCGAGTAGGGGCCGGTGGAGCGGGCGTGGATCTTGTCCTCCACCAGGTGGATCAGCTTGATCATGTAGATGTAGCCGACGGTCACGGGGCTGTCGAAGGCATCCCCCGTGCGCCCGTCGTAGAGCACCGACTTGCCGACCACCGGGGTGGCGATGCCCAACCGGCGCGCCACCCCCAGCGTGGCCTGGTAGAGGCCGTCCACGTCCTCCGGTAGCGTCCCCAGTTGCTCGCCGGTGACCTCCTCGTACGCCGGGCCCAGGTCACCCAGCCAGGTCTGCAGGCAGGCCACCGTGGCAACGTCCGGCGTGCGATCGTCCAGCACCGCGTCGGCGTCGAACCCGCGCTCGGCCAGCCACGCGCGCGCCTTGCCCCAGTCGGGGTCGGCGGCCACCTGGCCCGTGGAACTCTTGCCCAGCGCGTCGGCGCGCTCCACCAGCCAGGAGCGGGAGAGTGCGTCGCGGATGTCCTCGTCGGTGGCGCCGTCGAACACGGGCGTCGCCGCGCGGAAGTGGAGCTTGTGGGCCGCCAGGCCCAGGTGCGTCTCCAGCACCTGGCCCAGGTTCATGCGGGAGGGCACGCCGATGGGGTTCAGGATCACGTCGATGGACGTGCCGTCGGGCAGGTAGGGCATGTCCTCCACCGGCATGATGCGCGAGACCACGCCCTTGTTGCCGTGGCGTCCCGCCATCTTGTCGCCCTCGGAGAGGGTGCGGGTCTGGGCAACCCACACGCGGACCAGCTTGTTGACGCCGGGGGCCAGGTCGTTCCCGTTCTCCCGCGTCATCACCTTCACGTCGATCACCTTGCCGCGCTCGCCGTGGGGCACGCGCAGGGAGGTGTCCTTCACGTCGCGCGCCTTCTCGCCGAAGATTGCCCGCAGCAGCTTCTCCTCGGCGGTCAGTTCGGTCTCGCCCTTGGGCGTGATCTTGCCCACCAGGATGTCGCCGGGCACCACCTCCGCGCCCACGCGGATGATGCCCTCCTCGTCCAGGTTGCGCAGGGCGTCCTCGCCCACGTTGGGGATGTCCCGGGTGATCTCCCCCGGCCCCAGCTTGGTGTCACGCGATTCCACCTCGTACTTCTCGATGTGGATCGAGGTGAACTTGGAGTCCCGCAGCACGTTCTGCGAGATGATGATGGCGTCCTCGAAGTTGAAGCCCTCCATGGACATGAACGCGCACAGCACGTTCTGCCCCAGTGCCAGGTCTCCCTGCTGGGTGGAAGAGGAGTCGGCCAGAGCCGTGCCCACGTTCACCCGGTCGCCGCGGCTCACGATGGCCCGGTGGGTCAGGCACGTGCCCTGGTTGGAGCGGATGAACTTGCGCAGCACGTGCGCGGTCTCCTCGCCGTCATCGGCAGTGACCACCACGTAGTCGCCCGTGACCGAGGTGACGGTGCCCACCACCTTGGAGAGCACCATCTGGCCGGAGTCGTGGGCCACGCGCCGCTCCATGCCCGTGCCCACCAGCGGGGCATCGGGGCGCAGCAAGGGCACCGCCTGGCGCTGCATGTTGGAGCCCATCAGCGCACGGTTGGCGTCGTCGTGCTCGAGGAACGGGATCAGCGCCGTGGACACGGAGACGATCTGCATGGGCGAGACGTCCATGTAGTCCACGCGCTCGGGCAGCTCCAGCGAGTAGTGCTCGGCCGTCCGGCACTCGACGCGCTCGGACACCAGTTGGCCCTTCTCGTCCAGGCCCGTGGTGGACTGGGCCACCACGTATTTGTCTTCCTCGTCGGCGGTCAGGAAGACGATGTCGTCCTCCCGGGCCGAGATGAACGGCACCACGCTCACCTGCTTCTCCGGCAGCTCGGCGAGGCGCTTGGCCGCCGCTCCCGAGACCGCCCGGCCCTCGCGGGTCACGGGCTTGCCCTCGGCGTCCAGCACGTCCTCCTTCACGATTCGCCCGGCGATATCCGGGTCATGGGTGGAGATGGTCTTGTACACGTGCCGGTAGGGCGATTCGATGAAGCCGTAGTCGTTGATGCGCGCGTAGGTGGCGAGGGAGCCCAGCAGGCCGATGTTCGGCCCTTCAGGGGTCTCGATGGGGCAGATGCGCCCGTAGTGCGAGTAGTGCACGTCACGAACGTCGAATCCAGCGCGCTCACGGGAGAGACCGCCGGGGCCCAGGGCCGAGAGCCGGCGCTTGTGCGTCAGCTCCGCCAGGGGGTTGGTCTGGTCCATGAACTGGGAGAGCTGCGAGCCCCCGAAGAACTCGCGCACCGCAGCCACCACGGGGCGGATGTTGATCAGCGCGGAGGGGGTCGCCTCCTCCTGGTCCAGGATTGTCATGCGCTCCTTGACCACGCGCTCCATGCGCAGCAGACCCACGCGCAGTTGGTTCTGGATCAGCTCACCCACCGCGCGCACCCGGCGGTTGCCCAAGTGGTCGATGTCATCGGCGTGGGCCTGGCCGTTGTTGATGCGGATCATCATGCGGAGCATCTCGATGATGTCCGCCTTGGTCAGCGTGCGGTCCTCGGGCGCCGTCTCCACGCCCAGACGGCGCGTCATCTTGTAGCGGCCCACCCGGCCCAGGTCGTAGCGGCGCGGGTTGAAGAACAGGTTGTCCAGCAGGTTGCGTGCGCTCTCCACCGAGGGGGGCTCGCCGGGACGCAGCTTGCGGTAGACCTCCAGCAGTGCCTGCGACTCGTTGGTCACCGCCGTGTCGCGCTCCAGCGTCGTGGCCATGTAGGGGTGGTCAGGGTCCGTGTCCACGTCGGTGAACAGGCCCATCAACTCCTCGTCCGTGGCGTAGCCCAGCGCCCGCAGGAAGGTGGTGACCGGCAGCTTGCGTTTGCGGTCGATCTTCACGGAGATGATGTCGCGGGGGCTGGTCTCGAACTCCAGCCACGCGCCGCGATAGGGGATCAGCTTGGAGAAGGAGCCATAGCGGCCCGTCCCCGGGTCCAGCACCTGGGTGAAGTAGGCGCCGGGGGAGCGCACCAACTGGCTCACCACCACGCGCTCGGCACCGTTAATCACGAAGGTGCCCGAGGGGGTCATCATCGGGACGTCCCCGAAGAAGAGCGTCTGCTCCTTGATCTCCCCGGTCTCCTTCACCACCAGGCTCACCGTGACGTACAGGGGCGCCTCGAAGGTCGACTCCTTGTCCCGGCACTCCTCCTCGGTGTGCTTGGGCTGGCGGAACTCGTGGGCGCCGAAGTGCAACTCGAAGCGCGAGCCGGTGGCGTCGAGGATGGGGTTGATCTCCTCCAGCACCTCGCGGATCCCATCGGTCTTCAGCCAATCGAAGGACCGGGTCTGGATCTGGATCAGGCTGGAGGGCTCGACCACCTTGGGGATGCGAGCGTAGGTCTTGAGGGCGGGCAACGCGCCGGGCCGGGGCATCACAGACGTCATGAAGGCTCCCTTCTACTCCGGGGCCACGGGCCACTGGGGGCCATGGGCCGCATAACGGAAAAAGGGCCTAGCGGGGTCGGCTAGGCCTACGAAGAGGTTGGAGGTTTTAGGAACGAGCGTGCCTCACTTGGAAAGGCATACTTCTCCTAGAAGAGCGAATTTTATCGCCCATAGGGCGCTCTGTCAACGCTCTTGGCATACGCCCTGGGGCCGGCTGTGGTTCTCTCGCTCCCGGGGTTGGACGTTGACACCGGACTCCCCTGTGGTATCTTTCTAGGAGAATGATTATCCCCAATGCGGCACCCACCAGCGAGCAGCGGGCCAGCAGGCTGGACCTGCTGCTGAGGCGCCTACGCCAATCGGGCTACCGCCTCTCGGCGGCACGCCGGGCGGTGCTGGAGGCGCTGGTCCACTCCGAGGCGCACCCTGGCGCTGAGGATCTGTACCGGCAGGTGGTGGCCGAGCACCCCGCGCTCTCGCGCGCGACCGTCTATAAGACGCTGGACCTGCTGCGCGGACTGGGGGAGGTGCTGGAACTGGAGTTCCGGGATTCCCGCATCCCCGCCAACCGGTACGACGGTCTGCGCCCCAACCCGCACCCGCACCTGGTGTGCGTGCGCTGCGGGCGCATCGACGACATGCCGCTGGAGACCATGGACGACCAGCTCACCCAGGCCGCGGGCAGCGCCGGGTACACCCTGGAACGGTTCCGGTTCGACGTGTACGGTACGTGTCCCCAGTGCCAGGCGGCCGAGGTCCCGGGCACTGCGTAGCGGCAAGGCCGCAAACCCACGAGGACAGAGGATCACAAGGAGGACAGTATGGCGAGCATCAAGGGCACCAAGAGCGAGCAGAATCTGAAGGACGCCTTCGCGGGTGAGTCGCAGGCCAACCGGCGGTACCTCTACTTCGCGCGCCGCGCGGACATCGAGGGGTACCCTGAGGTGGGCGGCCTCTTCCGCGACATCTCCGAGGCTGAGACCGGCCACGCCTTCGGCCACCTGGACTTCCTGAAGGAGTCCGGCGACCCGGCCACCGGCGAGCCCATCGGCGCCACCGACCTGAACCTCAAGGCCGCCATCGCCGGCGAGACCTACGAGTACTCCGAGATGTACCCCGGCTTCGCCCGCACCGCGCGCGACGAGGGCTTCGAGGAGATGGCCGAGTGGTTCGAGACCCTGGCCCGCGCCGAGCGCTCTCACGCCGGCCGCTTCACCAAGGGCCTCGAGTCTTTGAGCCTCTAGTCCTGCCCCATCGGGACACCTGCGGCGCCCTCCGACAGCCTCCGGGCGCGGAGGGCGCCGTTGTCTGCGGCCCCGTCCCCAACGCCGTCAGGGAGAGCACCCATGACCACCCCCATTTACGACCCCAAGGACACCCGCTACTGGGATAGGGATGACCTGGAGGCCGAGATGCGCCGTCAGTACGACGTGTGCCACGGCTGCCGGTTGTGTTGGAACCTGTGCCCGGCGTTCCCGGCCATGTTCGACATCACCGACGCCGCCGAGGCTGCCGACCGCCCGCTCACGCGGGAGGAACTGAAGCCCGTCGATGACCTGTGCTTCCAGTGCAAGCTGTGCTGGGTGGTCTGCCCGTACACCGACCCTCATGAGTACCAGCTGGACGTGCCCGCGCTCATCGAGCGCTCCAAGTACGTGCGCGCCAAAGAGCAGGGCATCCCCCTCTCCAAGAAGCTGGTGGCCGACCAGGACCGCCTCGCCAAGTTGGCGGGCGGGCCCCTCGCTCCCCTGACCAACCTGGCGAACGCCACCAAGCCGGGGCGCATCGTGGCGGAGATGATCACCGGCGTGCATCGCGACGCCATTATCCCGAAGTTCCACTCCCAGACCTTCACCTCCTGGTTCCGCAAACACTACGGGGCGGCCATGCGGCCCTCCGATGCCCCCGTGCGCAAGGTCGCCTTCTTCGCCTCCTGCACCGTGGACAACAACGAGCCGCAGATAGGGAAGGCGTGCATCGCGGTGCTGGAGCACAACAACGTGGAGGTGGTGGTGCCGGAGCAGCAGTGCTGCGGCATGCCACTGGCCGATGCAGGCGACTGGAAGGGCGCCCAGGGCAAGATGGACTACAACCTGGAGCGGCTGGCCAAGCTGGTGGACGAGGGGTACGACATCGTGGTGCCCCAGCCCACCTGCACCCTGGTGCTGCGCAACGACTACCCGAAGCACTCCGCTGAGGCGGCGGCTGCCAAGCGCGTGGCCGAGCACACCTTCGAGTTCGGCCACTACCTGGTGAACCTGGCCAAGGACAAGGTGCTCCAGCGCGACTTCAAGCAGGGGCTGGGGAAGGTCGCCTTCCATGTGGCCTGCCACACGCGCGCACAGGCGGTGGGCAACAACTCGGCGCGCGTGCTGGGCATCCTGCCCGACACCACCGTCTCCCAGGTGGAGTCGTGCTCCGGGCACGACGGCTCCTGGGGCATCTCCAAGCAGTACTTCCCTCTCTCCCTCAAGGTGGGCAAGAAGCTGTTCGACAACCTGGCCGAGGGCGCGCCCGACGTCATGATCAGCGACTGCCCCCTGGCCGCCCACCACATCGAGGTGGGCACGGGCCGCCGGCCGATCCACACCGCACAGGCGCTGGTCGTTGCCTACGGTCTGGAGGGTGGGGAGGGGGTGGGACGATGAAGACGCTGACCCTGGCAGACGTGGGCGACATCGCCTCCTACGAGCTGGAGCGCCCCACCTCCCGCCCACGCGTCATCGAACTGAAGAGGCACCGGCGCGTGGGCGTGGGGCCCGTGGTGAGCATGGTGTTCGAGAACCGCGACACCGTGCGCTTCCAGGTGCAGGAGATGATGCGCGCCGAGCGCATCGTGGGCGCCGAGCGGGTGCAGGAGGAGTTGGACATCTACAACCAGCTCCTGCCCGGCGAGAACGAACTCTCCGCCACGCTGCTCATCGAGGTGAGCGACCGCTCCGTGCTGCGTCAGGTGCTGGATAGCTTCATCGGCGTGGACCGAGGCGGCACCACGTACCTCGAGGTGGACGGGCAGGGCGTGGAGGGCGAGTACGAGGGCGGGCGCTCCAACGAGGTGCAGGTGAGCGCCGTCCACTACGTGCGCTTCGCCCTCACCCCGGCGCAGGCCCAGGCGGTGCGCTCCGGCGCGCCCGCGGCCCTGCGCATCGACCACGCCGACTATCACCACCGGGTGGAGCTGGCCGCCGACGTGCGCGAGCAGTTGGCCGCCGACCTGGCCCCGGACGCCTAGCGCGCCCGCGCCAGCGCCGCCTCCAGTTCCGTGAGCGTGGCGTATCCCTCGAAGCGCGCGCTGATGTGCCCGTCGCGGCCGATGACGAAGGCCCACGACTCGTTGCGATAGCCGGGCAGGGCCGTGAGGCCCCAGTCCATGGGGGCCGGCGCGTGGCGTGCCAGGGTCAGGTCGCCCGCGATCTCGGCGGGGTTGTCGTAGACCTCCACGTGGATGAAGTTCGCCTCACCCTCGTGGGTCGCCGCCAGTTCCGCCAGCGCATCCACCTGTGGCCCGCAGGTGGGCGCGGTGCAGTAGGCGGGTGAGGCGAACACCACCACGGTGGGCCGTCCGGAGAAGAGCGCCTCGTCCACGGAGAGCCGGTAGAGCGCCGGGCGCGCGCGCGGATCCGAGGTGATGACACGCAGGTCGCCCCCCGCGTCAGCCAGCGTCTTGGTGGGCGTGAAGGGCGGCACCTGGCCCACCTGGGGCACTGGCGATGCCGCCGACACATCGAACGCCAGCCTGGCCGTGGGCGCGAAGCGCGAATCGTCCACCTCAACCGTCAGTTCCCAGCGACCCGGCGCATCCAGATCCAGCACCCCGGCGTAGGAGCCGCGCGTGCCGAATGGCCAGGCCGCGAACCCGGCTTCCACCGTGATGGTGGGCGTGCCCGCCCCATCTAGGGGGCGGGCGCTGAACATGACGGCGGGCGTATCCACCAGCGCCGTGGGTGATTCCAGCAGGAAGGCCACCCGCTGCGCCCCCGGCACCAGGTCACGGGTGGCCAAGATCACAATCACCGGCGCGGGCCCCGCCGGGGTGGGCGTTGCGGCGGGCGCGGGCGCGGCGCAGGCGGCCAGTGCCAGCCCCGTCATCAGGAGTACTAGCGAGCGGCGCACCGCTACGGCACCCCCTCGTAGGCGCCGAAGGTGAAGGCGAAGAGGGTGAAGTCCGGGCTCGTGGGCGAGAGCTGCAGTTCCCCCCAGCCGAAGCCCTCCTCCAGGTAGACCACCTCGTACAGGCGTCCCGCGTCCACATTGAAGTACGAGCGCCCACCCGCGAACACGATGTCCCCGCCCGCCTGCCGGGGCGTGAGAGGCTCGCCGTTGAGCGTCACGTCCACCTGGTAGGGCGCCCCGTCTTCCGGCACCTCCAGCACCACGTTCACCGAGCGCGCCAGGAACCGCAGCGCCACGTAGTCCTCGCCCGGTGCGGAGGTGCGCGCGTGGCGCAGCGACTCCTCTTCGTTCAGCCAGGGGCCCTGCAGGTAGAACAGCCCGTTGCGGTGCAGCTCCGGGTCGGTGTAGTCCACCACCCGGCCGGGCCCGGAGTAGTACTCACGGTGCCCGATGTAGATGCCGAAGAGGGAATTGTTGCGGTCGTACCCGCCGTACAGCTCGCGGGTGAGGGTGTCCTCCGGCAGCCCCGTCAGCGCGCCCTCGTCAATCTCGGGGCCAGGGTCGGTGCCCATCGGCACCGCGCTCACGTCGGCGCCTGCCGCCGTCAGCGCCGCACGTATCTCAGCCTCCGTCCCGTCGTAGTCGCCCTCACCGAAGTGGGTGTAGCGCACCAGGCCGTCACCCCCCAACAGGTACTTGGCGGGCCAGTAGCGGTTGTCGAAGGCGCGCCAGGTGCCGTAGGCGTTGTCCTGGGCCACGGGGTAGGCGAGGCCGAACTCGTCCAACGCCCGGCGCACGTTGGACGTCACTTGCTCGAAGGCGAACTCTGGCGTGTGCACCCCCACGATCACCAGCCCGTGCGCCGCGTACTTGGCGTGCCACTCGCGCAGGTAGGGCAGGGTGCGGATGCAGTTGACACAGGTGTACGTCCAGAAGTCCACCAGCACCACCTTCCCCCGTAGCCCCTCCATGGTGAGCGGCTCGCTGTTCAACCAGGCATCGATGCCGGTGAACTTCGGGGCCGTATCGCCCACCGCGCCCCCGGTGCGACCCGTGGGCTCCGGGCCCGTGGCCGCCTCCGCCTGGGGCATGGCATCGCCGGAGCAGGCGGCCAGCCCCAGCATGGTCAGCGCCAGGGCGAGGGTGAGTATGAGGAACCGTGTGATGCGGGTGGTCATGGGTGCTCGCTTGGTGGTGGGATGCGCACGGCCCCTGGGAGGGTGCGCTCTCAGGGGCTACGCGCGGGGAGCCAGGTCGGTTCGCCCGGTCGGGGTGCCTCGCGGCTATACTAGCGGGGCCATCCCCGAACCCGGAGCGAGCATGCGCGTCCCCCTCTCCTGGCTTGCCGCCTACGTCCCCCTCACCCTCGAGCCCGAGGAACTGGCCCACCGGCTCACCATGGCTGGCATCGAGACCGAGTTTGACCCCGGCCCCGCCGCTGGTTGGGATCGGGTGGTGGTGGGCCACGTGCTGGCCGTGGACCCGCACCCCAACGCGGACCGACTGCGCCTGGCCACCGTGGACACGGGCGCGGGCACCCAGCGGGTGGTGTGCGGTGCGCCCAACCTGGCCGCGGGCCAGCGCATCGCCTTCGCCCAGGTGGGGGCGCGCCTCACTAGTGGCAAAACGGGCGAGCCCATGGAACTGACCGCCGCGGTGATTCGGGGCGTGGAGTCGGCGGGCATGGTGTGTTCGGCCAAGGAGCTGGGCCTGGGCGATGACCACGGTGGCATCCTGGTGCTGCCGGAGGATGCGCCCGTCGGTACGGCCCTGGCGGACTACCTGGGCAACGGCGCGCTGGAGACGGAGGTCACCGCCAACCGGGGCGACTGCCTCTCCGTCCTCGGCATCGCCCATGAGGTCGCCGCCTTCACCGGCGGGGCGGTGGACGAGCCGTCCATCGCCTACCGCGAGGGGGCCGAGCCCGTAGAGCAGGCTGCGCGCGTGAGCGTGGAGGATGCCTCTCTCTGCATCCGCTACACCGCCACCGTGATCCGGGGCGTTCGCGTGGGCCCCTCGCCGGACTGGCTGGTGAAGCGGCTGGAGGATGCGGGCCAGCGCTCCATCAACAACGTGGTGGACGTGACCAACTACGTGATGCTGGAGTATGGCCAGCCCCTCCACGCATTCGACCTGGCCCAGGTGGGTGAGCAGCAAATCGTGGTGCGCCCCGCCCGCGCGGGCGAGCGATTCCAAGCCCTGGACGGCGAGGAGCACGAGCTGCGCCCCCCCATGCTGGTCATCGCCGACCCCTCCCGCGCCATCGGCCTGGCGGGGGTCATCGGCGGCATGAACTCTGAGGTGACGGATGAGACCACGGACATCCTACTGGAGTCGGCCACCTTCAACGCCATCAACACCCGGCGCACCGCCCAGGCGCTGCACATCCGCACCGAGGCGTCCATGCGCTTCGAGCGCGGCACCAACCCGGAACTGGCCGAGCGCGGCGTGCGCCGCGCCACCGCGCTCATCGTGGAGGCGGCGGGCGGCACCCCCGCTCGTGGCATGCTGGACGTGTATCCGGGCCGGGCCGAGCCCGCTGCCATCCCCCTCACCGCCGAGCGGATGCACCGGGTGCTGGGCACCACCTTCCCGCAGGCACAGGTGGTGGGCGTGCTGCGGGCGCTGGGCTTCACCGTCCAGGAGACGGGGCCCGACTCCCTCACCGCTGTTCCCCCCTACTGGCGCACCGACGTGGCGATCCCCGAGGACCTGGTGGAGGAGGTGGCGCGCACCATCGGCTACGACCACGTCCCCGCCGACCCGCTGGCTGGCCGGGTGCCGGAGCGCGTGCTCCAGCCGGAGCTGGCGGTGCGCGAGGAGGTGCGTGACCTGCTGGTCGCCTCAGGGATGCAGGAGACTATCTTCCACTCCCTGACCAACCGTACGGACCTGGAGCGCGTGGGCGCGGTGGACATCGAGGGGCTGGAGCCCCTGCGCATCGCCCACCCTCTCTCCCGTGAGCAGGAGTACCTGCGCACCAGCCTGCGCCCCGGCCTGCTGCGGGCCGCCGCTGGGGCCCTGCGCCAGCCGCCGGGCTCCGCAGCGCTCTTCGAGGTGGGGCGCGTCTACCTGCCCCGCGAGGGTGCGCTGCCCGAGGAGCGCGAGCTGGCAGTAGGCGTCGTTGCGGGCGCACGGGGCGATGGGCTGTGGGAGGCCGGCGCCGAGCCGCTGGGCTTCTTCGACACCAAGGGCGTGGTGGAGGTGGTGCTGGAGCGGTTGGGCCTCGTGGGCGCCTTCGAGCGTGCCGAGGACCCGGTGCTGCACCCCGGGCGCACCGCCGCCGTGCTGGTGGGGGGAACGTGCGTGGGGACGGTGGGCGAGGTGCACCCGCAGACCGCGGCGGCCTTCGAACTGCCCGCGGGCGCGGCGCTCTTCGAGTTGGACCTAGGCCTGCTGACCGGCGCGCTGCCCGATGTGCGCTTCCGCTTCGCCGCCCTCTCGCGCTTCCCCTCCGCCTCGCGCGACCTGGCGCTGGTGGTGGACGAGGCCACTCCCGCCGCCTCACTGGTCGCGGCGCTGGTGGAGCACCCGCTGGTGGAGCGGGCCGTCCTCTTCGACCGCTTCTCCGGCAAGGGCCTCCCCGCGGGTCGCTGCTCCCTGGCCTTCCGGCTGGAGCTGCGCTCGGCGGAGGGCACCCTCTCCGCCGAGGAGATCAACGACGCCGTGGCGGTGCTGGTCAAGCGCCTCGCCGACCGGTTCGGCGCGACGCTGCGGGCATAGCCGTGGCAGAGCACCACCGCCATCACGCCGGACACCGGGGCGGGCATGACCGCCCGCACGCCCACCCGCCCACCGAGGGGTTGCTCTCGGTGGAGGAGGCGCTGGAACGGGTGCTGGCGCTGGTGAGCCGGCTGCCCGCGGCCGAGGTGGGGCTGCTGGAGGCCGACGGACTAACGCTGGCCGAGGACGTGACCTCCCCCTTCGACATCCCCGGTATGGACAACTCCGCCATGGACGGGTACGCCGTGCGCTCCGCCGACGTGGTCGCCGCCTCCACCGATGCTCCCGTCACCCTGGCCGTGGTGGGCCAGGTGCAGGCGGGCGCCCTGCCCACGGTGCCCGTGGAGCAGGGCCAGGCGGTGCGGATCATGACCGGCGCGCCCATGCCCACGGGGGCCGATGCCATCGTGCCGTGGGAGTTCACCGACGAACCCGCACGGCGCGCGGCGGGCGGGCCCATCACCCAGATCGCCATCACCCACCCCGTCCCGGAGGGGGAGCACCTGCGCCCCGCGGGAGAGGACCTGGCCAGGGGCGAGCGGGTGCTCACGGCGAGCACGGTGCTCACCCCGCCTGCGTTGGGCCTGCTGGCCTCGGTGGGGCTGGCCAGCGTGCGCGTGGTGCGCCGCCCGCGCGTGGCGGTGCTGGCAACCGGCGATGAGGTGCTGGCCCCCGGCGCACCCTACGCGCCGGGTCACCTGTACGATGCCAACTCCATCGGCATCGCCGCCGCGCTGCGCCGCTGGGGCGCGGAGCCCGTGCTGCTGGGCATCGCCCGCGATGACCGCGACGACCTGCGCGCCAAGGTGCGTGAGGGCCTCGCCGCAGACATGCTCATCACCTCTGCGGGCGTGTCTGCCGGTGCCTTCGACTACGTGAAGGAGGTGCTGGAGGAGCTGGGGAGCATGGCTTTCTGGGCCGTGAAGATGCGCCCGGCCCGTCCTATCGCCGGGGGGCTGCTCACCGCACCCGACGGGCGGCGCGTGCCGCACCTGGGCCTGCCGGGCAACCCCGTCTCCGCGCTGGTTGCGCTGGTGGAGTTCGCCCGCCCCGCCATCGCGGTGCTGCGCGGCGCGCCCCCCGAGCCCCTGCGCCGCGTGCGCGCGGTACTTGCGGATGCACTCTTGAACCCGGATGGGCGGCGCGTGTACGCTCGTGTAATTGTGGAACGACGGGATGGTCGGGTGCATGCCCGCCTCACCGGCGCACAGGGATCCAACCTGCTCACCTCCATGGCCTCGGCCCAGGGCCTGGCCATCTGTCCCGAAGATGAACCTGAGCGTCCAGCGGGCGCGGAGACCGACGTGGAACTGCTGGACTGGCTCCCGACCACGCTCTGATGCCCGCAACGCTGCGAAGGAGGACCGCATGACCACCGACACCACCGCCCAGCGGAGCGCTGACGAGGCCGACCGTTCCTACCGGTTGGACCTGGACGTTATCGAGGCCCAGGGCCGCTCGGTGCAGCTGTTCTTGGCGGACCGGCTGTGTGACGGCGCGGTGGCCAGGCTCAAGGGCTCCAACGGGTGGACGGGCATGAGCGTGAAGGACCTGCGCAAGTTGCTGCGCGACGGCTGTGACGGGCAGGATGGCTACGTCTCACCCCAGCACCCGCTGCTGGAGGCTGCCCTGCGTCTGCTCCTGGTGGCCCCCAAGGACACCCTGACCCTGTCTGCCATCCACGACGCCATCTCGGAGGCGTGGCTCTACGGCCCGTGGCCCCGGCACGTCAGCCGTGAGGCACTGGGGCGCGTGCTCGACAACGCTGCGGCGGAGGGCATCGTGCGCGCCTAGGGCTCGGAGAGCCCGGGAGGAACGCAAGAGGGGGGGGGGGGGGGGGGGGGGGGGGCCCGCGGGGGGGGGGGGGGGGGGGGGGGGGGGGGGGGGGGGGGGGGGGGCGGGCGGGGGCGGGGGGGGGGGGGGGCGGGGGGGCGCGCCGCCCCCCCCCCCCCCCCCCCGCTCTGTCTCATCAGGGGGTGCCGCGCGGGCGTTGCGCGGGCGCACGCGCTGCGGCACCATGCGCGCCATGCCAGCCTCTCCCTCTCGCAAGCAGCGCGCCGTGTTCGCCTGCGCGGACTGCGGCCACGAACACCCCAGGTGGGCGGGCCGCTGCGCCGGGTGCGGTGCGTGGAACACGCTGCGCGAGTTCACGCCTGCGCCAGCTGGGCCCGGACGCCCGGCGCGGCCCATCGCCGCCCCCGGCGCAGGCCCCGTGCCCCTGGCGCAGGTGCCTGCGGAGGGCGGTGAACGCTTCTCCCTGGGTATGCCGGAGGTGGACCGTCTGCTGGGCGGGGGCGTGGTCTGCGGCGGCGTGCTGCTCATGGCAGGGGAGCCGGGGGTGGGCAAGTCCACCCTGCTGCTCCAGGCCGCCGCGCGGGTGGCCGGGGCGGGACGGCGGGTGCTGTACGTGTCGGGCGAGGAGTCGGGGGCGCAGGTGCGCCTGCGCGCGCGCCGCCTGGGCGTGGAGGACTCCGGCCTGCTGTTCCTCGCCGAGACGGACGCCGAGGCCGTGCTGGCAGCCCTGGAGGAGGCGCGCCCGTCCCTGGCCGTCGTGGACTCCATCCAGACCCTCGCCAGTGCGGGCGTGCCCTCCACCGCGGGCTCCGTGGCTCAGGTGCGCGAGTGCGCCCAGTTGCTGCTGGCCTGGGCCAAGCGCTCCAACTGCGCGCTGTTCCTCACGGGCCACGTGACCAAGGACGGACAGATCGGCGGGCCCCGGGTGCTGGAGCACATGGTGGACGTGGTGCTCTCGCTGGACGGTGCGGCGCTGGGTGGCTACCGGCTGGCGCGCTGCGTCAAGAACCGCTACGGCTCCACCAACGACGTGGCCCTCCTGGAGATGGGCCCCGACGGGCTCAGCGAGGTGGCCGACCCCTCGGCCGCGCTCATCGGCGAGCGTCAGGCGGGCGTGCCGGGCTCGGCGGTGGTGGTGAGCCTGGAGGGCTCGCGCCCCCTCCTGTGCGAGGTGCAGGCGCTCACCACCTACTCCACCTTCACCCCGCCCCGGCGCTCGGCCAACGGCCTCGACTTCAACCGCATGGCGCTCCTGGCCGCCGTCCTCACCCGCCGGGCGGGCGTGCCGCTCGCCAACCAGGACATCATAGTGAACGTGCCGGGGGGGCTCCACGTGAGCGAGCCCGCCGCCGACCTGGGCACGGCGCTGGCCATCGCCTCCAGCTTCCGGGACGTGGCGCTGGACGCGCGCACCGTGTGCATCGGCGAGGTGGGCCTCAACGGTGAGGTGCGCCGCGTGCCCCAGCTCTCCCGCCGCCTGGCGGAGGCCGCGCGCCACGGCTTCAAGCGTGCGCTGGTACCCGCAGCGGACCTGGAGGGGCTCTCCGGCGGTGGTCTGGAGGCCGTGGGTGTGGCCTCCCTGCGCGAGGCCATCGGCCTGGCGCTGGGCCACGCGCCCGTATCGGCCTAACCCCGCATCCGCAGCGCCTTAGTCCCTGCCCGCCCGCCCGCTAACCTCGCCGTGGAGCCTCCAGCGTCGTCGTGGCCATGCCCACGGCCTGGGCCACGGCACCCTGGGCGGACAGGCCCGCGCCCCGCAGTGCACGGTGGGTCAGCGGGCTCAGGAGCCCAACCAGTGTCAGCTCCCCCGGCGCGGGCTCGGCGGCGGGGGCACGGCGGGTCACCGATGCGGCGATGGCGGTGATGGCCTCCTCCACGCGAGCGGCGGCGGCCTCCATGGCGGGTGAGCCCGCCCGCAGCGTCCAGGCGGCCGACAGACGGGCTCCGTTGCGCTCGTAGAGGGCGTAGAGCCCACGCACCGCGCGCAGCAGGCGCGCCCCACGCTCGGGCACCGCCCGCACATGGGCGGCCAGGGCCGTGAGCGGGGTGTCCAGGTCCGGTGCGCAGGCGGCCAGCAGCGCCTCGCGAGAGGCGAAGTGCCGGTAGAGGGTGGGCGGCGCCACCCCGGCCTCGGCGGCGACGGCCGAGAGTTCGCCCACCCCCTGGGCCTGCAGGCGCAGGGCGGCGGTGACGATGGCCTGGCGGGTCCGCTGGGCCGCCGCCTGCCGGTAGGGAGAGTGGTAGGGCCGTTTCCCGGTGGAGGTCATATCAGTGATAGTGGTACTTTAATGGATAAAGTATCTATTTTATCAAAAAGACACGCACAGGGCCATGACCATCGCTGCACGCATCGGGGCGTTGGCGCACCAGCCCGGCGCTGCTAGCATGGCTCCATGACCTCCCCTTCCCCACGCCGACTGCCTGAATGGCTGAAGGTGAAGATGCCCGGTGGGCCGAGCTACCTGGACGTGCGCGGGCTGCTGCGCACGGCGCAGTTGCACACGGTGTGCGAGGAGGCGCACTGCCCCAACATCGGGGAGTGCTGGGAGCGCCGCTCCGCTACCTTCATGATCCTGGGTGAGGTGTGCACGCGCGCCTGCCGCTACTGCGCCGTCACCTCCGCGAAGCCCAGCCCGTTGGACCTGGCCGAGCCGGAGCGCCTGGCGCGGACGGTGGAGCACCTGGGCCTCCGCTACGCCGTGATCACCTCGGTGAACCGTGACGACGTGCCCGACGGGGGCGCGGGCATCTTCGCCGAGTGCATCCGCCTGGTGCACGAGCGCGTGCCGGGGTGCCAGGTGGAGGTGTTGATACCGGACTTCGCCGCCAACTGGGACGCCCTGGCCACGGTGCTGGATGCGGGCCCCGCCGTGCTCAACCACAACATCGAGACCGTCCAGCGCGTCTTCCCCACGGTGCGCGCCAAGGGCGGCTACGAACGCTCCCTGGAGCTGCTCTCCCGCGCCCGTGAACTCGCTCCGCACATCCCCACCAAGTCCGGAATGATGGTGGGGCTGGGTGAGGAGACGACGGAGGTGCACGAGACGATGGGCCACCTGCGTGAGGCGGGCGTGGAGCTGCTGACCATCGGCCAGTACCTGCGCCCCTCCGCCCAGCACGCGCCCATGTCCCGCTTCTACCACCCCTCGGAGTTCAAGGCGTTGGAGGAGGAGGGCTATCGCATGGGCTTCCGGCACGTCGCCTCCGGCCCCCTGGTGCGCTCCTCCTACCACGCCGACGAGCAGGCCGCCGCAGCGGCACGCGAGAGCGCGCGCTAGCCTTCCCCCCGCCCGCCCCCTCCGCTAGGATGCCTCCCACGCCCCATCAGGGGCCCAGGAGGACCCGTGCGCATCGTCGCCATCCATGAGACCACCGCCTCCATGCGCTCGCAGATCCGCAACGCGTTCATCGACTTCTCGCAGATGACCGCCAGCGCCGTTGCCGTGGTCACGGATGTGGTGCGTGACGGCAGGCCCATCGTTGGCTACGGCTTCAACTCCAACGGGCGCTACGCTGTGGGCGGGCTGCTGCGCGATCGGTTCATCCCACGTTTGCTCAAGGCCGACCCGGCGAGCCTGCAGGACGAGGCCGGCCTGCTGGACCCCCACAGGGCGTGGGCCACGATGATGACGGGCGAGAAGCCCGGTGGGCACGGGGAGCGCGCCGTGGCCGTGGGCGTGCTGGACATGGCGCTGTGGGACGCGCTGGCCAAGGCGGAGGGGCTGCCCCTCTACCGGCTCATCGCCCAGCGCACCGGCAACCCGGCGCTCGCCGACACGGCGTGGGTGTACGCGGCGGGCGGCTACTACCAGCCGGGCAAGGGCAACGAGGCGCTCGCGGCTGAACTGCAGGGCTATCTGGACCTGGGCTACGACACGGTGAAGATGAAGGTGGGCGGGGCGCCGCTGGCCGAGGACGTGGCGCGCATCGAGGCGGCCATCGCGGTGGTGGGCGACGGCTCGCGGCTGGCCGTGGACGCCAACGGACGCTTCAGCATGGCCGAGGCGCTGGCCTTCGGCGAGGCCGTGGCGCCCTACGGCCTGCGCTGGTACGAGGAGGCGGGCGACCCGCTGGACTACGCGCTCAACGCCGAACTCTCGGCCCGCTACGCCGGGCCGCTGGCCACGGGGGAGAACCTCTTCTCCCACCAGGACGCCCGCAACCTGGTGCGCTATGGGGGCATCCGGGCCGACAGGGACGTGCTGCAGTTCGACCCGGTGCTCTCCTACGGCCTGGTGGAGTACCTGCGCACCGTGCGGATGCTGGAGGAGCACGCCGTCCCCCGCACCTGCTGCGTGCCCCACGGCGGGCACCTGTTCGCCCTGCACATCGCCGCAGGACTGGGGCTGGGGGGCAACGAGTCGTACCCCGGCGTCTTCCAGCCCTTCGGCGGCTTCCCCGACGGCACCCAGGTGGTGGACGGGCGCGTCCCGCTGCCCCAGGAGCCCGGCATCGGCTATGAACTGAAGGCCGACCTGTACGCCGTGTTCAGCGCACTGGCTCAGGGTTGAGAGGAGAGGACATGCTGCGCATCGCCATACTGGACGATTTCCCGAACATCGCCACGGGCCTGGCCGACTGGGGCTCCATCCCCGGCGCGCAGGTGACGGCCTTCACCGACCACGTCACCGGCGTGGACGAGCTGGCCGAGCGCCTGGCGGGCTTCGACGTGGTGCAGATGATGCGTGAGCGCACCCCCATCCCCGCCGCGCTCATGGAGCGCCTGCCCGACCTGAAGCTGCTCTCCGGCACCGGGCGCCGGGCCCCCCACGTGGACATGGAGGCGGCCAACCGCCTGGGCATCGTGGTCACGGGCACCGGGGGCGCTTCCGACTCCACGCCGGAGCTGGTGTGGGGGCTCATTATCGGCCTCATGCGCCACATCCCCTGGGAGGACCGAGCGCTGCGCGCCGGTCGCTGGCAGACGCGCATGGGCACGGGCCTGGCGGGCAAGACCCTCGGCATCCTGGGCATGGGCAACATCGGCACCAAGACCGCGGCGCACGCGCGCGCCTTCAACATGGAGGTCATCGCCTGGGGGCCGACGCTCACGCCCGAGCGCGCCGCCGCCTCCGGCGCCGAGTACGTCGCCTGGGATGACCTGTTCCAGCGCGCCGACGTGCTGACGATCCACGTGCCCCTCACCGACCTCTCGCGCGGGTGGGTGGGGGAGCGCGAACTGGGGCTCATGAAGCCGACTGCCTACCTCATCAACACCTCGCGCGGGCCCATCGTCCAGGAGGGCCCGCTGCTTGCGGCCCTGCGTGCGGGGCGCATCGCCGGAGCGGCGCTGGACGTGTTCGACGCCGAGCCGCTTCCCGCCGACCACCCGCTCCTGGGCCTGGAGAACGTGGTGCTCACCCCGCACCTGGGCTACACCACCCTGGAGGGGCTGGGGCGCTTCTACCAGGGGGCGGTGGAGAACATCAAGGTGTGGGCGGCGGGCTCGCCCACCAACGTGATGAACGAGCCGTCCCTGGCGAATATGCGCCGGCCCTAGGGGCGGGGAGGGGCGCCGCTGGCCACCGGCGTGCCGTGGAAGCACCCTAGGGTGTAGGGGTAGGCGGCGGTGGCGTGGTAGTGGTAGAGCACCCGGCTCGCCCCGTCCCACTCCACCGCGTGGGTGTGGCCGTGGCACGCGTCAAGGTCGGCGTTGGTCAGGGGCTTCCCGTCCTCCCCCAGCGGCCCGTACAGCCCGTACCCGTCCAGCGCGTAGCCCACCAGCGGGGAGTGGCCGGTGCTCGCCACGTCCAGGCACGGCGTGAGCGTGTGGTAGTGGTACGCCCCGCTGCGCTCCGGGTGGCCGTCGCACCCGTCCTGCACCTCGTGGGCCGCCGCATCGCGCCCCAGCGCGTCCAGCGCGTTGAAGAACACGCTCCCGGTCAGCAGCACGCCGATGGCCCCCAGGGGCAGGCACGAGGGGCGCGCCGCCGCCTCGGGCTGCGCTGCCAGCGTCAAGCGCACCTGCTGCGCCGTGATGGCGTTGGGGTTGCGGTCGTAGGCGTAGGCGTCGTCGCCGGAGGCGATGGGGAAGGTGCCCGTGGGGTGGTCGGGCAGGTCGTTGGTGCTGACGATACGGCTCGTCCCCTCCAGGACGATGGACAGGTTCGACGGCCACGTCACGGCGCCATCCACCCGCGCCTTGAGCAGCGGGTCCCAGGTGCCGTCAGCCAGCAGCCAGGGCCCGTCCACGAAGGCCCCGCCACCCCCGAAGGTGGTGGTGCAGCTCCACACGGCCCCGCGCTCCGGCCCGGTGGACAGGTGTCCGTCGCCCAGGGGCAGCAGCCCGCTGCTCACCGGGGCCACCGTTGCCGTGGGGGCCGCCGTGGGCGTGCTGGTCGCTGCCGCCTCCGGTGTGGGCGTTGCGCTTTGCGCCGTGGGCTGCGCCGGGTCACCGGACCGCACCGTGGGGATGGCTGTCGCCTCCGGTGCGAGGGAGGTGGCCGTGGGCTCCGCTGTGGGCAGGGCCAGCCCCTCACAGGCGGCCATCAGCAGGGACAGCGCCGCCAGGGCGAGCAGGGCGAGACGGGTGGTCATCACGGCCTCCAGGCTCGGTCTGCACGGCGCACGGGCCGCGCACCAGGGGGAACGGGCGACTCGCGGGTGCGTCAGGGGTGGCTACACCCGCCGGTCGGTGGCGTACGCCACCAGCGCCTCCAGCGACTCGCGCTCGCGCGTGCGGGGCAGGCGGGCCACGGCGGCGAGGGCCTGGTCGCGGTAGCCCTCCATGACGGCGAAGGCTTCGGCGATGGCGTCGGACTCGCGCACCAGGGCCACCAGCGCGGCCAGGTCCGCTGGCTCGCGGGAGCCCTCGCGCACCTTCACCAGCGCGGGTTCGTGGGGGTAGCGCTCGGCGAAGCGCAGCACCGGCAGCGTGAGGGTGCCCTGGAGTAGGTCGTTGCCCACGGGCTTGCCCAGCTCCTCCTCGGTGCCCGCCAGGTCCAGCACGTCGTCCATCACCTGGAAGGCCATGCCCAGGTTGTAGCCGTACTGGTAGAGCGCCTGGGTCTCGGCCTCCGGCGCGTGGGAGAGCACACCGCCCGACTCGGCGGCGGTGCAGAAGAGCGTGGCCGTCTTGTCGTAGATGCGGGCGTTGTAGTCGTCGATGGTCTGCTCCCAGTTGTGGGCGGCGAAGCGCTCGGCCAGCTCGCCCTGGGCCAGCTCCATGATCGTCTCGGAGAAGCGCCGCACCACGCGGATGTTCTCGGTGTCGCACACGAACGTCGCGGAGGTGGCAAAGACGTAGTCGCCCACCAGCACTGCCACGTCCGGCCCCCACAGGTTGCCCACGGTGGCCCGCCCGCGGCGGGTGTCGGCCTTGTCCACAGTGTCGTCGTGGATCAGCGTGGCGATGTGCAGCAGTTCCACCGCCGCGCCCATGGTCACCAGCGCGTCCTCGTGGCCGGGGTGGAAGGAGCCCGCCAGCAGCGTGAGGGTGGGGCGCAGCTTCTTGCCCCCGCTCACCACGGCGTGCTGGAGCATGGCTGCATCCGCGGGGACACGCGCGGCCCCGGCCACCCCTGTCAGGTGCTGGTTCACCCGCTCCAGCCCCTCGCGCACGGGCTCGGTGATGAAGGCGATGTCCTTGGTGGGGCTCTGTGCCATCTCGTGTCGGGGCCTAGCCGAGCTGGGCCCGCATCTCCTCGGCGATGGAATCGTCCAGCTTGGTGAACAGGGGGGTGGGCTCCGGCAGGGGAGTGCCCGGGGTGGGGCGCGGTGCACCCCAGCCCGCCGCCGCCGCTGTCCCCGTCCCGCCCAGCAGCTCGTGCAGGCGCTGGGTCGCGTGAGGCAGGAAGGGGTGGAGCGCCGCGCGCAGCGCCGAGAGCACGTGCAACGTGGTGTGGAGCGTGCTGGCCGCGGCCTGCCGGTCGGTCTTTACCTGCTTCCAGGGCGCCTGGGCGTCCAGGTAGCGGTTCGCCTCGCGTGCCAGGCCCATGGCGTGGCCGATGGCCTCGCGGAAGCGCGCTGCCTCCAGGCTCGCCGCCGTGGCGTCCAGCGCGGCGTGCGCTGCGCTGATGAGCGCCTCGTCGTCGGGGCCCAGGAGGCCGGGCTCCGGCACCTGCGCGTCGAAGTTGCGGTGCACCTGGGTGAGCGTGCGGTGGGCCAGGTTGCCGAAGGCGGCCACCAGCTCGTCGTTGTTGCGCCGCACGTACTCGGCCCAGGAGAAGTCGGCGTCCGAACTCTCCGGCATCCCCGCCGTCAGGCAGTAGCGCAGCGGGTCGGGGGCGAACTGGTCCAGGTAGTCGGGCAGCCACACCGCCCAGTTGCGGGAGGTGGAGAGCTTGCGCCCCTCGATGCCCAGGTACTCATTGGCGGGCACGTCGTAGGGCGGGTTCAGCCCGCCGCGGCCCATGAGCATGGCGGGCCAGATGATGGTGTGGAAAGGGATGTTGTCCTTCCCGATGAAGTAGTACGCGCGGGTGTCCGGGTCCTCCCAGAACGGCTTCCACGCGTCCGGGTCGCCCTGGGCCTTGGCCCACTCGATGGAGGCCGACAGGTACCCGCACACCGCCTCGAACCACACGTAGATGCGCTTGTCCTCGTAGCCCGCCTGGGGCACCGGCAGGCCCCAGTCCAGGTTGCGGGTGATGGCCCGGTCCTTCAGCCCCTTCTCCAGGAACCCGCGCGTGAAGTTGCGCACGTTGGCCCGCCAGTGCTCCTGCGGGCGCACCCAGTCCAGCAGCTGGCGGTTGAAGGCCGAGAGGCGGAAGAACAAGTGCGGCGTGTCGCGGATCTCGATGGGATAGCGCTTCCCGCTCCGCACGTGGGCCGGGTCCTTCAGGTCCACCGGGTCCAGTATGGAGCCGCACTTGTCGCACTGGTCACCGCGCGCCTCCTCGAAGGCGCACACCGGGCAGGTGCCGGTGACGTAGCGGTCGGGCAGGAAGCGGTCGAAGTCCGGGGAGTAGGCCACCTTGGAGGTGTCCTCGTAGATGTAGCCGCGCTCCTTGAGCGTATCGAAGATGGAGTGCACCACCTCGCGGTGGTTCTCGGTCATGGTGGTGGTGAACAGGTCGAAGGTGATGCCCAGCCGTTCCCACGAGTCGGTAAACGAGGCGTGGTACTTCTCCACTACCGCGCGCGCGGTGATGCCCTCGGCCTCGGCGCGCATGGTGATGGGTGCCCCGTGGGAGTCCGACCCGGAGACCATCAGCACATCGTTCCCACGCATGCGGTGATAGCGCGCGAAGATGTCGGCGGGCAGGTAGCACCCGGCGACGTGGCCCAGGTGCAGGGGGCCATTGGCGTAAGGCCAGGCCACGCCGATGAAGATGCGCTTGCTCATGCGGGGGGAACCCAGCGGGCGGGATGCGCGCATTCTAGCACCAAGCCCGCCTCAGGCGGGGTTCTGGCCCCCAGGTGCGCGCTTGCGTGGAACGCGCCGGCGCGGGGGCTTGCGCTTGGGCTCGGTGCGCAGGGAGCGCGGCTCCAGCCCCTCGGGCAGCGTCACCGTCATCACCCCAGCCTGCACATCCACATCCGTCACCACCTCGCCGATGGCGGGGATCATCCACTCCTGCTCCGGGGTGCTCACCACGTACACATCGTTGGCTCCGGTCTGGAGCACCTCGGTGAGGTTGCCCAGGGCCGCGCCAGACGCGTCCCGCACCGCCATGCCGATGAGCTGGTAGTGGTAGTAGGTGTCCTCGGGCAGGGCCCCCAGCGCCGCCGGAGGCACAGTGATCTCCTTGCCCACCAGGGAGGCGGCGGCGGTGCGGGTGCGCACGCCGCGCAGCTGAACCAGCAGTAGGGGGGGCGCGGGGGCCACGGCGTGGACGGTGTGCGGCTCACCACCCACCCACACGTGGGCGCCGCGGGCGTAGCGGGCGGAATTGTCCGTCTCCGGGTGTACCCGCAGCGTGCCCTCGTTGCCGTGGACGCCCACGACCGTGCCCACCAGAACTGAATCGCCGCCGGGCTCCGGTGGGTGCTCGGCGGCGGAAGGGTTCACGATCTCGCTCACCCGGTCAGACGATCTCCAGGGTGACGCGCACATCTTGCTTGATGGCGGACACCCGCAGCAGCACCCGCATCGCCTGGGCCACGCGGCCCTCGCGGCCGATGACCTTGCCCTTGTCCTCGGGGTTCACCTCGAGGCGGACGGTCACGTGACCGTCATCGCCCGTCTCCTCGGTGACCTTCACGTCATCGGGGTGCGCGGCGATGGAGCGTGCGATGTACTCGACCAGCTCTTTCATCAGGAAGCGGCTTTCTGGCTCACCCCTTGGCTCGCGAGGATGCGCTGGACGGTGTCGGAGGGCCTGGCCCCCTTGCTGATCCACGCCTGCACCTTCTCGGCGTCCAGCACAACCGTCGCCGGGTCCGTCAGGGGGTTGTAGATGCCTACCTGCTCGACGATGGCGCCGTCACGCGGCGAACGGACGTCCGCCACCACGATACGGTACGACGGCTGCTTCTTCTTCCCCACACGGCGCAGACGGATCCTCAGCATCGGTGTTACCTGGCCTCCCGGCACGCTTCCATGGCGCGCTCGGCGCGTCCACGGGCAGAATTCGCACGACTACGTATGATTCTAGCACACGCGCGAACCGGGGCACATCATGCCCGTTCCTTCCACTCTCGCCTGCTATCCTGCGCCCATCCCTTGGACAGGACGCACGCATGGGCTACGAGTTCCCCTACGACGACTGGGCCGACATCTACGACGCGGTCAACGACGAGCGCACCCATGACATCGGCTTCTACGTCCGCCAGGCCCAGCGCGCCGGCGGCCCGGTGCTGGAGCTGGGCTGCGGCACGGGGCGCATAGGCCTCGCCATCGCGGCCAAGGGCGTCGACGTGGTGGGTGTGGACATCTCCCCCCGCATCGTCGAGGTGGCCAACCGCAAGGCTCGCGAGCGTGGGCTGGAGGGGAGGGCCATCTTCCAACCCGGCGACATGGCGGATGTCCACGTGGAGGGGGCCTACGGCCTGGTCATCTTCCCGTTCCGTTCGTTCCAGTCCATGCTCGACCCCGACGAGCAGGCAGCGGCCCTGTCCACGGCGGCGGCGCACCTGGCTCCCGGCGGGACGCTCATCGTCGATCTGTTCGTCCCCGACCCGGCGCAGTTGTCCGAACCGCCCGGCACGTTGCTGCACATCGCCGACGTGAAGCAGCCTGACGGGGGCACCGTGGTGGTGTGGGGGCAGAACGGGTGGGACCCGGTGAGCCAGGTGAACGAGGTGCGCCTGGTCATCGAGATGCTGGACCCGGAGGGGACGGTCCTGCGCCGCCTGTATCGCGACTTCGACCAGCGCTACACCTTCCGCTACGAGATGGAGCACCTGCTGGCCCGGTGCGGCTTCGCGGTGGAGGAGGTGTACGGCGACTTCGCGGGCGGGCCCGTCACCCCGGACACCGAGGACCTGGTGTTCGTCGCCCGCAGGGGCTAGGGGCCCGGCGCCTCCCGTGCCCGCACGCGCTCGTGCGCACAGCGGGCATCCCGTACCATGGACGCATCCGGCGTGGGCGCTTCGCACGTGGTGCTGACGCGCGCGCCGGTCTAACGTTCCTCCTGGTGGAGCAGGCGCTCCCCGGGAGCCGGGATGGTGACGATGTCACTGGTGGAAGAGCGAGCGACGGCGGGCCGCCCCTTCGAGGTGGTGGCCGATTTCGAGCCGCGCGGCGACCAGCCCCAGGCCATCGCCCGCCTGGCGGACGGGGTGGCCCAGGGCTTCAAGCACCAGACGCTGCTGGGCGTCACGGGCTCCGGCAAGACCTACACCATGGCCAAGGTGGTGGAACGGGTCCAGAAGCCCACGCTGGTCATCGCGCCCAACAAGACCCTGGCCGCTCAGCTGGCCCAGGAGTTCAGGGACTTCTTCCCCCACAACGCGGTGGAGTACTTCGTTTCGTACTACGACTACTACCAGCCGGAGGCGTACATCGCCGCCACCGACACGTACATCGAGAAGGAGTCGGACGTCAACGACGAGATCGACAAGCTGCGCCACGCGGCGACGCGCGCGCTGATGACGCGCCCCGACGTGCTCATCGTCGCCTCGGTCTCCTGCATCTACGGCCTGGGCTCGCCGGAGGAGTACTTCTCCTTCGTGGAGCGGGTGAAGGTGGGCGAGCGGGTGAACCGCCAGAAGCTGGCGCGCCGGCTCATCGAGATGCAGTACGAGCGCAACGATTACGACCTGGCCCGCACCCGCTTCCGCATCCGGGGCGACGTGCTGGAGCTGCTGCCGGCCTACGAGGATTTGGCGCTGCGGGTGGAGTTCTTCGGCGACGAGGTGGAGCGCATCGTGGAGGTGGACCCCCTCACCGGCGAGGTGGTGGCCCAGCGCGCGAGCGTGGACATCTACCCCGCCAAGCACTTCGTCACCTCCCAGGACAAGATGGCCGCCGCCGTGGTGGACATCGAGGCGGAGCTGGAGGAGCGTCTCCCCCAACTGCGGGCCGAGGGCAAGCTGGTGGAGGCGCAGCGGCTGGAGCAGCGCACCCGCTACGACCTGGAGATGCTGCGCGAGACGGGCTACTGCGCCGGGGTGGAGAACTACTCCCAGCCCCTGGGCCGGCGTCCGCGTGGGTCGGCCCCATGGACGCTGGTTGACTACTTCCCAGATGACTACCTGCTGATCCTGGATGAATCACACCTGACCATCCCCCAGCTGCGGGCCATGTGGGGCGGGGAGATGTCCCGCAAGGACGGGCTCATCGACTTCGGTTTCCGCCTCCCCTCGGCGCGCGATAACCGTCCGCTGAACTTCGCCGAGTTCGAGGAGCGGGTGAACCAGGTGGTGTACGTCTCAGCCACGCCGGGCCCGTACGAGGCCGAGCACGCCCAGCAGGTGGTGGAGCAGGTGATCCGGCCCACGGGGCTGCTGGACCCGACCATCGAGATCAAGCCCACCAAGGGGCAGATCGACGACCTGCTGGAGCGGGTGCGTGAGCGCGTGGCGCGCGGTGAGCGCGCGCTGGTGACCACCCTCACCAAGCGCATGGCCGAGGAGCTGACCGATTACCTGCGCGAGATGGACGTGAAGGTGCACTACCTGCACTCCGAGGTGGACACCCTCACCCGCACGGAGATCCTGCGCGACCTGCGCCTGGGCGTGTACGACGTGGTGGTGGGCATCAACCTGCTGCGCGAGGGGCTGGATCTGCCGGAGGTGAGCCTGGTGGCCATCCTGGACGCGGACAAGGAGGGCTACCTGCGCTCCGTGTCCTCGTTGATCCAGACCATGGGCCGTGCGGCGCGTCACGTGGATGGGCACGTCATCATGTACGCAGACGTCATCACTGGCTCCATGCGCCAGGCCATGGACGAGACCAACCGCCGGCGCGCGCTCCAGGAGGCCTACAACAGGGAGCACGGCATCGAGCCGGAGGGCATCCGCAAGGCGATCCGTGACATCACCGAGACGCTGCGCGAGGCCGCTGAGCCGCGCGCGGCCTACACCACCCGGCGCGATTTGCCCCGCGAGGAGCTGGCCCGCGCCATCAAGCAGTTGGACCGGGACATGAAGCAAGCGGCCCGCAACCTGGAGTTCGAGCGGGCCGCCCTCCTGCGTGACGAGATCACCGACCTCAAGCAGGTGATGGCGCTGCAGGAGGCCGCCGAACGCGACGCCATCGCCGGGCCCACCGGCGCTGGTTCCCCATCCGCCTCATCGACCAAGGAGGCCCCCCGTGGCAAGCGCACCCGTCGCCGTTGAGTCCCGTCGCATCCCGCATCGCGCCCTGTTGGTGCTCGTCCTCGCCCTCATCGCCGTGCTGGCCCTGGGGGCATGCACCAACGCCAAGGAGGGCGACCCCGAGCTGCCCCCCGGCATGGTCGAGGCTGGGCTGCCCGACGTGGATGTGACAATGGCGCTGTACGTGAGCACGGGTAGGCCCGTGGCCGTCCCCGGCTCGATGCTCGGTGCGCAGATCGACGGCTCGCTGCCCGTGGTCTCGATCCAGGCTGTCGCCGCAGACCCGTCCACCGACTTCGCGGGCCGCTTCGTCTTCGCCGACGTCACCTCGGCGGCGGTGGCGCTCACCCTGGCCGAGCAGAAGGTGGCCGCCGATGGCGCGGCCTGGACCCTGGGCTCGTCCAACGCCCTGCTCATCGGCCACTCATCCGAGACCTGGGGCGCGTCGGTGCGTGCCGCATGGGTGCCGCCCGGAGCGACCCAGAGCCCCGACGTGAAGGCCCCCAAGGCGTGGAGCGCGCTGCGGCTGCTGCCGGAGAACGTGCCGGGGGATGCCATCGCCGCGGGCTACGCCACCAACATGGCGGCCATGGTGGACCGCATCCTGACCTCGGGGAACGTCAACGTCTCAGGCCTGGACTCGGCCCTCTCCCTGGTGCGGGTGAGCACCGTGGCCTTCGCGGCCTACGCCGACGGGGTCACGGCGCTGCCCACCCAGGCGACGGCCTCCGCCGCCGCCGAGGCGGGCGCGGGCGTCATCGCCGTGGCCCAGGCGGGCTACCCCGGCCCCATCATCGGCATGCTGCTGGGGCAGTTAGCCGGGCGCATCGGCCTGGAGAAGACCGCCGTGGGCGGGCAGGACGCCTATTACAAGGCGCTGGACGGTGGCCTGCACCTGTACGCGGTGACCTATGGGGCGACGTTCTACTTCGCCATCGCCGCCGACAAGGCCCAGGCCGAGGGGCTGATGGAGGCCATCGTCACGAGTCAAACGAGCCGCGGCGGCAGCGGCGGCGTGACCATCAACAACATCAAGAAGGGCTAGCGAGTTTCGGTGTGCGCAGGGGTGAAGCCCCTCGCTGGGCCGTGCGTTGCGCGGCGCATGTCCATCGTGCGAGCGCCGAGCGAGCGGAGACGGGGGTTCGGCGTCCTCCGGACGCACAGGGGGTGCCCCCCTTGAACAAGGCTGCCGCAGGCAGCCCGCAAGCAACAATACCGGCCAGGTACAAGCCTGGCCGGTATTGTTGACGCTCTTGGTCAACTTTCCCTAGAATCTCCCTGCCGCCAGGTGCGGCGGGGAGGCGCGAAGGCCATGGCCAACGTGAGCGAGGAAGCGGTCCGCGAGGCCCTCAAGGACGTCTACGACCCGGAGATACCGGTGAACGTGGTGGACCTGGGTCTTATCTACGGCGTCGAGGTGGACGAGGAGGACCACGTCCACGTGCTGATGACCCTCACCGCCGTGGGCTGCGGCATGGGCCCCTTCATCGCCCAGCAGGCCGAGTGGGCCGTGGCCGACGTGGAGGGCGTGAAGGACGTGAACGTGGAGATCACCTTCGAACCGCCCTGGTCTCCCGACTGCATCACCGAGGACGGCCGCAAGCTCCTCGGCCTCGACGACTAGCCCCGCCCGCACCTCACAACCACCCCACGGCGGCGCACGGCGCCGCCCCGGAGCATGCGCCCGTGAACATGAGCAAGGAGCAGCAGCAGGCTCGCCTCGCGCAGATGAAGCGCCAGTGGGAGCAGCGCCGCCAGATCAGCAAGACCCTCGGGCGCATCAGGACCAAGATCGGCGTCTACTCGGCCAAGGGTGGCGTGGGCAAGACCACGGTGGCGGTGAACCTGGCCGCCTACCTTGCCCAGCAGGGCTACGCCGTGGGCCTGCTGGACGCGGACATCGACACCCCCAACGCCGCGCGCGTGTTCGGGGGCGACCCGCAGCCCGACGTGCAGGAGGGGCGCATCATCCCGGCCGTTGCCGCCGGGGTGAAGGTCGTCTCCATGTCCTTCTTCCAGCAGAACGAGGAGGAGGCCATCATCTGGCGCGGGCCGATGATCCACAACGCCCTGAACCAGTTCCTCCAGATGACCGAGTGGGGGGACCTGGACTTCCTGGTGGTGGACATGCCGCCGGGCACCTCTGACGCCCCGCTCACGGTGATGCAGACCCTCACCATGGACGGGTTCGTGGTGGTGACCACGCCGCAGGCACTGGCGGCGCTGGACGCCAAGCGCTCCATCAACATGGTGCGCAAGCTGAACGTCGAGGTGCTGGGCGTGGTGGAGAACTACGCCGGTGAGATGTTCGGCTCCGGTGCGGGCGCGGAGATGGCCGCCGAACTGGGCCTGCCCTTCCTGGGCTCCGTGGCGCTGCGCCCGGACTACCGCGACGACTCCCAGCCCACGGTGCTCAAGACCCCCGAGGTGCGCGCCGAGTACGACGGCATCTGGAGCGGGCTCAAAGAGCGCCTGACGGGGCTGGAGGCGATGCCGGAGCAGATCGCCGCCGCACAGACGCAGCAGGAGCCCGGTTCCTAGTCCCTCACGCTGTTCTAACAGGCGATTCACGCGCGGCTCACGGAGCCGCGCGTCGCTTTTACGCGGGCTCCACACCCCCGCGCTAGGGTGATGCTGCGCCCCGGTGCGGGGTGTTCAGGTGCAGCGAGGAGGTGCGTCATGGCGGGTGAGGAGCGCAAGGACGTGGCCCGGCGCGAGGACGAGTGGCCGTGGAGTTTCGGGCACCTGTGGGAGGAGCTCATGGAGCCGTGGTGGCTCCCCCAGCGGCGCCTGCGGCGTGGGCTGCTGCCCGCCGCTGCGGGCCTGGCCTGGACACCGGACGTGGACGTATTCGAACGCGAGGGCAGGTTGGTGGTGCGCGCTGACCTGCCGGGGGAAGGCGAGGACGTGGACGTCCACGTGGAGGACGGCGTGCTGGTGATCCGGGGCTCCCGCAGGGAGGAGCACGAGATGAATGAGGCTGGCTACCACCGCATGGAGCGGGTGCAGGGGTCGTTCGCCCGCCGCATCCAACTCCCCGACGGCGTGAAGCCCACCGACGTGGCCGCCTCCTTCAAGGATGGCGTGCTGGAGGTGGTGGTTCCCAGGCCCGCAGCGGCCAAGCCCAACCGGGTGCGGGTCGACGTGAAGGACGAGGGGAACTAGCCCTAGTCGTCAGGGTGATAGAGGACCTCGCGCGGCTTGCCCGGCTCGGAGGAGGAGGCGACGATGCCCTCCTCCTCCAGTTGGTCCATGAGTCGGGCGGCGCGCGGGTAGCCGATGCGCAGGCGGCGCTGGAGCAGCGAGGTAGAGAGCACCCGGTTGGCCCCGGCCAGCTGGAGCGCCCGGTCGTAGAGCGAGTCGGCATCGTCCAGGTCGACGTTGGCCTCTGCCTCGGCGGCCGCCACCTCGGCGGCGCGGGCCATGGCCTCGATGTCTAGCTCCGGCAGCGGCAACCGGGGGTGCTTGCGCCAGTGGTCGGCCAGGGAGGCGATCTCCTCGTCGCCGATGTACGCCCCCTGCACGCGCCGGGGCTTGGGCGCATCGTTGGAGAGGAAGAGCATGTCGCCCCGCCCCAGCAGGCGCTCCGCGCCCGCCAGGTCCAGGATGGTGCGCGAGTCCACCTGCGATGCCACCGCGAAGGCGATGCGCGAGGGGAAGTTGGCCTTGATTAGCCCCGTCACCACGTCCACCGAGGGGCGCTGCGTGGCCACCACCAGGTGGATGCCCGTGGCACGGCCCAACTGCGCCAGGCGGCAGATGGACTGCTCCACGTCGAAGGAGGCGGTCATCATCAGGTCGGCCAGCTCGTCGATGCCGATGACGAAGTAGGGCATCTGCTCACTGGGCCCCACCTTGCGGTTGTAGGAGGCGATGTTGCGCACGCCCGCCTCCTCCAGCAGCTTGTAGCGCCGGCCCATCTCCGCGATGGCCCCGCGCAGCAGCCGCACCACCTTGTCCGGGTCGGTCACCACGGGCGTCACCAGGTGGGGGATGCCGTTGTAGGGGGTGAGTTCCACCCGCTTGGGGTCTACCAGCAGCATGCGCAGGCGGTCCGGACTCTGGTGGGCGATGAGCGAGGCGATGATGCCGTTCATGCACACGCTCTTGCCGGAGCCCGTGGCCCCGGCGATGAGCAGGTGCGGCATGCGCGCCAGGTCAACGGCCACGGGCTCGCCCGCCGCCGCCAGCCCCAGCGCCACCGGCAGCGCGTCGCGCCCGCGCAGGTCGCGGTAGCCCGGCGTGTCCATCACCGAGCGCAGCGTGACGCCGGAGGAGCGCTTGTTGGGCACCTCCACGCCCACCACCGACTCACCCGGCACCGGGGCCTCCAGCCGCAGGGACGGGGCGGCCAGCGCCAGCGCCAGGTCCTTCTCGCGGGCGAGGATGCTGTCCACCTTCACCCGGTTGCGGGACGGGTCGTCCTCACCGTCGGCGCGCCCGCGCCCCCGGCGCATCCACCCCGGCACCAGGCCGAACATGGTGATGGACGGGCCGGGGCGTATCTCTGCGACCCGCACCTCCACGCCGTGCTGTGCCATCGTCTCCTCGATGAGCCGCGCGGTGGCGTGGTGCTCCTCGGTGATGGCGCCGGCGGGGCTCCCCTTGGCCAGCACCGAGGTGTCGGGCAGGCGCCAGGTGCCGCCGGAGCGCGAGGGCCTGGGCGCGGGCTCCGGGTCCGGTTCTGGCGCAGCCACGGCGGCGCGCTTGCGCGGCGCGGCCTGGGGTCGAGCGGCGGGGGCCTCGTCCTCGTCCAGGTCATCATCCGGGGGCGGGGCGTCCACCACCTGTGCCGAGGCGTTGAGCGCGCCGGGAGCGGGCGCGTAGGTGGTGGCGAAGAACTCGCCCAAATCCTTGCTGAGCCTGCCCGCCTGGCGCTCCGCGCGTCTGCGGCGCACCGCGCCGATGCCCCTGCCCACGCCGATGATGCCCGCCGAGACGGCGCTTCCCGCCGCGCGGCCCACCGACCGGCCCGCCGCCTCGCGCTGGGTGGCCGTGCGCTGGTAGGCCTCGGCCGGCGTTGCCAGCACGGCGGCGGACCCGCGCCCGAACAGCCGGAGCCCGCGCACCATCAGCATGGGGGCCAGCAGCCAGGCCGTTACCAGGGTGAACACGCCCACGCGGGCGATGCCGGGTGCCATGTCCGGCCCACGCACCAGCGCGCCCAGGTCCCCGCCCCAGTTCACCTCGCCCAGCAGGGGGAGCGGGCGCTCCACGAAGGTGAGCCCGCCCAGCGCCGTGGCCAGTGCCGCAAGGGTGCCCAGGACGATGCGCCAGCGGCGCAGCATGCGCAGGGGACGCGAGACGAGGGTGTTGAGGACGATGAGCCCCCACAGCGCCACCGCCACCACGCCGGGCCCGCCCACGGCCACCAGCTCGTCGTAGGCGTCCAGCGCCAGGCCGGTGACCCAGGCGGGCTTGAGGGCGATGGCGTAGGCGGTGAAGGCCGCGATGCCCGTGAGCACCACCAGCCCCACCCGCGAGGTCGCCATCTTCAGCAGCACACGCATGGGGAAACGATACCGCAGGGGGCGCGCCAGGGCACCGGGCTATGGTCGCAGGCGCGGGCCGAACTGCGTAGCTGCGCGCGCGTGCGAGGGCACTACACCTGGAACAGGAGCGGGACGATCATGGGACGGCGGCCCGTGGCCCTGTGCAGGTAGGAGCCCAGCGCCTCGCGCACCCGCGCGGTGACGTAGGCCTCCTCCAGCGGCTTGCGCGCCTTGGTGCGCAGCACCTCGCCCACCAGGGCGGCCGCGCCGTCCATCAGCTCGCCCGCCTCCTCCGGGTCGATGAACCCAGAGGAGACCACCTCCGGCTCGCCCGCCAGCTCCCCCTCGCTGTCCACGGGGATCACCGTCACCACGAAGCCGTCTCGCGAGAGCGTGCGCCGATCGCGCAGCACCGCGGAGCGCACGTCCCAGAGCCGCAGCCCGTCCACGTAGATGTGCCCGGCGGGCACCTGCTCGACCACCTCGGCCCCGTCATCACCCACCTCGAGCACGTCACCGTCCTCCAGGACGAAGATGTGCTCGTCCGGCACGCCCACGCTGCGGGCCAGCCCCGCGTGCGCGGCGAGCATGCGGTACTCGCCGTGGATCGGCACGAAGTAGCGGGGGCGCACCAGGTGGAGCATCAGCTTGAGCTCCTCCTGGGAGGCGTGGCCCTGCACATGCACACCCGGTGTGGTGCGCCGTGTGTGCACCTTCGCTCCACGCCGGGCCAGATTGTCCAGCACCCGGGCGATGAGCGTTTCGTTGCCGGGGATGGCGGAGGCGGAGACGATGATGGTGTCGCCCTGCTCCACCACGATGTCGCGCGATTGCCCGCGGGCGACGCGGGCCAGCACCGCCAGCGGCTCACCCTGCGCGCCCGTGAGCACCACCAGCTGGCGCTCCGGGGGCAGCGCCAGCACCTCATCCAGGGGCAGCAGCGTGCCGGGCGGGGCCTTCAGGTAGCCCTTCTCCACGGCCATGCCCACGTTGTCCACCATGGAGCGCCCGGCCAGGCCCACGGCGCGCCCGTGCTTCACCGCCACGTCCACCACCTGCTGCACCCGCGCGATCAGCGAGGCGAAGGTGGCCACCAGCACCCGTCCCTGCGCCCCGCCCACGGCGGCGTCCAGCGCGCCGGCGACCACCTGCTCGGAGGGGGTGTAGCCGGGCGTCTCGGCGTAGGTGGAGTCGGACAGTAGCGCCAGCACCCCCGCCTTGCCCAGCTCGGCCAGGCGATGCAGTTCGGTGGTGCGTCCGTCCACCGGCGTGTGGTCGATCTTGAAGTCGCCCGTGTGGACCACGACCCCGGCGGGGGTGTGCAGCGCGATGCCGCAGGCGTCGGGGATGGAGTGGCAGACGCGGAAGAACTCCGCCTCGATGCTCCCCAGGGCCACCCGGTCCCCCGCCTCCACCCGGTGGAGCTCGTAGCGGCCCACGCCGGAGTGCTCCTGGAGCTTCACCTCCACAAGGTCGTGGGCCAGGGGCGGGGCGTAGACGGGCACGCGCAGGTCGCGCAGCACGTAGGGGAGCGCGCCGGTGTGGTCCTCGTGCCCGTGGGTGATGAGGATGGCGCGCACCCGCTCGCGGTGCTCCACCAGGTAGGTGGTGTCTGGGAGCACCAGGTCCACGCCGTGCATGTCCTCCTTGGGGAACATGAGCCCGGCGTCGATGACCACGATGTCCTCGCCGCATTCGACGGCGAGCATGTTCTTGCCCACCTCGCCGAGACCGCCGAGGGGGATGATGCGCAGTGAGGGGGTGTCCATGCCCCTAGTCTAGAACATCGGGAGCTGGGAGCCACCGGGGGGCGGCTGGTCAGCCTCCGCAGGAGGCTCCGTGGGCGGGAGGTGGGTAGTTGAAGGCCGGTGAGCCTCCGCAGGAGGCTCCGTGGGCGGGGGGTGGGTAGTTGCACGCTGGGGAGTTGAAGGCTCCGGTGCGCCCAGCGAGGCCAGCAGGTCGCCCAGAGCCCGGAAGTCGGCCTCGATGGTGGCGCGCAGGCCCCCGTTGTGCAGGGCGGCGGCCGGGTGATAGAGCGGGAAGATGAGCCGCCCTTCCACCCGCCGCGCCTTTGCGCGCAGGCGGGAGATGGACCCGCCGGGGAACCAGCGGGAGAGGGCGTGACGGCCCAGGGGCACGATGACGCGAGGTGCGATGAGGGCGATCTGCTCGTCAAGGAAGTGGGCGCAGGCTGCCAGTTCCTCCGGCAGCGGGTCACGGTTCTCCGGGGGGCGGCACTTGACCATGTTGGCGATGTACACGTCCTCACGGGAAAGGCCGATGGACGCGAGCATCTGGTTCAGGAACGAACCGGCCGCCCCCACGAAGGGGCGGCCCTGTCGGTCCTCGTTGTAGCCGGGGCCCTCACCCACGAATAGCACCCGCGCCGTAGGCGAGCCCTCGCCGGGCACCGCGTTGGTGCGGGTGGCCGCCAGGGCGCACGTCGTGCAGGCGCGGACCCGGTCTGCCAGGGCGGCCAGCTCAACCACGGGGTAGCCTAGCCGGCGAAGCCCTTGGAGGATATGAAGTCCACCGCGTCCTTGACGGTGCGGATCTTCTCAGCGTCCTCGTCGGTGATCTTCAGGGGAGCGTCGCCCTCGGCGAACTCCTCCTCGAAGGCCATGATCAACTCCACCAGGTCGAGGGAGTCGGCGTTCAGGTCGTCCACGAAGGACGCCTCGGGCTTCACGGCGTCCTCGTCGGCGCCCAGCCGGTCCACCACCACCTTCTTCACGCGGTCCAACACGCTGGCCATGCTTCAGCTCTCCTCAGGGTTGGGGTTCGCGTGGGGCGGCCTCCTCGAGGGCCGTCCCCAGCACGCCGTTGACGAATCGGGCCGATGCCTCGGTCCCGAACTCCTTGGCCAATTCTACCGCCTCGTTCACCACCACCCGGGGCGGGGTGTCCGAACCATCCCGCAGTTCCCACAGCGCCAGGCGCAGGAGCGTGCGGTCCACGGGCGCCACCTGCGCCAACGGGAAGAGGGGTGCCAGTCGCGCCAGGCGCTCGTCCAGCGCCGCCTGCTCCGTCAGCACCCCGGCGATGGCCGCCTCGGCGAGGGTGCGCACCGCCCTGGTGGCCCCGGTGGCCTCGGCGTGCTCAGCCAGCGCGGCCTGCCACGGGTGCCCCGTCAGGTCCACCTCGTAGAGCACCTGGAACGCCAGAACCCGGCCCAGCCGCTGACGGGTGGGAGGTGTGGGCTCGGGCCTACGCCCGGCGGCTGCGGCTGCGCTCACGCTGCTCCTGCCTTGCTGGTAACGAGCGCTCCGGCGGGGGCCGGAGCGGGGGTAGGTTAGCCGAGGGCCCCGATGGAGTCTAGGTCTGGGACGGCGAGGCCTGAGGCATCCGGGAGGATGCGCCGCACCAGCCCCGTGAGCACCTTGCCCGGGCCGAACTCGACGAACCGGGTGACGCCCAGCGCCCCCATGCGTTCCATGCCCTGCTGCCAGAGCACCGGCCCGCACAGCTGACCGGTGAGTTCTGCGCGGATGTCGGCCTCGACGCTCACGGCCTGCGCCGTGGTGTTGGCGATGAGTGGGGCGGCGGGGGCCGCGAAGCGTGCCGCCGCCAGCACCGGGGCCATGGCATCCTGCGCGGGGCGCATCACCTCGGTGTGGAAGGCACCCGCCACCTCCAGGGGAATGGCACGGCGTGCCCCGGCGGCCAGCGCCCGTTCCACGGCGCGCTCCACCGCCTCGGACGGGCCACCGATGACGGTCTGCTCGGCGCTGTTGGCGTTGGCCACCTGCGCTCCCGTGCCCTCGCACGCCGTGCTTGCCGCCTCCAGGCCCAGCCCCAGCAGCGCCACCATGCGCGAGGGCGTCGCCTCGCAGGCCGCCTGCATCAGCTCGCCGCGCGTGCGCACCAACCGCACACCGGTGGCCAGGTCCATGGCCCCGGCTGCGACCAGCGCCGTGTACTCGCCCAACGAGTGCCCGGCGTAGGCGGCGCCCGCAGGGAAGGCGGCGCCCAGGCGCTCCTGCGCCGCGCGCAGCAGGGCTAGCGAGGCCACCAGGATGGCGGGTTGGGCGTTGTGGGAGCGCACCAATTCATCGGCGGGGCCCTCCAGGATCAGCCGGGAGAGGGGGAAGCCCAGCACCGCGTCGGCCTCGTCGAAGACGGCGCGCGCGGCGGGAGAGCCCGCGTGGGCGGCGGAGCCCATGCCCACGGCCTGGGCTCCCTGACCGGGGAAGAGGAATGCGGTGACGGGTGCATCAGCCATGGCATGCTCCTGCGGACGGCATGGCGAGGCCCCGGCGGGGTTCACTCCCGGCCGGGGCCCACGGCCTGCCTGTTGTTGCTCCAGCGCCTCGGCGCCGGGCTAGGACAGGTCCGACTCGACCTGCAGCACATCGCGCCCACGGTAGTACCCGCAGGACGGGCACACGCGGTGCGCCTTCATGGGCTTGTGGCAGTGGGGGCACTCGATCAGCCCACCCAGCTTGATGAACTGGTGGGCGCGGCTGGTGCCCTGTCGGGACTTGGAGCGCTTGCGCTTCGGCAGAGGTGGCATCGTTTCCCTACTTCAACAGATCGCGTAGTTTCGCCCAGCGGGCGTCCTGTTCGGGCTCGCAGGTGCAGGTGCCCTGATTGCGGTCTTGGCCGCACTGGGGGCAGATGCCCTTGCAGTCCTCCCTGCACACCGGGGCCATGGGCAGCGCCGCCAGCCGGTACTGCCGCAGGGCCTCCGTCAGGTCCAATACGTGGTGCTCGTCGATGGATCCCGTGTCCGCCTCCGGCTCATCCTGTTCATCGGGTCGCACCCGCGCCCCGGTGTGGATGTCCACCGCCGGCCAGAACACATCGTCCAACTGCACGCGCACCGTCTGGGTGAAGGATGCCAGGCACCGGCAACACGAGTCCAGAGCGCTGATGTCCAGCGCGCCGCTCACCCACACCCCACGGTCCGTCCGGGTCAGCCGCAGCCTCCCCGTCACGTGGGCCTGAGCACCGTCCTCCAGCTCCAGGACCGGGCCGTCCAACTCGACGACACGGGTGGCGCCAGCGTGCTCCTTGAGCAGCCCCGCCACGTTGATCTGGAGGTCCACGGCGTGCCTCCTCCACCGAGCCAACCGGGGGATTATAGCAGGATGCGCAAGGTCAGGGCTAGGCAGGGGCGCCGTACTAGACCCGGCCGGACATGGCGCGCAGGCGGGCCACGCGTTCATAGATGGGCGGGTGGGTGTTGAACAGCCCGTTGAGCGCGCTCTCGTGTCCCTTGAGGGGGTTCACGATGTACAGGTGCTCCGTTGCCTTGTTGGCGGCCTCCAGCGGCTCGGTGTCCGCCTCCAGCTTCTCCAGCGCCGAGGCCAGCCCCTCCGGGTAGCGGGTGAGCAGCGCCGCCGAGGCGTCGGCCAGGTACTCACGCTGGCGCGAGATGCTCAGGCGGATGACCCGCGCCAGCAGCGGGGCCAGCACCACGGTGATGAGCACCAGCACCAGGATGATGGCCTGCCCGCCACCGCCACCCTTCTCACGTGAGCGGCCCCGGCGCGCGCCGCCGAACCAGAGGCTGCGGAGCATCACGTCGGAGAGCAGGACGATGAACCCCACCAGCACCGCCGTCACCACCATGATGCGGGTGTCCAGGTTGCGGATGTGGCTGAGCTCGTGGGCCATAACGCCCTCTAGCTCCAGTCTGTCCAGCTTGTCCAGCAGCCCCGTGGTGATGGCCACCGCGGCGTGTTGCGGGTCGCGCCCGGTGGCGAAGGCGTTGGGCGCGGTGTCATCGATGACGTACACCTTGGGCATGGGCAGCCCCGCGCCGATGCACAGGTTCTCGATGACCCGGTGCAGCTCCGGCTGCTCGGAGCGGGAGACCTCGCGGGCGTGGGAGATGGCCATGACCATGTCGGAGCCCTTGCGGTAGACCAGCAGCGCGATGAACACCGCGATGGCGGCGCCCACCCCGGCCACGATGCCGGAGACGATGACATCGCCCTCCACGTACAGCCCCAGCACCCCCGTCACCGCCGCCACCAGCAGCACGAAGGAGGCGATGAGCAGGTTGGTGCGCCGCCGGTTGGCGGCGATGGCGTCGTAGATGTTCAGCGAGGCCACGCCCGTGGGCGCGGGGCCGTTGGGGCTAGCGGGAGAAGGAGACGCTGACATCGCCCCGTGCCCCCTCCTCGGCCTCGAAGTATTCCTCCTCGTGGAAGCCGAACTGGCGGGCGATCAGCACGTTGGGGAAGGTCTGAATCTTGGTGTTCAGGTCGCGCACGTTGGTGTTGTAGAACTGCCGCGCGAAGGCGATCTTCGCCTCCACATCGGACAGTTCGCCCTGGAGCGAGAGGAAGTTCTGGTTCGCCTTCAGGTCGGGGTAGGACTCGGCCACCGCGAAGAGCGTCTTGAGCGCACCGGAGAGCACGTTGTCGGCCTCGGCCGCCTCGTGGGCGGAACCCGCCTGCATCAGCCGGGTGCGCGCGTTGGTCACCGAGTCCAGCGTCTCGCGCTCGTGCGCCGCGTACCCCTTCACCGTCTCCACCAGGTTGGGGATGAGGCTCGCGCGGCGCTTGAGCTGCACGTCGATGCCGGACCAGGCCTCCCGCACCCGCTGGCGCAGGCCCACCAGGCCGTTGTAGATGCCCAGCAGCGCCAGCAGCACCACCGCCACCACTCCCGCCAGTACCAGCAGCACGATGAGTCCAGCGCTCACGCCACACCCCCTGGGGTTGATGAGCCCAGTGTACGTCGCGCGCCAGGCACCCGAGGGCGCTAGCCCCCTGCGCGTCGCTTGGCCGCCGCGGCCTCGCGCACGGCGGCGATGATATCGGCGGTCGCAGCGCCCGGCCCGAAGATGGCGGCCACGCCCATCTCGTGCAGGATCGCCCGGTCGTGCTCGGGGATGATGCCCCCGGCCACCACGGGTACCGTCTCCAGCCCCGCCTCCTCCAGCGCACGCATCACGCGGGGTATCAGCTCCATGTGCGCCCCGGAGAGGATGGACAGGCCCACCACGTCGGCCCCGAACGAGCGCGCCTGCGCGGCAATCTGCGCGGGGGTGCGCCGGATGCCGGTGTACTCCACGGCGAATCCGGCCTCCTCCAGCGCCAGCACCACCATCTGCGCGCCCCGATCGTGCCCGTCCAGCCCCGGCTTGCCGATGAGCACCCGAATGGGCTCCCCCTCCGGCGTGGGGCTAGTGGACATCGGGCTGCACCAGCTCGATCAGCACCCGGTGGGTCACCTTGGGGTCGGTGAAGATGACGGGGCCATGGAAGCCCTGCTTGGGCCCGTCGATGATGGGCACACCCAGGGACTGGAGCTCCTCGTACTTGGCCAGCAGGTTATCCACGGTGAAGGCCATGTGGTGGATGCCCTCGCCGTGCTTGGCGAGGAACCTCGCGATGACCGTGTCGTCCCGCAGGGGCTGGAGCAGTTCGATGGACGTCTCGCCCTGCTCGATGAAGCACCCGCGCAGCCCGCGCCCCTCATCCACCAGTATCTCGGCGGTGGGGGAGTCGAACAGCTCCTGGAACTGCTTGAGCGACTCCTCGATGCTCACCACGGCCAGGCCGATGTGATTCAGCGCGCCGACGCGGGCCTTCGAACTGCGGATGGTCATGATGGGGGCCTCCTGGGAACCAGCGGGCTGGTGCTGTACGGGACACGGAACTAGGAGACGGCGTACTCCTTGAGCAGGGCGCGAGAGATGACGATGCGCTGCACCTCGCTGGTGCCCTCGTAAATCTCCATGATGCGCTGGTCGCGGTAGAGCCGCTCCACCACGGACTCACGGAAGAAGCCGTAGCCGCCGTGGATCTGCACCGCCTTGTCGGCGCAGAAATGCGCGGCCTCCGAGGCGAACAATTTGGCCTGGGCGCTGGCCTTGGAGTAGGGGAGTCCGGCGTCCTTGAGCTGGGCGGCGTGGCGCGTGAGCAGGCGGGCGGCGGTCAGCTGGGTGTCCATGTCGGCCAGCATGAACTGGATCGCCTGGCGCTCCTTGAGCAGCGAGCCGAAGGTGGCCCGCTGCTGCACATAGCGCGTCGCTGCCTCCAGCGCCGCCTGCGCCAATCCCACCGACTGCGCCGCAAGGGCGATGCGCGAAGCGTCGATCACCTGCATGGCGATGCGGAAGCCCTCGCCCTCGGCGCGCAGCAGGTTGGCCTCGGGCACGCGCACGTTCTCGAACACCACCTCGGCGGTGCCGGAGCCGCGGATGCCCATCTTGCCGTGCATCGGGTTGGTGGACAGGCCCGGGGTGTCCTTCTCCACGATGAACGCCGAGGTGCCCTTGGCCCCCAGGGAGCGGTCGGTGGAGGTGAACACCACGTACACGTCGGCCTCGGCGCCATTGGTGATGAATATCTTGGTGCCGTTGAGCACGTACCCATCGCCATCGCGCACGGCGGTGGTCTGCATGTCCGCCGCATCGCTCCCCGAACTGGGCTCGGTGAGGGCGAACGCGCCCAGCAGCGAGCCGTCGGTCATGCGGGGGAGGTAGCGCTGGTGCTGCTCCTCGTTCCCACCCATGGCGATGGTGGTGGAGGAGAGCGAGAGGTGCGTGAGGTAGGTGGTGCAGGTGGTTACGCACGCGCGGGCGATCTCCTCGCCCACGATGGCAAGGTCGGTGTAGGGCGCGCCCGCGCCCCCGTAGGCGGGGTCCATGGTCAGGCCCATGAGCCCCATGCCCTTGAGGGCCTCGACGCTGGCCCAGGGGAACTCCTCGTTCTGGTCCCAGCGCGCGGCGTTGGGGGCGAGCTCGCGCTCGGCGAACTCGCGCATGCTGGAGCGCAGCAGCCGCTCCTCCTCGGAATACAGGGCGTCCATGAGGGCCTCCGCAGGCCGCACCGGCGGCCCGCCTATAATCGCGGGCACAGTATACCGGCGCTCGCTCCGAGCGGTGCCGGACGGGAGCGCGGATGCCCGGCACCCTCTACGTGGTGGCAACGCCCATCGGCAACCTGGAGGACCTCACCCTGCGCGCGGCGCGCGTACTGCGGGAGGCGCTGGTGGTGGCCGCCGAGGACACCCGCCAGACGCGCAAGCTCCTCTCCCACCTGGACGCCCACCCGCGCCTGCTCTCCTACAACGAGCACAACGCCGCGACCCGCACCCCCGAGCTGCTGGCGGCGCTGGCCGGGGGGCAGGACGTGGCGTTGGTGAGCGATGCCGGGGTGCCCGCCGTCTCCGACCCGGGCGCCGCGCTGGTGACCGAGGCCGCCGCCGCCGGCGTGCGTGTGGTGCCGATTCCCGGCCCCTCGGCACTGACGGCGCTCCTGTCCGTTGCAGGGTTCGGCGCGGACGCCTTCCACTTCCTGGGCTTCCTGCCCCGCCAGGGGCGCGCGCGCGATGCGCTCCTGGCGCGCTACGCCACCGACCCGCTCCCCCTGGTGTGCTTCGAGGCCCCGCACCGGCTGCGGGCGGCGCTGGAGGCGCTAGCCGGGGCGCTGGGGCCGGAGCGCCCCGTGTGCGTGGGACGCGAGCTCACCAAGCTGCACGAGGAGCTCTACCGGGGCACGTTGGCCGGGGCGCTGGAGCACTTCAGCGCACCGCGTGGGGAGTTCGCGCTGGCCGTCGCGGGCGCCCCGCCCGCAGCCCCGGAGCCCGTCAGTGAGCAGGACCTGGACGCCCTGCTGACGCGGCTGAAGGCCCAGGGCCTCTCGCGCCGGGACGGGGCCGCCGAGGCCGCGCGCGCCCTGGGCGTGCCCAAGCGCGAGGCCTACGCGCGCTGGCCGGGCTGAGAACCCCGCGCCTCCCCGGCTTTGCTATCATCGTGCAAGCGCATCACCTGCTGGCATGCCCAGCGCAGGAGCCCGCCATGTCCGGACACTCGAAGTGGTCGACCATCAAGCACAAGAAGGCCGCGCTGGACGCCAAGAAGGGCGCCGCCTTCACCAAGCTGGCACGGGAGATCTCCGTGGCCACCCGCGAGGGCGGCTCCGGCGACCCGGACATGAACTTCCGGCTGCGTCTGGTCATGGACAAGGCGCGGGCGGCCAACATGCCGGGTGAGAACGTGGACCGGGCCATCAAGAAGGGGCTGGGGCAGGGCGCCGACGGCGTCGTCTTCGAGCCCATCATCTACGAGGGGTACGGTCCGGGTGGGGCGGCCATCATGGTCAAGGCCGTCACCGACAACCGCAACCGCACCGCCTCGGAGATGCGCGCGGCCTTCTCGCGCGGCGGTGGCAACCTAGGCGAGTCCGGCTCGGTGGCCTGGGTCTTCGAGTCCAAGGCGCTGGTGAGCGTGGAGGACGTGGAGGAGGAGAAGGCGGAAGAGGTGGCCCTGGCGGCCATCGACGCAGGTGCCGAGGACTTCAAGGTGGACGATGGCGTTCTGGAGGTCACCGGCGCTCCCGAGACGCTGGAGGCCATCGCCGAGGCGGTGCGCGCGGCGGGCCTGGAGCCCGCGCAGGCCACCGTGAGCATGGTGCCCTCCAACACCATCGCCCTGGACACCTCCACCGCAGGCCAGATGCTGCGCCTGCTGGACCGCATCGAGGACCTGGACGACGTGCAGCAGGTGTTCACCAACGCCGACTTCACCGACGAGGCCTTGGAGAGCTACGAGGGCGAGTAGGTGCGGGCTCGCGGGTGGGACGGTGCGTCCGGCGGCGCCGGGTTCATCTCCCCGCCAGCAGTTCGCCCAACACGCGCACGTCCGGCACCCGCTCCAGCCGCTCCACCAGGCCCGCCACCTCATCCAGCGCACCCGCGCTCAGCCGCACGCCCGCGTGCGCCGCGCAGTCGCGGAACTTGGCCGACCGCTGGGCATCGGTCAGCGGGTTATCCCGGTGGCCCGGCGGTACGTCCACCCGCTCGGTGAGCACGCGTCCATCGGCCAGGTGCACCGCCACCTCCCCTGTCTTTCCCATGGCCGCGTCCACGGCGTACTCCACCAGCCCCGCTAGGCGTAGCGCGGCGGGCTCGCCCAGCCCCGCTGACCCCGGTTCCAGGTCAGCGAGGCGCACGCCGCCGTGCAGCAGCGCCTTGGCCGTGGCGAAGGGCACCGAGTCCTCCGCCTCCACGCTGGTGCGCGGGGCCCGGCGCACGTCCAGCGGTTCGCAGAAGGTGGCCAGGTGCGGCTCGCCCAGCAGCGTGATGCGGGTGACGGTGGCGGGGTCGATGGCGTTGGCTCCCCGGATGCGTCTGGCGGCCTCGATGAACACATGGGCCACGCCCGTGGTCGGCCATGGCTTGAAGCCCACGTTCAGCAGCGACCAGCGCTCCCCCAGCCCGCCCACCAGCGCCTCGCGGTCGTACCGCCCGCCGTAGTAGGTGTTGAAGTAGCCCGCCGTCCCCTCGAGGGCATCGCACGCCCCGTCCAGCCCCCCCTGGGCCAGCAGCGCGGCCAGCATGCCGCCCTGACAGGAGAACCCGGCGTACACCGCCTTGGCCTGCGCCCCCTCCAGCACCGGCTGGCGACCCCCGCCCGCCTGCATGAAGGCGATGCCCAGCGCCGAGTGCGTGGCGTGGGCGTCCAGGCCCAGCACCCGCGCACCTGCCACGGCGGCAGCCAGGTAGCCGGGCATCTGGGTGGGTTGGGGCTTGGACTCGGTGTAGCCCGCCTGGGCGTTGGTGACGGCCAGGCCGATGCGGGACATCAGCTCGGCCCCGGCGGCCAGCCCCGCCAGCAGGGTGGCCCCGTCCACGCCTGCGCGCACGCCCGCGGCGGCGAAGGCGGCGGGGAAGGTGACGGGGCCCAGGTGGCCCGCACCCACGGCGGTGGTGTCGTCGAAGTTGAGGGCGTGGGCCGCTGCGCCGTTCACCGTGGCGGCCGCAACGGCCGGGAGGCGATCCGGCAGGCCCACCAGCGCGCACTGGGGCGCGCCGCCCGCCGCCCGCGCCCACGCCAGCACCTGCGGCACGCCGGGGCCCAGCGTCGAGCCCGCCAGCGTGGTCGCCAGGGTGTCCAGCACCAGCGCCTTGAGGGTGCGGCGCACCGGCTCAGGCAGCCCCTCTTGGGTCAGCCCCGCGGCGAAGCGCGCCCAGATGGCGCTGGCGTCCTCAGGCACGGGCTAGGCCCCTGCGGCGGCGTACATCTTCTCCATGAGGGCGTCCTGCCAGCGCGTGTCCACCGGCAGCACCTCCTCGATGGCGCGGGCCGAGGCGTAAGAGCCGTCGGCGCCGGGCGCCGCGCCCCCGTCCGCCACGGCCTTGGCCGCTTCCAACAGCATGCGCCGGGCCATGATGACGGCCCGGTCGGTCTGGCCCAGATGCTCCATCGAACGGTTCACGATGGGCCCCATCGCCTCCTGCACCGCCCGGTCCTGGGCGTTGATGCCCTCGATGCCCGTGAAGGTCTGGGTGCGCTGGACGTGCCGGTCGATCATCCAGTCGTTGCCCGCGTTGCGCATCGACCGGAAGGTCTTCTGGTCCACGTCCGCGGGGCCGTTGCCGATGCTGCGCTCCTCCTTCTCCGCCTGGGTGAGGGGGGCGTCCAGGCTGTAGCCCCAGTTCCACACCATGGTGGTGTGGTCGTCGATGGGCACCCAGTGGTGCCCGGCGATCTTGAACTTGTCGTGGGAGCCGTCGGCGCGCAGCTGGGCGGCGCGGATCTGCACGTGGGGCATCACGTAGTGGTAGGTGCGCACGTAGTTGAGCTGCCCGCCCGGCACCGCGCGCACCGAGGCGTACCGGTAGCCGTAGTCGGTGGGCTCCACGTCCAGGCGCGATGACATCGCCTCCGCGCGCAGCCCGCCCAGGCCGGAGGCATCACCCGCGCCGAACTTGCGGTGCAGGAAGGACGAGTGCACCGAGTCTATCCCTCCCTCCAGCGCCTGGAGCCAGTTGGACTCCTGGATCACCTTGGAGGCGAAGCGGTGCGTCTCCGGTTGGGCCGTGAACTCGAAGGCGGGGTCGGGCGGGCGCTGGTCCGCAGGGCCCATGTAGGCCCAGATGATGCCGCCCTTCTCCACGGTGGGGTAGGCGGGCATCTTCACCTTCTGCTTGAAGTCGAACTCGGCTGGTTCGTTGGGCATGTCGGTGCACTGGCCGTGCACGTCGAACTTCCAGCCGTGGTAGACGCACCGCAGGCCGTTCTCCTCGTTGCGCCCCAGGAACATGGAGGTGAGCCGGTGCGGGCACCACTCGGAGATGAGTCCCACGCGCCCGGAGGTGACGCGGAAGGCCACCAGGTCCTCGCCCAGGATGCGCACGCGCACCGGGTCGGAGTCGGGCTCGGCCACCTCCCAGGAGAGGAGCACCGGCTGCCAGTAGCGGCGCATCAGCTCGCCCATGGGGGTGCCGGGGCCAACCCGCGTGATGGTCTCGTTGTCCTTGACGGAAAGCATCGCTCGCCTCCTGTGGCGCACGCGTTCTCGGCGCAGATGCCCGCTCCCGCAGGCGTGGCGCGATGCTAGGCCCGCCGCTGAGAGGTGTCAACGCGCCCCTATACTGGCGGCATGAAGACGCTGGTGGTCAGTGACGTTCACGCCAACCGAGAGGCGCTGGAGGCGGTGCTCGCCGCCGCGGATGCGACCGACGACATCGGCCAGGTCTGGTGCCTGGGCGATGTGGTGGGCTACGGGTCCGACCCTGCCGGGTGCATCGCGCTGCTGCGTGAGCGCGGCGCGCTGTGCATCCAGGGCAACCACGACGGCGGCGCTGCGGGCACGCTGGCGCTGGATGGGTTCAACGCCTACGCCGCCGAGGCGTTGCGCTGGACCATCTCCCGGCTGGGGCAGGAGGAGCGCGATTGGCTTGCCGCCCTGCCCCTCACCCTGGTGGAGGGGCTGGCCACGCTGGTGCATGGGACCCCGCGCGAGCCGCTGTGGGACTACCTGCTCTCCTACGGGCAGGCCATCGAGGCATGGGAGCGCACCGTCACCCCGCTGGTGCTGGTGGGCCACTCGCACCTGCAGTTCGTTGCCGAGGCGGGGCGCGACCTGCGCCGCAGCGGGCTGGAGGGGAAGGCGTTGGATCTGCTGGCGGGGGTGCGCGTGGTGGTCAACCCCGGCTCGGTGGGCCAGCCGCGCGATAACGACCGGCGCGCCGCCTACGCGCTGCTGGACGAGGAGGCCGGGCTGCTGACGCTGCACCGGGCCTGGTACGACGTCTCCGCCACCCAGCGCGCCATGGCCGATGCCGGGTTGCCCGAGCCGCTCATCACCCGCCTGTCCCTGGGGCGTTAGGGGCGCTCAGCGCCCCAGGCGGCGCAGCGCATCGCGCACCCGTTCCTCGGTGGGCGAGCCTGCATCGCCCCCGGCCAGCGCCTGGCGCGCCTCCATGGCCGAGAACCCCAGGCCCAGCAGGAAGGCCAGCGCCGGGTCGGCGCCCGCGCCACCCGCCGCCGGTGCGCCGGGGGCTGAGGCCAGGGGACCCAGGCCGTCCGCCAGCTTGTCGCGCAGCTCTAGGATGATGCGCTCGGCCGTGCGCTTGCCCACCCCGTGGGCGCGGGCTATCGCCGCACCGTCCCCCGCTACGATGGCGGCGGCCAGGTCCGGGGGGGAGAGCACCGAGAGCACGGCCAGCGCCGCCTTGGGGCCCACCTGGCTCACCTCAAGCAGCGCCTCGAAGAGGGTGCGCCCCTCCTCGGAGGCGAAGCCGTAGAGCGCCAGGTCGTCCTCCCGCACGATGAGGTGGGTGAACAGTTCCACGCGGGGGCCGGTGAGGGCGGCCAGGTCGTGAGCGGGCGCGTGCACCCGTAGTACCACCCCACCCACGCGCACCAGCGCCGCGCCGGACTCGCGCCCGGCCAGTTCGCCCGATACCGCCGCGATCATGCTCATGCGCTGCGCACCCGCTGGGCCGCGCGCCACTCCTGCACGTGGGTGAGGGCCACGGCCAGGGCGTCGGAGGCGTCCTCGGACATGGGCTCGGCGCTCATGCCCAGCACCAACTGCACCGTGCGCTGCACCTGGGTCTTGGAGCCCGCCCCGTAGTTAGCCACGGCGGATTTCACCTTGGCGGGGGAGTAACGGTGGATGGGGATGTTCATCCCCGCCGCCAGCAGCAGCGCCACGGCCTGCGCCTGGCCCACGGCCACGGCGGCCTTGGCCCCGCGCTCCACCGAGACGAACGGCTCCTCCACGGCCAGCACCTCGGGCCGGTGCTGGGCGGTGATGGCCGCCAGGCCCTGGTGGATGCGGTGCAGGCGCACGGCGATGTCTAGCCCGCGCCCGCCCTCCACGGTGCCCCATGCCACCGCGCGCACGGCGGTGCCGTCCACGTCCACCACTCCATACCCCAGGTGTTGGGTGCCGGGGTCCACGCCCAGAACGCGCATGCGCCTCCCTGCGCCCCGCACGCGGGTACAGGCCCGCTGCGCGCAGCACGCGCATGGTAGGCACGCGCACCCCGTGGGGCAATGCGCTGGCGTCGCGTGCTTGGCCCGCCCGGCGTGCGCTGCATGCGGGCGGGAGGCGATAATGGCCTCGTGGACACCGTAGGCACCCTGGGGGAGTTCGGCCTCATCGCCCGCCTGGCGCGGCGGGTGGATGACGCGCGTCTCCTCGCGCCCGCCCATCCCGGTTTCCGTCTGCTGGTGGGCATCGGCGACGACGCGGCAGCCTGGTGGCTGGAGGGCGGGGTGGAGGTGGCGACCACCGACACCGCCGTCGCGGGTGTCCACTTCCCCGCCCAGCCCGCCGACTGGGCCGCCGTGGGCTGGAAGCTGTGGGCCGCCAACGTGTCCGACGTCATCGCCATGGGTGGGGCGCCCCTGGTGGGGTTGGTGACGCTGGGGTTGCCCGCGAGTCTGCCCGCCAGTGCCGTGGACGGGCTGTACGACGGCATGCTTGCGGCATGCGCCGCCTACCGCACGCTGCTGGTGGGGGGCGACGTGGTCAGCGCACGCGAGCCCTTCATCACCGTGGCCATGACTGGCGTGTGCACCGGGCCGCTGCTGCGCCGGGACGGCGCGCGCGTGGGCGATGCCATCGCCGTGGCCGCACCGCTGGGTGGCCCGGCGGGCGGACTGCGTCTGCTGGAGGGGGCTGCGCCTGCCGACGCGTCGGCTGCCGGGGCGCTGCGCGCCGCCTTCGAGCGCCCCGCCCCCGTGGCCGCCGATGGCCCGGCGCTGGTGGCGGCGGGCGTGCGGTGCGCCATGGACATCTCCGATGGGCTGGTGGCGGACCTGGGCCGGGTGTGCGCCGCCTCCGGCGTGGGCGCGCTGGTGGAGGGGGCTCGGGTGCCGGTGCACCCGGCGCTGGCCGCCTGCTTCCCGGACGATGCGCTGACGCTGGCACTGGGGAGCGGGGAGGAGTACCGCCTCCTGTTCACCGCGCCGCAGGAGGTGATGGCCCGCGCGCTGGCCGCCCTGCCCACCGCCGCCGTGGTGGGGCGCATCGAGGCGGGCTCCGGCGTGCGCGTGCTGGACGCACACGGTGAGCCGTTGACGTTGGCACACGGGGGCTGGGAGCACCTGCGATGAGACGGTTCACGCGCATCACCCGCTCGGCCCAGGAGACGCAGGCGCTGGGCCGCGCCCTGGGCGTGCTGCTGGCCCCCGGGGACCTGGTGCTCCTGTCGGGCACGCTGGGCGCGGGCAAGACCACCCTCACCCAGGGCATCGCCCAGGGTGCCGGGGCCGAGGGCTACGCCCACAGCCCCACCTTCGTCCTGGTGCACCGCTACCGTGGGCGCATCACCCTTCACCACATGGACCTGTACCGGCTCACGGGGCCGGGGGCGCAGGCCGAGGCCGAGGAACTGGGGGTGGATGAGATGCTCGAAGAAGGGGCCGTGGTGGCCGAGTGGGCTGAGCACGCCCCCGGTGCCTTCCCGCCCGAACAGCTCACCATCGCGCTCTCGCTGGCGGGCCCGCACGCTCCCGACGAGCGCACCCTGGAGGCGGCGGCCCACGGCCCGCGCGCCGAGGCGCTGCTGGACGGGCTGGCCTCTGCACTGGAGGCGGGGCGATGATCCTGCTGCTGGACACGGCCACTCGCAACGGGGCCGCCGGTCTCTGGGACGACGGCCTGGTGCGCTCCGAGACGTGGCGCTCGCCTGGCAGCCACACCGCCGAGCTGCTCCCCGCCGTCGCGCGGCTGCTGGAGGCCGAGCACCTGGCCCCCCGGATGCTGGACGGTGTCGCGGTGGTCAGCGGCCCCGGCGGCTTCTCCGCGTTGCGCGCGGGGTTGGGCGTGGCCAAGGGGCTGGTGCTGGGACTGGGTTGCCCCGTGGTGGGCGTCTCGTCCCTGGCTGCGACGGCGGCCCCGTACCGCGCGCGCGGCCTCACGGTGTGCGCCGTGCTGGAGGCGGGCCGGGGCACGGTGGCCTGGGCGCGCTACGGCGCTGGGCGCGCCTATCGCGAGCGCATCACCCCCGTAGAGGAGTTGCTGACGCTCAGCGCGAAGCGCCTGGTCTTCTGCGGCGAGGGCGCGCTGACGCACCGGGAGGCCATCGAAACGGCCTATGGGGAGCGGGCGGTGCTGGCCGCCTACGAGCCGGTGGCGCGGCTGGCGGGTCTGGGTACGCTGGGCGCGGCGCGCCTGGCCACTGGCGAGGCGGACGATGCCGCCAGCCTGGAGCCGCGCTACCTGCGGGCCCCGTCCATCACCCCGCCCCGGCGCGCGGGCCGCGTCACGCGTGGCGGGTGATTTGTGATAGATTACGCAAACTGAACACGAACCCGCAGCGGGCCACGGCCCGCGCTGGGCCAGGAGGCCGCCCGTGAGTGACCGCACCCTGATCCTGCTCAAGCCCGACGCCCTTCAGCGGGGCCTGGCTGGGCGCATCATCGCTCGCCTGGAGGACCGGGGGCTGAAGATCGTGGGCCTCAAGCTGATGCAGATGGACATGGACACGGCGAAGAGGCACTACGCCGAGCACGTGGAGAAGCCGTTCTTCCAGGGCCTGGCCGACTTCATGATGTCCCGCCCGCTGGTGGCCATGGCCGTGGAGGGCAAGGACGTGGTGGACGTGGTGCGCTCCACGGTGGGGGCCACCAACCCCCTCAAGGCTGCGCCCGGCACCATCCGGGGCGACCTGGGCCGGGACATCGGGCGCAACCTGATCCATGCCTCCGACTCGCCGGAGTCGGCCGCGCGGGAACTGGGCATCTTTTTCAAGCCTGCCGAGCTGCTGTTCTACCAGCGCGAGGTCGATGCCTGGACGGCTGAGTAGCCGTCCCTCCTACTGCACCCGCAGCAGGGGCTTGGCCTGCTTCCAGACCTGCTCCAGCCGGTAGTGGGCGCGCTGCTCCTCGCTGAGGATGTGCACCACCACGTCGGCGAAGTCCAGCAGCACCCAGCCGGACTCGTTGGTTCCCTCGCGCCGCAGCCGCCGCAGGCCGGTCTTCTCGACGGCCTCCTCCACCGCGTCGGCCAGCGCGCCGGACTGACGCGTGCTCCCGGCACTCATGACCACCACGTAGTCGGCGAAGGAGACGGCCCCGCGCACGTCCAGCAGCACCACGTCCGTGGCCTGCCGGTCAGAACCGGCGTCCACGGCGGCGCGTGCCGCGGCCATGGGCAGGTCGGCCGGTGTGGTGGAGGGTGCGCTGCGGGGGGGCATCCCGTCCATTATAGGGGCCACGGCCCGCTCATGTATCCTGACCGCATGACCAGCCCGCATCCATCGCACGTCGTGGTCGCCATGTCGGGGGGCGTTGACTCCTCGGCGGCGGCGCTGCTGCTGGTGCGCGCCGGGCACCGGGTCACGGGCGTGACGCTGCGCCTGTACGACGCGGAGGGCGCCCCCTCAGGGGCGCACCAGGGCTGCTGCACGCTGGACGACATCGAGGACGCGCGCCGGGTGTGCGCCAGGCTGGGCATCCCGCACTACGTCATGGACGCACGCGAGGGGTTCAGGACGCACGTCATGGACTATTTCGTGTCCGAGTACCGGGCGGGGCGCACCCCACACCCGTGCATCGCCTGCAACGACCGCATCAAGTTCGACCTGCTGGCGGACCAGGCCGCCGCGCTGGGCGCCGGGGCCGTCGCCACCGGCCACTACGCGCGCATCGAGCGCGAGCCGGATGGGGCATTCGCCCTGCTGCGGGGGGTGGACCGGACCAAGGACCAGTCGTACGTGCTGGCCGGGCTGGGCCAGGCCCAGCTCGCCCGCACGCTGCTGCCCGTGGGTGCGCACCCCAAGCCCCAGATAAGGGCCCTGGCCGCCGAGGCGGGGCTGCATCTGGCCGCCAAGCGCGATTCCCAGGAGGTGTGCTTCATCCCCTCCGGCGACTACCGCGCCTACCTGGCCGAGCGCGCCCAGGAGGCCGGTGAGGCCGCACGCCCCGGCGAGCTGGTGGACGAGACGGGCACGGTGGTGGGCACTCACGCCGGCGTGGAGGGCTTCACCGTGGGCCAGCGCCGCGGCCTGGGCGTGGCGCTGGGCGAGCGCCGGTTCGTCACCGCCGTGGAACCCGGCAGCGGGCGGGTGACGCTGGGGCCGGAGTCGGCCCTGTGGAAGCGTGCCGTGGCGGCGGAGGGGATGCGCTGGGTCAGCGGGCACACGCCCACGGGGCCGCTGCGCGTGCAGGCCAAGCTGCGCTACGGCGGCGAGCCCGCGCCCGCGCTGGCCGAGCCAGGGCAGGGCGGGGCGCTCACGCTGCGCTTCGAGGCACCCCAACGCGCACCCACCCCCGGCCAGGCCGCCGTGCTCTACGACGGCGAGCGGGTGCTGGGCGGCGGGACCATCTCCCAGGCGTTGGACTGACCTTTGGCCCGCGCATCGCTCCCACCGCTGCCCCCCCTGCCCACCCAGGAGCACGAGGGGGCGCTGTGGGCAGCGGGCTGCGCACGCGTCGCGGGCGTGGACGAGGTGGGGAGGGGGCCCATCGCCGGGCCTGTGGTGGCCGGGGCCGCAGTGCTGCCCGACCTGTCCGGTGTGGAGCACCCCGACCGCGGGCTGCTGCGCGACTCGAAGACCCTCTCCGCCGCCCAGCTGGCGCGGGCCGACACGCTGGTGCGCGTACTGGCGGTGGGTGTGGGCATCGGGGAGGCCTCCAGCGAGGAGATCGATGCCCTGGGCATCGCACCGGCCACGCGCCTGGCCATGCGCCGGGCGCTGGATGGGCTCGCCGAGGCCATCGGCGCTCCGCCGTGCCACCTGCTGGTGGACGCCTTCCCCCTGGACTGGCGCAATACCCCCTGCACCCCGCTGGTGAAGGGCGATGCGCGCGCGGCGGCCATCGCCGCGGCCAGCATCGTCGCCAAGGTGTACCGGGATGCGCTGATGACCCGGCTGGACGCGGTTCACCCCGGCTACGGGCTGGCGGGGCACAAGGGGTATGCCGCCGCGTCCCACCTGGAGGCGGTGGCCCGCCTGGGGCCCAGCCCCGTGCACCGGCGTTCCTTCTCACCGTTCCGGCCCACGCTGCTGTCCACCGAGCCGCAGGAGCCCCATGCCTGATCCCCGTCAGCGCTTCGGCGCACTGGGGGAGGAGATCGCCGCCGCGCACCTGCAACGCGCGGGCATGAGTCTGCTGGCCCGCAACTACCGCACGCGGTACGGCGAGGTGGACGTGGTGATGCGGGATGGGCAGACGGTGGCCTTCGTGGAGGTGAAGACGCGCCGCGCCCCTTCGGCCTGCCGGAGGAGGCGGTGACGGCGCGCAAGCGCGCGCGCATCCTGCGCGCGGCGCAGGCCTACCTGCAGGAGTGGTGCGGGCCGGAGCAGGCCTGGCGCGTGGATGTGGTGAGCGTGACGCTCCCGCCCACCGGGCCCGCCACCGTGCGGCACATCTCCGGCGTCGACGTGGGCTAGGAGCGCTGACGGCGCAGGGCCACGCCGATGACGTTGGGCCCGGCGTAGGTGCCGATCACCGCGCCGATGATGCCTGTGAGCAGCGGTGCAGGCGTCATCTCCTGGAGCGCGGCGGCGAAGGCGTCGACGTCCGCCCCGCGCGCCTCGTGGATCAGCGCGATCTCGGTGTAGGGGGCTCCCTCGCGGGCGATGTCCAGCATGCGGGCCAGCGCCTTGGCGCGGGTGCGCACCTTCTCGTGGGGGTGCACCTCGCCGTCCACCAGCTTGAGCACCGGCTTGACCCCCAGCAGCCCACCCACCAGCGCCTGGGCCTTGCCGATGCGCCCACCCTTGGCCAGGTACTCCAGCGTGTCCAGCACGAAGTACAGCTCCGTCTCGGCGGAGGCGCGCTCGGCCACGGCAACGACCTCGTCCAGGCTCGCGCCCGCCGCGGCGGACTGCGCGGCGGCGCGTACCACCAGCGCCAGCCCCAGGCTGGCCATCTGGGTGTCCACCAACCGCACGCGAGCGCCGTCGGGCAGCTCCTTCACCGCAACGCGGGCGGAGTTGAGGGTTCCGGAGAGCTTGTCGGAGATGTGGATGGAGACCACCTCATCGCCCGCCTCCACCAGCGGCTGGTAGGCGGCGAGGAAGTCGCCCACGCTGGGCTGGGAGGTGTGGGGGAGTTCCTTGGAGGTGGTGAGGCGCCGGAAGAACTCATCGTGCCCCATCTCCACCCCGTCCAGGAACGCCTCCTGGCCGAAGAAGACCGTCAGTGGCACCACGGCGACGCCCAGCTGCGCCGCGATCGCGGGCGCAAGGTCAGCGGTGCTGTCGGTGACGATGCGGACGGCCATAGCTCACCCCTTCGGTGCAGGTAGGGTCACGATGGCGCGCAGCATACAGGAACGCTCAACAGCCAGCGCCAGAGGTTCAGGTGACCAGAAGGGTACAAAGCCCGGAGGGGGCCTCACTCGATGGAGACGATGTAGGGGTAGTGGGGCTGCCCGCCCTCCACCACCTCAACCTCCACACCGGGGTGCGCCGCTCTCACTCCCTCTGCCGCCTGCTGTGCCTCCTGGGGGGAGACGCCCTCGCCCCGGTAGAGGGTGATGAGCGAGCCGTCCTCCGGGGTTGCTGCGGCCACCAGCGCCGCCAGCGCCCCGCCCACCGTGGGCGCGGTCGCGGCCAGCTTGCGCTCCAGCAGCGCCATGGCCTCTCCCTCACGCACGTGTGCCCCGTTCACACTGCTCTCACGCACCGCCACGGCAACCTCACCGGAGCGCACCCCATGGCGCGCCGCCTCCATGGCCGCCAGCGTCTGCTGCGGGTCCAGGTCCGGGTTCAGCGCCAGCAGCGCCGCCACGCCCTGCGGGATGGACTCGGTGGGCACCACGCTGATGAGCCCCTCGGACAGGCTCGCCGCCTGGTTCGCCGCCAGCACCACGTTGGGGTTGTTGGGCAGCACAACCACGCACCGTGCGTTGGCGCGCCGGGCCGCCTCCAGCAACTCGGCGGCGGGCGGGTTCATGGACTGCCCCCCGGAGACCACCTCCACCGCGCCCAGTTCCAGGAACACGGCCCCGATCCCCTTCCCGGGGGCCACCGTCACCACCGCGAGGGGGCTGAGCGCTCGTTCAGGCCCGCCCTGGTGCAGCGTGCGGAAGTGCGCATGCTGGGCGTCCATGCTCTCGATGTGCACCTCGGCCAGGGTGCCGGTGCGCGCGCCCAGGGAGAGGAGCGGGCCGGGGTCCTCCGCGTGGGCGTGGACGCGCACCGTGGCCTCGTCACCGATGACCACCGTGGAGGCAGCCAGCGCCTGGACCTGGGTGCGCAGCGCGTCGGGATCAAGCCCCTCGCCGTAGACCATGAACTGGGTGCAGTAGCCGAACTGCTCCTCGGCGCTGGCGTGCAGGAAGTCCTGCATCTGCCCCGCGCTGCTAACCCCATCGGCGGGGGCCGGGGCTATCCTCAGCGGCACGGACGCACCCTCAAGCCTGCCCAGCGCCCCGGCCATGAACGCCACCACGCCCTGGCCGCCCGCGTCCACCACCCCCGCCTCCGCCAGCACCGCCAGCTGCTCCGGGGTGTGGTCCAGTGCCTCGGCGGCCGCCACGTAGGCAGCGCGCAGCGCCACGGCGGGCGTCTCCCCCACGCACCCCTGCGCAGCCGCGCGCATCACCGTGAGCATGGTGCCCTCGACCGGCTTGGCCACCGCCTGGTAGCTGGCCTCAGCGCCGGAGGTGAGCGCCCTGCGCAATCCCGCCGCGCTCATGGTGCGCGAATCGGTCAGGCCGGCGGCGAAGCCCTTGAGGAACTGGGAGAAGATGACGCCGGAGTTCCCGCGGGCCCCCAGCAGCGCACCCCGCGCCACCTCGTGGCCCACCGCACCGGCATCGTCGCCCTTCCCGTCCGCGTAGGCGAGGGCGGCACGCAGGGTGAGGGTCATGTTGGTGCCGGTGTCGCCGTCGGGCACGGGGTAGACGTTCAGCGCGTCGATGCTGCCCGCGTGCTCCTCGATGCAGGCTGCGCCCGCCGCCATCAGCGCACGCAGTTCGGCTCCGCTCAGCGCGTTCGACCGGGTTGTCATGCGCCTCCAGGCTTGGCGTGGTATCGAGGGCCGTGATACACTGGCCGACGGCCGGGCGCACCGTTGCCCGGCCCTGGTTTTGGCCCCAGGGGCCGTCCAGGAAGTCGCAGCATTGTAGGGATGGCGGCGCTCACGGGCAAACCGCCCCCGCCACCAAGAGGGAGACGGACATGGCCACCTGCGCTATCTGTGGTGCCCGCCGGCGCGCCGGCAAGAACGTGAGCCACTCCAACCGGCACACGAACCGCTGGTTCATGCCCAACGTGCAGAAGGCCAAGCTGGTCATCAACGGTCGTTCCCAGCGCCTCAGTGTCTGCACCCGGTGCCTGCGCACCGCGCAGAACAAGCGCCAGCTCGTCTAGGCCCCACTCGCTTCGAGGAACACACAGGCCGCGGCATACGCTGCGGCCTGTTGGCGTTCTGCGGGGAGGGCCCTAGGCGACGGAGACCAGCGTGATCTCGAAGGTGAGCGCCTGACCGGAGAGCGGGTGATTGGCGTCCACGGTGACGGTGCCCTTGGTCATGGCCACCACCTGTGCCGGGGCCCCGTTCATCAACTCGACCCGATCGCCCACCGCCAGGCCCTCCGGAGCGCCGTCCAGCGGCACCTCGATCACCAGTTCATCGCGCTTGGGCCCGTAGGCCTGCTCGGCCTCCAGGCGCACCGTCTTGGACTGCCCCGGTTCCAGGTCACGCACTGCGGCGTCGAAGCCGGGGATCACCTGACCCGCGCCCACGGTGAACTGCAGCGGGTCGCGGCCCTCGGAGGAGTCGAACAGACTCCCGTCGTCCAGGGTGCCCTTGTAGTGGACCGCAACGCGGTCGCCATCCTGTGCCATGGGGCACCTCCTGCGTGTGGATGTTGAGAACGGGAGCGGGCGGCCCTACTCGGCGGGCGTCACGTCCATGATGGTGATGGCGAAGGTGAGCGCCTGACCGGCGAGGGGGTGGTTGCCGTCCAGCGTCACGGTGGCGTCGGTGAACGCAAGAACCGTGAACTGCTGACCCAGGGAGTTGTAGAGGCCCATGCCCACCTCCAGGTCCTTCACCAGGTCCTCGGGCAGGTCGGTCACCGGCACGTCGACGATGCGTTCGTCCGTGGGGAGCCCGTAGGCATCCTCGGCGTCCACGCGGAAGGTCTTCTCCTCCCCCACCTTCATCCCGCGCACGGCCTCATCGAACCCGTCGATGACCTGGCCCGCTCCCACGGTGAAGGTGAAGGGCTCGCGGCCCTCCTGGAGCGAGGAGTCGAACTCGCTCCCGTTGTCCAGGGTGCCCACGTAGTTGAGCGTCACCTCATCGCCGTCCGCGATGGCGTGTTCGCTGCTCCCGCAGCCGGCCAGCGCCAGCGTCAGGGCGGCCAGGGCAAGGCCCAACGTGAGCAGGCGGAGCGGGACGGAACGGGAGAGCGGGTTGATCACGGTGCAGGCCCCTAGCGCGCGGTGGCGGTGATGGAGGAGCGCAGTTCAGAGATGGCCTGAGCGACGCTCACCCGCTCATTGTACACGGCGCTCCCCGCCACGATGACGTCGGCCCCTGCCGCCACCAGCCGGCCCACGTTGCCCGCCTTGATGCCCCCGTCCACCTCCAGCCGCGCTGACGAGCCCGCCGCGTCCAGCAGCGCACGGGCGGCGGCCACCTTGGGGAGGGTGGACTCGATGAACGCCTGGCCGCCGAAGCCGGGGTTCACCGTCATCACCAGCACCAGGTCCACATCGCCCAGCACACCTTCCACCGCCGAGAGGGGCGTGGCCGGGTTGAGCGCCACGCCCGCCTTCACGCCGAGCTCGCGGATCTGCTGCACCGTCCGGTGCAGGTGGGTCGTGGCCTCGGCGTGGACGGTGATGACGTCCGCCCCGGCCTGGGCGAAGTCCGCCACCAGCCGCTCGGGCTCGGCCACCATCAGGTGCGCGTCCAGCGTCATGCGGGTGTGGGGGCGCAGCGCCCCCACCACCGGCGCGCCGAAGGTGAGGTTGGGCACGTAGCGCCCGTCCATCACGTCCAGGTGCAGCCAGTCGGCCCCGGCGGCCTCGGTCTCGCGCGCCACCTCGCCCAATCGCGCGAAGTCCGCCGAGAGGATGGACGGGGCCAGCAGCACCCTACCCACCGGTGGCCTCCCTCCAGCGCCGCCGCGCCGCCGCCAGCGCCGCCGCCACCCGCGCGGGCGCGGTGCCGCCGGGCACATCGCGCGCCGCCGCCGAGGCCTGCGCCGTCACGGCGTACACGCCCTCGTCGAAGGCTGGGTGCACCGCGCGCAGCTCCCCCAGCGCGAGGGAGGTGAGGGGTACGCCCTTGGCGCTCGCCGCATCGTGCAGCGCGCTCACCGCCCCGTGCGCCTCCCGGAAGGGGACGCCCTTGCTCACCAGGTAGTCGGCGAAGTCCGTGGCGAGGAGCGTGGCATCGCCCGCCGCGCGCTCCATGCGAACGGTGTCCGCCTCGGCGCCCGAGAGCATTCCCGCCATCACCTCCAGCGTCGCCTCCAGGGTGTCGGCCGCGTCGAACAGCGGCTCCTTGTCCTCCTGCAGGTCGCGGTTGTAGGTGAGGGGCAGGCCCTTTAGCGCGGTGAGCAGGGCGAACAGGTCCCCGTACACGCGGCCCGTCTTGCCGCGGGCGATCTCCGCGAAGTCCGGGTTGCGCTTCTGGGGCATGATGCTCGAGCCGGTGACCCACGCGCGGCCCAGGCGCACGAAGCCGAACTCCGCGCTGGTCCACAGCACCAGTTCCTCGGCCAGGCGTGAGCAGTGGGCCATGGCGAGGGCCGCGGCGGCCAGGAACTCCACGATGTAGTCGCGGTCGGCGACGGCGTCCATGGAGTTGACGCTGATGGCCGCGAAGCCCAGCTGCTCGGCCACCCACGCGCGCTCGATGGGGTAGGGCACCCCCGCCAGCGCGCCGGAGCCCAGGGGCAGCACGTTCGTGCGCACGCGGGCGTCCGCCAGGCGGGCGGCGTCGCGCTCGGCCATCTCCACGTAGGCCAGTAGGTGGTGGGCGAAGAGCACCGGCTGGGCGCGCTGCAGGTGCGTGTAGCCCGGCATCACCGCGTCCGGGTGGCGCTCGGCCAGCGCGAGCAACGCGTCCTGGAAGGTGCGCAGGCCGCCGATGGCCCGGTCTATCGCCGCGCGCACCCACAGCCGGGTGGCCGTGGCCACCTGGTCGTTGCGCGAGCGGGCGGTGTGCAGACGGCCGGCGGGCTCGCCCACCAGCTCGTGCAGGCGCACCTCGATGTTCATGTGCAGGTCTTCCAGGTCCTCGCGCCAGGGAAAGAGCCCGGAGTCGATCTCCTTGCGGATCGCCTCAAGCCCGCCCACGATGGCCCCGGCGTCGGCCTGGGTGATGATGCCCTGGTTGGCCAGCATGCGGGCGTGCGCCACCGACCCGTCCAGGTCGAAGGGCGCCAGGCGCCGGTCGTAGTGCACCGAGACGGTGTAGCGCGAGGCCGACTGGAAGTGGTGCGTGGAGTAGCCCGTCATGGTGCGGCTGATTCTACCAGCCGCACCAGGGGCGCGCGCCTAGCCGCCGATGCGGAAGCCCGCGTCTTCTTCCAGCAGGGTGATGGCGTGGGAGGGGTCCTCGCCCCGGATGGGCGAGGCGTTCACCCGCTCCCAGAAGGCGCGGGCCGTCTCGAAGACGGCCATGTCCACCCCCGCCGCCTCCGCCAGCTTGGACGCCACGTTCAGGTCCTTGGCCAGCAGGCTGGAGGCGCCGTCCTGGCCGTAGGCGCGCCCCACCACCCGGGGCGCGTTGCGCTCCCAGGCGCGCGAGTTGCCCGACGCGGTGCGTATCACCGCCACCAGCGCTTCGGGGTCGATGCCCAGGCGGGTGCCCAGCAGCAGCCCCTCGAAGGCCACGCACAGGTTGGTGGCCATGAGCATGTTGTTCACCACCTTGGTGGTGGCCCCGGCCCCGGAGGGGCCCATGTGGCGCACCGTGCGGCCCATGGCCTCCAGCGCGGGCAGCGCCTGCTGGAAGGGGGCCGCATCGCCCCCCACCATGATGGTCAGCTCCCCCCGCTCGGCCACGGGGCCGGAGCCGGAGACGGGGGCGTCCAGGAAGCGCACGCCGCGCGCCGATGCTTGCCGCGCCAGCTGGCGGGCAAGGTCTGGGTGGATGGTGGAGTGGTCCACCACCACCAGCCCCGCGGGTGCGCTGGCCAGGATGCCGTAGCGCCCGCCGATTACCTCCTCGACGGTTGCCTCGTCCGGCAGGCAGGTGTGGAGCGTCTCAACCCCGGAGCGCGCCATCTCTGCGAACGACCCGCCCTTGGTCGCGCCCAGGGCGACCAGCGCGTCCACCTTGTCCTGGGAGCGGTTCTGGGCGAGGACATCGAAGCCCTTGCGCACCAGGTTCTCCACCATGGGGCGTCCCATCTTGCCGAGGCCGATCCATCCGACGCGCATGTGCGTGCTCTCCTGCCCAGTGGGGCGCTTGCTTCGAGGTACCGGGGGATTCTAGCGCCCTCAGAGCACCAGCGAGAGGGTGCCCGCCAACGAGAGGCCGATGGCGATGAGGACAGGGCCCGTGAAGTGCTCGTGGCGGCGGTTGATGAGCCAGGAGAAGAGCACACCGAACAGGACGTTGGTTTCGAACAGGGGCGAGACGATGGACACGGGCGTCAGTTCCAGGGCCGAGAAGCGCATGATGTGCGCGGCGGCGATGATGAGCCCGCCCACCAGGTACCAGCGCATCCCCACCCCGCTCATGCCGCGCACCCCCGCGCGCGGGCCGGGCAGGGCCAGGAACCCGGCCAGGAACGCGGCGGCGCCCACGTTCACCATGAGCGCACCGCCCACGGCCATGCCGGTGCCCGCCAGCATCAGGCGTATCAGGAACAGCGAGAGTCCGTAGGCCACCCCTGCGCCTAGTCCCCACACCAGCCCCCGCGTGAGTTCGGCGCGGTTCGCGGCGCTGGCGCGTGCGGCGGCCTGCTGCTGGCCCACCACCATCACCAGCGGGGCGGCCAGCAGCAGCCCCGCGCCCACCCACTGGGGGACGGTGAGCCGTTCGCCCAGGAAGGCGACGCCCAACCCCATGGCCAGGGTGGGGGCGATGGCGCGCAGCGGCGCGGAGCGGTTGGCGCCCAGGGAGCGTATGGACTGGTAGTTGGCGAAGCGGCCCACCCCGTAGTTCAGGACGCCCGTCGCCAGCAGCGCCAGGAGCGTCCACCCACCCAGGGAGCCCAGGGTGGTGAGCTGGCTGAAGACGATGGCCGCCAGCAGGAAGAGCGGGAGCCCGCTCCACACGTTCATGACGATGCCGCCGTAGACCGTGCCGTGCAGCACGCCCCGGCGCGAGAAAACCACGGCCAGGCCGAAGCCCGCCGCCGCGCCCAGCGTCAGCGCGACGCCCAGGGGGCTGATGCCGCCGGCTGCCTCAGCCCCCACGCCGGGCGCTACTCTCCCGTGCCCTGGACGCGCGCCTGGGTGCGGACGGGCAGGCCGTAGAGCTGGATGAAGCCCACGGCGGCGGTGTGGTCGAAGGCATCGCCGGTGTCGTAGGTTGCCAGGTCCTTGCGGTAGAGCGACTCGGCGCTCCGGCGACCCACCACGGTGCTGCCGCCCTGCTGGAGGCGCACGCGCACGTCACCGTTCACATGCACCTGGGTGGAGCGCACGTAGGCGTCTAGGTTGAGCCGGTGGGCAGAGAACCACAGGCCGTTGTACACCAGGTCCGCGTACTCGACCGCGACACGCTCCTTGAAGCGCGACTGGTCCTTGGTCAGGCACAGCTGCTCCAGGGCGCGGTGCGCCTGGTGGAGCACCACTCCGGCGGGCGATTCGTATAGCTCGCGGCTCTTGATGCCCACCAGACGGTTCTCCACGTGGTCGATGCGGCCCACGCCTGCCGCGCCCGCCAACTCGTTGAGCGCTTCCACCAGTTCGGCGCCGGACAGGTCCTTCCCGTCCAGGGCCACCGGCACGCCATTCTTGAAGGTGATCTCCACATAGCGGGGCGCCGTGGGTGCCTTGGCGGCGGCCACCGTCCACGCCCAGGCGTCCTCCGGGGGCTCGGCCCACGGGTCCTCCAGGTCACCCGCCTCGATGGAGCGGCCGAACAGGTTCTCGTCCACCGAGTAGGAGGAGCGCTTGTGCAGGTCCAGGGGCACGTTGCGCTCGCCCGCGTAGGCGATCTCCTGCTCGCGGGTCATGTTCCACTCGCGGGCGGGGGCGATGACTTTCAGGTGCGGGGCCAGGGCCGCCGCGGAGACGTCGAAACGCACCTGGTCGTTGCCCTTGCCGGTGCACCCGTGGGCGATGGCGAAGGCGTCCTCCTCCAGGGCGATGCGCACCAGGTGCTTGGCGATGAGCGGGCGGCCCAGCGCCGTGGCCAGGGGGTAGATGCCCTCGTAGATCGCCCCGGCCTGCAGGGCGGGCCAGACGTACTCGGTGATGAACTCCTCGCGGGCGTTAAGCACGTCCGCGCGGATGGCGCCGATCTTCAGCGCGCGCTGGCGGGCCCTTTCCAGGTCCACCTTGCCGCCGATGTCCATGGTGAGGGTGGCCACCTCGGACTGGTAGTTCTCCTCCAGCCAGCGGATCGCCACGGAGGTGTCCAGTCCGCCGGAGTACGCCAACACGATCTTCTGCGCCATCTTGCGGGTCCTCGCTCTCGGTCTTGGGGTGTTTACTTGGCCGTCGCCTTGGTGATGGCCCGGGACAGCTTGTCCATGGCCTCGTCCACGTCGGCGCGGGTGATGGTCAGGGGGGGCATGAAACGGATGGCATCGGGCCGCACGGGGTTGAGCAGGAGCCCCTCGTCGTTGGCGGCCGTGACCACCTCGCGGGCGATGGTATCAGAGAACTGCAGGGCGATGAGCAGGCCCATGCCGCGCACGTCCTTCACCAGCGCGGGGTGCGCCTTGCGGTAGTCGTTGAGCCTGCCGGTGAAGTAGGCGCCCATCTCCTTGGCGTGTCCCGCGATGTTCTCGGCCACCATCGTGCGCACCACGGCGTCGGCCGCCGCCGTCGCCAGCGGGTTGCCGCCGAAGGTGGAGCCGTGGTCGCCCGGCTCCAGCACCGCGCAGGCGTCCTTGGCCAGGAACGCGCCCACGGGCACGCCGTTGCCCAGCCCCTTGGCCAGGGTCATGATGTCGGGCTCAACCCCGAAGGCCTGGTAGCCGAACAGCGTGCCCAGGCGGCCCACACCGGTCTGCACCTCATCGAAGATGAGCAGCAGATTGTTGGCGTCGCACCACTCGCGCAGCCCCTTCAGGTAGCCCTCGGACGGCACGTTCACTCCGCCCTCGCCCTGGAGCACCTCCACCATGATGGCGCAGGTGCGCTCCGTGGTGGCGGCCTTCATGGCGGCCAGGTCGTTGTAGGGCACGTTGACGAAGCCCGGCGGCAGCGGGGCCCACGCCTCCTGGTAGTGCGGCTGGCCCGTGGCGGCCACCATGTTCATGGTGCGCCCGTGGAAGGAGTTCAGCGCGGTGATGACCTCCTGCGCCCCGTTGCGGTGCGTGCGCCCGTACTTGCGCGCCAGCTTCACCGCGCCCTCGTTGGCCTCGGCGCCGGAGTTGGCGAAGAACACCTTGTCCAGGCACGAGTTCTCCACCAGCGCCTCGGCCAGCTCCAGCTGGGGGATGGTGTAGAACTGGTTGGAGGTCTGGAGCAGCCTCGCGGCCTGCTCCTGGATCGCCCTGGTCACGGCGGGGTGGTTGTGGCCCAGGTTCACCACGGCCCAGCCAGCGGTGAAGTCCAGGTACTCCTTCCCGTCCACATCCCACACGCGTGCGCCCTCGCCCCGCTCGATGACGATGGGCTGGCGGTTCACCACGTGCATGTAGTAGCGCGATTCCTTGGCCTTCCAGGCCTCTGCCTTGCCTGCCATGACTGCCTCCCCGGCGCGTGCCGCCGGCCGTTCAGGTATTGCGGGGCGATTCTACGCCCCTTCGGGTGTGGGCGCGGCTAGCCGCGCACCGTGGTGCCCCCGGCCTTCCCCTCGAGCACGGCGCGCAGGGCGCCGGAGCGGGTACCGTTGACGATGTGGGCCGCGAGCCCCCCGCGCGCCGCTCCGACGCACGCTTCCAGCTTGGGGATCATGCCACCCTTGGCCACGCCGGAGTGCATTAGGCCCTCGGCCACCTCGGGGCTCAGGAGCGGGAGCACCCGCCCGTTGGCGTCCATCACCCCGTCCACGTCGGTCAGGTAGACCAGCCGTGCGGCCCCCAGCGCCACCGCGATGGAGCCCGCCACGGTGTCGGCGTTCACGTTCACCAGCCCGCCCCCCGGCGCATCCTCCGCGCCGATGGGGGCGATGACCGGCACGTACCCCGCCTTGAGCAGGGCGAGCACCGGGGCCGGGTCGATGGCGACGGCCCCGGCCACGCGGCCCAGCGCCGGGTCCGTGATGGCCCCGCGCACCAGCCCGCCGTCCGCGCCGCACAGACCCACGGCCCGCGCGCCCTCGGCGGCAAGGGCCGCCACCAGCCGTTTGTTGATGAGCCCCGCCAGCACGGCGGTGGCCACCTCCAGGGAGGGGCCGTCGGTGACGCGCAGGCCGCGCACGAACTCGGCACGGATGCCCAGCTTGCCCATCCAACTTGTGATCTCCGGCCCGCCGCCGTGGACAATCACCACCCGCTCGCCCGCCGCCTGCAGAGCGGCCACGTCGGCCAGGGAGGTGTCCTCGGCGCCCAGGGTGGAGCCGCCGATCTTGATGAGGGTGATAGGCCCGTTCTTGCTCATGAGACCGCCTGCGGGTGTGGGATGGGGGAGTCTTACGTCGTGTAGGCGCTGTTGAACTGCACGTATTCCTCGGTCAGCTCACAGCCCCACGCCGTGGCCGTCCCCTCGCCCAGGCCCAGGTCCAGGGTGAGGGAGACCTCCGGGTTGTTCATGATGGCGATGACCGCCTCTCGGTGGAAGGAGATGGGCGTGCCCGCCTCCATGATGACCACCTGGTTGATGCGGAAGCTCACCTTGCTCACGTCCAGATCCGCGCCGGAATACCCGGCGGCCGCCACCACGCGCCCCCAGTTGGGGTCGTTGCCGTGGATGGCCGACTTGACCAGGGAGGAGGCGGCAACGGCGCGCGCCGCACGGCGCGCGTCCTCGTTGGAGGCCGCACCCTCCACCCGCACGGAGAAGATCTTCGACGACCCCTCGGCGTCCTTCACCAACTCACGCGAGAGGAGGACGCACAGCTCCTGGAGCGCGGCGGCGAAGGCCGGGGCGTCCGGGCTCGTTGCGCCGATGGGCTTGTTGCCCGCAGCGCCATTGGCGAGGACCACCACCATATCGTTGGTGGAGGTGTCGCCGTCCACGGTCACCATGTTGAACGTCTCGTCCACCGCCGCCTTGAGCGCCGGGCGCAGGAAGCCCGCGTCCACGGCGGCGTCGGTGGTGATGTAGGCCAGCATGGTCGCCATGTTGGGGTGGATCATGCCGGAGCCCTTGGTGCAGCCGCCCAGGGTGACGGTCTTCCCGCCCAGCGTGAGCGAGAGCGCCACGGACTTGGGCACCCGGTCGGTGGTCATGATGGCTCGGGCGAAGCCAGCCCCGCCCTCGCGCGAGAGGGAGATGTTGGGGATGCCCGAGCGGATCAGTGCCATTGGCATCTCCACGCCGATGACGCCCGTGGTGCCGATGACCAGCGCGTCGTCTCCAACGCCCACGTGCTCGGCGGCCAGCGCCACGGCCTCCTGTGCGTCCACCATACCCTGCTCCCCCACGCCCGCGTTGGCGATGCCTGAGGAGACGAACACCCCGCGCACGTTACCCCGCTCCACCAACTGGCGGGTGAGGGTCACCGAGGGGGAGATGAACTTGTTGAGGGTGTAGGTGCCCGCGGACACGCACGCGCGCTCCGAGAGGAGGATGCCCAAATCCATCTTGTCCTTGGCGAAGGTCTTGATGCCGGCGTAAGCGGCACCCGCCAGGAACCCCTGGGGGCTGGTGACCCCGCCACCGGGCACCAGCTGGTGGCCGTTCCCGGTGGAGGGCGCGTGGTCGGACGGGTTCGGTGCGGTCATGGCGTGCTGGGCCTCCGGGGCGAGCAGGTGGTCCACGTCCTCCTGGGCGATGCGGTAGCCGCCGCCGGGCAATCGCGCGGCACGCAGTTTGTCCGCGGCGATCCATCGCCGCAGGGTGCGCACCGAGCACTGGAGGCGCTCTGCCGCCTGCTCAAGGGTGATATAGACGGGGTTCATGGTCAAAAGTGTACAGAGATGTCCGCTGTTGTCAATCTTGTATTGATTGTCTCGCGGGTGGCAGGAGATAGCAACGGGGGGACTCATCGAGTCCCCCCGTTGGGTCGTTCGGCTCTGCGCCGTTGCCGCTACGCGATTAGCGCTTGGGAGCGGCGGGCTTGGCGCCGGGCTTGGCGGCCGGCTGAGCCGCAGGCTTGGCGCCAGGCTTGGAGGTCTGGGCGGCCTTGGTCGTGATCTGCTGCCTCATGTGATGCACTCCTCCCTCGCGAAACCTCTTGGTTCTGCGTCCGAAGGCCTGGAGCGTCGCGACGCTCCAGCGGGGTGGTTGCTGGCCCCCCTGGGGTGATGAGCCCCCTCAGATCGGTCCAGGCTTTCCTGGAACAATGACAATTATATCATATATTGGAAGTTGTTCAACGTGGGGCGCGGCCTCTTTCGGTCACTTTCCTGCCGCCTCAGACCCAGCGGGTGCGTTTGGAGCGGGCCTTCTGCGCCTCGCCCACCGCCCCGCGCCCGAACAGTTCCTCCACCAGCGCCCCGAAGGCGCGCCGGTCGGCCCCGTTGATGACGGCCTGCTCGTGCGCCTCCTGCAGCGCCATCGGGTATCCGTGCCCCTTGGCGGCCTGCTGGAGCACCAGGGCGTGGGCAAGGCCCAGCGCCTCGGCGTCCGTCCACCCGGGCACCTCCAGCCGCGCCACCTCCTCCCCCAGGTGGACGTAGCTGAAGCGCACCGCGTGTTCGCCGTACGCGTCCATCACCGACGATGCCGAGGCGTACAGGGGCGAGCGTTCGCCGGGGGCCAGGGTGCGGGCGAACAGCCCGGCGTCCGTCAGCGCGCCCACGCCGTCGCACGGGCGCTTGCCGCGGGCCAGCGACCCACAGTGCGCATCACAGTTCACCCGCTCGTGCGGGCACAGGCCGGGGGCCAGGCGCGCCGCGTTCACCACGTCCGTGGAGCGGGGGGCGCTGACGTGGCTCACCACCGCCAGGAGGCGTTGGGCCGATGCGGCGCGCAGGCGCTCCAGCGCGGGCAGGAGCCGCTCGTCCAGCAGGGCGCGGCGCACGTGGTCGGGGTAGGCGGCGCCCGCCAGGCCCCACAGGATCAGCGAGCCGTCCAGCAGTGCCAGTGCGGGCAGCCCAGCGGGCAGCGCCTCAACCGCCGCGGCCAGCGACTCGACCTCCATCACCGCGCGCAGCATCCCCAGCACTGGCCCCTCCACGGGGCTCTCGCGGGTGCCGTCGGGCGCGCGCAGCGCCAGGTCATCGTCGGTGGAGAGCAGGCGTGCCTGGCTGCTCAGGGCCGCGTCTGGCTGCTCACCGTAGCGCAGGATCACCGTGCCCAGGTTCACCAGCGCGAGGCGCGCGGAGGAGGCGCGGTCCACGTCGATGTGCGAGCCGTCCACGGCGATGACGGCGTGGTCCACCGGTGGGGGCGGCGCAGGGGTCGCGCCCATCGCCTTCTCCAGCACCCCCGCCACCAGGAACGTGGTGCGTGCCGCGCGACGGCGCGCCTCCAGCGCGCTGGGGTCGGCGTCGGCCAGGGCGCCCGCCACCAGCGCTGCGGCCTGCGCGTCCGAGGCTGACCGCGCGCGGATGTGGGGTGCGGCAGCGTCCAGCTGGGCTGCTGCCTGGGTGAGGTCGAGCGACATCTTCCCTCCTACAGCAGGACGCGCTCGTCGCCCTGGCGGCGGGTCACCTTGCGCTCGTCCAGGTGCTCCAGCAGCGCCAGCGCGTAGCGGCGCGAGGCCCCCAGCGCATCGCGCACCCCCGCCACCGTCACGGCCCCGTCGCGGCGGGCCAGCGCCACGATGGCGTCCGTCAGCCGCTGGTAGTTGGCGGCGGCGAACACCACGCCCTGACCGGCGCGCACCACGCGCCCCTGCTCGGCCGCCAGCGCCAGCAGCTCCGGGGCGATGGCCGGGGTCTCGGCGGGGAAGTCCTGCGCCTCCAGCGCTGCTAGGTACGCGTCCATCTGTGCCTGCTGGGCGGGGGTGAGCGCCACGGCGTGCTCTGGCAGGCGCACCAGCGCGCCATCACCCACCAGCGTTCCGCCTGCCACCAGCCTCGCGATGGCTGCCTGCGCAACGTTGCCCGCCAGACCCAGGCGCGAGCGCAGCTCCTCACGCGTCATGCCTGCGCGCAAGGGGCTCGCCTGGTGGAACGCGGCGATGGCCGCCTGGGCCCTTGCCGCGATGCGCGTCCACTCACCGGCCGTCAGCAGCATGGTCGTGCTGGAGAGCATCCCCTCGCCCAGCGGCACCACCGCCCCCTCGGCGATGGCCTCGGCGGCCAGCGCCAACGCCTCGTCCGCGCCCAGGTTGGCGCGCCGGGCCAGCTCGGCGAGGGGCGTGGCCCCGCGCCCCTCCAGCGCCGTCACCAGCCCTGCGGTGGGGGAGCCCTGGGCGATGCGTTCCAGCCGCTCGATGGTGGGTGCGTGGCGGCGCCGGTGACGGGGCGCGTCCACGTCCACTACCACACCGCCGCCCGACGTGGCGTCGGTCGAGCGCAGCACGAACCGGTCGCCGCGTGCCAGCGCCACGGGCGCCTCCAGGTAGACCTGCGCCCAGCCCTCCTGGCCCGGCTCCAGCGCGTCCACCTCCAGCAGACGCACGCGGGCGGGCGATTCGGCGGCGAAGGCATGGAAGGTGACGCGTTGGTTGTGGGGCAGGGGGCGGGCGGCATCGGGCAGGGCGTGGACGCGCGCGTCCACCGCGCGGGTGGGGCGCAGCCAGCCGGGGGTGGTGAGCACCTCACCGCGCGCCACCTGCTCCGGCGAGAGACCCACCAGGTTCACCGCCACCCGGTTGCCGGGACCCGCCGTCTCGATGGCCCGCCGGTGCGACTGGAGCCCCCGGATGCGCGAGCGCTGCCCCGACGGCACCAGCTCCACCTCCTGCCCCACGGACAGGCTCCCGTCCACCAGTGTCCCGGTGACCACCGTGCCGAAGCCGGTGATGGTGAACACCCGGTCCACCGGCAGGCGGGGGCGGCCCACATCGCGCCGGGCGGCCTCCTGGGTGAGCGCCGCGTCCATGGCGGCCAGCAGTTCGGGCACCCCCTGGCCGGAGACGGCGGAGACGGGCAGGATGGGCGCGCCCTCCAGGCTCGTGCCGCTGAGCGCGTCCTCCACTTCCAGCCCCACCAGCTCCAGCGTGTCGGCGTCGGCCAGGTCAGCCTTGGTGATGACGGCGATGGCGCGTCGCACGCCCAGTAGGTCCAGGATGGCCAGGTGCTCGCGGGTCTGCGGCATCACGGACTCGTCGGCGGCCACGATCAGCAGCGCCAGGTCCACCCCGCCCACACCGGCCAGCATGTTCTTGATGAACCGCTCGTGCCCCGGCACGTCCACCAGGCTCACCTCGCGCCCCGAGGGGAGCGTGAGCCAGGCAAAGCCCAGGTCTATCGTCATCCCACGCGCCTTCTCCTCGGCCAGGCGGTCCGGGTCTATCCCCGTGAGCGCCTGCACCAGGGTGGACTTGCCGTGGTCCACGTGACCCGCCGTGCCGATGACGTACATGGCGGCAGCATAGCAGGGGTGCGGGAGTGCGCCCCTGCTCCCGCGTGCGCGGGGAGCGTGGTAATCTACCCCGCGCGGCCCCGGCGCCCTGTTCGCAGGTACGGGCCGCCCACCCCAGACCCCGGCCGTGCCCGGCGCCTCTCGCGCGTGGGCGCGGCGCGCACCACAGGAGGAGGCCCATGGCTGCCCCGCTCGTTGACTCCACGCCCGCATTCGTGGAGGAGGCCTACACCAAGATGGCGGAGCGCATCGCCGCCGTCCGCAAGCGGCTCAACCGCCCGCTCACCTACGCCGAGAAGGTGATCCTGGGCCACCTGGACCGGCCCGCCGACGCTGAGTTGAACGCAGGCGAGAGCTACCTGGACCTGCGCCCCGACCGCGTGGCCCTGCAGGACGTGACCGGGCAGATGGCCATCCTCCAGTTCATGCAGGCGGGCCGCCCCACGGCGGCGGTGCCCACCACGGTGCACTGCGATCACCTGATCCTGGCCAACGTGAACGCCAAGACGGACACCGCCGAGGCGGCCACGCAGAACGAGGAGGTGTACGGCTTCCTGTCCACCTCCGCGCGCAAGTACGGGCTGGGCTTCTGGGGGCCGGGGTCGGGCATCATCCACCAGGTGGTGTTGGAGAACTACGCCTTCCCCGGCCTGCTGCTCATCGGCACCGACTCCCACACCCCCAACGCGGGCGGGCTGGGCGCGGCGGCCATCGGCGTAGGCGGCGCTGACGCGGTGGACGTGATGGCGGGCTTCCCGTGGGAGGTGCTCTACCCCAAGCTCATCGGCGTGAAGCTGACGGGCAAACTGAACGGGTGGGCCGCCCCCAAGGACGTCATCCTGAAGCTGGCGGGCATCCTCACCGTCTCCGGCGGCACCAACGCCATCGTGGAGTACTTCGGCCCCGGCACCGAGTCCATCTCGGCCACGGGCAAGGCGACCATCACCAACATGGGCGCCGAGCTGGGCGCGACCTGCTCCATCTTCCCCTACGACCAGCGCATGGCCACCTACCTGAAGGCCACGGACCGCGGCGAGCTGGCGGCCCTGGCCGACAAGCGCGCGGACATGCTGACGGCAGACCCGGAGGTGGCGAAGAGCCCCGAGAAATTCTTCGACCAGGTCATCGAGATCGACCTCTCGACCCTGGAGCCGCACATCGTCGGCCCCCACACCCCGGACCTGGCCCGGCCCATCTCGGCGGTGGCCGCCGCGGTGGAGGCCGAGGGCTACCCGGTGAACATCTCCTCCGCCCTCATCGGCTCCTGCACCAACTCCTCCTACGAGGACGTCTCCCGTGCCGCCGACGTGGCGCGCCAGGCCAGCGCCCACGGCATCAAGGCCGCCGCCGAGCTGCTGGTGACGCCGGGGTCGGAGGCGGTGCACGCCACCATCGCCCGCGATGGGCAGATGGCGGAGTTGGAGAAGGTGGGCGCCACGGTGATGGCCAACGCCTGCGGGCCGTGCATCGGCCAGTGGCGCCGCCCCAGCATCAAGAAGGGTGACGTGAACGCCATCGTCACCTCCTTCAACCGCAACTTCCCCGCCCGCAACGACGCCAACCCGGCGACGATGAACTTCATCGCCTCCCCGGAGATGGTCTTCGCCCTGGGCATCGCGGGCCGCCTGGACTTCAACCCCCTCACCGACTCCCTCAAGGGCGCGGACGGCAAGGAGTTCAAGTTCACCGCCCCCGCCCCCGCGCCTGAGGTTCCCGCCAAGGGCTTCACCGGCAAGGGCTTCGGCTATGTGGCCCCCGCCGAGGACGGCTCGAACATCACCGTCACGGTGGACCCGCAGTCCACGCGCCTGCAACTGCTGGCGCCCTTCGCCGCCTGGGACGGCAAGGACTTCGACCACGCCCACGTGCTGGTGAAGGCGCGCGGCAAGTGCACCACCGACCACATCTCCCCCGCCGGGCCCTGGCTGCGCTTCCGCGGCCACCTGGACAAGCTCTCCGACAACGCGTTCCTGGGCGCCATCAACGCCTTCACGGGCGAGGCCGGCGAGGGGCTGAACCAGAACACCGGCGAGCGCGCCCCCTACCCGCAGATCGCCCGCGCCTACAAGGCGCAGGGTGAGTCGTGGATCGCGGTGGGCGACTTCAACTACGGCGAGGGTTCCTCCCGCGAGCACGCCGCCATGACCCCGCGTCTGCTGGGGTGCAAGGCGGTGGTGACCCGGAGCTTCGCCCGCATCCACGAGACCAACCTGAAGAAGCAGGGCATCCTGCCCCTCACCTTCCAGAACGCCGACGACTACGAGAAGGTGCAGGAGACCGACCGCGTCAGCATCATAGGTCTCAAGGACCTGGCGCCGGGCAAGCCGGTGACCATGGTGCTGCACCACGAGGACGGCTGGGAGGAGCAGGTGAGCCTCAAGCACACCATGTCCACCGAGCAGCTGGAGTGGTTCAAGGCGGGCGCCGCCCTGAACATCCTTCGCAAGTAGCCCCCATTCCGCACGCGAAGGAAGGCCCCGGCAACTGCCGGGGGCCTTCCTGTTTCTGGCTCGTTCGGCGGGCGGAGCCTCACTCCTTGCCCGTCACCACCCAGTCGGTGGACTCGGACCAGGTGGCAAGGATGCGCCGGATCTGGTCCTGCAGGTCGGGCGTCTCGCCCGCCTGGGTCGCGCCGTAGTCCAGCAGGCGCGCCGGGTTGGAGAGCGCCTGCCAGCGCTCCAGCGGCAGCTCGATGGCCTTGTTCTTGGCGGCGTCGCGCACGGTGCCCATGGGGTCGCCGCCGTCGGCCACGATGGCGAGCTGCTCCTCCAGCACCTGGCGGTACATGATGACGCCCCGGTCGGACTGGCCCAGCTTCTCCTTGGTGCGGTCGGCGATGGCACCCTGGGTGATCCAGGCCACGAAGTCCTGGTGGTTCACCAGATCCTCGATGAGCCGCCCGTCGGGGTGGAAGAGCGGCACCTGCCAGTAGGGGATGCGGTCCTGCTGCGGCTTCTCGGCGCCGGGAGCGGACTTATAGAAGTACCACGTGTAGTGCATGGTGTGGGTGTCGTCCACCGGCACCCGGTACTGGAGCGAGCCGTTAACCACGCTGCCCACGAAGAGGATCTGGGGGAAGATCAGGGGGTGCCCCACCTTCCAGTCGGTGTCCTCCTCGGTGGTGCCCTCCACCACGCGGCGCTTGATCAGCCCGTACTCGAACTGGTCGAACCCGATCTTTAGGTGCTTGCGGGGCATGGTGGGGAAGATCTCCGGCTCCTTGCCGGCCCGCTTGGCCTTCTGGGCCTCCTGGTAGACGCCCCAGTACCCGTGGCACCACTCCAGGTGCACCGGGTCCATGGAGTTCTCCATGCACTGGAGCCAGTTGGCGGGCAGCTCCACGATGCCGATGTCGATCCAGATGTCGTCCCAGGTGAAGGGCTCGAACTGGGGCAGCAGCGGGGCGGGCTGGGGGCCCATGTAGGTGAACAGCAGCCCGCGCAGCTCCTGCACGGGGTAGGCGGCGATGCCCGTCTTCTCCTTGAAGCGCCCGTCGGGGTGGACGGTCTCCTCGAAGGGCTGCTCGATGCAGGCGCCCGACTCGTCGAACATCCACCCGTGGTACATGCAGCGCAGGCCGTGCTCCTCAGGGATGCCGTAGGAGAGGTCCACGCGCCGGTGCGGGCAGTAGCGGTCCACCAGCCCGTACTTGCCGGAGTTGTCCTTGTAGAGCACCAGGTCCTCGCCCATGATGCGGACGGCCTTGGTGGGCTTGTCCTCAAGTTCAGCGGTGGCGGCGACGGGGTGCCAGTAGCGGCGCATCAGTTCCCCCATGGGGGTGCCGGCGACGACGCTCGTGAGCTTCTCGTTCTGTTCGGCGGTCAACATGCGGGGGGACTCCTTGAACGGGGCCTCGGCCCCGATATTGTCTGTCGGTCAACCTAGGGTTGACCCATGAAGCCCGTATGAAGGGGGCGTATACTCGCGTGCAGGTTGCGTGAATATCTCCCCGGCACCGCCGGGGTTGCCCAACCAAGGAGGCCCGCCATGCTGACCCGCGAGGAGAACGAGAAGCTCACCCGCGTGGGGCCGGGGACGCCCGCAGGCGAGTTGCTGCGGCGCTACTGGCACCCCATCGCCGTGGCGTCTGAGCTGACAACGGAGCGCCCCACCAAGTTCGTGCGGGTGCTGGGCGAGGACCTGGTGCTGTTCCGGGACGGGACGGGCCGCATCGGCCTGCTGGGCGAGAAGTGCGCCCACCGCTCGGCCTCGCTGGTGTACGGGCGCGTGGAGGAGCGGGGTATCTCCTGCGCCTATCACGGCTGGCTGTTCGACTGCGAGGGCAACATCCTGGAGACCCCGCCCGAACGCAACGACGCCATCATGAAGTCGGTGAAGCAGAAGGCCTACACCGTGCAGGAGCACGTGGGCCTGGTGTTCGCCTACATGGGCCCCGCGCCCGTGCCTCCCATGCCCCACTACGACACGCTGTACCGGCCCGACGGGCGGCGCAAGATCCTGGTGCACCCGCAGCTGGACTGCAACTGGTTCCAGGCCATGGAGAACTCCATGGACCCGGCGCACCTGCAGGTGCTCCACCAGGAGTTCATCGGCGGTGGCCGCAAGCCCGTCAACACCACCCGTGGGTTCACCGACGACGTGGAGTCCTACGACTTCTACGCCACGGACTTCGGGCTGATGAAGCGGCGCACCTACAAGAACGGCACCACCGACGAGCACCCGGTGGTCTTCCCCACCATCCTGCGCCAGGGCCCGTCCACCCAGTACCGCACGCCCATCGATGACCAGCACACCATGCACATCCACGTGCTCTTCTTCCCCAACGAGGACGGCGCGCCCACCCACCCCCAGGCCTTCGACCCGGAGGTGGAGTACAAGGAGCCGTACAAGGAGCCCGCGAACGCGCTGCACCCCTTCACCCACTTCACCATGCACGCGGTGATCCCCCAGGACCACATGGCCTGGGAGACCCAGGGCCCCGTGGCCAACCGGGCCATCGAGCACCTCTCCTACTCGGACCGGGGCGTGGTGCTGCTGCGCAAGGTGGTGGAGGAGCAGATCGAGCGGGTGCAGAAGGGGCAGGACCCGCTGGGGGTGTACCGCGACCCGGACCACGCCATCATCAACACCGGCGTCGACCACGACTGGTGGGCCTC